>JAZRNY010000010.1:0-14771 GCA_045648445.1 Acutalibacteraceae bacterium
AGCAGTTTTGTAAGAATAAATTTGTTTCGATTTTGAAGTTGCGAAAACGCAGTAATACTTTGTGTCTTACAAGTTTTCAAAACAAGAAAGCGTACAAATTTATCTGAAAAACCTATTTGTCCCTAAGAACAACTCCCGAAAAGCAAAGTCTTTTTGGCATGTCGCACCGATTTATATATCAGTGTTAAAACCACTTATTAAATTGGAATTTATTTACTCCATAACACCGTTTCCAAACCATTGCCATCAACAAATATAATTTTATTTATTTCCTGCAATTCAACATAAGAAAACCGCTTTTGATAATTTTGGGCTTTATTGTTAAGAAGCGTGGTATTTAAAGCATTGATGTAAAGTGCGTTGTCTTTTACTTCGCTCTTTATAGCTCTTATGAAATATTCCGAACCCACAGAAATCACAGTTACATACTCGCATTTTTTAATTGTATCTTCCGTCAGTTCCATCGTTCCGAGTTGGGGGATTTTTACTTCGATTGCTTTAGAGTTATCGTTATCAACGGG
Organism: Acutalibacteraceae bacterium; assembly: GCA_045648445.1. Classification (GTDB taxonomy): domain Bacteria; phylum Bacillota; class Clostridia; order Oscillospirales; family Acutalibacteraceae; genus SIG607. Next base: position 522 of record JAZRNY010000010.1, read on the forward strand.
ATTCTCAATAAGTTTAGCTAATGAATACACATCAGCAGAAATAGAGATATCCTCAGGGGAAACATTCTTAATTGCAACATTGAACATAAGATTAACCCCAACGATTACAACCAATACCGCAGCAACAGCACATAATACTATATTTCTGATTTTTTTGTTGATTTTGCTTTTGATATTCTTCAAACTGCTTGCTATTTTGATGTCCTCCGAATTATCACTTTTATTCTCTACAAAGCCATCCGTTGATTTCATGGCTTCATAGTCTTCTCTGCAATTTTTGCATTCCGCAAGATGTTCTTTCACGAACTTTGCAGTTTCTTCGCTGACCATATCTTCAACATACAAAGGTAGAATATCTCGAACAATATTGCATTCATTTTTCATGTTAATAAACCTCCAATTTTTCTTTAATCTTATTTCGTGCTCGGTGATAGGCAACACAAGCCCAATTTTCAGATTTACCAAATATTTGTCCTATATGCTTAAAACTCAATTCTGCATATACTCTCCACATAAAGACCTCTTTGTATGGTTCTGGTACATCGTGGAGAATTTTTTGTATCTGCATTGCAGTATCATGCCGAAATAATCGTTCCTCAAAAGATGCACCTTGTTCTGCAATCTCTACATTGTCAATACATTCTGTTCGGTCTGCCTTTTTTATATATGAATAATAGCAGTTTTTGGCAATCTGACACAGCCAAACACGAATATTACAATCCCCACGGAAACTATCAATTGATTTCATAGCCTTGAAAAAAGTTTCACTTGTGATTTCTTCGGCTATATGCTCACTATTAGACAATCTACGGATATATAGATAAACATCACGGAAATAAGTAGTGTAAATCTGCTCGAACTCCATTCCCTATCACCTCCTTCACCTATAAGACTATTGAAAATCGGAAATCTTACAAATACTTTTAAGTTTTTTATTTGAGAACTCAAAGCGTTTATAAACAGATAACAGGAGCTTAATGCCCTGCTATCTGCATCCGATATTCAGCAAACTATTAGTCAATTTCTTATTTGTTGAACTAATTATATCATAAAAACCGTATTTTTTCACCTATTATTGCCTTTGTATTTAGTTCAATTACTCCCCGAAAGCCATTTTGCGCATAAGATATCTACCCAGTTTCACATTGAAAAGCCGAGACCTTGAACCAATTATCGCGCAAACTTCGTTTGCTTGACCTCTTGCGGTGCCCAAAAGTTGCTATCCGCTTAGGTATCACTGGCAACTTTTGACCGCGGCGCTTCCTTACGCTCCCTTCATCACCCACTGGGTGCGGTCGCGACGTCACCTCGACTTATTCGCCCTTCGTTCTCATAACCCGACGGTCGTATCTTTAAAAAAAGAAAAGACTCTGCTAAAAAGCAAAGTCTTTTTGGTTGCGGGAGAAGGACTTGAACCAACGACCTTCGGGTTATGAGCCCGACGAGCTACCAACTGCTCCATCCCGCGATATATAGTTTGCCTTATTTAAGGTTAGGCTTCCTTTATATAGACACGCTCGGGGGCTCATTCTCACAAATGCCTTGCATTTGCTTGCCCTCTTGCGGTGCCCAAAGTTTACTGCGGCTAAAGCCTATAAACTTTGACCGCGGCGCTTCGTTTCGCTCGCTACTTCGTCCACCGGACGCGCTCGCGACCTCACCCGACGAGCTACCAACTGCTCCATCCCGCGATATATGTGCAAGTTTTGTTTGCCTATCTATTATAACACATATTTTTAATATTGCAAGTCTTTTTTGAAAATTTAAGAATAATTTAAATTTCAATTTAAGTCTGCCTTACTTTATTATATATAAAAAATACGGTTTTATACCTTAAATTTTATTTTGTTCATCTAAGGTTAACGAGAAACCGTCAATAAATTCATCAAGGAAAATATTTGCCTCTTTTAAACCTAGTTCTTTTACAGATTTTTCTATAGACCTTTTAGCCTCTTTAAATTCTTTGTTACCCATTTCGGTTTCTTCAATACATTTGATAAGCGCAGAAATTCTATCTGCCGCTTTTATAATTTTTGAAACATAATCGTCAGGCTCGTAAAGAGCAGAAAAGGTTGGTTTCATATCGTCGGGAAGCATATCTATAAGTTTATTTTCGGCAATTTTTTCAACCTTTTTATAAGCATCTCTTATTTCGGGGTTGTGATATTTTACAGGAGTAGGCATATCACCCGTTAAAATTTCGCTTGTATCGTGAAAAAGGGCTGCAGTTGCGCAAAGGTTAGGGTCAATATTTCCACCAAGTCTTTCATTATTTATAACCGCAAGAGCGTGAGCAACAAGGGCGACTTCAAAAGAGTGTTCACTAAGGCTTTCGCGTCTTGTATTTCTCATAAGTCCCCAACGGTAAATATTCTTCATTCTAGAAAGTACGGCATAATAATTACTTTTCATTTATTATTCTTCCTTAATTATTAGTTTAGCATTGAATATTATAGCAGACTTTGTTATAATAATCAAGAGAACAGATAGAAAGGATAGTAAGCAAAATGACTTTTTCTTATGCTAAGCGTCACACACTTGCAAAAAAGAAAGAACTGGGATTTTCTACATTTATTTGGGCGCTTTTTATTGCCACGGCGTTTTTTATTCCGTACATTGTGTCGGGTCACGGTTATTTTATTTTTTACGGAGATTTTAACGTTCAGCAAATTCCTTTTTATCAGTTATGCCACGATGCCGTTAGAAACGGAAACTTTGGTTGGAACTGGCAAACCGATTTAGGTTCTCCCTTTATTCCTGCATATAGTTTTTACACTTTAGGCAGTCCGTTTTTTTGGCTTACTATTCCTTTTCCAAATAATTTTCTTCCCTATTTAATGGGACCGCTTTTAATATTAAAATTTGCTTGCGCCGCCTTTACGGGTTATCTTTTCATAAGACGTTTTACTCGAACTCCTTTTGCAGCGCAAATCGGCGCGCTTCTTTACGCTTTTTCGGGTTTTTCGATTTATAACATTTTTTTCAACCATTTTCACGAGGCTATAATAGTTTTTCCGTTATTACTCCTTTCACTTGAACTTCTTATTACCGAAAACAAGCGCGGTGTTTTTGCCTTAACCGTTGCGTTATGCGCAGTTACAAACTACTTTTTCTTTTTTGGTATGGCAGTTTTCACCATTATTTACTGGTTTATAAGAACCATTTCAAAGGCGTACAAATTCCGTTTTTCACGCTTTATGGTACTTTTATTTGAGGCAATACTGGGCGTTGGTTTAGCATTGTTTATGCTTTTACCAAGTCTAATGATGATTACCTCTAACAACCGCGTAACCGATATTCTTATAGGTTGGGGCGGTATTATGTACGGAAAGGAACAAATATATCTTAATATTATAGAATGTTTCTTCTTCCCTCCCGACATTCCGGCGCGTCCGGTATTCTTCCCCGGAGCAAACGTAAAATGGTCTTCTCTGGGCGGATGGCTTCCCCTATTTAGTATGACCGCCGTATTGGGTTTTTGTAGTTCAAAACCAAAGCATTGGATAAAACGCATTATAATCACCTGTACGGTTATGGCTTTGGTTCCAATACTAAACAGTGCCTTTTATGCCTTTAACGATTCCTATTATGCGCGTTGGTTTTATATGCCTATTCTAATTATGGCGCTTGCTACTGCCATCACGTTAGAAGATACCGAAATCGACTGGAAAAAAGGTTTTAATAAAACCGCAATTATTACGGCAATTATAGCAATCGTTATAGGTTTATTCCCACAAAAAACCGACGATAAAATAGTTATAGGCCTTTATACCAATGCGGGCCAAAACAACTATTACGTTTTCCGCTTCCTTATTGCCGTAGCAATTGCCGCAATATCTCTTCTTATTTGCCGACTTTTAATTATGCTTCGCGATATTGATAAAAAAATACTGTTCAAAAGGCTGACTACGGGACTTTTAAGCATTGTGATAGTTGTATACGGATGCGTATATCTTTATCAAGGTTCGTCACATTCTTTTGATAAAGAAAGTGTAATGATTGACAGTCTTATTGAAGGCGAAGTTTCGTTACAGGATAATGATAACTTCCGTATTGATACTTTTGACTGTGTAGACAACACCGCAATGTATTTGGGATATTCGTCAATTAACGCTTTTCATTCGGTAGTTTCAACCTCAATTATGGACTATTATGATTTTATAGGTGTTAAAAGAGACGTTGCCAGCAGACCTGCACGCGAGTATTTCTCTATTCGCAGTCTTTTATCGGTAAAATATTTATTTAACCGCGAAAGCGGAGACAGCTTTATTGGTGACGACGGATATACCGTTATGCCTAATTATAAATACGTAGATACGCAAAGCGGTTATTATATATATGAAAACAAAGCGTATATACCATACGGTTTTTCTTACGATTACTATATAACAAAAGCGCAATGCGAAGCCTATTACAGCGACGATGCGCGCGCCGACGTTATGCTTAAAGCAATAGTGCTTAGCGACGAAGACGCACTAAAATACGGCGACTTAATGCAATCCTACTCAGAATACAGCGAAAATTACGTTGACCCTGAGGACGACTGGATTATTGAAGAAGAAATCGAAAACGACGAAAGTCTGCTTCCCGACCTTATAACAAGCGGTGACGAACTGGGACCGGAATATACCGAATCCGACTTTATTGAATCAGACCCTGTTATTCCGGAAGAATACGTTCTTTCCCTTTCTATGAGCGAAGACGAACTTTACAAAGATGCATTACACCTTGCAGACTCCTCTGCCGTTTCCTTTGAAATAACAAAAAAAGGCTTTAATGCAGTAGTAGAACGCGAACAAGAAAATCTTGTGTTTTTCTCGGTTCCATATGACAAAGGCTGGACTGCTACCGTAAACGGCGAAAAGGCAGAAATAGTAAAAGCCAACATTGGTTTTATGGCAGTAAAAGTTCCTGCCGGAGTTAGCGAAATACGTTTTAGTTACACAACACCTTATTTATATATAGGACTTTTTGTTTCTGCAAGTTTTGTTGCTATCTTTATCATTTACTTAATAATTTCCATTTTATATAAACGTTCTAAACCCTGTGCAGAATGTTATCCTGAAGGCGACATTCTTATAGAAAAGTGGAGTGAAGAAGAATACCAAATAGCGCTTAAAGAAGAAAATGAAAAGGAAGTAAGTCTGCTTGACAAAATGCCTGATAAGGTTATGGATTTTGAAGAAATAGACCTTAATAAATATAATTCGGGCTTTAAAATAGACACCAACCTATTTGACGAAAATCAAGAAAATAGTGTTGACAACAACAAAGAGTAGCAGTATAATATGAGTGAAAATAAAAAAGGGGAGCTTGATTACTCAGGCTGAGAGGAAACCGTTATTGTTTCGACCCATAACCTGATGCGGATAATGCCGACGTAGGATAATACGCCAATTTGTTGCGTCCCGCATTTAATATATGCGGGACGATTTTTATTTTCAAAATAAAAATCGAAAGAAGAGTAAATATGAAATCAAATCTAAAAAAACTAGCCGTTTCATCAATTTTTATCGCCCTATCGACAATACTAAGCGAACTTATACCAAGCATTTCTCTGCCATTTGGCGGAAGCGTTACCATTCTTTCAATGGTGCCCGTATGTTTAATAGGTATTTTGTTCGGTGTTAAATGGGGTGTTTGCGCCAACCTTGTTTACGGTATAATTCAAATGTTTTTCGGCTTTGGAAACTTCTCCTATGCAACGGGACTATTTGCAGTTTTAGCAATCGCGTTGTTTGACTACATTGTAGCCTATGGTGTTTTGGGATTAAGCGGAATATTCAAAAACGTAATAAAAAATAGAGTATTAGCGGCGGTACTTGGTGTTATTCTTTGTTGCTTACTACGTTTTGTTTGTCACTTTATTACGGGTGTTACGGTATGGCGCGAAATCGTAAGTACCTGGGGCGCTATATGGTATTCTATAACATATAACGCTACCTATATGCTTCCCGAAATAATTACAACGCCTTTGGGAGTATTGCTTCTTATAAAAACAAAAGCCTTAAATTTTTTGTTTTCTAAAGATTAAAATATCAAAAGCCTTCCCTTTTCGTCGGCAGGGAAGGCTTTGTTTTTAAAAATTTTTATTGACTTTTTATAAACTTTAGACTATAATCTTAGAGTGATAGGCTATGTACTATGTAGCATAATGTTTTGAATTCCAAGTTAGGAGGGAATCGTAAATGAAAAGAACTTATCAGCCTAAAAAGCTTCATCGTAAAAAAGAGCACGGCTTTTTAAAGAGAATGGCAACTGCCAATGGTCGTAAGGTACTTGCCCGCCGCAGAGCAAAGGGCAGAAAGCAGCTCACATACTAAAATTTACAAAAATTTTAACAAAACCATAGCAGAACTTGTTTCAAAATCCGATTCAGGTTTAAATGCTTTGGCTAAAGGCCACATTTCTGTGGCTTTTAATTTTATAGGGTGTTTAGTATGCTTTATAATACTTTTAAACTTAATAAAGATTTTCGCCGCTTGTACGGTAGGGGAAAAAGTCAGGTTTCCCCTTATCTTGTTACCTACTCCTTAAAAAACCGTAACGGTGAAATAAACGTTGGCATTACAGTTGGTAAAAAACTGGGTAATGCCGTTTGTCGTAACCGCGCAAGGCGTCTTATCGTCGCCGCTCTGCGCGAAAATCTGGCACACATTACGCCGGGATATGATTTTGTTTTTGTTGCTCGAAGCCGTATTCTATCTGTTAAAAGCACACTCGTAAGCGAAGTTTTAAAAAACCAGTTAAAAGAATTCGGCATTTGGAATGATAATAATGAAGAAACTTCTGATTAAAGCAGTTCGCTTTTACCAAAAGAACCTCTCACCCGTAAAGAAAACCCCTTGTTGCCGTTTTTATCCTACCTGTTCTGCCTACACTATTGAGGCTTTAGAGATTCACGGCGCATTTAAAGGATCGCTTTTCAGCATTTGGCGAATACTTCGCTGCAATCCTTTTTGCAAAGGTGGGTTTGACCCCGTGCCCCCTAAGCAGACAAAGGTCTGCCCCAGACGAAAAAAATAATCCTTCTGTCAGGATGGTGTATAAATATGAACGCCGTTTTCGGTTTTATTAACAAATGGATATTTGCGCCCGTTCTTAAGTTCTTCCTCGATATCACCAACGGAAATTACGCGCTATCTATTTTTCTTTTCACTTTAGCACTCAATGTTATTCTTATTCCCCTTACTATTAAGGGTCAAAAATCAGCCGTAGGTCAGTTCAAAATCAAGCCGAAACTTGATGAACTAAAAAAGAAATGCGGCGATGACAAGCAAAAATATAATCAGGGTATGCAGAAACTCTATCAGGATAATAACATTTCTATGGGTGGCGGTTGCCTTCCCATGATTTTACGTCTTGTTCTCGTTATGAGCGTATATTATCTTGTACTTTCTCCCCTTACCTACTTTACTTCTCTTGACGCTCAGTCTATTGATGCCGCTATAAAAGCGCTCCCCGCAGAGATTGTAAGCAAGAGAACCACCTATAGCGAACTTTTCGTTATTGAACAGGCTTATGCTACCGGTTCAGGCAATATTTTTGATGCTATTAAAAATCTCGATTTTAATTTCCTTGGAATTAACCTTACCCAAAAGCCTCAGTTTACCCTTAACTTTTCTAAGGCAGACGTTGACTTTAAACTTTGGATAATTCCTTTCCTTTCTTTTGCTGCAGCAATGTTCTCCGGTATTTATTCAAGCCTTCATCAGAAAAAAGCCAACCCTGATGCGCCCAGTATGATGGGTATGATGCTTATGATGCCTATTTTCTCGTTATGGATAGCCTTTAACGCACCTTGCGGTCTTGGCTTTTACTGGGCATGCTCCAGTCTTATTGGCGCATTTATTCAAATGTTTATAAACCATTTCTTCAGCCCCGCAAAACTTGTTGCAAAAGAACAGGCAACCTTAATCACAAAACGCGGTGCCGAAGAAAAGAAATATGCCTCATCAAAGGTATCTAAATAATTTTAGGAGGAACTTGACGTGATTAAAGAAGCAATCGGCATTGCCGCAACTATAGAAGACGCCAAAGAAGCCGCCATTAACGAACTTAATGCAGGACTTGACGACGACGTACAATTTGAAGTTATTGATATGCCTAAGAAGAAGGTTTTGGGTATTTTCGGCGGGACTCCCGCAAAAGTAAAAGCATACATTGAAATTGACGACCCTGCTCCTAAAAAGGCTCCTAAAAAACAGGTTAAGAAAAATGAACCTGTAAAAGAAAATAAGGAACCTAAGGAAAACAAGGCTAAAGTAAAGGCTGAAAAGAAAGAAAAAGCAGCACCTGCACCCGTAGAAAAAGCAGATGCAATTGATGCAGCGCTTCTCCCTGCTGATTCTCAGGCTGCAAAAGCAGTTGAATATATCAAAGGTGTGCTACTAGGTCTTGGTTGCACCGATATTAACGTTAAGGTTGTTCCTTTTGACGGTGGCGCTACTGTTATTCTTGAAGGCGAAGGTCTTGGCGTAGTTATCGGTCATAGAGGTGAAACTCTTGACGCGCTTCAGTATCTTGCTTCCCTTGCCGCAAATAACGGCAGCGGTTATTTCAAGGTTTCAATTGATATTGGAAACTATAGAGAAAGAAGAGAAAAGACTCTTATTTCTCTTGCACACAGAATGGCAAATCAGGCGCTTAAAAGCGGCAGAAACCGTTCTTTAGAACCTATGAATCCCTATGAAAGACGTATCATTCATACCGCCATTCAGGAAATTGACGGTGTTTCTTCCCACTCGGTAGGCGAAGGTGATAGAAGACATATTGTTATCACTCCCGATAACGCTACTCCCCGCGCTCCTAAAAAAGCAAGCGCTCCCGTAGAAAACAGAGAACCTAAAAAAGACTCTGAAGCACTTCCCCTTTACGGAAAAATTAAATAAAACCAGTTTTTATTCAAAATGCACTAAAACGGAAGTTTTCTTTTGTGAAAACTTCCGTTTTTAAATTTTTGTGTCACAAAATGCATACTCTGCTTCGTTATATATAGAGAAGATAAAAACTTCTAATATTTTAAAGGACGTGGTTTTATGAAAAAAAGAATTTTTAGTTTGGTAATGGCGGTGCTTATGTTACTTACGTTCAATATAAGCACATATGCAGAAAGCGCAGTTCAACCTAGGTATGACTATACTGTTTCAGTTACCCCTACACTTTCTATTACAAATGCACAAGCCAGATGTTCGGTAGTGATTACCGGTAACACTAATGTTACAAAAATTAAAGTAAAAATCACTCTACAGCAAAAGGGTTTATTGAAGTGGAATGATATAACATCTTGGACAGACGAAGTTAACAACACCAGACTTTCAACAAGTTACCATTACGGACCCGTTGATAGCGGTAAATACAGGGTTAAAGTTGAAGCTACTGTTTATGCAGGCTCGTCCAGTGAGACGATTTCTGCAACCAGTTCTACAGTGACGGTGTAGTAAAAATTAAAGAGTTTTAAAGGGGACAGACTATGTTTAAAAGATATAAAAAGTTACTTGCAACTATTGCATTAACTTTAACAACAGCGCTTGTCGTTACTCTATTTTCGCCTGTTGCTTTGGCTGAAGAACCGGAACCCTCTATACCGGATTTATCAAATACAATTTGTATCACTATTGATGAAATATCTCCCGAAACAAAAGTTAGTGATTTGATTTCAAATACTTCTCTTTCGGATTTTGAAGCGTTAGAAGTATATGATAAAGAGGGCTTTCAAATTAGTAGCAACGGTTACGTGACTAACAGTTCTACTATTGTTATTAAAAACGACGGTGTAGCTTTAGAAGCTTATAAGGTAAGGCTTTACGGCGATTTAAACTGCGACGGTCATATAGATACTTTGGATATCTCTCAAATCAAAAAATGTTTGACAGGAATTCCGATTGATGAAGAAATAGCTGCCGATGCAAATGCTGACAGTATTGTTAATGCTGTTGATTTGTCTGTATTGAAACTTTGCGCGGCAGGAATAGCCAGCGTAAAACAAAACCGACAGTTTGCTTTTTCTTCGCGTTTTAACTGGCTTAGCGAAAATAAAGCAGATTATAAAATTTACGGTTACACCGAAGAATTTAGCGATTTATCTGTTTCTTCCAATGATATTGACCTTACCTTTAGCAGATACTACGATTCCTGCAATACCAATATCGGTATTTTAGGCAAAGGTTGGACAGCCTCTTTTGAAGGCAGTTGTTTAACTTATGAAGGAACTTCTAAAATAGTAAGTATTTACGGTCAGACTCCCGTTGTGTTTGAGTATTCAAATAATGAATACAACTGCGAATATAGCCGTTCGAGTTTAATTGCAATTAATTCCGGCTATGAATATACCGGCGAAGACGACCTTAAATATACGTTTAATTCAAACGGTTACTTAACAAAAATAACAGACAGAAATAACAATGCAGTAATTATTGAAGTAAACAGTAACGGTAAAATTCAAAAGGTGACCGATAGTGTAGGCAGAGAATATTTATATACGTATAATTCTAATGGTTATCTTTCTAAAATAACCGATCCGGCGGGAAGAAACGTAAATTATTCCTATGATTCTTACAATAGACTCGTATCTGTAACGGGCGTTATGGGTAGCATTACTCAAAAGTACGGATATACGGTTGCCGATAGGTTGAGAACCGTATATGATGCTTTCGATAATATTTTAACTCAGGTAAATTATGATGAAAACGGTGTCGTTACCTCTGTAACCGACAGTGACGGAAATACCGTAAACTATTCATATAATCCATCATTGAACAGTATTTCTGTGTCTGAGGATGGAAGCGTTACAGAATGTTACGTGTATAACAGATATAATTTTTTGTCGGTAGCTATAAATGACGAAGGAAAAACAGAAAACAGTTTTCTTAATTCTTACGGCGACGTTATTGAAAGTATCGTAGAAGACGTAGAAAAAACGTCATATATTCTTGATGCTGATGGAAACGTGCTGGAAGTAAAAACGGTTACTGACGAAGAAACGAAGACCGAAAAGAATACGTATGATAATAACGGGAATCTTCTTACCAGTCTTACAGATGATGAAAAATATATTTATACATACGATAGTAACGGTAACGTTCTTACGGTAACAAAACAAGTAAACGGAGAAGTTACAGAATCAGCTACTTATACCTATAATTCTAAAGGATTGGTTGTATCCGATACTGAAGACGGTAAAATTACCGAATATACTTATGATACCAATAACTATATTACAAATATAAAAACGGTTGAAAACGATATTGAAACCAACGTATATTTCAACTATAATATAATCGGTCAGGTGCTTACACAAACAGAAGAGGGATTAACTAGTTCATACGTTTATGATTTATACGGAAACGTAATAAAGGAAACTCAGAGCGTAGGAACGGTTACACGTGTAAACCGCATAGTTTATGATGATAAAAACAGAGTAATTCAAAAAATATGCGATAACCAATATAACGTATCTGATGACGGTTTAAATCCCAATAGTAACGGTATTTGCCATACTAACGTATATAACAATAGCAACGTTGGCGAAAGATATACTTATGATACAAACGATAACGTTTTAACGTATATTAACAAAGCTAATAATAAAACCGTTAATACTTATGACAGCGAAAACAGACTTGTTAAAACTGTTACGTATGAAAACCCAAATACAACAGCAAACGGTCTTACAACAAGATATGTCTATGATGCAGACGGAAATCTAATTCAAACCGTTTATCCCCATCAATATAATGCGGAAAATGATAATTTAGATGTATCTAACGATGTAAACGAATATACTGATAATACTGTTGGCGAAAGAGTTACATATGATGAAGACGGTAACGTTTTAACTTATATTGATTCTTTTGGCAAACAAACCGTAAACACCTATGACAGCAACGGAAACCTTGTAAAATCCGTTTCAGGCAACGAAACCACACGCTTTGTATATAACGGCGGCGATAACTTATTACAGGTTATCTATCCCAATCAGTATAATGCAGAGGATGATAATTTAAATTTATCTGCCGAAACTCCCGTTGATACCTATGCAAATACAAACGTTGGTGATCGCTATACCTATGATGATAACGGTAATATTTTAACCTATACAAATCAGTACGGCGAGGTTACAACTAATACTTATGATGCTGATGGCAATTTAACCTCTACTACGAAACCTGACAGCACAGTTTTCACCTTTGACGAGGACGGCAGAGCTAAAAAGGAAACATATTCAAATGGTCTTGTTAGAGATTTCACTTATTCTACAAATCAGACCGTTATATCCGGTTCTAATGGAATAACTGTTACCTATAACCTTAACAGCTTTGGTGAGGTTGCAGAGTATAAGTTCCAAAACGGTGAAAACAATAAGAACTATTCCTATACCTACGATTCGGACGGAAATATTACCACAATATCTCTAAACGGCAGCTTACAGCAGACCTTTACCTACAATTCTTCAAACGAGCTTGTTCGTGTTGATGATGCACTAATAAACAAAACCGTTACTTATGATTACGATTATGTAGGAAACATTACCTCTGTAAAAACCTATATCTATACTACAGGCACTTTAGGTACACCTCTTACCATCCAAAACTATACCTATAACAGCCAAAATCAGAGAACCGATTTGAGCTATGATGCAAACGGTAATATGACCTCACTTAACGGTTATACTTTCGGTTGGACTAACAGAAGATTAACCTCTGCCATAAGTACAGATAACAGTATTTCTTACACCTATAATCACGATGGTATTCGTACAAGCAAAACGATTAACGGAATCACCACATATTATGTAGTGGACGAAAACAATAATGTTGTAAAACAGTATAGCAGAGAAAATGACGTTGAAACCAATGTTATTGAGTTCGTTTATGACAGTAATGGCACACCGATATATTTCACTTATAATAACACAACATATTATTATGAGAAAAATATGCAAGGTGATATTGTTGCTATACTTGACGCAAACGGCAATACTGTTGTAGAATATGCATATAATATTTGGGGTGAGTTAGTAAGTATAACAGGCTCTTTAGCTGATACAATTGGTACAATTAACCCACTTCGTTACAGAGGATATTACTACGATACTGAAACAAATCTTTACTATCTGCAAAGCAGATATTACTCCCCTGATTTAATGAGATTTATTTCTCAGGATGATCCGGTGTTGTCAAATTCGCAGGGTGAGCCACTTGGAAGCAATTTATATGCTTATTGTCTAAATAATCCGGCGATAAATAATGATAAAACAGGAAATTGGACCGGTTTTGATGAGATCAACAAATTGAGATTGCAAAAATATTTTATAAATAGACATACTACCGCTTTTGCAAATTATGTGTATAATTCCAACAAATCACGAGATATAAAAACAGGATTTATTAATGGTCAAGCAGAAGGTAAAGTTTCAAAGCTACGATTTGGTGCTTTTAAAATGTCTTACAATGGATGTGAAGTAATAGCAGTTTATAATGCTTTACAAAAGATAGGTAAAGGTGTACCGATATCACAAATTGCTTTGGAAATGGAAATAAATGGCTCTTCTTTGCTATACGGTGTATTTGGAGCAAATCCTTTGTTTATTTCTAATTATCTAAAGTATCATAAAATTAAATTCAAAAAGTTTACATCAGAAAAAACTATGAATAAATCAATAAAAAAAGGTGTTTATATACTTTCGTTCTGGAATACTAAAAAAATCACTGGCGCAATACATACAGTTGCATTTTATTATAAAAACGGAGTTTATACTGTTTATAATAGATTGAATGAAAGGACTAAATCCAAAGCATTCTATACTCTTGCATCGATTTATTCCGGTGGACGTTTTATAATAGGTTATTATTTGACATAGGAGATAAATATGAAAATTAAAGTTTTAGCAATTATTGTTTCATTGATGGTATTTCTTTGCGGATGTGACTGGCACTCTTTTCGTCACCCTTATCAGTTTGAAGATTCTGTTTGGGTATGTAGTGATCCCGAAATAACTTATTATGTCGTTGGTTCTGTAGAGGAAGAAAGCTATTACGATTATGCCGTTACTGTTATTGATGGGCAAAATACTGTTTTGGATTTCGCATTTAGGTCTACTATTATGGAGGTTTACAAACAACGCGACGACGGAACATATTCCTCAAAAGTATTTTTGTATGGCGATTGCCGATACTCTAAAGACAAATTCATCGTGAAGATTGTAAAAGAATATGATGAGTTATTTAACGGAAAATATGAAGAACTGGA
>JAZRNY010000011.1:0-31612 GCA_045648445.1 Acutalibacteraceae bacterium
CAAGATTAGTGATTAATGTACGCTCTGTTTCTGCACAGAAATGAAAAGAGCTGTAGCGTTTTTAAATTATTCAGCGTTTGCTATTGTGTATTCAGCAACAACCTTATTGTTTACAAGATGCTCGTGAACGATCTTTGCAACCTTATCCTCTGTCATCTTAACGTAAGTTGTCTTGTCACCGTTAGGAGCGATTACTTCAACGATAGGCTCAAGTCTGCATACACCGATACAACCTGTCTGTGTAACTTTTACGTTTTTAAGACCTCTTGTCTGTACCTCTTCAATAAACTTGTTGAGTACAGGACGTGCGCCTGCTGCGATACCGCAGGTAGCCATACCTACTACAACACGAATGTCGTCAACGCCTTCACGCATAACAACCTTGTTTTTCATTTTGTCTCTGATTGCCTGCAATTCAGCTAAAGTTTTCATAAGTATCTTCCTTCCTTGCTATTATATTGTTTTGGACTGAAGGTATTGTTCCTTTAAATTGCCTTCTATCCATTTAATAACTTCGTAACTGTCAAGAGGGACATCCTCTAAGACTACTCTTAACTCTCTTGTATCAAGTGATATTTCGTAATTTCCAATAATATGTTTAAATAAAAAGTCAAATTCAGGATGCCCCTGAATTAAAGTAACAATTGTTGAAACGATATCACCAAGAGGGGTAAAATCTATATGGTCTTTGTAAAAAACTGCAGTAACTGTTGTGCCATGCTCATCTTTATTATCTAATTCCGAAACGGAACTGATCGAAAAACTGCCACCGGTCATTTCGGCAGACATTTTAAGAAGCGGAATACCGAGCCCTACTTTGCGTGTAGTACGTGTAGTATAAAACGGATCTGTAACACCCATTAAAATATCTTTTGTCATACCACAACCGTCATCTTTAATTACTAGGGTTAATATGTTGTTTTGTTCGGTGAGCAAAATTTCTATTAAATCAGCATTTGCTTTGACTGAATTTTCAGCAACATCAAGAATATTAAGTGACAATTCTTTCATTTCGTCACCTCAGCATTTCGAACAATTTTTTTCTAACAATAGTGCTACTATACGGCATATCGTCAATTTCAAACCAGTCATTATCATCTCTTATATCAGTCAGATAATGAGCATCCGAGCCAACAAGAACTTTTTTATCAGCAAGCCCATATTTTTTTGTATATACATCTTTATTGTTTTTATCATAGAATTCTACGCAAGAAAAAACAGGACTTTCAGGCATAACTCCCAAGATAGATATTATACCGTTTGCTTGTCTATCTATATGAGCAGGATAACAAATACCGTTAAATTCATTAACAAGTTTGGCCGCATCATCAATCGACAAAGTAGTGGCAACTGGCAAAAAGTTATCCTCAATGCCTATTACGTTATCTTCCCCATCCATAATCATTTGCTGACCAAAAATATCAACACGATTAGGAAATTGCGTTCGAAATGCATCTATTGCATTGTCAAACTTTAGTGCATCATCTAAAAATTCGAACAAACAAATTATGTGTATATCCTCACTAGTGGTAAGTTCCATACCCGCTATGGGAATAATACCGTTTCTTTTTGCCGCTTCAAAAAAAGCAGGACAGTTTTTACAACTGTTATGGTCTGTAAGCGCCATTATATTTATACCGCATAACGCTGCCATTCCGGCAAGATTATTTGGAGTATTATCATCATCTGCACATGGCGACAAACAAGAATGAACGTGAAAATCGTAATAATAACGGCTCATAAGCCTAACTCCGACAACGTTTTAGCGCTTTCGTATGAAGTTTTATCGGTCGATAAAACATTAATATTCTTTAAAAGCGCCTGTTTAATTACTTCTTCAGCCAAAGTTACGTCTTCCGTTAAAATGATGCATGATACATCGACAAGACTTGCAACAGCAATCACGTTAATGTTAGACATTATAGTCAACCAAACATTATCGCATTTAGCGCTGCTCATAACCCAACTGAGTAAATCGCCGATGTAAACACCGCTTACTTCCCTATCGGGTTCGGACATAACTATCGACTTAAAACCGTAATTTAAAAGGGATGAAACCGTCATTCATTTTCACTCCACAAATTTTTACAAAGAATACAATCCTTTACGTCTGCTTGACCTTTAATAACATCCTCCGCAAAAGCTCGGCAAGTAGGTGCACCACATGAACCGCAGTCAATACCCGGCAAAACCTTTCTGAGTTTTTGAATATCTGCCATCATTCGCATAGATTCAGCGATACTGTCACTAAGACGGCTAATAGGCTTATATTCAGGAAGGTCATTAAAGAAATATTCATCAGGAATGTATCTTTTATCTTCTTTAGAAAGAAAATTTTGTGAAACAGGTAAATATCGTTTCAAACTATGCAGACGCGCTTTTGCAATAAAAGGATTTTGCATAGTCATTGCTCCACCTACACAACCACCAGTACAGGCATTAAGTTCGATAAATTTTAAAGGTGGTATATTACCGTTTTCTATCTGATCCAACACGCGATTGACGTTTTCAATACCATCAGCCGCAAGATAGCCTTCATTAAACACTGCGGTTGATTCGCCACCGCTTGAAGCCCAACCGATACCTATCATACCGGATTCACACAGTGTAAGAGGTTCAACATCCTGTTTCATTTCATTAATAAGCAAAAAGTAAATATCGCTTATTGAAACAACCTCGTCAACTTGACTTTTATAATCGGCAAAACCGTTTTTAACGTAACTTACCTTTGCTGGGCAAGGTGATATAAAACATACGCCAATTTCATCGTCATTTAGTTCGGGATGTTTTTGTTTAGCACGTTCTCTGGCAAGTCTTGCTGCAACCTCCATAGGTGGCAACATTCTCATAACGTGCTCATTTAAGGACGGAAAACGAAGTCCTATAAGTCTGACTACGACCGGACAGGCGGAACTAATAACCGGCATTTTAACTCCATCAGTCTTTAAATACTGTCGAGTGTACGCAGAAACAAGTTCAGCAGCCTTTGAAACCTCAAAAACGTCATCAAAACCTATTTTCAAAAGACCATCAAGTACATAATCAACGTCTTCAAGATTTTCAAATTGACCGTAAAGAGACGGTGCAGGAAGCGCAATCTTCCACTTAAAACGCTCCATTGACTCTAGTTTTGAACACACAGCCTTTTTAGCATTATGCGGACAAACTCTTATACACTCACCACAATCAATACAACGTTCCTGATTTATTACGGCGTGGCCGTTATGTATACGGATTGCTTCCGTAGGACAACGTCTTAAACAAGTAGTACAGCCGGTACATTTGTTAGGATCCAACTGTACGGAATGTTCATATGTGTACATAGTCAAATTACTCCACTAATTATTTTTTCAGCAGAGGTTTACTCTCATCGTAATTATTGTTCCTTCTCCAATAACGGTATTAATATCCATACTGTCGGTATAACGCTTCATATTCGGAAGACCCATTCCGGCGCCAAAACCTAAAGAACGAATTCCGTCAGGTGCAGTAGAAAAACCTTCCTGCATAGCCTGATCAATGTTTTTTATACCGGGACCACTATCTTTAAGAACGATTTCGATATAGTCTTCAGTAACTTTTACAACAGCCTCGCCGCCTTTAGCGTGAATAACCATATTGATTTCGCCTTCATACATAGCAATAGATACACGACGTATAATTTCAGAAGGAATACCTAATTGACGCAGGTTCTTCTTTATTTGAACCGAAGCCTGCCCTGCTGAAGTGAAATCGTCTCCGTCTACATTAAAACGGAAAATAAGTTCATCAGCCATATCAGCCCTTCTTTCCGATGAGTCCACCCTGATAAAGCAACCCGCAAGCGTCATACATACGCTTATCGCTTGAAAGTAAAACTATATTGCTTTCTTTTGCTAATTCAAGCATTTCTTCGCTCGGCATTTTAGAACGGACAAATACAATGCATCTCATATCCATCATTTCTGCAGTACGGATAACCTGAGGATTTACAAGTCCTGTAAGAAGTACAGCCTGATCTTT
Source organism: Acutalibacteraceae bacterium (assembly GCA_045648445.1). Classification (GTDB taxonomy): domain Bacteria; phylum Bacillota; class Clostridia; order Oscillospirales; family Acutalibacteraceae; genus SIG607. The sequence continues at coordinate 4,003 of JAZRNY010000011.1, forward strand.
AACGTATGCGAGAACGTCACTCATCATATCACTGCCGCAAGCAGAATAAACGTGACTGCCTATAAGTTCCTCACAACATAAAACCTTGGCTTCAAGAATTTCTTTGATTGTACTTATTTTCATAACATTCGTTTTCCTTTAAGCAAACAAAATTAGTCGGCATATTTAGCCAAAATTCCAGCTATATCATCACCGGTAAGTCTGCCATAAACATCTTCATTAACAGTAAGAACGGGAGCAAGTCCACAAGCACCGATACAACGACAAGCGGTTAAAGAGAACTTACCGTCTGCGGTACATTCGTCAGCACCAATTCCGAGTGCTTCTTCAAGTTTCTCCATAAGTATACCTGCACCTTTAACGTAACATGCAGTACCGAGACATACAGAGATGTTGTACTTACCCTTAGGAGAAAGAGAGAACTGAGCGTAGAAGGTTGCTACACCGAAAATCTTTTCCATTGGAACTTCCATCCCCTCAGAAATGATCTCCTGTACTTCAATCGGAAGATAACCGTAAATATCTTGTGCTTCTTGCATTACGGAAATAAGAAGACTTTTGTCATGCTTATTTTCGTCGATTACTTTACGAAGTTTAGCTTCCTGTTCGGGAGTACCATTGAAGGGATAATTGCTAATCTTTTTTTGCATTTGCCATTTCCTCCTTAGCAAAAATATTCAGTTGGTGGTATGCCATAAACACACTGTCGGCAGAATACTCCATACTTGCATATGATTATATCACACTATAAAAAATATTTCTACCCCTTTTTTAATAAAAATGTTATTTTTTTAACATATTTTCAAAAATTCTACATATATTGACAAAATCTGTTCTATAATTTAGAATATTTAAAGACCGAAAGGATATGATTTAATGTTTTTTAAAACTAAACTACTTGAATTCTACGACGCAATAACGGTTGATAAAATTCTTGACGGATGTAAGGAAAAAAGATTTACTACAATAAGAATCAATACCTTAAAAAACGATAAATCTAATGTTTTGTCATTGCTTAATGAACTCAATATAGATTACGTAGAGTTAGATTATAACGAAAACGCGCTAATCATTAATAACGGCGAAGATATTTTGCGTAAAAGTGAAATGTATCAAAATGGAGGAATTTACTTCCAAAGCCTCTCCTCTCAACTACCGCCTATTCTATTATCCCCCGATAAAGATAGCGATGTTTTAGATATGTGTGCTGCGCCCGGCGGAAAAACCTCCCAAATTGCCGCTATTACCGAAAACAAATGCAGTATTACTGCTTGCGAAATGAACAAAGTACGCGCCGAACGACTTAAATATAATTTGTCGAAACTTGGTGTAAAAGGCGCCAACGTTATGGTTACCGATGCCAGAAATTTAGAAAATTATTTTTCCTTTAATAAAATTCTTTTAGATGCACCCTGTTCAGGTAGTGGCACTTTGATTTTGAATAATCCTAAATCGCTTAACGGTTTTTCCGATGCTCTTATAAGTAAATGTATATCTGCACAAAGAAAGTTATTGGACAAAGCAGTAAACGTTTTAAAAAGCGGTGGTGAAATTCTATATTCAACCTGTTCGATTATACCCGACGAAAACGAAAAGATTGTAACAGATATACTTAATAAGTACGATTTAGAGACAGTCAAATTGGACGAAACAATTATAAATAAATTACCAATTCTTCCTTGTTCACTCGAAAACGCCGTATGTGTGTGTCCCACAAAAGAATATGAAGGTTTTTTCCTTGTAAAACTAAGAAAAAAGTAGGTCAAAGACCTACTTTTTTTAGAATTCTTATTTTACTTTATTAATAACATATTTCCCACAATTTATATCATCATAGTCAACATACGCTCCGCATTTTTCTCCGTACAAAAGAAACACATTGCGCATAACCCCATCTTTTTTGCAAGTTATTGGGTTTTCATTCAGGCTCTTCTTAAATTTCGATAGTTTCGAATCGGTTATTTTAAGACACGAAGGCAAAACGGTGCTTTTAATAGATGATGCTATATCACAAATAAGTGCATCACGCAGTTTATCCTTATCGCAGCCTTTGCCGAAAAATTCATATAACTGATTGACATAATCATTCAACGAACATGTGTCGCACCCTGTAAAAGTGCCGAGTTCAGTTAAAGTATCAAATGGATTTCTTTTTTGATCGTTAAAAATAAGAGAATTGGTAAGCGGAAAACGCCCGCTATTAACAAAACGTTCAAGGGCATTTTCACACGATTTCAGCATTTTTATATCATTTTCAGTTAACCACGGAGTATTTATAATTTCGTACGGAGGGTCACTCGAATATAAAAGCGGAAAATTATCAGGCTCTTCTCTCATAGGCGCACCATGAAGCAATTTTAAAAAGCCAAGTTGTAACATATCGGCATTCAAAGAAAAAGCGGTATTAAAACTATCTCTAAATGAAGATAAATCCTCCATCGGCAAACCTGCAATCAGATCAATATGTATATGAATATTCTTAAGTTCAATTAACTTTATAATATTTTTCTTCAACTTGTCAACGTTTGTTTTGCGGTTAATAGCATCAAGAGTTTTTGAATTAAAACTTTGCATACCTATTTCAAATTGAATTAATCCATAAGGAGCTTTTTTTAATAATTCAAAATCTGCATCCGTTAGCAAATCACCGCCAATTTCAAAATGAAAACAAACTCCTTCCGGTATACTTTTGCCATAATTCTCAATCAAAAAAGAAAATATTTCATACGAGCGCTTTCGATTTGCATTAAAGGTTCTATCGACAAATTTAATAATTTTACTATTCGAATTAGCCAAAGCAACTATATCCGATTTTGCGCGTTCAAGAGGAAAGTATTTTACTCCACCGCACCTGCCCGAAAGACAAAACGCACATGAAAATGGGCAACCTCTGCTCGTTTCAATATAAGCAATTCTACCATTTAAACTTTCAAAAAATTCTTTTTGGTACGGACTTTCCGGAACAATTATTGTAACGAAAGGTTCTCCTATGATAAGTTTCTCGTTTTCGCGGTAAGAAAGACCTTCGATATTGCTAAAAGTACCTTTAACATAAATAGAGTTTAAAAGTTTGGGTAAAGGTTCTTCACCTTCGCCCAAAATCACAAAATCGACAAAGTTATTTTCGGCTAATATCATTTCAGAACAATAGGAAACCTCAGGACCGCCTAATATAATTTTAACGTTTAAATTTTTAAGTTTTTCAGCAATTCTTAAAACAGTTTTTACATTCCATATATATACCGAAAAAGCAACAACGTCTGCTTCTTCTTTTAAAATACGTTTAAATATATCGTCCTCGTTTTCGTTAACGGTTCCCTCAATAACCTTTGCGCTAATATTTGGATTACAATTATTTCTTACAGCAGTTAAAAGGTACCACGCCGCAAGAGAAGAATGTATATATTGAGACGAGATAGATGTAATTAATACTTTCATTTTTTAAGATAAGCCTCTAAGCGATAAATAGGAAATCCCAAAGAAGAAAATCGAGCCTCATATTCTGTTACGATATTACCTTCAAAATCGCTATTGTGTAAATCCAAAGACACGTTTTTAAGAGTGAAGCCGTATTCGCTCAAGTTTTCGATAGAAAATTCAAAAAATCCTCGATTATCAGTTTTCTGGTGTATTTGTGCATCAGAAGTCATTATCTTTTCGTAAATTGATAAAAAATTAGGAGCGGTTAATCTATGAGAAGCGTATGCTTTTTTAGGAAACGGACACGAAAAATTTAAATATATACGAGAAATTGAATTTTCATCAATATATTTCGGAAGATACTCGGCGCCGCATTTCAAGAAATATACATTAGAAAGTTCACTGCATTTTTCACACGCAGTAACAATTACGTTAGAACTTTTTTCAACAGCAAGATAATTAATATCGGGGTTACGTTTTGCAATTTCATATACAAACTGACCTTTTCCGCAACCTACTTCAAGATGAACAGGATTCTCGTTTCCAAACAATTCAGCGAAATCAATGTATTCGGGATTATTAGAAGCATTTCTATAATCTCTATCATCAGTGTATTTAATCAATAGATTATTACACGAAAGCAACTTTTCTTCTAGGTTTTTCTTTTTTCTCATTCTCATAATAAGCACTCCAAATTTCACCGCAAAATAGACAGACTATAGTCTGTCTATTTTTTACCGTTTGTTGTTTTTGAAATAATATATTTAGGTCTACCTTTTATTTCTTCATAAATACGGGCTATATAATAACCGATTATGCCAAGGCTTATCATAATTATACTACCGATGAAAATAGTAATTATAATAACGGTTGTCATACCCTCAAGGGCTCGTCCGATAATTTTATCAATTAATGCCCAAACACCAAAAATTGCTGAAATAATAAGCATTATTACACCAAGAAAAGTTACTATTTGCATAGGTGCAGTTGAAAATGAAGATATATTCGATATGGCGTATTTTACAAGACCTTTAGTAGACCACTTTGACTGTCCGTCAATACGCTGTGCTACACTGTATTCAACCGTTGCCTTTTTATAACCAACCCAATAGGAAATTGCTCTAAAAAAACCTTTTTCCGGCATTTTATTAAGAACATCAATAACTTTTCTATCAAGTAATTTAAAATCAGAAGAATTAGCCATATCGAAACCTGCCATACGACTAATAAGCGAATAAAAACACTTTGCGCCAAAACCATGGATTTTCTTCTCGTTGCCTCGCTCGTTTTTTATTCCCTCAATAATTTCATATCCTTCTTCCCACAAACGATACATTTCTATTATCTTTTCGGGAGGATGTTGAAGATCACAGTCAATTACTACTGCGCAATCGCCGTTCGCTGCAGCAAGACCTGCAGATATAGCGGCTTCTTTACCAAAATTACGAGAAAAATGAAGACCGACAACATTACTTTCTTGATAAGAAATTTCACTTATAACTTCATATGTATCATCTTGTGAGCCATCATCAACAAATATAAACTCACACGATATATTGTTATCGCTCAGTAATGTGTTTATCGTTTTATAAGCAGGTTTAATACATTTATCCTCATTGTATGAAGGTATAATTACCGATAACATTTAAAATCCCCTTTTATCTATTAAATACGTTTTCAAATCGAGCAACAGGCATAGGATAATAAAAATAATATCCCTGCAGAATATCACAACCTGCTTCAATAACAATATTTTTGTGTTCTTCCGTTTCGATGCCCTCGCACAAAGTTTTAAAGCCTAATTCATGTGCCGTTCTTATGATATTTTTAAGTATAGCAATTCCCGTCGTATTATTTGCATTTTGAGTAATTGCTTTATCAATTTTTACTATATCAATATCAAAATCTGCCAAGTCACCAAAATTAGTATATCCTTTGCCAAAATCATCAAGTAAGATTAATATGCCTTTTTGTTTTAATTTTGTTAAGTTATTAATCAAAGTATTCTTTTCAAAGTCACTTAAACTTTTGTCTTCAAGGATTTCGATAGCAATAGAAGAAAAATCAATACCATATTTATTTACAATTTCAATTACCGTATCTGCCATTTTTTCATCACACAAGGTATAACGCGAAAAATTAATGGTGTAAAAATAGTTCATCCGATTTTCTTTATCGTTAGCAATCCACTTGCAATTCTTTTCAAATATATAGTAATCGAATTTTTGATTTAATCCAACATTATTTACTGCAGATAAAAACATACGCGGAGACAAAATTCCTTCTGTAGATGAATTAAGACGAGAAAGCACTTCAGCGCCAATAATTTTTTCGGTTTTTGCTTCTATAACAGGTTGATATTCAAGAAAAAATCTATTATTATCTATTTCATTTTCTATATTATTTTCAATTTTTAATTTTCTTTCAAACTCTTTTCCGTTAGTACTGTCCCACTTACAGTAAACTACCTTTTGGTCTACTGCAATGCTTAAGGCCTGTTTAGTTCTTGAAAGCGCAGTTTTGAAAGACACTTCAGAAGAACTTGTTATATGATATCCAAAATTAGCATAAGCGACATTAACAGCATCGTTTTTTTGAAAAACATCATTAATAACAGCATAGCATTTTTCAATATTCAAAGCCGCTTCGTCTGCAGAATAATCCGACAAAACCACAAAACTTTCTTTACCGTAAACTGAAATTTCATTGTTTTCATCTGACGCTAATTGTACGAATAAAATTTGCTTAATTTGGTCGTATATTCTGTTTGCTTTAGATTCTGAATAAAGCCTTTTCATATTTTCAAGCGAAAGCGATATGTAAATAAGACAACGGTTTTTACGCATTTGCCCCGCTTTTTCAAAATCGTTTTGTATTTTAGCAATACCGCAAAAACTCTTTTTTGCAGTACCTTTTATCGTTCTTGCCGATTTCATTGTAAAAAATAAACCGATTATACCCATCAATAAAAAAATCAAAACAAGTATAGTTATAATCACATAAGGATATTCAAAAAATTGCATTATTTAACTCCAATTATATTTTTTTAAAAATAGGAAACTCTTTAGTGCCGGCAGTTTGCTTTAGACCCAAAAATTCAGCCACTGAAATACATTTATTAATGTCATTTTTAGCAGATTTTTTTCTTCTGAATATTTCTTTTATCAAAAAGAAAGGATTAAAACAAAACATACCTTTCAATAGGTGCGTTTTAGAAATGCCGCGTCTTTTATATTCAGATAACACTTCAAAAAGTGCGTAATTAATTGATGATTTTCCAATTTTCTTATAGGAAACCTTTTTAAGCCATTTTGCGTATTTAATAAACTCATTAATATCTCTGTTTTCCCTAAAATAAATACCACATATATAAAAATTCTGCATTTCTTCATTCATACAGGAAATCAATGATGAATAATAAATGTTTTGTATTTTTAATACCTCAGTATGTTGCTTATTAATGGTAGTGCTTGTTATTTGTTTATCGTGCAACCTATAAATCAATAAACATTCAGGGAGAATTTCTATTTTCTCGTTATTTACAACTAGTCGAGTCCACAATTCAAGATCTTCAGTACAGGTTAACGTTGTATCATAATTATATTTTTTAAAAACTTCTGATTTAGCAATAACACCCGGATGAAGTATGGGATTAGCAACCAATAACATAGATTTTATAGAATCATTATCACATCTGCCTCCGCAACCGCCTGAAGCATAAACACCGTTTTTAAGGGTCATAAATCTGCATGATGATAATGATACGTCAGCGTGTGCTTCCATAAATTCATATTGTTTTTCGAATCTGTTTGGCAAACAAATATCATCTGCATCCATTCGAGCTATATACTTTCCGTTGCATAAAGAAATCGCTTTATTAAGAGAAGTGGGAAGTTTTAAGTTTACTTCATTAGAAACCACTTTTATTCTATTATCTTTACTGGCAAAATTATTAAGAATTTCGATAGTACTATCGGTTGAGCAATCATTTATTACAATCAGTTCCCAGTTTTCGAATGTTTGATTAATAACACTTTGTATTGCTTCCGAAAGATAGGTTTCGCCGTTATAAACACTCATAATAACCGAAATATCCGGTTTCATAAATTTATCCCCTTTTTTAATAAATTTTTAAATGTTTTGCAAGTTTTAAGAAAAAAGTAAGCAATATTATAACAATGACACTTCATAAGCGCTATTGATATTTTACTTTTGGGTGATATTTTGCCGAATTTTGCATTTTTAATACAATCCTTATGAATAGAATTATAAATGTTCTTTTTAATAATTTTTACACTTTTTAAATTATTACCCTCGGCCGCTGATGCCAATATAGTAAAACACATAAAACAAGAATATCGATATAGTTGTTCATCAAAATCCAAAATTTTCGACTTATGTTTATTTATTTCTTTTATTACGTCTTCAATAAGAAAAATTTGCCTAGTATTAAATTCTTTCGACAAAGAACTATTTCTCACACTATAAAAATAAGTTATTTTTTTACTAATGAATATACTGTTAGCATTAATAGTACACGGAAGCGAACAACAAAGATCTTCACCCAGCGATATTTTTTCACTAACATCTAATTGATATGGTAGAAGCAATTCTCTTTTAACAACTTTGCCCGATAAATAATATGAAGTGTGTTCCATATTTTTATCCATCAAAATTTTAGGCATTACATATTTTTCAATATCTTGTCGTGAATAAAAACCTTCCTCTAAACAATCGTCTGTAACGTTTATAGTGCGACCGTTTTTAACCCAATTATATGCAAAGGTTACAATATCGCATTTAGTTTCTATAATTTTGTTATAAGCATATTCCAAAGTATCAATTTCAATAAAATCGTCGGAATCAAGGTTATAAACATATTCGCCTTCTGCCACTTTAATTCCCGCACGTCTGGCGCTGGCCAATCCGCCGTTTTCTTTGTGAACGACTTTTACTCTATTATCAGTTTTGGCATAATCATCACAAATCTGAGGGCATTTGTCAGGCGAACCATCATCAACAAGAATTAGTTCAAAATCGTCAAAAGTTTGATTTAATACACTTTTTATACAATCATGAAGATAATCTTCAACTTTGTACACCGGTACGATTACAGAAAAAAACATTTTATCACCTATTTGTTTCTAATTCCAACTAGTACTTTCAAAAGGAAGTAAAACCTATACTTAATGCAATATGCAAAAAATCTTTGTTTAAAATTAAGCGTATTTATAGGATATTCTTTAAACACGTTAACTGTAAGAGGGTGATTACATACATTTGAAAGTCTTTTCTTTAAATACGAAAAGCGCTGATTATTTTCGGTAGCGTTAATAATTTCCTGTGAGCAAATTACTCTGCACATTGCCTGCCAAAATCTGTTTATATACATTTGATATTCATTAGGCAAAATATTTTTTCTAAATCTCTTTTCAACCTCATTAACAAAGACAAGACTTTTTTCAAATCTATCTTTCTTAAAAGATTTCGAAATTGATTGACCGTTTCTGCAATAATTATAAAACGCGCCTTTTATACCTGTAGCCATATTTATACAAGAAATATAATCAACCATAAACAATGCATCTTCCGAAAGCATTTCCCTTTCAGATACAAAAAACAAATTATTATTTTCTATTACTTCTCTTTTGAATAAATTTTTCCAAATACTCATTCCGTATTTACTATCATCTATATCATTAGGTAATGAACCAATAATACCCATACGTAATTCTTTTAATTGGTCAAAGGTTTCAAAATGCGTATCGTTTTCAAAGTAAGATTTAATAATACAATCACCTTGTTGACTAAACATATTGCCATCCACATATTTAACCCCAGACAAAACAAGGTCAGAATTGTACTTTTCCGCTGTATTATAAAGTACTTCAAACATTTCCGGATCTACAAAATCATCCGAATCAACGAAACCTATATATTTGCCTTTTGCAACCTTTAAAGCAGCATTTCTAGCCATACCGGCTCCTTCGTTTTCCTTGGTAATTACCTTTATACGCCCATCTTCTTTTGAGGCATTTTGGCATATTAAAAGAGAACTATCGGTTGAAGAATCGTCAACAAGTATAATTTCTATATCTTTAAGAGATTGCGCTTTTAAAGAATTTACACATCTTTCAATATATTTTTCAACATTATACACCGGTATAATGATACTTACCTTGGGCTGCAACAATTTTTTCACCTCGAAATCAATTTATTATATTCTTCCAATAAAATATTACAATAGTTTTCAATACTTAAAATATTATCTTTTTGTTTTTTACAATTTTGTAAAAGACTGTTATAATAGTCGGTATTTTCAATTGTCATTTTGATTTTATCGGCAATACCTTCAGGTGTAGGTTCATTAACCAAAGTTCCGGTAACACCATCTTCAACAAGTTCTGCCATACCTCCGCTATTCATAGTAACAACCGGAACACCCAAAGAATGAGCCTCGAGTATAGAAAGTGGGCAATTTTCAAAACATACTGATGGTAATAACAAAAGTTTGGCCTGTCCCATAAGTTTCACAAGTTCTTCCCCTGTAATAAAACCAATTAGTTTAACATTGTCTATATCTTTAAGTAAATCAGCATCAGGACCATTTCCTGCTATTATAAAGTTATAATTAGGCAATAATTTTGCAGTATTTGCAATATTTTCTATTCCTTTTTCCTTAGAAAGTCTTCCTACATACAAAATGTAGTCTTGCGTTGCGTATGTATTTGTAAATTTCTCTTTATTGATAAAGTTATGTATTGTTTTTGTTTTTCCTAAATAAAAACTTTTTGACGATAACAGTTTATTTTCCAAAAAATTACTTGGACAAACAAATAAGTCTACTTTTTTATAAGTTTTTAAAAATGAGTAAAATTTAGCCTCAATAACGCCTAAAATACTCTTAACTTTTGAAGAATGAATACATTTATTTTTAATACAGTTACTTAAACGACCATTAAGACATTTTTCACAAGATTCGTTTTTTTCAAAATTATATAAAAGATGATTAGGACATATCATTTGATAATCGTGCACCGTTTGTACAAGCGGTATCCCCTTCTTTTTAACACCGTAAATTATAGAAGGAGTTAGCTGAAAATTAATATTGTTCATATGAACAATATCGGGTTCAAAATCATCAATTACTTTCATAATTTTTCTTTTTGCTTCAAAGGAAAAAATAATTTTAAAAGGATATAAAAATCTACTTAATCCAGTCGAATGGAAATCCATATTTTGAGTGTATAAATCAGCAACGTTACCAACGGTGTTTTTTTCATCATACATACCAAAATATTCAACTTCATGACCAATTTTTTTCAGCTGCTCTCCAAGATAAAGCATATAACTTTCGCTACCGCCTCTTGGATATAAAAATTTATTAACCATTAAAATTCTCATAAATAAGCATCCTTTTTATCGCTCAAATTCAGTGTTGACACATGCCCAAACATTTTGTGCTCTTTTAAACGAACATTCTCTTCATATCCATCGCCCATCATAAGTATTGCCAATACGCCCGTTAAAAGCGGATAGTTCATTGTATTATCGGTAGAAGATACGATAATTAAGTATACAGTAAGCATAAAGGTTATAATAGCATTTTCAACGTTGCCTTTTCTACCAAAATAGCATACTCTGACCAAAGTCATAGAAATAAGCCATACAATATAACCCCAAAAGCCTAAATCTATAAAGTGCTGCAAAAAATCATTATGTACAGAGGCAACTCCGACATTCATAAAAGTGTTTAACTGATAGGTCAAAAAACCAATACCATTACCCAAAAAGTCGGGACTGAATTCATAAAATTCATCAACCGCATCATAGATTTCAACACGTCCGCTGGTTTCTACGCCAGCTTCTTCTAAAAGTGCGAAAGCACCCATTTTGATTAAAGCGATATATCCAATCAGGATAAAAATTACCAAAACAGAAAATAAAATCACCAAATTTTGTGCTGTTTTTTTATTATACTTTGAAATAAATTTCAAAAGATAACCGAATGCTAATGCAACCACGATTGCGATTATAGCAATTCTTTTAAATGCAGATAAAAAGCAAAACAAACACAAAGAAAGCAAAACGAAATACATAACCTTTTTCTTGGGTTTATAAAGCATATATATCAAATAAGCGCCCAAGCAAAATGCTAGTTCATGAATTTCGGCTTGAACAATAATTTCGCCTGTCACACCCGCAAAGGTGGTTATAAGAGTGATAAATTCAGACAAATAATTACCTAATCCGTTTTGCGCAATAACGGTAATTATCATTAAAATATTTGCAATTAAAATAGCGATCAAGTTGTACCATATACCCTTTTTTCCAAATATATAAAGCAATGCACCTGAGCCTAAGGCAAAGGATAGCATATTAGCATATATAAATGAACTTGATAGACCTCTCGAAATTACTCCAACATCTACCGTTTCGACAAACCAGATAAACAAAGATACAACCGTAGTTACAAGCAAAGGTATACTGTAAACAACAGCATCTTTAAAGGAAGTAAAACCTCTTGCAATATTTGGTTTAAACATAAACACAAGTACTGCGGAAAAGAATAAAACAAGTGTGAAAACGTGTCGGTATGTAACGTGAAGTCCCACGTCAATATACTCATTAAGAAAATAATACATCATTACAGCAACCACTATAAAATATATCGTTTTTGCTTTTTCAAGTATTTTACTTTCCACGTTTTCCCTCCTCTTGTTTATTTACATTAATCTTTTATATCGGAAACATAAACTTTTTTGTTTTCGATAGCCTCCGAAAGCAATTTTCTTGCCGTCTTGTTTTCTTTAAATGTTTCTGCAATACCTATCTTATATTCCAAAACAACGTCTTTATGCTCTTCTCTTTCGTCAAGACGAACTCTGAATAATCTCATAATATCTTCTACAGTAATATAATCGACATCTTCCGTAAGCATTACGAAACTGCCATTGCCGTTATAAATATATTCTGTTTTAGATTTACCAAAAGCCTCTTTTATGTAGGTGGTAAACATTCCTATAATTTCATCACCGGTTGCTCTTGAATATTCAGAATTAATTTTACCCAAATTAGCAATATCCACCATACAATAAACTACGCCGTCATCGAGCAGTTTTTTATCTTTTGATTTGAGATATTTATCGAGATATGCGCGGTTATTGAAGTTTGTAAGATGATCGGTATAAAAAATATAATTAACTATATCGGCAGTTCTACCTAAAACTATAGCGCCACCGCAACAAACTACCATAAGGAAAAAGAATGCTATTGCAGTATATAATATTACATTAACGCTTTGTCTTATAGATGCTGAAGATAATACAGAAATATAACTTGCTCCCAAAAACTTGTTATATTCATTATTAGTTTTAGTAGTTAGATTGTAAAGTGAAGCAAGTTCGTTTAAAAGTACGTCTATTTCACTTTCAATATTCGATTTCATCTCTAAGTAACTGTAATTAGATAGTTCAGTACAAGTGAAAGTCGAGTTTTTACATTTTCCGCCGCATTTACCTGTACAAGATGAAAAAGTATCAATAATATAGTTGCAGTACGCAGAGTCAATAATTGAATGTTGCTTACTTTCGTTATGGTCTCTCCAACTATATATTAACTCATCATAAGTTACGGTCTGATCACCGGCGAAATCTTGAAGATCTTTTTCGTGAAGATTATCAAGAATGTATTCATAGGTAATATTGGTATTTCCTGACTCACGCATTTTTTTAACGTAAGCATCAATTACAGTAACAATGTCTTCAATTATGCTTTCTTCCTTTTGATTAGATATGTTATTATTATCTATTCTTGTTGTATAATCTGAAATAAGCACAGACTTATTTTTGGTAATTTGGTATTTGTAAATATCTGAAAAAATAGCAGAAACTTTAACTTGTCTTAAATAATTAAATTCATTAACAAGATCGTTAAAAGACGCACCTGTTTCAGTAGATCTAAAAAAAGCATTTTGATCGATTCGCTGATACAAAGTATTAACGGTTGCGTCAATACTTGTATCAATTAGTTCCATCATTTCAATATAGTCGTAATCGTTTTTATTTAAATTTTCGATAGTATTGTTAGCAGGCGCAACGTTAACGTACTTTTGGCTAAACTGCTCAAAATAAACGTCAAGTGTTTCATCAAGTATGGTTCTTGCAAAATCAGCGCCCTCGCCACTGGTGGCAGCAAAAGAAACAATAAAAGTACTTGGCTCATATATGTATTCTTCGCCTTCTTCAAGTTTTGCTTCTTTTTGAGCAACTTTATCCTTATCTTCAATAGGAGTAATGTTAATCCTTGAAATAAGACTATCTACGGAATAAATACCGGTAAGTCCCATTTTATCCACTACCTTAGACATTACGGCTGATGATTTAATTTCATTTACATCTAGTTTATCGCCGGTAGGAGTAAGGCCTTTTTCCGCTTGAGCATCATTATAATGGATAACTTCTGACGCAATAAAAGTATTAGATGAAGAAAGTTTAAAGTAAACGGCGTAGGTTGCTAAAAGGCAAAAAACAATTATAAAAGGAAGAACCTTTTTTAAATATCTTAAAATTTGAAAACTTTTCATATTTTTCCTCCACCAAAAACTTTATGCCTTTTTGGGAAATCTTTTCGAAATACGATAAAGCATAAACGCTATATATGCAAAAATCGCAAATAAAATAATTGTCTTGATTTCGCTAATAATTGAAGTACCGTAAATACTTACAGCAACGCATTGATTCATTTTATGACGAAAATATTCTCTGCCGGCGGTTATTGATTCTTTCTCGAATTCTTTAACATCCTCATAAATAGACTCGATAAGGGCATCGGTAGATGTATAAATATCAGTATCTTTATTATTAGAGGAGATTTTATCAATAACTAATTTGTTATCCATAATTTCTTTTTCATTAGAAGCAACATAATTGCTAAAATTAGTAGCCATAACCGATAATTCGTCTATGCCAACTTTGGTACGACCCATATAGTATTTACCCGACTGATCCCAAGTGGGAACAAGAACTATTCTGGTCATTTCCTCACTATACATATCGATAGCAGCATTACACAATTTATAAGATGCATCATTTTTTCTGCGATCAAAATCCAAGTTTTTATTACGATAAGCAAGTCTGTCAACGTAATCTTCTTCACTTCTAACAACACCATTTTGAAGAATAAGTGAACGTAAGTTTTGATTAATCTGCGTTTGTTTAAATTGATATACCTTACCTGCGATAGAATTAAAAGTGCTACCGTTTTCAGTAACGAAACTCGGATTTTTTTCAGACATTTCATATAAATAATTAAGAACAGCAGTCGCTTCTTTATCAAGATATTCTACAATATCCATATATTCCATTGTGCTAAAATCAGGTTTTTCGTTTTTTAAACTGAAATTATCGGTATATTTTTCAATATAATATTCTTTATAAGCCGATGTTATAAGATTTATTACATTCTCGGCATCTAAATGGTCAGTATATTTTGAAGCGTGATAATCCACTGAAAACTCAGTCGAAATATGATATTCAGATTTATCGTTAACTCCGCCTTGAACACTGGGATAAACCGATAAACAGTTTTTAAGTTGGTTAACGGTTACGTTTTTTAGTGCGCCTTTATTAATAGCCCTCTCAACAACTTCATCACAAATAATTTCCGACATGTTATATCGTGTACCATTAGAATTGAGTGCACTTGATGCTTCGGAATAATTTAATGCAACAACAGCATGTACATTTTTCTTGAGTTCAAAATGATTGAAAACACCATATATCATAGATATAACAAAACATAATAGCAAAATCCATGCATTAAAATAATCGGCGTTTTTAAAGATTTGTTTGCGTTCAGTAAAATTAACATTTTTAAGTCTTAAAATAATCGTTATTATAGCAAGAAGGAATACTGCACCAACAACAAATACTATTAAATTTTGAAGTAAATTGTTCATAATTTCATACTCCTCCTAAAATTTATTTATATCAACAATAACAAGTTCAGGTTGATTGTTGATTCGTAATACACTTGAATTTTCAAGTCCTGAACTTACAATTAAAGGATTACCCGCAGTGTCGTATCTACCATAAACGAAATAACCTTTTCGTTCAGGGAAAATGCCGCCTTCTTTTGTATACAAAGGACCTAGTACAGGTACTCTCATAACACCGCCGTGTGTATGTCCGCAAAGCATTAAATCTCCCCAAAATTCAGGATTAAATTCCTCGAAAATGGTTGGCTCGTGTATTGCAGTAATCTTAATGTTTTCCGGATTTTCGTTAATATAAGCAGCAAAAGATTTTTCGGTATAAGTCCAAAAAGAAGATGGATTTGATGTCAAAACGCCATAAATATCAACCGTCATTGTTTTAACAGTTATAGTGTCCATTTCGTTTTTTAACACTTTGATTCCAACACTTTCGAGTTTTTCTTCAAAAACATCTTTTACATTTAACAGTGCAGTTTCATCACGATTTTCACTATTAAAACCAAATTTAGCGTCAAGTTCTTTTTCATTTAAAGGGAAATCGTAAATGGTTTCTACCTCATTATTGCCGTATATGTAGTAAGACGGAGCAATTTTAGAAAGTCCTTTTGCTAAATTTATAGCGTATTCTTCATCTTCAACCGCCGAATCTACGATATCACCAGTACAAATGATTATATCAGGCGCCAATGCTTTTATACGCTCCAAAAGTTTTTCGTTATTTGGAGCATATGTAGCGTTATGCATATCTGAGAGTTGAACTATTCGAACACGGCTATCCACCTTAATACTACTCGTACTGTAAAAGGTTTCTCTAAAATTTCTATTGCCAAGATAGTTGCTAAGAACTACTACAGCCGATGTGGCAACAAGAACAAAAATCATACCTATAATAAAGAATTTTACTGCTTTAATATTATTTTTAGCCTTAGAACTTAGCGTATTATAAGCATTTTTCTTTATGATACTGATTTTTTTAACATCACCTAATACCGAGTAGATACAAGGAAACAACGCATCCTTGCACTCTTTTTTAAACTTTTTAATATCTTCAGAACCAGCGAATATCACCGATACTTGTTTATCGTCAACTAGTTCTATCTCAAAAGTATCTACCCAATTATCATACAATTCTTTTGAAGAAAGTTCCTTAAAAAGTTCTTTAATTTCTGACTGAAAATGCTCAGTGTTTTGAGAATTTATTTTCTTATCCATAAAAAAACCTTTACTGTTATTTTTTTAAAAGTGAATAATATAGATTGCATGTAGCATCCGCTACGTCTTGCCAACTATATTTGTTTAAAATATACTCGTCAACGCCGTCACGCAGACGTTCAACAAGCGAAGAATCATCACATAAAGTTTGTAATTTGTCCGCCAAATCATCAACGTCACCCTTTTTAAAGTAAACTGCTTTATCTTCAGCCACAAAGGTGTTTTCAGGAATATCAGAACAAACTAGAACGTTTTTATATGCAAGAGATTCCAAAAGACAAAGCGACATCCCCTCAAGGTCAGACGGCAATACGTTAATATACGAATTAGAATAAATTTCTTTTAAAATATCACCTGAAATAAATCCTGTAAAAATAATGTTAGGATTATCGGCTGCTTTTTCTTTAAGTAATTTTACATAGTCATCAGTATCGCTTGTGTCACCTGCGATGACCAATTTTTTATCAGTTTTAATTTTGCTGTACGCATCAATTAAATAATGTATGCCCTTTTCCTGCGTTAACCTCGAAACAACCGAAATATACTCATCTTTCCTTAATCCATACTTTTCAACAATGAGTTGCGCATCTTTATTTTCGGGGCGGTTTATTCCGTTGTTTATAATAACAGTTTCACGATTATAAGTTTCTTTAAAATAATCGTAAGCAGACTGACTGAGAACTATAACTTCATCAGCATGTTTTGCCAATACTTTTTCGCCAAATTTTATGTATTTGGAAGCGAAACCTTTTCCCCATTTTTCTCTTTGCCAATCAAGTCCATGAACAGTTGCAACACATTTTTTTCCAAACATTTTTGGAATCCATAAAGCGGCGCACGGGCCTTCTGCATGAAAATGAACAATGTCATATCTGCTAAATGCAGCAGATATTGCCGCAGTAAAAGAAGCCATCATTGCGGCTATGCCACGAATATTAAAAGTTAACGCTTTTTTAAGTCGCACTCCTTTATATGTTTTGTTTTCAACGGTACCAACGTACTCGTTTTCAACTTTATCGGATGAACGGTTATAACAAGTAACGTTAATACCCTTTTCAACCAACATTGGACATAACGTGGTTAAAACGTTTTCAATACCTCCGCGGCGCGAAGGTACAACCTTGTGCCCAATCATAGCAACCTTCATTATTTTCACTCCAAAATATTTTATCTACCCGTACCCGTTAACATAACTATAGGGGTTTTAAGCATAATTTTCAAATCATTAAGATATGTACGGGTTTGAATGTATTCAATATCCATTTCAACCCATTGTTCAAAAGGAATGTCGTTTCTATTTTTAGAAATCTGCCAAGTACAAGTAAGTCCCGGTGTAACCAAAAGTCTTAATCTTTGATAATCGGTGTAGTGAACTACTTCTCTGGGTAGCGGAGGTCTTGGACCTACCAAAGTCATATCACCTTTAAACACGTTAAAAAACTGCATCAATTCGTCAAGAGAAAGTTTTCTTAAAATTTTACCGACTCTGGTTATACGAGGATCATCCTTAATTTTAAAAACAGGACCGTCCATCTCGTTTTGGCTAACCAGACTATCGAGCATTTTATCGGCATTAGCACGCATAGTTCTAAACTTGTACATATAAAATTCTTTACCGTGGCGACCAACTCTGATTTGCTTATAAAAAGGACCAGCGCTTGGGTCATCAATTACAATAACGATTGCAATAATTATCATCAACGGTAAAAAAAACAATAAAATAAGTGTTGCGAAGAAAATATCAAAAAGTCTTTTTTGCTTCCAAAAAGTCGAATATGATTTTTCAATAATTGCTTCTAATTTTGCTCTGGTTTTTTCATCAACCTTATCCTGTTCAATGTATGGCATTAATACACACTTCTTTCTGATAAATTCATTACGCTTTGAAATTCTGTTTTTCTATTTTCAGAAAAATAAAACTTTTCAAATTTGATATTTTTATTTTTAAAATCCGCTTCGCTTTCATCAACAAAACCAGGATGAAATAAAACCTCTACATCTTTTTTCTTTTTGTTAGAAAGTTTAATATAATGCGGCAACACTTTATTTATTCTTTTTTCATCCATTTTCCCCGAAAAAAGAATTCCTAAAAAATAACCGTAGGATATATTGGTATTTTTAATATATTTCTTATTAGTTATCCATAAAAAATTAAGTAATGATTGTTTGATAAAATTTATGGGGCTATATGTAAAATAAAGTGAAGGCGTCATAATATATGGGTAAATCGGTTCGGTCGGAATACGTATATATTTAACACAGATTTTTTCGTCATTAACAACTTTAACGATATTTTCAAAAACAGACGGTATCATATGCGTATGTTGATGACTATCTATGCAAAAATCAACGCCCTCAGGCAAAATATCTTTAAAAAATAATACCTGCGCTTTTATTTCATTGTAGAGTTGTCTTTCAAACATTTTACGTCTAAACAAATAATTAAAAAACAATCCACCAAAAGAATGTTTGAACTCACCGTTTTGATTAACAAGCAATTTTATATCTTTGGGATTCGAAAGACATTTTCCTTCAACCAAATTCAAATGAAGCGAAATTCTAACATCTTTAATTTCTAAAATATCATTTAAATTAAACTTATCTAAATTAGGAAAAACACTGACTTTATTTAAAACCCCTAATTTAATACATTCTAATATACGCTGAGAAGATATGTCGTTTAAAGCGTAATCATCTGCACAATAGTAAATCACTTAACCTTCACCTTCTAAGCCGAGCTTAATAACAATAGTACCATCGACAACCGCTATGCAGTTTGAGTTTGGCCATATACCCATCGATTTGACTTGTTCGCTATTGACCATTTTTGTTTTTTGTTCGCCATATAAAAAAGTGTATTCTTTACCACAGTAATCGTTAAGTGCACTGCACATCACACTTTGTCCAACCGTTTCATCATCAGCTCTTAATATATATCCATCAGTAATTCCGGTAATATTAGGAGAAAGATTTACACTGTAATCTTCACTATTTTCCAGTGAGCCTATAACGACGATTTTATCACAATTATCAGAATTAGGAGTTTGCTCAATTCTATCAGCAATTCGTATCAGTACTCCGTAAGATTTTTCATAGGAAATTTGCGCTTTATGATAACTAACATTGGAAATGACCAACTGATTAGCAATTAATACCATAGAAGTTATAAGGATGATCCAGCGTTTAATGCATATGTAGTTTTTTGTAGCATCTGCTCCTCTTTCATAAAGGATAAGGAAAAATAAATAAAATACTGCATATCCCATAAGCATTAAATTATGATAATCAATACCGGCATTTATAAAAGCAAGTGCACCGGCTCCAATTATAAGCATAGCTCCCAGTATAACTATGGCAAAAATATGAAGAAAATTTTTATAAAGTTTGCTAACGATTAAGTATTTAAAATAATGCGCGAGTGTAAAAAGAAAAATAAACGCATTGATTATAACATATAGGTTAATACCTTCAGAAATATCAAAGAAGCAATTTAAGAAAGTTTCTTTAACAGTATACAGTGAACCAAAGAAATCGATCGATTTAAAGGAAAGAGATGAACTCATTCCCTGATAATCCAACAAATCAACTGAAAATACGCTTAGCACAATTTTCAAAATAACGCTGTAGAAAATTACGCCAAAAGCACCGGTAACAAGCATAAAAAGACTTTTCTTTAAAACTTTAGCAAACGATAATTTTTCATATATAATATGATCAACAAGTTTCATAAGAACAAGCATTATAGTTACCGTAAGATACGCTTGATATATCCCTGTTGATAACGCAATTAAAAGCGCAGATATAAAATATCTGGGTTTTTCACTTGTCATAAACAAAGCCGCAAGTGTTGAAAGGAAAAAAGCAATGCTATAGCCGTCAGCCACATAGTTATACATCATAACCGATGTAACCATAGGAAAAGAAACTACTACTGCACCAATTAATACTGCAGTGATTTTATTCCGAACGTTTAAAATTTTACAAATTACAACAGCGCTTATTGAATGAAAAAATATCGCTATTAGCCCATTTAAAAAAGGCAAATCATAAAAAGAACTAAACGAGCAAACTATAGGTAAAAACCATCTGCCAAGTCCCAACATATTTTGCGCATCGTATCTAAATACCAGCGAATCCCAATTTGGAAGCCAATTGGTTATTTTATAAAAATGCGCGATTATTCCTACTAATATTGCCGAACAAAAGCAGAATTTCCAAACCGGCAATATATTCGCATTAATTTTTTTTAAAAATTTTTCCGGCAAAATTACCACTCCAGCCATTTAAATTTATGCAAAAATTTTCCGTAAAGTTTATCATACAGTTTTACGCCAAAAAGTCTTTTAAAAAACAATGTACGTTTAGCGGTAGCAGAAGTCCAAGAAGCGCAAAAATGATGTATCGAATAGGTATTTTTAGTTATAACTTTTCGTCCGGAATAATATTTCATTGGACAAAGATAATCATCAGGCAATATTTTAATGCCCATAAATACTTGATTTTGATTTTTAACGTCAAACCCAATATCAATCATAGTTTTTGTATTTCTGTCAGGACAAGGCGTTATATCGTATGTACCATCCGATAATAAAAACGGAATATTATCATAATCGTTAAGAAGCATACCGATTAGTTCGTTCCCTTTTTCACAAGCAAAACCCAAACCGGTAGAAATCATGCCGTTATCGTCAAATCCCATATAGCCGCCATCTTCAATAAGGGTATCTATAGGTTTTAGCAATTCTACATCAGTGTCTAAATAAATACCACCATTATCATACAAAACCTTTAAACGAGCATAATCGCTTACAAAAGCCCATTTTTTTGCTTCGTATGCTTCTAAGGCATATTTGTTTTGAGAATAATCGAAATTTTCTTCATTAAGACAAACTATTTTGTAATCGGGACAATATTTTTTCCAACTTCTAATACACTTTTCAGCGAGAGAAGGAAGTTTGCCTTTACCAAACCAACAATAATATATCACTTTAGGAATACTCATTGTTTTTTATTCCTCCCATAAAAATCAAAAAAGGTTTTAAAAGCAGATTTATTAAACAAAAGGTTAACCAGTAGGTATAATATAATAATCCATATTGAATGAATAACACCGTTGAGTAAAAGTTTAGAGAAAGAAAAATTACTGAAAGTATCAACGTAAAATACAAACATAATTATAACGAAAACTAAACAATTTAAGAGCATCGCCTTATAAGTAAGAAATTGTTTACGAAAAAGCACTTTTTTGTTGGAATAATATATTGTAGTAATTGCGCGGTAAACAAGTGCAGCAATGGTTCCTATTATTGCGCCGCAAATACCCATATAAATTATACCGATAACCGATACGGTGATATTTATAACCATTTCAACAATTGCAAAAGAACGAGTTTTTTTGAAATCACCTGAAAATTCTATAACACTGTTAATAGGGATTTTACAATTAGAAATCAAATTCATTATTACAAAAAGTATCAACAATAGTCTATTTGTGTATTCTGCATCATCGACACCTTTTGTATATATTTGAATAAGCGGCAGTAAGAAAACAGCCATCAGTGTATAAACCACAAAGGTTGCCATTATGTAAAGTGTTTCGTATGCATTATAAAGTTTATTAAATTTTTCGCGGTCAGTATGAAATAATTGACCTAAAGCAAAGGTAAATGATGAAACTACACTTGTTATAAAATTTTGAACCTGAGAAAAGAAAATATTATAAATAGCGTAAATACTTACCGCCTTAAAGTCGCAAAGTAACGAAATTAAAATTACGTCGGTATTATTGAACACCATACCCGAAAGTTGGTGCACCAAAACTGAATTTTTTTGAGAAATTGAATTAAAATCAGGTTTTGCTTTTAAATCAAGCCATTTATACCTGCGTTTAGCATAAAAATACAAAAAAGAAAGCTGAGCAATATACATAATACAATAAACAAGTTGTATTAATATAAGGCTATCGGTTAAAATTAAAACTAATATTTTTCCAATGTTAGAAACAAGTTGCAGAACCGTTTCTGAGTTATTAATTACATACTTCCTACCGTCAACATCCATAAGTATACGGTACTTAGCCTGAATAAAATAACTAAAAAGTGCAGGTAAAGCTGTAAGAATAATAATACAAAACAAAACGTGTTTATTAATAGAAGTAGGAATTACGTAAGCATAAACAACTGCAATTACTAAAACAATTGCAAGATATATAATACCGGTTCTTTTATAATATATATTTGTCGCAGAAAGAACTTCGCTTGCACTTTGATAATTTTTTTCACCTATTCTTTTATAAAGCGCTTGAGTGGTGGCAAGGCCTACTCCCGCTTCTAGCAAGAACAAATAAACGAAAATCTGCTTTATTGTAGAAAGTACACCGTTAACTTCCGAGCCAAAATTCTCAAGATATAATCTAGGCAAAAGAAAACTAAGGGATATTAATACAATTTGATAAACAAGTGAAGAAACCACGTTGCGTTTAATTCTTATATCTTTTTCAGCCATGTTGCCACCTCCTCGGTTTAAGATTAAATTAAGTTAATTTATACTCGATTACATACGTAATCTTTAGTAGCGTTTTCGCGCGATATTATCCTAACGGGATTACCAATAACAACACTGTGGTCAGGAACATCAAAATTAACGTATGTAAGAGGAGCGATAAGAACATCATTACCGATTGAAACATTGCCGACTATTACCGCATTAGTTCCAATCCAACAATTATCTCCAATAATAGGAGTGCCTTTACGTTTGCCACGATTTTCCATACCAATAGTAACACCGGTACCAACGTTAACGTTCTTACCCAATTTGGCGTCAGGATGAATAATCAGTCTACCTAAATGTCCGATATAAAAGCCCTCGCCAATACTTGTCCTTGCCGGTATCTGAATTTGAGTTTTTCGAGAAAGGCATAAAAGTTTAAAAGTATAATATTTTTTAAGTAAAGGAAATTTACAAGCATTAGCTTTTCGGAATAATGCTATATACTTAAGTTCCAATGGACGTAATAAACGTTTTAAGAAAGGTTCTCCACCTTTTCCGTAATATCTGAATAAATCTTTTTTGAATGTTTTGTTCATAACCTTTAATTCTCTACCTCTTTAGATTCCAAAAAAATTTTACGAGTAATAAAATTATATATAGGAACAGCTATCATGGCTATTAATTTTACTATCAAATAGTAAATTGAAGTAAAAGAAACTCCTATCCATAAAATAAGTTGATTTAAACATAAACCACCAATACTTAACAACACAAATATAACAAATTCTTTAATTTTTCCTTGAATTTTACTTTTGAAAACAAACTTCATACTTAAGAGATAATTTACAACTACGGACACGCAAAAAGAGATTGTAGAAGCAATTAAAACATCAACACTTAATAACTCTTTTAAAACAACAAGTACACCCATATCTACAAAAGCGGCAATAACACCTACAATACCAAATTTAATAATTTGAAGCAAGGTTAAATTCCTCCTTTTTTCGACATTATACAGTAAAGAATACTAAAATAAACAAACAATTATACCATTATATTTTATTATCTTTTACATTATAGCACAGCACATTAAGAAAATCAAATATTTTAATATTTAAAAATAATATATAAGTTTAAACTATATTGACATAAATTAGGGCAAATGATATAATTCTAAAAAAGCAAAAAACAATCCATATCATTGAAAGAAGGATTATATTATGCAAAGTTTATTTAAAAGAATATTGGCTTCTTTTAATTACCCCCGAACCTTCCCTGTTTATCTATGTGCTTTATTTTCAAAGCAAAAAAATCTTATAAAAGCAGACGTGAAGCGTTGGAATGAAATAGATCAAATTAAATTCGGTTACTTTAAATCTTTAAACTGGTATTTGACATACAAAAAAGAATTTAGAAATCTTATTCAACATCGCTTTAAACATCCATCACACTCCATTGCATCCTTAATCCATTTTGCAATAGCACGCATACTTTGGAAACCGCTTGAAAGTTTATACATCTACACAAAAGATATTGGCGGTGGATTATATATTCAGCACGGATTTGCAACTATTATAAGCGCAGAAAAAATTGGTAAAAACTGCAGAATATATCAACAAGTTACTATTGGATACAAAAAAGATCTGTGCCCTGTTTTAGAAGATAACGTATCTATCACCTGCGGAGCAAAAGTTCTTGGCGGACTTACAATGCACAAAAACAGTCTTGCAGCGGCAGGTGCCGTAGTAGTTAAAGACGTTCCCGAAAATGCAATTGTCGCCGGAGTTCCAGCTAAAATAATAGCATACAAAAACGAAAATGATATAGATTTCCAAGGATAATCAAAAAACAAAAACACTATGGTTTTATAAAACCATAGTGTTTTTTTGTGAAAGAGCAGCATAAAGGTGCTTAAATGTAGGTAAGAAAAGCGATTAGGTGCGCAAGAAAACTATTCGCAAAATTGGAATTTATCGTTATAAATTAATATCAATTTCATATTTATCATCAATAAGCAAATAATTGACTTTGTGCTTTTGAGCGAGTTCTAACACCTGTGCATGATCTGCTAACACGCTTTCCAAAGTACAATCTGTATCATCGCCACGATTTTCAATGACACTTGCATATTTCTTAATGTCAGCAAAATGATTTCTTATATAGTTCTCGCTCATTACAATGCAGTAGTATCTAATATTTTCGAGATACTCTTGTTGAAAATATTTCGACCAGTCAAAAGGAATATAGCAACCTTCGACAATTAAGTTCTGCTTATTCTCAATAGCAGTTTTTATCATTTCACGAACAATCGGCCATAAATATTCGGTCAATTCATTATCATCCATAGGAGTAAGTTCTGTATTACCGCTACGAATTAAGCCCATTTTCAGGTGGTCTATTGACAGGTATGGATATTTATATTTTTCAAGCAATTTTTGAGCAAGCGCCGTTTTGCCTGTATGCGATGCTCCCGTAATTAAAATAATCATTATCTCACCTATAAATTCAAGTTTATCGAATTAATTATACCATAATGCCACCAATCTTGCAAGAAAACAAGAAACCTCTCTTGTCTTGGTAGACAAAAGAGGTTTTTTACATGGTGCGGTTGTTCTTAACGGATTTTAAAAACTATAGTTCTGCAGAAATTCTTAGCATATAAAACTGCTGTAACCATAATGGTTGATCTTCGATGTTATTTTTGAGCTGGTTAAGAGTTCGTTTTCCAACTCGCCTATCAAGTATGGAGAACATTCTTACTAATGGGTTATTAGAATGAAGGCTTAGTTTTATATCTTGATTGCGATATTCACATAGGGCATCGGCAAATTCTTTATCTATGTATTCGGTACGGAAATGAATTGGATTTTTTTCAATGTACTCCCACATTTTCTCCCAAGTTCTTTCATCGTTACTATATCCGATTTTACCCAAATATGAATATATAGTATCAAAAGAAAAATGTTTTACCGGTTCATCATCAATCAAAACGGTAAAGATATAACAACCATCCATGCCGGGATAAGTTGTGCAATGATATCTTACTCTATTTTTTAATGAATCGGCTAACATTTCCTTTTCTAAATATTTGCGCATACCACTCCAAGAACCAAGAATATTGCCCATAATATCACCTCTTTAAATAATTATATCATCTTACGTTGGATTTCGCAAGCATTGTGGATGGATATCCACACTAGTTAGGGTTGCCCCTAATACCGCAAACCTTACTCAAAGCAAAAAAAGAATGTTCATAACGGTTAAGTCCGTTATGAACATTCAACATGGTCGAGGTGACAGGATTTGAACCTGCGGTTGCCCTCTTGCGGTGCCCAAAATTTTTTAAGTCTTAGATCGACTAAAAATTTTGACCGCTGCGCCTTTCAAACTTTCGCTCTTTCACCCACCGGGTGCGCTCGGTTTGAAACCCTGCCTCCCTCACTGCGTTCGGAACACAGAGAATTAATTTTTGCAAATAAAAAAATCCAAGTTAAACAACTTGGATTTTTGGTCGAGGTGACAGGATTTGAACCTGCGACCTCTGCGTCCCGAACGCAGCGCTCTACCAAACTGAGCCACACACCGAATGCGAGTGTTATTATACCATATTATTTTATATTGTCTATATTTAATTTTCTAAAAAAATGATATTATTAATATGCATCGGTTCTTGGAAGGAGTACATCGCAGGATGTATTGCCGGTGTCCAGAGCAACTACTGAACAATCCCTGGGAGCACACGGCAGCCGATGCATTTTTTGTTACCGTAAATACAAGCATAAACATACGGTATCGTGACCGATAAAGAGCGGCAGATAATAAAGGACAAGGACTTGCGATGAAGATCAATATTCTAGACACCAATACGATCACCAGAAACGATCTTGATTTCAGCTGCATCGATGCACTGGGAGATACCACATATTACAATATCCTGGATAAAGAAGAACTGATCCAGAACTGCAGAGAGGCGGATGCTCTGCTGATCAATAAGGCAGAGATGACCAGGGACGTCATACGGGAGCTACCGAATCTTAAGTATATCGGCCTGTTTGCGACAGGGTACAACAATGTAGATCTCGAAGCATGTGATGAACGGGGGATCTTGGTGGCAAATGTTCCGGGATACAGTACAGATTCTGTGGCACAGCACGCATTTGCATTTATCCTGATGCATGCCTCCAATCTAATGAAATATGATGAATCTGTGCATCGCGGAGAATGGATCCGTTCGGATTCCTTTTCCTTCTTCCCTTATCCAATTTCGGAACTTGCCGGTAAAACCCTGGGGATCATCGGTTACGGCAACATCGGGAAAAAAGTGGCTCAGATTGGTCATGCTTTCGGTATGAGGATCCTGATCGTGAACCGCAGCGTCATCAAAACCGGCATGTTTGAACAGACTGACCTGGAAACACTTCTGAGGGAAGCGGATTATGTTACGCTCCATTGTCCGCTAAATGAGGAGTCTGCCAATCTGATCAATGAAAAGAC
>JAZRNY010000012.1:0-93223 GCA_045648445.1 Acutalibacteraceae bacterium
TGTCGTATCTCATTTCTTATGCTTTCAGGATATTTTTTCATTCCCTTTTTTCCAGCCATAACAAAACCTCCTATGGTAGTTCTTTAATTCTACCATAGGAGGTGCTTTTTTACTATTGTCCGTTTTTACTGGACTTGTTCATTAAAGCGAGTGCTTTTTTGTTTATAAGAATAAAATGATTATTAAAAAATGGACTCTTTCGAGTCCATTTTTTACATTGTTTCGGGTGCGCTGATTTTAAGTAAATCAAGCACGTTTTTGATAACCGTTGCGGTGTTGGTGCAAAGGGTGAGACGAGCCTGCATAAGACCTTCGTCGTCGCCTTTAACACGGCAGGAATTATAGAATTTATGGAACTTGGTTGCAAGTTCTTCAACGTAGTGAGTGATTTTTGCAGGGTCGTACGCTTTTGCAGCGGCAATAATTTCATCAGTATAAGCAGCCAAGTGAACAGTAAGTTCTCTTTCTTCAGCGGTATTTAACTTGCAAAGTTCATCAGCGGTACATTTTCTTTGTGTAATGCCGTCGGCAGCAAGATTTCTTATAAT
Source organism: Acutalibacteraceae bacterium (assembly GCA_045648445.1). Lineage (GTDB taxonomy): Bacteria > Bacillota > Clostridia > Oscillospirales > Acutalibacteraceae > SIG607. The sequence continues at coordinate 549 of JAZRNY010000012.1, forward strand.
ACTGCAAATACGCGCATAAGCGTATTGTACGTAATATACGGGGTTTTTATTAGATTCTTCAATAGCCAAGTCTAAATCAAAATCAAAGTGAGAATTAGGCTCTCTTAAATTGAAGAAGAAACGTGCGGCATCAATAGGTACTTCTTCAAGAAGCGTTACAAGAGTAATAGCCTTACCGCTACGCTTACTTGCTTTTATGATTTCACCGTCTTTAACAAGTCGTACCATCTGCATAAGAACTACATCCAAACGACTGCTGTCAATGCCTAAAGCGGTCAAAGCGCCTTTAAGACGGGGAACGTATCCATGGTGGTCTGCGCCCAAAATATCAATAGCCTTATCAAAACCGCGGGTGACAAGTTTGTTATAATGATATGCAATATCGGGTACAATGTAGGTGGGAACACCGTTACTGCGTACAAGTACAAAGTTATCACTGCCAAAATCTTCGCCTTTAAACCAAAGTGCGTCTTCTTCAACGAAAGTGTGTCCGCTTTCTTTTAGAAGTTCAATAATTCTATTAGCTTCGCCATTGGCGTGTAAAGTACTTTCTCTAAACCAAGTGTTATATTCTATTCTGTATTTAAGCAGGTCGTCGTGAAGTCCTTGTATGTTTTTCGGTAAAGCGAATTCAACTAACGCTTTTCTTCTTTCTTCTTCGGAGCAATTTATGAATTCATCTTTATAAATAGCGGCAAAGTTTTCAGCGTGAGCAATAATATCGGCGCCGTGATAAGAATCTTCAGGCATTTCAATGCTGCTGTCAAAAATTTGCTGATAACGAAGTGAAAGGGAAAGTCCGAATTTGTTTATCTGGTTGCCTGCGTCGTTGATATAGAATTCACGTTCTATGTAATAACCTGCTTTTTCCATAACTGCGGCAAGACAGTCGCCAAGGGCGCCGCCTCTGGCATTGCCTATGTGCATAGGACCGGTAGGATTGGCAGAAACAAATTCAACTAAAACTTTTTTATTTTCGCCAAATCCGCTTTCACCGTATTTTTCTTTCTTTTCATCAATGTCAGAAAGAATATCGGCATAATATTTATCATTTAAAAAGAAGTTGATAAAGCCGGGACCTGCAATTTCATATTTTTCAATATAACTATCGGTCAAGTCGGTGTTAGCCATAATCGTTTCGGCAATTTTTCTTGGTGCACTTTTAAAAGCACGAGCCCAAACGAGTGCAGCGTTAACTGCGTAATCACCATGCTCTCTTGAAGCGGGTATTTCAATATTAAAATCGCTTAACTCGGCTTCGCACAAAAGTCCTTCTTTAATAGCCTTTTGCGCCGCGTCGGTTATAATATCTTTAATTTGTTTTTTTGCATTACTTACTAATAGTGACATAAATTTAAACCTCTTTTACGGTGATTTCTATTCTGTTTCTGCCGACAGGGGTAGAATTCATATTAAGTGAATAAATAAGAGATACCGTGCCGCCGTTATCATTTAACGTACTTTTTACTTCTTCTCCGTATATATCCATAATAAACTCGCCCATTGGAGTTGCGTATACCGAACTGTTTCGACATCCTACTTCGATAACCATTCGACTGTTAGTGGCGCCTGTTCTTTTAAGTACGGCAATTTTTTCTCCAACCTTTAGCATAGTTTGCGTTTTTTCGCCATCTTCGTTGATTTCGTCATAAAAAATATAATATTTATCGTTTTTTAAGGCTAAAGTTCCCAGCGTTTTAAGTTCGACTACGTTTTCGTCATTATCAATACTTTGGTAACCTTTAACCGAAACTGTTACGTTTTTCATATCTTTTCAATGTCCACCTGACTGAGTTGTTCTTCCGTAGGTTCAGCACCCAATAACAAACGCGCAGTGGTTTTAAAGGATGGTGTAACGTCGCTGACAAAATATTTTAGAGTTGAAAGGTTTTGTGAATCGTTTAATAACCCTTTTGAAGCAAGAACGTCTTTAACTGCGTAGGCGGTAGATATACCTGCGTTTATAAGAGTAACGCTATCCCCCATATATCGTTTTATTGCGTTGCTTAAAACAGGGTAGTGGGTACAGCCTAAAATAAGCGTGTCAATACCTGCTTCTTTAAGAGGGGCAAGGTAACGCTTTACCGTTTCGAACACAATCACGTCATTCTCGTCTATAAAACCTGATTCTACCAGCGGAACGAAAAGGGTGCATCCTTGAACGTAAACCTGAGCAGTAGGTAAAAGACTTTCAATAACGCGCTTGTGTTCGCCGCTCATTATGGTGGCGTTAGTACCAATAACACCTATTTTACCGTTTTTAGTAGCCTTTACGGCTGATTTTGCGGCATGGGTAACTACCTCGATATAAGGCACGGGGAGTTGTTCGCCAATATCACTTGCTACCGAACTTACAGTACCGCAGGCGGCAACAATAAGTTTTACGTTTTGGCTTAATAAAAAGGTTTCATCCTGACGGGCATATCTTCTAATAGTTTCGCGGCTTTTTGTGCCGTAGGGAACTCTGTCGGTATCACCGAAATATATAATATCTTCATTTGGCAAAACGTTTAAAATTTCCTTAACTACCGTAAGACCGCCAAGTCCTGAGTCGAAAACGCCTATCGGACGGTTATCAGCCAAAAAATCTCCCCCTTATATATAATTACACTATATAATAACATATTTTTTTATTAACTGCAATAGCAAAATATTATCTTTATGTTCTACTTGAAAAAAACAAAACTTTGATGTATAATTATATGGAATATAAAGTTAAGATAGGAGCGGTATAATTGCTATTTGATTTAATTAATGGAAAAGCAAGTTTTGCATCGTCTATAACATACATTATAGCGTCACTTCTTGTTATTTTCGTCGCCTTGCCTTTTCATGAATATGCTCACGCTTTTGTTGCCAATAAACTTGGTGACAGAACTGCGCGTTATCAGGGAAGATTAACCTTTAACCCACTTGCACATATTGATTATCTTGGCGCGTTAGGTATTATTCTTTTTGGCTTTGGTTGGGCGCGTCCCGTTCCCGTTAATGCTAACGGTTTTAAAAATGCAAAAAGAGATATGGCAATTACTGCTGCTGCAGGTCCTGTTATGAATTTGGCATTGGCTTCTATAGGTGCATTTTTACACTATTTGTTCGCCTATATCGCTTTGGGTAAAGAAAGTATTTTTTGTGTTTACGTTGCGCTTTTATTTGATGCGTTTTGCGTTATTAACGTAGGTCTTGCCGTATTTAATTTACTCCCCATTCCTCCGCTTGACGGTTGGAAGATTATGGGTGCTATACTTCCTGCAAGAACATACTGGAAAATAATGGCTTATGAACGCTATGTGAGTTTTGCCGTTGTTCTTCTCATATTCACAGGCGCTTTAAGTGTTCCCCTTGGTTTTCTTAGAGGGATTTTTTACACAATAGTAACCTTCTTGCCTAAAGTTATTTTTGGATTTTAAGGAATAAATATGGAAACTGTATTATCGTATAAAATTGAAGATTTTGAAGGTCCTTTAGACCTGCTTCTTCAGTTAATAGCAAAAAACAAACTTAATATTTACGATATTCAACTTACCGTGTTAATAGACCAGTATCTTGAACAAATTAAGTTGATGGAACTTAACAATATGGATATAGCAAGTGATTTTCTTGCTATGGCTTCGCGTCTTATTTATATTAAAACAGTAAGCCTTCTTCCTAAACACGAAGAGATTGAAGAACTTAAACAAGAACTTACCGGTGAACTTCTTGAATATCAGGTGTGCCGTGAAATTGCCGCAAAACTCAACGATATGAGCAAAGATATTGATCGTTTCGTTAAAAATGCATCTAACGTTGAACTGGACAAGACCTATACTTTAAGTCACGATGCAAACGTTATATACGATGCGTACTTATCTGCGGCAGGCAGAGGAAAACGAAAACTTCCGCCGTCAACCGCTCCGTTTACTAAAATCGTTGCTAAAAAAATAGTTTCGGTATCAAGTAAAATAGTTTACGTTATGCGTAATCTTTTTAAAGGCGGCAAGAAAAAACTTTCTACCCTTTATGCAGGGGCGAAAAGTCGCTCCGAACTGGTCGCTACATTCCTTGCAGTATTGGAACTTTGTAAAGCCAACCGAGTTAAAATAGAGGGCGACGCGCAAACGGCTGAAATTACGCTGATTAAGGAGAAGAAAAAATGAGTAAAGAAACGTTGTTGCTTTTACCTGCGGTTGAGGCTGTGCTTTTTGCTTCGGGTGAACCTGTAAGCATTGACAGACTTTCAAACGTATTTGGTATTTCGATTGATGAAATAAACGAGGTTATGACCGCCCTAAAAGAACGTCTTGATAAAAGCGGTTCGGGTATAGAACTGTTAAAACTTGCAAATGCTTATCAACTTTCAACAAGAAGCGAGTATGGAGAGTATATTCGCAAAAATGCGGATATTCATAGAAAAACACCGCTTTCTCAGGCGGCGTTTGAAGTATTGGCGGTAGTTGCTTATAATCAGCCTGTAACAAAGTCTTTTATTGAGCAGGTTAGAGGTGTTGACTGTTCGAGTACCGTTACAACGCTTATTGAAAAAGGATTGTTAGAGGAAAGGGGTAGGCTTGAACTTCCCGGAAAACCGTTGCTTTACGGTACTACCAAAAACTTTTTAAGGTGTTTTGGTATTTCCGATTTATCGGAACTTCCTCCGCTTCCTTTTGAAGAACAAGGAGAAACTCAAACCGACCTTGGCGAACAACTTTCGGTTGACGCTGTACTAAATGAAGATGAAAGAACGGAGTAATATTATGAGTGAAAATAATTTAAAAGGAATTATGGACGTTTCAATGGATAAACTTCGCGCTATGGTTGATGCTGATACTGTTATTGGCACACCTATCGTTTTAGGCGAGGTTACACTTATTCCCGTATCAAAGGTTGCTTTTGGACTTGCTACCGGTGGCAGCGATTTTCCAAATAAAACAGAACAAAAAATTTTTGGTGGCGCAAGCGGAGCAGGGGTTACCATTTCTCCCATAGGTTTTGTCAGCGTTAGCGGAACTAACGTTAGAATGTTGCCTCTTAGCGGTGACAATACAATCGTAGACAGAGCAATTGCTGCTGCTCCTGACCTTATTGAAAAGGTTAAAGAGGTATTCACTTCTAAATAACAAGAATATAAAATCCCCTTTTTAAGTATTTATATTAAGAAAGGGGATGTATTATTGAAAAGGTTTTTAATCTTTTTTATTATATTTGCATTACTGTTTTGTAACGTTAAATCAAAGGCTTTGAGCATAAATGCCAAAGCGGCAATTTTAATAGATGCAATTAGCGGTGAAGTTATTTATTCATTAAACGAAAATCAGCGACTTTCCATGGCAAGTACCACCAAAATAATGACGGCATTTATTTTGTGTGAACAACCTGATTTAAAAAAAGAGGTAACTGTCACAAAAGAAATGGTGATGGTAGAAGGCACATCAATGGGTTTGATTGTTGGCACAAGGGTTTCATTAAAGGCGCTTTTATATGGAATGTTATTGTCTTCGGGCAACGATGCCGCTAATGCTACTGCTATTGCTATAGGCGGTAATATACAAAATTTTGTTTTGCTGATGAATAAAAGGGCAGAGGAATTAGGTCTTAAAAACACCCATTTTGACACTCCGTCGGGTCTTGACGGAGATAACCATTATACAAGCGCGTTAGACCTTGCGCTTCTTACTCGCACGGCATTAAACAACAAAATGTTTTCTGACGCCGCTAAAACAAAAAGTATTACGCTTGAATTTTGTTCAGTAACTCGTACGCTTTATAACCATAATAAATTGCTTAGTGCTTTTGACGGTGCTATTGGCGTAAAAACGGGTTATACAAAAAAATCGGGCAGATGTCTTGTATCTGCTGCGGAAAAAGAAAACGGTAAGGTTATAGCCGTAACGTTAAACGATCCCGACGACTGGAACGACCACAAAGAACTTCTTGATTTGGGTCTTAGCAAATTAAGTAAAGAAAAACAAACTTTTTCAGAAAAAACATATAAAATAAACGTGGTTGGCGGAAAAGAAGAATTTGTTACCGCTAAAAGTACGTCGGTTTCCTTTAGAACCTATAATGAAAAAGTAATAAAAAAAGAGTACATAATGCCTAATGTCAGCGCTCCGGTAAAAAAAGGCGAGGAATTAGGATATATCGAATATTATTGCAAAAACCAACTGTGCGCTAAAGAAATATTGACGGCTGAAAATGACGTTATTGCGCAGCAAACAGCAGGTAAATTTGAACTTATTAAGATTAATTTTAAAAGAATGTTAAAACAAATATAGAGGAGAAAATATGAAGGATAATAAAGTACGTCTTCAAAAACACTTGGCTGATTGCGGAGTGGCTTCCCGAAGAAAATCTGAAGAACTTATTGAAAATAGAAAAGTAAAGGTTAATGGCAGAGTTGCTTCTATAGGCGATAAGGTTGACCCCATACGTGATAAAATTACCGTTGCAGGAAAAGCGGTTATACCCGTTAATAAAAAAGTGTATATTATGTTACATAAGCCACGTGGTTTTGTTACTACCGTTTCGGACGAACTTGGAAGAAAATGTGTAACCGACCTTGTAAAAGACGTGGGCGTAAGGGTTTTTCCCGTTGGAAGACTTGATAAAGACTCAGAAGGTCTTTTGCTTATGACAAACGATGGCGAATTTGCAAATAATCTTACCCATCCGTCAAAACACGTTAATAAAACCTATCGCACTACCGTAAAGGGTGAGGTAGGAGACGAACAATTACTTCATCTTGCCGAAGGCGTTGAAATAGACGGTAAAATGACACTTCCTTGCGATTGCTTTGTTGCTGAGCGTAAAAGTGACCGAACGGTGCTTATATTTATAATTCACGAGGGCAGAAACCGTCAGATAAGAAAAATGTGCGAAGCAGTAGGTCTTGAGGTATTGCGCCTTAAACGTACCGAAATAGCAGGTGTTAAACTTGGTATGTTACCGCAGGGTAAGTGGCGCGACCTTAACGAAAGGGAAATGAAGCGCCTTACTTCAATTTCCGAAAGTAAGGAAGGTGCACAATGATTAGCGTACTTCCCTTAAAAGATAAGGATTATATTAAAGAACTTTTTGAAAAATTCGGCGCTGATTTTAATGAATTTTCAGGCGCTGTTGAAGCAACCTGTAACGATGATAAATTAGGATACGCAATTTATTATCTGGATAATGAAAAAATGACCGTTTTGGATATTGAGCCTAAAAACGATTTGGCTCTTGCCGACGGAATACTTAGAAGCGCACTTCATAATGCGGTTTGCGCAAAGGTATTAAAGGCTTGTTATAACGAAAATTCGCCTATCAGTGTTTTTGAAAAATTAAAGTTTGTTCTTGATGAAAACGAAAAAACTCTTAATATTAACAAACTTTTTGAAAGTTGTTGCAGTTGCTCTGATAAAAATACTTGATTTTTTAAAACACTTATGATAAACTAGATACGTTAATGGATTAGGAGGAATTATAAATGGAAGTTTTACAGATTATATTAGGTGTTATTTTAGGAATACTTTCTATAGCAATAACTGTTCTCGTTCTTTTCCAGCAGGGAAGCCGTGCAGGACTTAACGGCGCTATTTCCGGTGCTGCTGAAACCTTCCTTTCAAAGAATAAGGCAAGAACTGCCGATGCTTTCTTCAAGCGTCTTACCACCATTTCTGCTATAGTATTCTTTGTTCTTGCAATTGCAGCTACCGTTGTTGCTACCATTATTGCAAAGTAATTAAATTAAATAACTAAACCCGAAACGGAAGTCTTTACGACTTCCGTTTTTTTATTACAAAAATTATTATGTTTTTTCGGGCAACCGAGGACGTTTGCCCAAAGGTGTAGTCGTATAGATTAATTGGTATTTTGTAGGGGATGGCGCTTACCCGACATCCCGTACCACTAATCGATATTTTTATAAAAAAACAGGTGCGAAAAAGTATAGAATATGTTATAATAAAAAAGTATAAAACCTTTGGAGGAAATAATGCTTAATTTTATTTACGGACGAGCCGCAACCGGCAAAACTTACGAGACTTTAAATAGAATATCTGACGCAGTTAAAAGAAACGAAAGGGTAATTTTTATTGTGCCTGAACAATATTCTTTTGAAAGTGAGCGAAGCGTACTTTCGTTGCTTGGGGATAAGTATGCGCATAATGTTAGCGTGTTAAGTTTTTCAAGCCTTGCAGATACGCTTAACGTTCTTTGTGGCGGTAACGCAAAAAGAGTTCTTACAGATGCCGATAAAATTCTTTTTATGAATAAAACCCTTATGTCTTTAAAAGACCAACTTTTAATTTGGCGCAAATATATTTCTTCCCCTGGATTTGCTTCTAAAATAGTTGATATGATAGGCGAATTTAAAATCAGCGCTATTTTCCCTGAGGACCTTAAAAAAACAGCCGATAGTTTAAATCAATCTTTTTTAAAAGAAAAAATTGAAGCCCTTGCACTTATTTATAGAACTTATGATGCAATTTTAAAGGGAAAATTTATTGACCCTGCCGATAAACTTGAAAAACTGTATAGCGATTTGACCTTTAATAAATATTTCGAAAACAGTACCGTTTTTATTGACGGATTTAAAGGCTTTACAGGTCAGCAATACCGCATAATTGACGCTATTTTGGCTCAAAGCAATAGCCTTACAGTAACGGCATTGTGCGAAAATGATAATAAAAAAATTAAAGAAATTTATGCCAATACATACGAGGCTGTTCAAAATATAAAGGATATTGCGCTTCGTCACCGCGTTAAAATCGGCGAAGAAACATACCTAAAAAAACCTTATTATGAAACGAAAACAATGTTTGAAGTCGAGGGTGTGCTTTCCGGAAATATCGGGGAAGAGTGTCAACATAACGATAACATTGGATTGGTGATTGCAAAAACTCCCGATGACGAGGTTGCCTTTACTGCTCGAAATATAAGAAGACTTGTGCGAGAAAAAGGTTACCGTTACCGCGATTTCGTAATAATTGCCAGAAATCCCGAAACCTATGAAACCGCAATTGAACGCGAATTTTTAAGTCATGATATTTCCTGTTTTTTTGATAAAAGAATTCCGCTTTCTTTTTCACCGATTTTTTCATTTGTCGATTCGGCGATTTCTTGTGTTGATTCAATTGATAGTGAAGAGTTTTTCCGTTTTATAAAAACGGGAATGGCTACCGACCTTACAATCGAAGAAATAAGCGAACTTGAAAATTACGTTTATCTTTGGAATATAAATTCTGCCGGCTTTGAAAAAGAATGGGATATGGACCCAACAGGCTTTAGTGAAACTAAAGAAGATAAAAAGGACGAAATTAACGAAACCCTTGCAAGACTTAATCAAATAAGAAAAAATGCGATAGAGCCTTTAATGTTACTGCGCAAACTTTATGGTCAAACGGTTAAAGAAAAGGCATACGCAGTGGCAAAACTTTTTGAATTTTGCAAAACTGATGAAAAAATGAATGCGCTTCTTTCTTTTATGAAAAAGGATTTTTCGCCTGAAGATATGAACGCTTTTCGTCAAAGTTGGGACCTTTTTATGTCTTTACTTGACGGAATGGTTAGGTGTTTTGGTGGTGACGTAGTTTCATCGGAACAGTTTAAAGATATGTTGACTATTTCTTGTCAATGCACTACTGTGGGCAGAATTCCGCAAATGCTTGATGAGGTTACCTTTGGCGCCGCCGATAGAATTCGTCCTTCTCGTCCTAAGGTTGCCTTTATTTTAGGCGCTAATCAAGGCGAATTTCCAAAAACTCCCGATAATAACAGTATTCTTGGCAATAACGAGAGAAATACTCTTATAAAATCAGGGCTTAAAGTTCGAAATAAAACTTTATTTTTAACTTTAGAAGAAAATTTGCTGGTATATTCTTGCAGTTGTTGTCCGTCGCAAATGTTATTTGTTTGTTGCAGTCAAACAGGTGCTGACGGCAGTTCAAAAGAACCGTCAATACTTTTTGAAAGTCTTCGCAACTCCTTTAACAATGCAAAGGTTTATTATGAACCGAGTGAAGAACTTGCGCTTGATAATCTTCCCGAAACCAAAAATTCTGCGCTTAAAAATTTTTACAGATTTTCAGAACTAAACAAAAGCGGTTCGGCAACCTTGTTAGATGCTGTTGTTGAAGATGAAAGTCAAAGGGAAACAATTAAAAATACGGTGGCGTTATCGCAGATTAATAACAGAATTCTTTCGGAAAAAATGGCAAAAAAACTTTACGGTAATAACATTCCTATGTCTGCCACCCGATTTGATACTTTTTTTGGTTGCCACTTTAGATTTTTTTGTAAATACGGACTTAACACTTCGATAATTCAACCTGCAAAACTTGACGTTATGCAAAGAGGTACAATAGTTCACTACGTACTCGAACAGTTTTGCAATAACCATCTTGAAGATATCGGCAGTGTGACGAAAGACCAAATTGTTTATGAAACTAACCTGTATATAAACGATTATTTTTCTTCTATAAAGGGTAGCGGTTCGATTTTTGACGAAAGATTTTATTTCCTTTTGGGCAAAATCGGCGAAGCCATTATTGAAGTAATAGAACGAATAGTGGAAGAATTCGCTCAAAGTAAGTTTAAACCTGAAAAATGTGAAGTTTCAATAGGTAACGACGGCACTATTCCCACCGTAACATTTCCTTTTTCAAAAGATGGAAAACTATCTTTATTTGGCAGTATTGACCGTTTGGACAGATGGGGTAGTTTTGTTAGAATTGTCGATTATAAAACGGGAACAAAAACCTTTAAACTTTCTGATACGGTTTACGGTCTTAATATGCAAATGCTTTTGTACCTTTATTGTGTAATACGAGGAGAAAATCCCGACTACAAAGGCAAAAATCCGGCCGGAATACTTTATTTGCCGTCAAAACGCGACCTTAACAAAACGGGACTTTCCATGAATGGCATTATTTGCGCCAACAGTGACGTTGTTACCGCTATGGAAAGCGAAAATGAGGGAAAATTTATTCCTAAATTAAAAATAAATAAAGACGGAACGTTGGCAAAAACCAATACTTCCTTTATTCCTGAAGAAGCATTTGATACTATATTTGACCATATAGAAAATCTTGCTCGTAAATTAGGTGAAGATTTACATTCGGGAGAAATTTCTGCCGTACCTATGGAAAGCGGAGATTACAGCGCTTGTAAATACTGCGATTATAAATCGGTGTGTTTAAAAGATGATAGTTTAAAAAGTAAAAAGGTTGAATCTTTTAACAATGATGAAGTATTTGCTATTATGAGAGGAGATGAAGAAATTGAAGTTTGATGATTTGACTAAATCGCAACAGGCAGCCGTTACTCAAAGGGGCAGTATTATTGTTTCTGCCGCTGCAGGTTCGGGTAAAACTGCCGTACTTGTGCAAAGAATAGTAGACAGACTTACTTCAAAAGAAAATCCTCTTAGTGCCGATAGATTGCTTGTGGTAACCTTTACGGTTGCTGCCGCGGGCGAAATGCGTTCAAGAATAGAAAAGGAACTTGATATATACTGTAAAAATAATCTTGACGATGAATACGCCGCAAAACAAAAATTGCTTATCAGAAGCGCAAGAATAAGCACGATTGACTCTTTTTGTATTGATCTTGTTAGAGAAAATTTCGCCAAATCTGACGTTTCTCCCGATTTTAAAATTGCAGAAGATAAAGACGTTGCCTTAATTAAAGAAATGGCTTCAACGGTTGTTTTTTCAAACTATTTTGCTTTAAAGGACCAAGATTTTTTAAATCTTCTTGATGCCTTTGGCTCGATATACGATGAAAAAAATCTTTTAGAAGCCGTTGATGAAATATATGAAAAAAGTCAAAATATGCCATTCCCTCAAGTTTGGCTTTCTCAAATGCTGTCAACATACGAAGAAAAAGCATTTGATAAATGGAGTAACCTTGCGATAATTGAAGTTGACCGTATTTTGAATACCACCTTGCGATATATAAATGCCGCTAAAGAAATTTGCGAAAAAGACAGCGACGTTAAAAACGCGTATTTGCCTAATTTTATATCTGCGCAAGAGCAGTGCGAAAAAATAAAGGAATATTGCGTTAATAATAAGTGGGATGATATTTTAAGATGCGCTAAAGCCTTTTCTTTCGGAACGTTTGGCTCGGTGTCCGGTTCTAAAGATAATCCCGTTGCAATTATGGTGAAAAAATTTAGAGAGTTGTGCGAAAAATCAGTTAAAAAAATAGCCACGCTTCTTTCCGAGGAACTGTCTATAGCCAAAAACCGTTTTATAGAAGGCGCCCCATCGGGCAAAAAACTTATTGAAATAACAAAGGCTTATTGCAAAGAAATAGATAAAATCAAAAAGGAAAAGAATATTTATACTTTTTCCGATATTGAACATTTTGCGTTTTCTTTAATATGCCACGATAAAGACGGAGAAATTGTGCTTAATGATGACGCTAACGAATATATAAGTCAGTATGATGAAATATTGGTTGATGAATATCAGGACGTCAATAATCTTCAGGACAGATTTTTCTATTTCCTTTCGGATTGCGGTGCCCATTTGTTTGTTGTTGGCGACGTTAAACAGAGTATTTACGGTTTTAGAGGCGCTAATCCCGAAAATTTCATATCGGCTATTAAAGAGTCGGTTGACTATAAAGTGGCAACTGAAAATGATAGAAAATCAATAACACTTGATGCTAATTTCAGAAGCCGTGACGGCGTTTGCAAGGCTGTTAATTTTTTGTTTGACCAACTGATGACCGAAGAAAATTGCGGAATTGATTATGCAAAAACCGAACGACTTTATCCTAAAGCCGAATTTCCTGAACTTAACATTCCGAGCAGTGAGTTTCATATCGTTAATTCTTTTGGAGAAAAGGAAAAAGAGGCGGAAGCAAAACATATCGCTGCATATATTAAAAAAATTATGAGCGAAGGTAACGTAATAAGGGATAAAAAAACCAAACAACTACGAAACGCTGTGTTCAGCGATTTTGCGGTTATAGTGCGCGCTATGAAAGGCAATGCTTCTATTTTGGTAAACGCCTTTAATGCGGCGGGAATACCGGTAACCTATTCTAAAGACGGTTTTCTTGAAAGCAAAGAAATTTCTATTATGCTTTCTCTTTTAAACGTTATTGAAAACCCGACAAGAGACGTTACTTTACTTGCAACTATGATGTCGCCTATTTTTGGTTTTATTGCCGATGATATGGCTGAAATACGCTGTGTTGATAAAAAATCTTCTCTTTATTCTGCCGTTATAAAATCGGCTGAAAATAACGAAAAATGTCAAAAGTTTTTAGAAAAGATTGCAGAGTTCAGAAGAAACGCGGTAATACTTCCTTTGCCCAAATTGATTTCTAAAATTTATGACAGTACAAATCTTTTAAACGTGGTTCAAATGATGGATGACGGACAAGGACGTAGCGCAAATCTTATTCATTTTTTACATCTTGCTCAAAATTTTGTGGCTTCGGGCAACAGAAGCATATCGGCTTTTATTAAAAGCCTTGAAAGAGTAGGGGACGGCAAAATAAAAGGCGCTACCTTGTCGGCAGGCAATGATGCGGTAAGAATTATGAGCGTTCATAATTCGAAGGGACTTCAGTATCCGGTATGCTTTTTTGCTTTTTCTGGCGCAGCATTTAATACTTTAGACCAGAAAAAACCACTTATAATAGAGCAGAATTTCGGTGTGGCTTTCCGTTATTATAACGATGACGGCAAAATTGATACTATTAATAAAAAACTTCTTGCAAGGTATTCTAATTATAATCTTTTGAAAGAAGAGTTAAGAATGCTTTACGTTGCGCTTACACGCGCAGAAGATAGGCTTATTATAACCGCTTCAAGAAAGAATCCTTATTCTGAAATTGCAAAATCTGCATTAAAACTTGTTGCAGGGGCAGGAACAATAGGCGAGGATATTTACTTGAATGCTACCTGTTATGCCGATTGGCTTGTTCCTTGTTTTCTTCTACATAGCGACGGACAAGAACTTAGAGATATGGCAGAGGGTGTTGACTTTTCGGTAATACCTGCTGAAAAAATGCTTATAAAGGTGTTTGACGATACTGAAGAAGTCGCTTTAGAAGACAAAAATTTTGAAGAAACACCCGATAAGGAACTTTCAAAAGAAATCAGAAATCGTATAAATTTTGTTTATCCTTTCAATTCTCTCAGAACTATTGAGGCTAAGTCGTCCGTTTCAAATATCGTTCATAAAGCAGAAGTTGGAAATTTTGATTTTACTTCCAGACCCGGTTTTTTAAGCAAAAACGGTCTTACTCCTACAGAACGCGGAACGGCTGTACACACGATTATGCAGTTTATGGATTTTAAGGCTGCAAGGGAAAATTTCGAGGAAGAAATTGAACGACTTAAGGAATGGGAATATATAACCGAAGAACAGTCAAAGGTTGATACCGCCCATATAAAACGATTTGTAGAAAGCGATTTGTTTAGCAGAATACTTTCAGCCAAAAGTTTTGAACGCGAAATGAAATTTTTAACCTTTATGTCGGCTGAAAATATTATTGAAAATATCGAAGACTCACTTAAGAATGAGAAAATAGTGGTTCAAGGCGCTGTTGACTTAATGTTTATTGAAGAAGACGGTATTGTTATTGTTGATTTTAAAACCGATAGAGTTGACGATGAAAAAACACTGGTTGAGTCTTATGCTGAACAGTTAAGAATTTATGCCGATGCCTGCAGTAAAATAACAGGTCTTAAAGTAAAAGAAAAAATTATCTATTCTCTTGTTTTGGACCGTAGCATTGTGGTATAATATCTTATATACATTTATTAACAGGGAGGAAAACAACTTGCCTTTAAATAATTTAAACGGTACTGAAATACTTTTTTTACCTAGTAATTCATTTACCACTACTTTGGTATCTTTTAATTTTTATATGCCATTAAGTAAGGAAACAGTGTCCCATTATGCGCTGCTTCCCGAAATTATGGCTACTTGTTCTAAAGATTATCCCGACTATTTAAAACTTAATTATAAACTTTCTGCGCTTTACGGTGCGGATATAGTCGCATCATCTTCTAAGGTGGGCGATAGTATTTGCATTAAATTCTTGGTTTCGGCTATAAATGATAAATACGCATTTGACGGTCAAAAAGTTACTAAAGATGCTATTGAACTTCTTTTAAATCTTATTTTCCGTCCCAAAACCGAAAATAATGCTTTTTTAAACGATGACCTTAAACGCGAAAAACGCAAACTCATCGACCGCATTAAAGGCGAACTTAACGATAAGCGTACCTTTGCCCGTAACCGTTTGACAAGTGAAATGTTTGAGGATAACCCTTACGGACTTTATAAATTAGGTGATATTAATACAGTTTCAAATTTAAACGGTGAAGAACTTTATAACGCTTGGGCAAATATGCTTTCGCGCGGTTACCTTAAAATACACGTAATAGGTGAAAAAATGCCCGAAGGCTTAGAGGAAAGCGTTAAAAATCACCTTTCTGTATTTAACCGTGAAAACGTAACCGATATTTATAACGTTACTACCCTTAAAGAAAGAGAAAATGTAAAGGAAGTAACCGATTATTTTGACGTTGCGCAAGGCAAACTCGTAATGGGCTTTTCTTGTGACGGCGGAGACGACGATATTGCGCTTAACGTTATGCTTATGAATGATATTTTCGGCGGCGGTCCTTATTCAAGACTATTTACAAATGTCAGAGAAAAATTAAGTCTTTGTTATTATTGCAGTTCACAGGCTGTTAGAAACAAAGGTTTTATGATGGTTGACAGTGGTGTTGAAAAGGAAAACGCTCAAAAGGCAAAAGAGGCGATTTTAGAACAACTTGAAGTAATGAAAAAAGGTGAGTTTTCTGATTTTGAATTTTCGGCAGCGGTGAAAAGTATAAAAGATTCTCTACGCTCATACAAAGACAGTCAAAACGGGCTGGACGTATGGTATACCTTAAAGGCGATAAATAAAAATGTTTATTCTCCTAATGAAATCAGCGAAAAAATCGAAAAAATAACAAGACAAGACGTTATAGATGCAGCAAACCGCGTTAAACTTAATACGGTTTATATGCTTTTGCCTAAGGAAAAGGAGGGCGAATGATGGAAAAACAAATATTTAAAGATAAGTTTAATAACAGTTATGTTTGTTTTACTCATAAAACGGGACTTAAAGTATACGTTATGGAAAAGCCTGACTTTTCTTCTTCCTATGCGCTTTTCGGTACAAAATACGGTTCTATAGATACCTGTTTTTCTACCGACGGTAAAAATTTTACTGCTGTCCCCGAAGGAATTGCTCACTTTTTGGAGCATAAACTTTTTGAAAGTGAAGACGGCGACGCTTTTACACGCTATGCTGAAACGGGCGCATCGGCAAACGCTTATACTTCTTTTGATAGAACCTGTTATCTTTTTTCTTGCAGTGAAAGATTTGAAGATAATTTTAATATTCTTCTTGATTTTGTACAGCATCCTTATTTTACCGCAAAAACGGTAGAAAAAGAGCAGGGAATTATCGGTCAGGAAATAAGAATGTATGACGACAGTCCCTCTTGGCGTGTGCTTTTTAATATGTTACTTGAAATGTATTACGAGCACCCTGTAAGAATAGATATTGCTGGTACTACCGATAGTATCGCTAAAATTACAGATAAACTTCTTTACGAATGTTATAATACCTTTTATAATCCTGCTAATATGTTCATTTGTGTGGCAGGAAACGTAAACGCGGAAAAAATAGCGGATATGGTTGAAAAAAATATACTTGATAAAGAAATTGTTAACGTAATAAGAGGAACCGTAAATGAACCTGATGAGGTGCGAAGTAACTATATAGAACAAAAACTTGAAGTTAGCGTTCCTATGTTTTGTTTAGGTTTTAAAGAGAAGTGCGAACAACATGAAAAAACCGCTAAAGAACGAATTGCTATGGGCATTGCGTTAGACGTTTTAGTGGGAGATTGTTCACCTCTTTATAAAGAACTTATTGATGCGGAACTGATAAATGACGATTTCGAAACGGAATATTTTACAGGTAACGGCTATGCGGCAGTTTTGTTTTCAGGAGAAAGTGAAAAGCCGATGCAGGTAAAGGATAAAATTGTTGCCCAAATCAATCGTATTTTGAAAAACGGTATTGACAGCGACCTTTTAAATACTGTAAAATGTGCTATGTACGGAGATGTATTAAGACGTTACAACAGTTGCGAAAGTGTTGCTTCTCAAATGGCGGAATGTGCAATGTTTGGATATTCGCTTTTTGAAGAACAGGATATAATTGCATCGGTTAATGCTCAAGACGTAGTAAAATGTCTTTGTGTTTTAAAGGAAGAAAAATCTGTGTTATCGGTTATTAATCCGCTTAACTAAAGGAAGGAAACTATTATGACACATAATATTGAGATATTCGGTATTGAACTTACCGTAAACGAAATAGCCTTTACAATAGGTAATTGGAGTATATATTGGTATGGTATAATTATTGGCGTTGGTTGTTTACTGGCGCTTATTTACGGAATGATAAACGCCCCAAGATTTAATCTTGATAAAGATAAAATGCTTGATGTTGTAATCGTGACGATTCCCGTTGCCGTTCTTTGCGCAAGATTATATTATTGTATTTTTGATAATGAAACGGGTGACAAAGTAAATTCTGTTAAAGAGTTTTTCGGTATTGGCACAGGCGCAGGTTTTTCCGGTCTTGCTATTTACGGAGGTATAATAGGCGCTTTTCTTTGCGGCGCATTAATGTGCAAAATCAAAAAAATTAAAGTGCTTGATATGTTTGATTTAGCGGCAGTCGGATTTTTAATCGGTCAGGCAATAGGCCGTTGGGGCAACTTTATAAATCAAGAAGCCTATGGCGGTGTTACGGGTAGTTCTTGGTGGGGAATGACAAGTGAAACCACAAGACTTGATCCGGATATATACGCGATGGGCGGCGGTCTTGTACATCCATGCTTTTTGTATGAGTCCGTTTGGTGCATAATTGGTTTCATTATACTTAATCATTTAAGCAAAAAACGTAAATTCAGCGGTCAAATATTCTTGATGTACGGCGTTTGGTATGGGTTTGGCAGATTCTTTATTGAATCAATAAGAACCGACCAACTTACTACTTTGGGCGCCAGTCAAATCCCTATTTCTATGGTTGTTTCGGCAATTGCTTTTATTGGCAGTATTATAGCGCTTTTCGTACTGAACAAAAAAACAAAATTATCGGCTGAAATGGTAGAGTACGAATCTTTATTTGATACCGATGAAGAAGCAGATGAAATTATAGAAGAAGTTATCGAAGAAACCGAAGCCGAAACCGAAGTATTGGAGGATAATGACAATGGCACAAATAATTGATGGAAAAGCAGTAGCGGCTTTTGTAAAAGGCAAAGCGGCTGATGAAGTAAAGTTACTTAAAGATAAAGGTATTGACGTATGTCTTGCCGTAATTTTGGTAGGTAATGACCCTGCATCTACGGTTTACGTTGCAAATAAACGTAAAGACTGCGACCAACTTAACATAGTATCAAAAGAATATGCACTTGCTGAAGAAACTTCTATGGAAGAACTTCTTTCTCTTATAGATAATCTTAATAAGGATGATAGCGTACACGGAATTCTTTGCCAGTTGCCTTTGCCAAAGCATCTTGACGAAAACAAGGTACTTAATGCTATTTCTCCTATTAAAGACGTTGATGCATTTCATCCCGAAAACGTAGGAAGAATAATGACGGGTAAATACGATTTTCTTCCTTGTACTCCTGCTGGCATTATGGAAATGCTTAAATATTACGAAATTGATGCTACAGGTAAAAATTGCGTAGTAATCGGACGTTCTAATATTGTTGGAAAGCCCATGGCAATGCTTATGCTTCACGCGAACGCTACCGTTACAATTTGCCATTCGAAAACTAAAAATCTTGATGAAATTTGCAAAACTGCAGATATACTTATTGCCGCTGTAGGCAGAGCAGATTTCGTTAAAAGCCATATGGTTAAGGAAGGCGCAGTTGTTATTGACGTAGGTATTAATAGAAACGATAACGGAAAACTTTGCGGTGACGTAAAGTTCGACGAAGTTTCTAAGGTTGCTTCTATGATTACTCCCGTTCCGGGCGGTGTAGGTCCTATGACCAGAGCAATGCTTATGTGTAATACCGTTACTGCCGCTAAAAAGCAAAACGGTATATAAATATGAAAAAACTAATTGCTATAATAGTTGCAATATTGGTTTTGTCTATTCCTGCCTTTGCTCAAACTGACGACAAGGTGGAGTTAATAACACTTGATGGTATTACCGTTTATGAAGTCGGCGACGAAGTTTTAGGAATGGATAAAGAAACCTTTAAAAAATATATTGCGGAAAATAATATTATTTTATACGGTATAGCAAACGATAATAGTTACGTTATTGAAGTAACGTGTAAGGAAACCGAGTTTTCTACTTCGGTTAAAGATTTTAATAATATTAAACTTGCTGATATAAAAGATTTTGCCGACAGTACAAACGTATTAAATTATAATATCGAACAATTGGGCGATGCGGTATATATTATTAGAGATATTACGTTAAATGAGAGTGAAAACAACTCTATGGTAACGCAGTTTATTACGGTTAAACAGGGTTTCATTTATGTTATTTCTATTACAAGTGCAAACGGTATTGATAAAGCCAAAGGTGTTGTAAGCAGTATTGTTTACAATTTTACTCAGACCCCTGCGCAAATATCAGTTTATCATATTGTGATGGTATCGGTTGCAATAGTTCTTGTTTTAGGGCTTATTGTTTTCGTAAGTATTACTTTAATAAAAGATATTAAGAAAAGAAAAACCAAAAGCGAATCCGAAGCATCTACCGAAGAAGAATAAAGGAGTGTTAGTTATGGATGAAAAAAATACTGAAGTAACGGTTGCTCAAAATAAAAATAAAAGAAATGGCGGTTTGACTTCAATTTTAATAAGTTCCGTACTTTCTCTTGCTATAGGTTTGTCGGGTGGATTTATTTCGGCGAAATATTTGATTTCTAAAATTCCGGAACCTCAACAAAGCGGGGTAATAAACCAAAACCCAACTAACGTTACAATTGCCGTTGATGAAAAATCTAATTCTAATATTGAAGCGGTAGCAAAAAAAGTGTCTCCGTGCGTAGTTTTTGTGCGTACAAGCGAAGCGGTTGATAATTTTTTTGGCGGTAACAGTGAAACGTCGGGCGAGGGAAGCGGAATTGTCTACTCGGAAGACGGATATATTATAACCAACTATTCTGTAATCAAAAAGGCTACCGAAAATGCTAATATGAACATCGAGGTATTCTTTTCGGGTAATAAGAAAAAGCCTTTAGAAGCAGAAATTGTAGGATATAACATATCTTACGACCTTGCTGTATTAAAGGTAGAAGCATCGGGACTTGTTCCCATTGAAATAGCAGATGTTAAAAAAATTGCTGTAGGTCAATACGTTGCAGCCATTGGTTCTCCTGGCGGTATTGATTATATGGGTACCGTAACTTATGGCATTATAAGCGGTGTTAAAAGAACGGCAGGTACTTCTGCAAGTAACGAAACTTCTCTTTCTCTTATTCAAACCGATGCTATTCTTGGAGTTAATTTTACAGGTGGTGCTCTTGTTAATATAAAGGGCGAATTAATAGGTATTCCAAGTTCGAAAATTGTGGCAGAAAACGTTAACGGTATGGGTTTTGCCATACCTGCCGATAAAGTAATTGAGGTGTGCGAAAAGGTTATCGACAAAGGCGAAATACCTGATCCGTATATCGGTGTTACCTTTAGTGATTCTTGGACTGCTGAAAGGCTTAAAGAATACGGCTATCCTGCAGGCGCTGTAGTAGGTAACATTGTCGAAGGCGGACCTGCCGAAATAGCAGGTATTAAAAATGGTGATATTATTACCGAATTTGGCGCAACGGCTGTAAGCGACTATGAAGCGCTTAAGAAACTTATTTCCGAGTGCAAACCGGGTGATACTGTTTCGGTAAGATTCTACCGTTCGGGTAGATATTATACCACTGCTATTACCGTAGGTTCTAATAATGCTCAATAAAAAATATATCCCAGGCCAATTGGCTTGGGATTGTTATTTACTTACAAAAAGCAAAAACTGCGTGTAAAATTATATTTAATAAAAAGAGGTGTAATTATGCAGGTTCTATTTGGTAAAAACAAAGGGTTTTATAAAGGAAATCTTCATTGTCATACGGTTTTTTCTGATGGATACAAAACTCCTGAAGAAATAAAACAAATGTATAAAGAAAAAGGATATTCTTTTGTTGCCTATACCGACCATGAACATATTATCAATCAGTCCCACTTAACTGATGATGATTTTGTCGCTATAGTCGGTTGTGAATTTGCTGTAAAAGAATTTCCCACCGTTTCAACCTTTGCTAAACGCGATATGAAGGTTGCTCATTTAAATTTTTACGCTCTTGACCCAAAAACCGAAATAACACCTTGTTACAGTTTAGTTTACGATACAAAAATAAAGGAATTTTTTCGTGAAAGAATTAAATTTACAAAAGATTGCCAACGCAACTACACGGTTGATAGCATAAATAATCTTATAAGCGAAATGAAAAAACAAGGCTTTTTAGTTTCCTATAATCACCCGACGTGGTCTCTTGAAACGGCGCTTGATTATATGAACTATAAGGGAATAGATTTTGTTGAAATTTATAACAACGGTTGTTTTATATACGGACTGTCAATTGACGATGAACACGTTTTTTCGCAAATGTTAATGGCAGGAAATAAACTTTATTGTACTGCATGTGACGATAACCATAACGCAAATATCCATAAAGACGATTCTTTTGGCGGCTGGGTTGTTGTAAACAGTAATTCGCTTAATTATGAAAGTATTATGGAAGCGCTTAAAAACGGAGAATTTTACGCATCTACAGGGCCTGAGATTTATAGTATTACCCGTGAAGGCGATAACGTTAAAATTAAATGTTCCGATTGTGAAAAAATATTTTTAATGACAGGAATAAGGCGTTACGACGCAAAATATGCCGACGACAATAAACTTTTTGAGGCAGAGTTCAAGGTAGAAAATCAAGATAAATTTGTTAGATTTAAAGTGGTTGATAAATTTGGAAAGAGTGCATATTCTCAGCCGTTTTATATATAAATAAAAATAAGCACGAAACTTCGTGCTTATTTTTTATGCGAATAATTTAATTATTTCAGGGATTATGTAGGTAGGAAGTGACATTATAATTCCGGCAGTTATAACTCCTAAAGTTATAACGGGGAAAGCGTGTTTAATGCGTATATCCATAATGTCTGCTACAAGGGCGCCCGTCCATCCGCCCGTTCCGGGAAGCGGTACGGCTACTAAAACAAAAAGTCCCCATAATTTATATTTTTGATTTTTGCCATTGTCAGCCTTCTTTTTGGCTCTTTCCTCAAGTTTAATTGCTAACTTTTTGAAAAGTTTCGTTTTTTTCATCCATTCGAATATTTTACGGATAAATAAAAGGATAAATGGAATAGGTACCATATTTCCTAAAACACAAATAGGAAATGCTATCCAAAAGTCGACGCCTAAAACTGCGGCGGCAATAAGACCGCCACGCAGTTCTAAAACAGGCAATAACGATATTACGAAAATTGCTAATTCAGGCGGCAATTTATCTTGGAAGAATGTTGCTAATTGTTCTGCCATATTATAATAACCTCTGCTTTATTGGTTGAAAATTTGAGTGATGTAGTCGGTAATATTAACACCGTTTTTTAATGGGGTGTATATTAGCATATATGCAAGTACACCTATTATTATGAACATAAGGCCTATTATAATCCAAATAAGAAGGTTTAACCCTTTGTCTTTTGGGGAAATGTTTTGCTCGAAATTTTCAGCATTTTCATATTCGTTGTCGCTATTGTTTGCGTAAACAAATTCTTGCTCTGATTTTTCTTCGGTTTCTTCAGCAAAAATATCAAAGAAATCATCGTCGTTTTCGGTAATGATTACTTCTTTTATGTCGTTATTTTCCGTAATTACCGATTCTTCTTCAACTTCTTTTGCTTCTTCGAAAATTTCTTCAACGGAAGTTAAAACGTCTTCTTCGTTGTTAATTTCATTGCTGACTTCGGGTTCTTCAAAAGTTTCTGATTCGGGAATAACCTTTTCTTCTACTTGTTCCTCAATAACTTCATCCTTAGTTTCTTGTTCTTTTGGTTGACTGTCAGATGTTAGTACCGAGTCGGTTTCAGGAGTACGGCTAACTGCCGAAATGTACTGAAACACCAAATTTTCAGCAATATCTTTTCTAAGAGTTTTTTCGTCGGGCAAAAGGATTATAGACTGAGGACCGCTTTCTATAATACAACCCGCAAGTAAACCGTCGGAACTTACAAGTGGAAGAGAACCTTCGATAACGGTATTATCACTGCCTTCTATAATGCCGTATTGGTCGGCAGAAACTTCTTCAAGTTGACGGCCGATGGCTTTGCTTATAAGTAAATAAAGACCGTTTTGCTTATTTAAGTTTCCGACAACAATAATAACTCGGCTTCTTCCAACTGCTTTTGAAAGACAACTAATTAATTCTTTTGGAGAAGAAGTAGTGTTGTTTAAAACTCTGCAGTGACAACAACCACCTAAATTAAATTCAAATTCAAAATCCGAAGGTGTTTCATAATAAATAATGTCGATTTTTAAGTTTTGTAACATATTATTCTCTCCGATGTTTAATTATTCTTGTGGTTCAGGCTCAGGTTCAGGCTCAGGTTCAGGCTCAGGTTCGGGCTCAGGTTCGGGCTCCGGCTCCGGCTCAGGCTCGGGTTCCGGCTCCGGCTCAGGCTCCGGCTCAGGCTCGGGTTCAGGTTCGGGTTCAGGTTCGGGTTCAGGTTCGGGTTCAGGTTCGGGATTTGGGTTGGGGATAACGGTGTTATCGGAAGAATTGTCAGAAGAAGTATCTGATGAAACGTCAGAAGAAGTATCAGATGAAAGGTCTGACGAGTCGTTACCCGCGGAAGTATCATTTGATTGGGGCTGCATATCTCTTGCTTCATACCATGCTTTCGGATATACGGGAGAAGGATTAATTGCATAGGTAAAGTTAGCGTTTTCTTCGGTAACCTCTTTTGCCATTACAACCAATCTTGCGTTGTTAAAGGCATCACTTGTTGTTACAAGGGTAAGGAATGAATCGGTGGGAAAAAGTTCAGCGTTTGAGATATAAAGATTTTTTGACTTGATTTCGTTAGCCCAAGAATTAAAATCATTTACACTCTTAAATCCTGAACGAGAAAAATCAAATAAATGTCCGTCATCGTCTTCCTTTGCTGCGTTAGTTATAATAACTGCAAAAATTTTATATGTTCTATCTTTGTTTTCGGTGTAAAGAGAAATAGTGTTGTTCTCTTTTATAAACGATAAATCCTGAAAATCGTTAAGAATTCCAAACATTGTGCCATCGTTCATATTTTGTCCGTAAACAACAAGGTTTTTTGTTTCGTTTTCGGTGGCAATTTTGTTTTTATAATCAAAGAACAAGGCGCCGTAACGACTTTTTTGTTTATTCATATTGTTCTTTGCGTAAAAAGAGTTATCAGTAGTCTGGTAAATGGGATTATTAAGGGTTGTATCACCAATTTTTATCCAAGCGTAAAAATCGCTGTTTTCTGCCTTTAATTTAGAAAATGCTTCCGATTTTGAAAGGGAAGAGAAAATTTCTCTTGCTTTTTCTAACTGAGAACGGTCACGATGAATTTTAATGAAATAACTTGCAAAAAATGAAGTGAAAACAACAACGGCGGCAATAACTGCAATAAATGCTATTTTAAGCCAGTTGGGAGTTTTTGAAATAACAGACTTGTCTCTTTTGAACAACCTGCTTTTTGGTTCTTCGTCATCATCGTCATCGTCGTCAAAGATAATTACTTGGTCGTTGTAGTTATCTGCAACTATTTCGAAACTTTCATCGTTTATTTCATCTTCGCCTATAAATTCGGCAAAACCTTCGCTGTTTGAATTTGTTTCTAAAGATACTGTTTCATTTGAAGGAATGTCTTCTGCAATAACTATTGGTGTATTTTCTTCTATAGATTCTTCTGTATTAACTATGGGTTGTTCTTCGTCGATTATAATTGTTTCTTCTTCGACGGTTCCCTCAATAACTTTAGGCTGGTTTTCTGCTTTTAAAGAAGTATCGATAAAATCAGGCTGTGCGGCAAGTATTTTTAAACTGTCTTCATCGCAACAACCGTTTAAAACATCGGGAAGAACGATAATGTATCGTCTGATAAGGTCAAGGGCGGTAGCGCAAGCATATTCACGGATTTTATCACGTGTTTCGTTTTCAGAAAGACGAACTTCTCTAATCCAATATTTATTGCCATCATACATAGCAACGTAAACGGTTCCTACTTCTTTACCTTCACTTTTAGCAGGACCTGCAACACCGGTAATACCTATGCCGAGTTTTGAACCACTTAACTTATAAATACCTTTTGCCAAAGCAGCGGCAGTTTCTTTACTTACTGCGCCAAAGGTATCAAGAATTTCTTCGCTAACGCCTAATGCATCTTTTTTAACTCTGTTAGAGTAAGCGCAAATACCTATTTCGAGTACATCAGATGCACCAGAAACAGATGTAATTGCTTCGGAAAGCATACCGCCTGTGCAACTTTCTGCGGTAGAAACGGTAAGACCAGCTTTTTTAAGCGCATCTACCGTTACTTCTGCAAGACTTCTTGTGCCGACTTCGTAAATACTGTTTGCAAAGGTTTCTTTAATTTCGTTTATAGCTGCATAACATAATTTACTCGCATCATTCATATTTTTCGCACAAGATGAAATTTCAAGACGGATTTTTCCGTCGGTACTGTAACGACTTATGCGAACTGGATATTTTATTCTAAGAGCCTTAATAACGGAAGAAAGCAATGCTTCGTCAACATCAAAAAGTTTTAATTTTGCGCGAGATAAAAACTTGCCTTTCTTTTCAGCGAAGTATGGCAAAATGCAGTCGTCAGCCAATGAAGAAATCAAAGCGTAATCATCGGGAATTACAAAGAATATTTTGCTGAATACTTTAACTAAAAAAGCAGCAACACCGCTTTGTCTATCAAAACAAACTTTAGCATTTGCAGGGAAAGCAACTTTTTCGGTGGTTATTTCTTCGCCTTTTCTCAAAAGGCAATTTTTGTATTCTTCATTGATTTTAAATTTTAATTTATACAGTTTCTTTAAAACCTTTTTGGAAATTTCAATATCACCGCATAAAAATATGGCGTTGCTTTCAACAGACGCTTCTTTAATTGCGGTAATAATATTTTTTGTGTTGTTGGTGGTAATGGTGCGTTCGGGTGGATCAAGTTGAAGTTGTCCTAAAAGGGTGCAAAGTTGTTTTTCGCAACCAAGAACGTCTTCATTGTCTTTTCCTGAAGTAAAACAAATAATTTCAGT
The DNA here is from genome assembly GCA_045648445.1 of Acutalibacteraceae bacterium. GTDB lineage: Bacteria > Bacillota > Clostridia > Oscillospirales > Acutalibacteraceae > SIG607. The sequence goes on from JAZRNY010000012.1 coordinate 26,916, forward strand.
ATGCATGGCGTTTCCTTCCTTTAAATTGCTTCACCGTCGCGGGTGATACGTGTGTACAATGTTTCGTTTACTGCTTTTTCGATAAGTTCATCAAAATCAAAAACATTTTCGGCTTCGGCGCAGTCCTCTATTGTGGGACGGGTTCTTGGATGTTTCGGAGTGAATACCGTGCAACAATCCTCGTACGGCAGTACCGAAGTTTCAAAAGTATCAATTTTTCTTGAAATAATAATTATGTCTTCCTTATCCATTCCTATAAGAGGACGCAATACGGGAAGTTCTTTTGTTACAATATCAGTAACCCCTATTGCAGGGAGAGTTTGACTGGCAACCTGCCCAAGACTTTCTCCTGTAATCAGCGCTTTACTGCCTGAAGCAATTGCAAGTCTTTCGGCAATTCGCATCATCATACGACGCATTATCAAGGTAAAATATTCCTCTTTACAGTTTTCGGCAATAGCCTCTTGAATTTCGGTAAAAGGAACAATAGCAAGACGAATATCACCGCTGTATGCCGCTACCTTTTCGAGTAAGGTTTTAACCTTTTTTTCGGCTAAAGGTCCCGTATAAGGAGGACTTGCAAAATGTACTGCGTTTAAAGTTAAACCACGTTTTGCCATTAAGTAAGCAGCAACGGGGCTATCAATACCGCCGGAAATAAGTATGGTCGCTTTGCCTGATGAACCAACGGGAAGACCACCTGCGCCGTGAATTTGACCGGCGTGAATATATGCGGCGTAATCGCGTATTTCAACCGAAACAACTACGTCGGGATTTTTTACATCAACCTTTAGGTAAGGCATAGCCGATAAAATGGCGCCACCGACCTGTGCTGAAATTTCAGGAGAGGTTAACGGAAAAGATTTGTCACTTCTTTTTGCAATTACCTTAAAGGTTTTTACATTACTTAAAGAGGGTTTGACGTAATCGGCAACCACTGACAAAATTTCATTCATATCTTTATTTAAAGAGGCGCAACGGCTAAAAGCGGCAATACCAAAAATTTTGCTAACTCTGTCTATTGCTTCTTCAAAATCAAAATCGTCTTCAACCGGTTCTATATAAATGGTGGATTGAGCATTTTTTATACTGATTTTTCCTAAATCTTTAAGACGTCTGCGAATTGTTTTAATCAGCATACTTTCAAAGGTGCTTCTGTTTAAACCTTTAAGAACAAGTTCGCCGTTTTTTATAAGTATAATTTCTTTCATTATTTTTTAAACCTTCTCATTTTTTCAGTAATTTTAATTATAGCGTTTTTAAGTATCTCTATTTCTTCAGCAGTGTTGTCCTTTGAAAAACTTATGCGAATAGCGCTGTCAATTCTATCGTTCGAAAGACCTATTTCACTTAAAACGTAACTTCTGTGACCCTTTGCACAAGCGCTTCCTTTTGAAACGAATATATTCTCCATAGCAAGTGCGTTAAGCATAGGTTCTGACTTATACCCATCAACTGAAATGTTAAGGATATACGGAAGTGCGTTATCGGGTGAGTTGATTTTTATTTTGCCTGTTTGAAGTAAAGTTTCTTTAGCGTTTTTGTAAAATTCTTGTTGAACTATTATTTGTTTGTTTAAATTGGGTAATTCTTTAACAGCCGCGCCAAGACCTGCAATAAGCGGAACGCTTTCGGTTCCTGAACGCAGTCCTTTTTCTTGACCGCCGCCGTAAATTACGGGGAGAATGTTAACACCCGATTTTTTGTATAAAAAACCTATGCCTTTAGAGGCGTGGATTTTATGACCGCTGGCACTTAGTAAATCAACTCTGAGAGATGAGACATTGATGGGAAGTTTCCCGTAACCTTGTACGGCATCGCAGTGAAGCAGAGCAGGGGAGTTTTTTTCTTTAATTATTTTTGCGGCAAGTTCTATAGGCTGAATTGAGCCTATCTCGTTATTTACGAGCATAATTGAAACAAGGATTGTGTTTTGGTCGATTTCTTTTCTTAAATCGTCCTCTTTTATGCAACCGTTTTCATCGGGAGAAAGGAGTACGGTTTCGTAACCTTGTTTATTTAATTTTTTAAGTGCTTCAAGAACTGAAGGATGTTCAATAGCAGTAGAAACTATTTTATTGCCTTTTTTCTTTAAAGCGTGTGCGCAACCGAAAATAGCAAGATTGTTAGCCTCGGTTCCGCTTCCTGTAAAAAATATTTCGTCAGGTTTTGCGCCAATGGAAGATGCGATAACTCTGCGTGTGTCGTCTATTGCTTCAAAAGCGTTTATTCCGTGCGAATAAGTAGAAGAGGGATTACCCCAATTATTTACTAAAGCGTTATTAATTGCTTCTACAGCCTTTTGACAAGGTTTGGTAGTAGCGCTGTTGTCCAAATAAATCATTTTTTCAAAACTTTCCTTTATACATAGGTACATATACCTCTATATTATATTATAAAATTTATAAATACGCAAGAATTTTTAAAAAATAGAGGCAAAAAAATTGGTTTTAAAAAAGTTTTTAAAAAAATAAAATTTTGCTTGATTTTTTCTTATTTATGTAGTATAATACTCTAGCATTTGATTTCACCTACTCCTTTTAGGTGGGTTTGATGCCGAATAGTTCGACATTAAAGCGGATGGTCCTCTGTCGTTTAACGGGTATGAACATCTGGAAAAATTTAGGAGGAAAATTAAAATGGACGCTATTAAAAAGTTAACTGAAGAATGCTTAAAGGCTGAAGCACCGGTAGTAAATATCGGTAGCACCGTAAAGGTACACGTACGCATCAAGGAAGGCGACAGAGAAAGAATTCAGATTTTCGAAGGTACCGTAATTGCTAAAAACAACAGCGGTATTTCCGAAACATTCACCGTTCGCAGAGTTTCTTACGGTGTAGGTGTTGAACGTGTATTCCCCGTACATTCTCCCAACGTTGCAAAGGTTGAACTTGTGAGAAACGGCCGCGTTCGCAGAGCAAAACTTTACTATCTCCGTGATAGAGTTGGTAAGGCTGCTAAGGTTAAAGAGTTAATCGGCTAAGAAAAAAGGGAAGGAGGCAACCTTAAGTTGTCTCCTTTTTTCGTTACTTGGAGGAAAAACTGTTATGGAAAATGAAAACCAAAAACAGAAAGAACCCATTTCTATTACTAAAGAGATTTTTGAGTGGCTTGAAGTAGTGGTAAGCGCTATGCTTGCTGTTGTTATAATTTTTACTTTTGTGTTTAGGGTTGCAACAATAGTGGGCGGTTCAATGAAGGATACTTTATATAATGGTGAAAAAGTTATAATCACCGACTGGTTTTATACTCCTAAAGTTGGTGATATTGTAGTTGTTTCGCGTAATGCCAGTAACGGATATTATGCCGACGAAGGCGAAGGTCCTATTATAAAGCGTATTATTGCTACCGAAGGTCAAACGGTAGATATTGATTTTAACAGTGGTATTGTTTACGTAGACGGTGTTGCCCTTGATGAACCGTACACAAGAACACCTACTAACCTTAAATACGACATTAAGTTTCCTGTACGAGTTCCCGATAATCACGTCTTTTGCTTAGGGGATAACCGAAACGAATCTCTTGACAGCAGAAGTTCAAGAATTGGTAACGAAGGTATGATTGATGAACGCTATATTTTAGGTAAGGCTGTTTTCAGAGTGTTCCCCTTTGATAGATTTGGAGTGGTTAAGTAATGAGCGAAGCACAGTATATACAATGGTTTCCCGGTCATATGACCAAAACCCGCAGACAAATGGAAAAGGAACTTTCATTAGTTGATGCGGTTGCCGAAATTGTTGATGCTCGTATTCCGGCTTCAAGTCGTAATCCCGATATCCCAAAACTTCTTGGAAAAAAGCCTATGCTGGTTATTTTAAATAAATGCGATATGGCTGATGACGAGGTTACAAACGGATGGATTAAATGGTTTGAAAAGCAAAATATAAGAGCGATTGCCGTCGATTGCAGAACTGGTAAAGGCATTGATAAATTTGTTCCTACGGTAAAGGATATGCTTTCCGAAAAACTTAAATCAAACGCCGAAAAAGGTATGGCAGGAAAACCTTTAAGACTTATGGTTGTAGGTATTCCTAACGTTGGAAAATCAACCTTTATAAACCGTATGGCAGGTGTAAACAAAGCAAAGGCGGAAAATCGTCCGGGTGTTACGCGTGGTAATCAATGGTTTACGGTTGATAAACAACTTGAACTGCTTGACACTCCCGGTGTTTTATGGCCTAAGTTTGAAGATATGAGTATCGGTGAGCGTCTTGCTTTTACGGGCGCTGTTAAAGATAACGTAGTGGATATTGAACTTTTAGGAATGAGACTTGTTGAAATTTTAGCATCTTCTTATCCCGAACTTCTTAAAAATCGTTATCAAAATATTGATTTGACACTTGACTCTTATGATTTGCTGGGAGAAATTGCCAAAAAGCGCGGTATGGTTGTTCGTGGCGGTGAGGGCGATACTCTAAGGGCGGCAACAACGCTTTTACAGGAATTCAGAAATGCAAAAATAGGAAAAATTTCGCTTGAAAGGGTAAAGGAAAATGCCTGATTACAGTTTTGAAAATTCCGCTGTTTTAAAGGGTTATAAATATGTATGCGGTGTGGATGAAGCGGGTCGCGGACCTTTGGCAGGTCCCGTGTGCGCTGCTGCCGTTATATTGCCTGAAGGAACGGTTATTGAAGGTCTTGACGACTCTAAAAAATTAAGCGAAAAAAAGAGAGAACTGCTTTTTGATGTTATAAAAAGCAAGGCTATTGCATACGGTATTGCCTTTTCTAGCGTAGAAGAAATTGAAGAATTTAATATTTTAGGCGCTACTTACATCGCTATGACACGCGCCGTAGAACAACTGAAAATAAAAGCAGATTATGCCCTTATTGACGGTAACCGTTTTCCACCTCAACTTGAAATTAAAGGCGAGTGTGTGGTTAAGGGCGATTCAAAAAGTATGTCTATTGCCGCAGCAAGTATTCTTGCAAAGGTAACAAGAGACAGACTTTTGCTTGAGTATGCCGAAAAGTATCCGCAGTACGGTTTTGAAAAACATAAGGGATATGGTACAAAAGCCCATATTGACGCAATTAAAGAATTTGGTGTAACAAATATTCACCGTCCGTCTTTTCTTAAAAAACTGTTATGAGAGATATTTATTATCTGGGTCGAAAAGGTGAAGATATCACTGTAGATTTTCTTAAAAAACACGGTTTTTTTATATTCAAAAGGAATTATCAATGCCGTTTTGGAGAAATTGATATTATAGCCGAAAAAGACGATTTACTTTTGTTTGTTGAAGTTAAAACTAGATTTGAGGATTTTTTGGTGTCTCCTGAAGAAGCTGTTGATAAATTCAAACAAAAAAGAATAAAGCATACTGCAAGAGATTTTATCTCAAAACTTCAACGTGATTACAAATATAGATTTGACGTATCTGCAATTACTGTACGGGTTGAAAACTCGGAATATAAATTTTCTTTGAATTATATTAAAAATGCATTCGAATAACCGAAAAGCACCCTTTCGGGTGCTTTTGGTAATTTAATTCTTTGCTTTAAAGGTGGTACAAGCAGTTTCGTTACATTCGCAAGCGCTTTTGTAGCCTACCTGAATAGCACCGGCACAGCAACGGTCGTCTGCTGTATGGTGGATGCACTGTTTTGCATCGCAAAGAATTCCTGCAATAGGTTTTTCACAAGAGTTGTTTTCCATAGTTATCTATTTCCTTTCAGACCTCTACCGGTCAATATTATTATTGTCCGAAATGGCTGTATTATTTAATGAAAAAGGAGGGAATTTTTTGAAAATTTTCGGTATTTCCGATTTGCATTTGTCTTTTGGCAGTGATAAGCCAATGGATATTTTTTACGGTTGGGATAATCATACCGACAGAATAAAAGCAAATTGGTCGCGTCTTGTTACTAATGATGATATAGTTGTTTTGCCCGGCGATTTTTCTTGGGCGCTTAAAATAGAAGAAGCATTACCGGATTTTCGGTTTATCGATTCTCTCCCCGGTAAAAAAATTCTTTTAAAAGGTAACCATGATTTGTGGTGGTCAACCGCAAAAAAAATTCACGCTTTTTTTGAAAAAGAAAATATTAAAACAATTGAAATTGTTTTTAATAACTGTTATGAAATAAACGGTTACGGAATTTGCGGCAGCCGTGGTTGGTTTCCCGAAAAAGAAAGCGATAAAGCAATTGTAAACCGAGAGGCGGGAAGACTTAAAACTTCTATTCAATCAGCACTTGATAAGGGACTTGAACCCATTGTGTTTATGCATTATCCGCCCGTACTTAACGGGGAAGCAATAGAACCTATATTCAGCGTGTTAAAGGAGTTTTCGGTTAATACCGTTTATCACGGTCATATACACGGTTCGGGACTTAATAATTGTCCTAAAGAACACGAAAATATAACCTTTAAACTTATTTCCTGTGACTGTATAGACTTTACTCCTTATTATATAAAATAAATTATTTTAAAAAAATTCCAAATTATTGTAGAAATTTTTGAAAATATGTGATATAGTATATGTTGATAAATTTTGCGGAGGTATTTCCATGAGTTTAAAAAATGCAAAAAAAGTTGATACTAACCGTTATGAACTTGAGGTAGTTATCGACGGAGAAACTTTCAGAAAGGCTCTTGCTGACGTAATGCGTCGTGAGAGTAAAAAAATCACCGTTCCCGGTTTCCGTAAGGGCAAAGCACCCGTAAGTTTCATTGAAAAATATTACGGCGCTGAAGCATTCTTCCAGGATACTTTGGACAGCCTTTATGGTGCAGCACTTGAGGAGGCTGCAGTTGAGGCAGGTGTAGAAATTGTTGACGATAAGATGGACTTCGACCTTGTTTCTATAAGCAAGGAAGATGGCGTTGACTTTAAAGTAACCCTTACTGTTGTTCCCGAAATTGAAATCGGAGAATACAAGGGTCTTAAAGAAGAACGTCTTAAAGTTAGCGTTGATGATGCTGAAATCGAAGAATCTGTTAAGGCTATGGCTGACAGAAACGCAAGAGTTGTTGCTGTTGAAGACAGAGCGGCTGCTATGGATGACATTACCGTTATTGATTTTGACGGTTACGTTGACGGCGTTGCTTTCGAAGGCGGCAAGGGTGAGGCTTATACCCTTACTTTAGGTTCCGGTCAGTTTATCCCCGGTTTTGAAGAACAAATTGTGGGCAAGAATATCGGCGAAGAATTCGACGTTAACGTTACTTTCCCCACCGAATATCATGCTGCTGACCTTGCAGGTAAAGAGGCTGTATTCAAGGTTAAACTTCACGAAATCAAAAAACGTGAACTTCCTGAAATTGATGATGAATTTGCTAAAGACGTAAGCGACTTTGATACTCTTGCAGACTTAAAGGCTGACCTTAAAGCAAAGGCTCTTGAAAGAAAGCAAAAGGCTGCTGAAGACGAAACCGAAACCAGACTTCTTGATCAAATTATTGACTCTATCAAGGGCGAAATTCCTGAAGCAATGTATAATAACAGAGTTCAGCAGAATCTTCGTGACCTCGACTATCGTTTACAGTCTCAGGGTATGAGCCTTGAAAACTATATTAAGTATACAGGTGCTACCATCGAAGAAATTTCTAAGACATATCGTCCTCAGGCTGAAAAACAGGTTAAGATGCGTCTTGCTCTTGAAAAAATCGTTAAACTTGAAAACATCGTTGTTGCTGACGAAGACGTTGACAAGAAGTACGATGAAATGGCAGAAATGTACTCTATTCCTGCTGAACAGGTTAAGGCTGCTGTTCCTGCTGAAGAACTCAAAAAGGATATCGCTGTAGAAAAGGCACTTGACCTTGTAAAGACAAGCGCTGTTATCACCGACGTTGACGCTATCAGCGAAAAGGCTCCTAAGAAACCTGCTGCTAAAAAGTCTACTTCTACTGCTAAAAAGGCAGAAGGTGCCGCAGAAAAGAAACCTGCAGCAAAGAAGACTACTTCTACAACCAAGAAGGCTGAAGGCGAAACCGCTAAGAAGCCTGCTGCTAAGAAGACCACTTCTACTACTAAAAAGGCAGAAGGCGATGCTGAGAAGAAACCTGCAGCAAAGAAGACTACAACAACCAAGAAGGCTGCTCCTAAAACAGAAGAATAATCTGATTATAAAAAGCAGTTTTTGTGCATAATCATTTATAATGGAGGTATTGTTATGGATATGAATTTGGTTCCTATGGTCGTTGAACAAACCAGCCGCGGAGAACGTTCTTATGATATTTTTTCCCGTCTTTTAAACGATCGTATAATTATGCTTAACGGACAGGTTGACGATGCTTCCGCCAGCCTGATAGTCGCTCAAATGCTTTATCTTGAGGGACAGGATCCTGATAAAGATATAAGTTTTTATATCAACAGTCCCGGAGGAAGCGTATCTGCAGGTATGGCGATCTATGATACTATGCAATACATTAAATGTGATGTTTCTACCATTTGTATCGGTATGGCAGCAAGTATGGGTGCATTCTTGCTTTCAAGTGGTGCAAAGGGCAAACGTTACGCTCTACCAAATGCTGAAGTTATGATTCATCAGCCCTTAGGTGGCGCTCAGGGACAGGCAAGTGACATTCTTATTTCTGCACGTCACATTGAACGTACCAGAGAAAATCTTAATAAAATCTTATCAGAAAATACCGGCAAAGCCATTGAACAGATTGCTGTTGATACCGATAGAGATAATTGGCTTACTGCAAATGAAGCTCAGGAATACGGTATTGTAGATAAGGTTATTGCTAAGAGAGGGTAACTAATGCCTACTAAAGATTCAAACAAACAGGTTCGGTGCTCATTCTGCGGTAAAACGCAGGATGAGGTCGGCAGAATTATCGAGGGCCCCGGAGTATATATCTGTGATGCTTGTATTAATTTCTGTAATACCCTTTTGTACGGTGAAGATGCCGAAGAGGTTAAACCTCGTCGTAAATCACAGAAAAACGAGCAAAAAGAATTTGTGCTTCCAAAACCTCGAGAAATAAAAGAAAAACTTGACGAATACGTTATTGGTCAGGATGAAGCAAAAATCACTCTTTCTGTTGCAGTTTATAACCATTATAAACGTATTTTTAAGCAAAGTGACGAAAGTGTAGAACTTGCTAAAAGCAACGTTTTGCTTTTAGGCCCTACAGGTGTTGGTAAAACATTACTTGCTCAAACCCTTTCCAAAATTCTTCAGGTTCCGATTGCTATTACCGACGCTACCACTTTAACCGAAGCAGGTTATGTGGGTGAGGACGTAGAAAACATTCTTCTTCGTCTGATTCAAGCGGCTGATTATGATATCACTAAGGCTGAACGCGGTATTATTTATATTGATGAAATAGATAAAATTGCAAGAAAAAGTGAAAACACTTCTATTACCCGTGACGTTAGCGGTGAGGGTGTTCAGCAAGCCCTTCTTAAAATTTTAGAAGGTACTGTGGCTAACGTTCCGCCACAGGGTGGAAGAAAACATCCACAGCAAGAGTTTATACAAATAAACACAACCAACATTTTGTTTATTTGTTCAGGTGCATTTGACGGTATTGATAAAATCATTGAACGTAGAATAGGCGGTTCAAGCCTTGGTTTTGGCGCAGACGTTAAATCTCCTAAAAGTAAAGAGGCTATTGCGGCTGCCGAAAATGCAACCCATCAAGACCTTGTTAAGTTTGGTCTTATTCCCGAACTTGTAGGTCGACTTCCCGTTGTTACAGGTCTTAAGGGTATGGATAAAGAAACTCTTATACGTATTATGACCGAGCCTAAAAACTCTATCGTTAAACAGTATCAAGCGTTATTCAGTATAGACGGCGTCGAACTTATTTTTGAAAAAGAGGCTCTTGAACGCATTGCAGAACTTACCATTGAACGTAAAACCGGTGCAAGAGGTCTTCGTTCCATTATCGAAGCCACCCTTCAGCCTATTATGTTTAATACACCCTCTGAAAGCAATATAAAAACCGTAATCGTTACCAAAGATACGGTTGACGGGGCTGAAGCCAAAATAGAATATAAAGAATAATAAAAATCACCGATTTAATCGGTGATTTTTAATTTTTATACAATAATTTTTTATGAAAAAAATTTTCATTTTAATATTGAAATTATATGTTTTAAAGGTTATAATGATTGTAGTTTTTTAAAAACGCTCTGGCGGAGGTATTATAAATGAGAGAAGTAACTAAAATTAATTCCCGTTGGCTTTTTTGCGAAGGGGATTTAAAGGTAGACCGTCCCTTTACAAAAGGTCCGGTATATTCACAGAGTAAAACCGAAAGAAAACTGCAGGGTCCTGCTTCATATAATCATAACGACGTTCCTGAAGGATGGGGCGCAGGCACCAGAGAACTTATAAGTATCGGTTGGCAGTGGGTAGATTTACCTCACGATTACATAATTACTAAAACTTCCGAAAAAAATGAAAATAACACTACGGGTTATTTTAAATATACTAACGGTTGGTACAGAAAACACTTTAAGTTAGCCGAGAACGATAAAGATAAACGTATCACTATTCTTTTTGAAGGTGTTTCTACACATGCGACCGTTTATCTTAACGGCTGTCTAATGAAACATAATTTCTGCGGATATACTTCCTTTGAGGTTGATATTACCGATAACTGCTACTTTGGTGAAAAGGAAAATATTTTAGCAGTATACGTTACTACCGACGAATACGAGGGTTGGTGGTATCAGGGTGGCGGTATTTATCGCGACGTATGGCTTACCAAAACCGATAGAGTTTGCGTTGATTTATACGGTGTTTACGCCCGTCCTATAAAAGTTGATGATAATAATTGGACTGTAAAATTTGAAACTACTGTAAGAAACGAAAATTATGACGGCAGAGCAAAGCGTATTACCGCTAAAAGTGTTATTAAAGATAAAGACGGTAATGTTGTAGGCGAGGCGCAGGGCAACGTTCTCCTTGGCGCAAAGGAAAAGGGTGTTGCCAAATACGAGGCAAAGGTAGAAAATCCTGCCCTTTGGGACGTTGATGACCCAAATCTTTACACCGTACACACAACTCTTATTAAAAACGGTAAAGAATGTGATGAGGTTACCGACAGAATTGGTTTCAGAACCGCTTACTGCGATCCCGACAAAGGCTTTTTCCTTAACGGCAAACACGTAAAAATCAAGGGTGTTTGCGCTCATCAGGACTTTGGACTTACCGGTCTTGCTGTACCCAATAATATACTTCGTTATAAGGTAGGCTTACTTAAAGAAATGGGAGCAAACGGTTACCGTTGTTCTCACTATCCTCATCCCGCTGCTACAATGGATGCGCTTGACGAAATGGGCTTTTTGGTTATGGACGAATGTCGTTGGATGGAGTCTACCGATGAAGGTATAGCCCAAATGGAAATGGTTATGAAGCGTGATAGAAATCGCCCAAGCGTTATTTTCTGGTCCCTTGGTAACGAAGAGCCGCACCATAAAACCGAAGTTGGACAAAGAATCAATAAATCGATGTATCGCCGAGCAAAACAACTTGACCCCGATAGATATATTATGGCGGCAGTTTCAAATGCTGATGGTTGTAAGATTTTCGGCTGTTTGGACGTAATTGGCGTAAACTATAATCTAAAACTTTATGATGAAATTCACGCCACCTATCCGGACCGCGCTATATTTGCTTCCGAATGTTGCGCTACAAGTACTTCTCGTGGCTTCTATTATGATGGTGACCCCGATATCACAAGAACTGCTTACGCTAATTCAATAGACCATGATACTAACGCTTGGTTTATGGGTAGAGAAAATACGTGGAAATTCCTTTGTGAAAGAGAATGGGCGTTGGGCGAATATCAGTGGATAGCATTTGAACACAGAGGTGAAACCTATTGGCCAAGACTTTGTTCTCAGGCAGGCGCTATTGACCTCTTTTTGCAGAAAAAAGACGCCTTTTATCAAAACCTCTCCCATTGGTCCGATAAACCTATGGTACATCTTATGCCACATTGGAACTGGTGCGGTATGGAGGGCGAAAAAATTAAGGTTGCTGCATATACAAACTGCAGTGAACTTGAACTTTTCCTTAACGGTGAAAGCCTTGGTAAAAAGGAAATTGAAAAATATGGCCACGGCGAGTGGGACGTTTCTTTCGTTAAGGGTGAACTTAAAGTAGTCGCTTATAAAAATGGCGAAAAAGTAGCGGAAGACGTAAGGGTAACATCCGGTAAATCTTACGCATTAAAACTAAAACTTGAAAATGACAATGCTGTTAAAGCAGGGGACATAGCGTTATTTACTTGCTACGTTGTTGACGAAGAGGGTAACGTTGTTCCCGATGCATATCCTTTTGTACGCTTCTTTACCAATGCAAAGGGCGTAATTGTGGGAACGGGCAGTGACGTTTGCGACCATAACCCTGTTAATTTGCCTGAAAGACAAATGAGAATGGGCGCAATAAGCATTGCGGTTAAATTAACAGGCGCTGAAGGTGAACTTAAACTTTTTGCCGAAAGCGACGGATTGAACAAAACGTTTATATCTCTTTAAAATAAAAAGAATTTCCTGTGTTTTTAGCAGGAAATTCTTTTTTTGTTGCGTTGACAAGCAACCTTTTTTGGAGTATTATAAATATATAGTATTTTTGTGGAGGCAACTATGGATAATCGCAATTTAAGTATGCTTATGGACCTTTATGAAATGACCATGGCAAACGGAATACTTGATAGTTCAATGGAAGGAACTATCGCCTATTTTGATATGTTTTTCCGTCGTGTCCCCGAAGAGGGCGGATATGCTATAATGGCAGGTCTTAATCAACTGATTGATTACTTTAAAAACCTTTCTTTTAGTGAAAGTGATATTGAGTATTTAAGAGGCTTAAAACTTTTTGATGAGCGTTATTTGGATTTTTTAAAAAACTTTAAGTTTGAATGTGACGTATGGGCGGTTCCTGAAGGAACTCCTATTTTCCCGAAAGAACCGATTATTACCGTAAGAGGTCCGATAATGCAGGCTTTTTTAGTAGAAACTATGGTGCTTTTGACTATAAATCATCAGTCGCTGATTGCTACTAAAGCAAACAGAATTGTAAGAGCTGCAGATGGTAGACCGGTACTTGAATTCGGTTCTCGCCGCGCTCATGGTTACGACGGCGCCGTATATGGTGCGCGTGCCGCAATTATTGGCGGTTGCACAGGTACTGCTTGTGTGCTTACAGGTAAGGATTTTGACGTAACCCCGTCAGGCACTATGGCACATAGTTGGGTTCAACTTTTTGATAGCGAGTATGATGCATTTAAAACCTATGCTCAAAAATATCCTGATAGCACAACTTTGCTTGTTGATACCTATAACGTTTTAAAAAGCGGTATACCGAATGCTATTAAGGTTTTTGATGAAGTGTTAAAACCTATGGGTAAACGCCCCAGAGGAATTAGAATTGACAGCGGTGATATTACTTATATTACAAAAAAAGCAAGAAAAATGCTTGACGATGCAGGGTATGAAGACTGTAAAATCGTTGTATCTAACTCTCTTGATGAGTATCTTATCAGAGATATGCTTATCCAAGGAGCAAAGGTTGATATTTTCGGTGTTGGTGAGCGTCTAATTACTGCCGCTAAAGAGCCTGTTTTCGGCGGTGTGTATAAACTCGTTGCTGTCGAAAAGGACGGCGAAATTATTCCCAAAATTAAAATCAGCGAAAACACTGCTAAAATTACTATTCCCGGTGTTAAAATTCCGTGGCGTCTTTATGATAAAGAAACGGGACAGTGTATTGCCGACGTAATGACTTTGGGTGATGAAAAAATCGACGATACAAAACCTTACGAGATCTTCCATCCGGAATATACCTGGAAGCGCAAAACTGTTGAAAATTTTGTTGCTAAAAAACTTCAGGTTAAGATATTCGAAAAAGGAAAGCAGGTTTACGAATGTCCTAAAGTGAGCGAAATTGCTAAATACTGTAAGGAACAGGTTGAACTTTTATGGGACGAAGTTAAGCGTTTTGAAAAGCCACATACATATTACGTTGACCTTTCTCAAAAACTTTGGGATCAAAGAAGCGAACTTTTACACAAACATTCCAGATAAGGGGCATTACAATGAAACGTATAATTGCTTTATTTTGCGCTGTTTTGCTTATTTTTTCACTTGTTGGTTGTGGTGAAAGAAATAAAGATGAAGGTTATAGCGTAGATATTGAGTATTTTTTGAAAACCGGACAGGTTAAAGAGGCTGAGTATGCGCTTGGCACTCCCATTAAAAATATTGAAAAAGATATTGCAAAACATTCCGAGGAATCGGATGGAACACACTGTCAAGGCGATGAAATCGTTCTTGTAGAAGGAACCGATTATAACTACTATAACGCTCCTGATTTTTATTATTACTATAACGTTGATAATGAAGAAAAGGGAATATCTTGCATTGTAGGTTTTACCGATATTTACGGTTTTTCCGTTGGACAAACAGGTGAGTATACCGTTAAAACTGCTTTAGAACAAGAAAAATTAGAGGTAGAATCTTCTATTGCTGACGAAAGCGAGTTTTTCTTTATGCCTTTCAGTATAGAAAACTGCCGAAAACTTACTTGTTCTATCGAAAACAACGTACTTGTTTTTTATTTCGAAAATGATGCGCTTATTGCAGGAGTTATCTACAATAAGGAAAACTGGGTAGCATAGAAAGGAAGTTTTTTAATTGAAACTTACCTTCGGTAAAGGCGTTATTCACGGATTGCCGATTTTTTTGGGCTATCTTTCCGTGTCGTTTGGACTTGGTATAACGGCTGTTTCCAGTGGGCTTTCCTTTTTGGAGGCTACCGTTATTTCCGCTACTAATTTAACTTCAGCCGGTCAAGCGGCAGGTATTGAAGTAATTGCGGCAGAGGGAACGCTTATAGAAATGGCGTTAACGCAGTTTATAATAAATCTCCGTTATGCGCTTATGGGTATATCACTTTCGCAAAAACTTGATAAATCATTTAGTGTGCCTTATAGAATGGTTACTGCGTTTGGTATTACCGATGAGATATTCGCCCTTTCATATTCACAAAAATCGCCAGTAACGCCAAATTATATGTTAGGTATGATATTTATATCTTGGCTGGGTTGGACGTGCGGTACCTTGGTAGGCGCATTGGCAGGATCTTTTTTACCTGCAATAATTACCGGTGCATTGGGAATAATGCTTTACGCTATGTTTGCGGCTATTGTAGTACCTGTTGCGCGAGATAATAAAAAGGTGCTTTTTGCCGCCCTTATTTCAGTTGTGCTTAGCGTTTTCTTTAAGTACCTTACTAATTTGTCTAGCGGTTTTACCATAATTATATGCGCGATTATTGCTTCGGTTATAGCGGCGCTCATTTTTCCTGTTAGTGAGGTGGAAGAATGAGTATTGCGATTTATATTTTGATAATGGCAGGGGTTACCTACCTTATTCGTATGATACCATTTACGGTCTTTAGACGTAAAATTAAATCAAGATTTATTAAAAGTTTTCTTTACTACGTGCCCTATACGGTACTGTCTGCAATGACATTCCCGTCAATATTTTATTCTACGGGAGAGTTTTATTCCGCGCTTTTGGGAACAATAACTGCGCTTGTTTTGGCATTCTTTAAAAAGCCTTTAATTGTTGTTGCGCTTAGCGCGGCGGCTGTAGCGCTGATTACCGCATTAATTATTTGAACAAAAAACTACCGAAGTATTCTTCGGTAGTTTTTGTTTATTGTTATTAGAATTCGGCAGAACCGGTTGTGCGTGGGAAGGGGAGTACGTCGCGGATGTTAGCAATTCCGGTAACGTACATTATTAAACGTTCAAAACCAAGACCGAAACCGGCGTGTTTAGCACCGCCGAAACGGCGAAGATCTAAATACCAACCGTATTCTTCTTCGGTACCACCGATTTCTTCAATACGTTTAACAAGAAGGTCTAACCTTTCTTCACGCTGACTTCCGCCTATAATTTCACCAATTCCGGGAACAAGACAGTCAACTGCGGCAACTGTTTTGCCGTCGTCGTTAAGTCGCATATAAAAGGCTTTGATTTCTTTAGGATAGTTTGTAACGAATAATGGCTTTTTGAATACTTCTTCGGTTAAATAACGTTCGTGTTCGCTTTGCAAATCGCAACCCCATTCAACCTTGTATTCAAATTTGTGACCGCTGTTTTGTAAAATTTCAACAGCCTCGGTATAGGTAACGGTTGCAAACTCGGAATCAATGACGTTTCTGAGTTTATCCTTAAGACCTTTTTCGAAGTGAGCCTCAAAGAAATCAAGTTCGTTTTGGCAATTGTCGTAAATATACGAAAGAACGTATTTGAGCATATCACGGGCAAGTTCCATATCGTCTTCAAGGTCAGCAAATGCGATTTCGGGTTCAATCATCCAAAATTCTGCTGCATGACGAGCGGTGTAAGATCTTTCGGCGCGGAAGGTGGGACCAAAAGTGTATACTTTACCAAAAGCCATTGCCATTGCTTCTGCCTGAAGTTGTCCCGAAACGGTAAGGCTGGTGCCTTTGCCGAAAAAGTCTTCGCCAAAATCAACCTTGCCTTCTTCGGTTAATGGAGGATTGCCAACGTCAAGAGTTGTTACTCTGAACATTTCGCCTGCGCCTTCGGCATCGCTTGTTGTGATAAGAGGAGTGTGCGCATAAACAAATCCTCTTTCATTAAAGAATTTGTGAATAGCATACGCGGCTACAGAACGCACTCTGAAAGCGGCGGAAAATGTATTGGTACGTGGGCGAAGATGCTGAATGGTACGAAGATACTCAAGTGAGTGACGCTTTTTTTGTAAAGGATATTCGGGAGAGGAGGCGCCTTCGATTATAATTTCTTCAGCCTGAAGTTCGAAAGGCTGTTTCATTTCGGGTGTTGCAACTAAGTTGCCCTTTACACAAATTGCAGAGCCTACGTTAAGAGCGGCAATTTCGTTGTAGTTATTTAAGGATTCTTCGCTAAATACAACCTGAAGGTTTTTAAAGGAAGAACCGTCATTAAGTTCAATAAAGCTTATGTTTTTGGAATTACGTGAGGTTTTTATCCAACCGCATACTGTAATGTTTTTGCCTGTGTAAGCGCTTTCGTCTTTAAACAGGGTGGTAATTTCGGTACGTTTCATACATACATCTCCTAAAATTTAACATATACACCTATTATACACTTAAATTTGCAAAAGGTCAATTTTAACTTGATATATTTTGCAATATATTTTATAATAATATATAATAATTTATAGTTTTAGGCAATTTTAGGAGTTTTATTATGACCGATGCGCAGTTTATCAAACTGAGAAAAGATATTATCCGCAAGGAATTTTCAAATATGAATGACCGTCAGTTTGAGGCGGTAACCACAACAAAGGGCCCGGTACTTGTTCTTGCAGGCGCGGGAAGCGGAAAAACAACGGTTCTTGTTAACAGAATAGCATATCTTGTTAAATACGGAAATGCCTATAATAGCGATGTTGTTCCGTTCTTTAATGAATTTGAAACAAATACTATGAACGATTATTTGGACGGCACAACCGATAGCATTAATAGTGATATTTTGGCGGTTGACCCTGTTAGTCCGTGGAATATTCTTGCTATTACGTTTACAAATAAAGCGGCAGGTGAGTTGAAAGAGCGAATTAATGCAAAACTTACTGATGAAGGCGTTGATATATGGGCAGGTACTTTTCACTCGATTTGCGGTAAAATTCTGCGCCGACATGCTGAACTTTTAGGGTATGATTCTCATTTTACGGTGTACGATACCGACGATCAAAAACGTCTTTTAAAAGAAATTATGAAAGGCTTTAACGTTGATGATAAGGCATTCCCCGTAAAAATGGTGATGAGTGAAATTTCTCACTCTAAGGATAGACTTATTTCTCCTGAAGAATATCGCGCTCAAAACGGTGGCGATTTCAGAAAAAAGGTTATTGCTGACATATACGAAGCGTACGCTAAAAATCTTAAAGAGTTCGACGCTATGGATTTTGATGATATGATTGTCAATACTGTTGAACTGCTTAAAAACTTTCCAGACGTTAAAAATATTTATCAACGAAAATTTAAATATATAATGGTGGACGAGTATCAGGATACCAACTATGCTCAGTATATGCTTGTTAAACTTCTTGCCGAAGGCGAAAATAACATTTGCGTGGTGGGTGACGATGACCAAAGTATTTACCGTTTTAGAGGGGCTACTATTGAAAATATTTTAAATTTTGAAGATGAGTACGATGATGCTAAGGTAATAAGACTTGAACAGAACTATCGTTCAACGTCCCATATTCTTGATGCGGCTAATGCGGTAATTGCCAATAATAAAGGCAGAAAGGGCAAAACACTTTGGACCGATAATGGCGATGGTGTTCCTATTGAAGTATATACGGCTCAGGATCAAATGGACGAGGCTAAATACGTTGCAGAAAAGGTTTTCTTTAATATGCGAAACGGAGCAAAAGCATCGTCTAACGCAGTTCTTTACCGAATGAATGCTCAGTCTGCAGCGCTTGAAAACGTATTTGCGCGAAGCGGTGTGGCCTATACTGTTGTGGGCGGCACAAAGTTCTTTGACAGAAAAGAAATAAAGGACGTACTTGCATATTTGCAGGTTGTAAATAATCCGAACGATAATATTCGTTTAAAACGTATTATAAATGAACCTAAAAGAGGGATAGGCGAGACTACCATTAGTAAGGCAAGTGAAATTGCCGACGGACTTGGGATGTCGTTGTTTAATGTTTTATGCCAAAGCGAAAATTATCCTTCTTTAAGCAGATCGGGAGGTAAACTTAAAGAGTTTACCGATATGATAAAGGAACTTATTAAATTAAGTGAAGTCGTTTCGGTTCACGAACTGTGTCAGGAAGTAATTGAAAAAAGCGGTTACGTTAATGCGCTGATTGCGGCAGGTCCTACCGAAAAGGATAGAATTGAAAACGTAAAAGAACTTAGCAGTACGATTTTGCAGTACGAACTTGAAAATGACCAACCGACTCTTTCAGGTTTTTTAGAAGAAGTTGCGCTTGTTAGTGATCTTGATTCTCTTGACAGTAGTCAGGATAGAGTTATAATGATGACGGTGCACAGTGCAAAGGGTCTTGAGTTTGATAACGTTTTCCTTATTGGTTGGGAAGAGGGAATTTTTCCGGGCACTCAGTCAATATTTTCCGGCGCGGAAGAAATTGAAGAGGAAAGACGCCTCGCTTACGTTGCTATAACACGAGCCAAAAAGACGCTTCATATTACCAATGCGTACACGCGTATGCTTTACGGCTCAACAAACCGTAATCCCGAATCAAGATTTTTAAAAGAAATTCCCGAGAAACTTTGCAAAAAAAGCGGTATGAAGCGTAACGAAACGCCAAGAATTTCTGTATCTCCGTCGGTTTCAAATTCAACTTACGGACAAAAGAGTTTTTATACTCCCGGTGTTAAAAAGGAAACCGCTAACTATACTGCAGGAATGACGGTAGAACATAATACCTTTGGTGTTGGTAAAATACTTAAAACCGTGCCTATGGGAAGTGACACCTTGCTGGAAATTCAGTTTAACGGTGTAGGACTTAAAAAACTTATGGCGGGATTTGCAAAATTAAAAATTCTTTAATATATTACTTTTAATATTTGGTATAATGTTTATATAAATTTTTGGAGTTGAAGTATATGGTAACAACCAAAGCAGTAAAATCAACTGCGCTGATTACGCTTAAAGGTAATTGGGCTGTTTTTTGCGCACAGGCAATGGTTCCTGTTTTTGCTACTATAATTGTATTGCTTTCTTGTGTACTTCTTTCTTTACCTCTCGGTGATATTTTGGCATCTCTTATATTTGCTATATTATTTACTTTTGTTGTGGCACCTCTTTGGTTGGGTACTGTAAGAACCTATTGGAGAAGCGCTAACGGTGTAAATGACGGTGTTTCGGGTTGTTTTTATTATTTTTCTGATAAACAAGAATATAAGAAATGTTTAAAGTATAGCCTAAGAATATTACTTCATTGGACAAAGGTTGTTTTTATATTGCTTCTTCCGGCGTTAATACTTTATGTGTTCACAAGCAGTGAAATCTATGAGTATTTCGGTATTTCAATACCTTTGTTTTTAATTAATTTGCGATACCTTGACGGTGTGTTTTATTTAGCGGCGTTAATCGTATCGATAGCGCATCTTATTACTATTTATCTTCAGGCATTTCTTTTTGTGAGTTGTGAAAATATGACGCCTAAAGAATGTTTTGAAAAGGGAATAGAATTAGGAAAATATACAAAAAGCAGATTTTTTACCCACTTGTTAGGTTTTAGCGGTTGGATACTTTTATCGGTAACGCTTATTCCTTTAATTTTTACTTTGCCTTATCTTTTAATGTCTTACGTAGTAGAGTGCCGTTATAACGTAGCCTTTTATAATCTTTCGGGTCAAGCTCAACAAGATATGCCTATTTATAACGTATAAAGGAGAAAAAATATGAAAACGTCTTTAAAATATATGATTTACTATATTTTTATATTTGTGGTTTTAATTGCTAATATTTTCTTCTATGTAAAGGATAGGTTTTTTTATAATATGGAAGAACTACCCGAAGGACAGTTTTTATATAGTTCAATGTCTCCTGATAATACTCGTTCAGCCGAAGTTTACCGAGTAGATACTCCAAGAGGCAGCGCCATTCGTGTAGAGTTGAGAAGTTTTAACTTTTCCGATAAAGAAAACGTTGTAAGCGAAGAAAAAAATATTTATTGGGCAGTTGATAAATCGGTTGTAACTGTTGGTTGGGAAGACAACAATATTGTTACGGTTGATACAAAAACTCTTGACGTTTCAAAGGGCGAAACCTACGATTCAAGAAAAATCACCACACAACATTAAGAGTCCCAAGGGCTCTTTTTGTTTTAAGAGGAAACATAATGGAAAAAAACAGTGAATTTATACTAGATATAACCGACGTAACTGTCGAGGGCAACGGCGTTGGTAAATATGAAGGAATATCCGTATTTGTACCCGGTACTGCAGTCGGCGATAAAGTAAAGGTACATATTGTAAAGGTTAAAAAGAATTTTTGTTTTGGCAAGGTTATAGAGATTGTTGAACCAAGCAATTTTAGAATTAACGTGGATTGTCACGTATTTTCTAAATGTGGTGGTTGCGTTTATCGTCATATAAGTTACGAAAGTGAATTAAATATCAAACAAAAACGCGTGGAAGAAACAATGCGACGTATAGGTGGTATTAACGTTAGCGCTAAACCAATACTTTTTGGCAACGATAAAAGATACAGAAACAAGGCGCAGTATCCTGTTGATAACTGTGGAGAAGTTGGCTTTTACGCCGTTCATTCTCATAGAATTATTCCTGTTAAAGACTGTTTATTGCAACCGGATGAGTTTAGTGTGATTGCCGATAATTTAAAAGAGTATATGCAAAAGTTTAATATTTCTTCATATAACGAAGAAACCGGCAAAGGCGTAATTCGTCATCTTTACATCAGAAAGGCTACCGCTACTAACGAAATAATGGTAGCGCTTATTATTAATGCAAAAAAACTTGGCAATACCGACTATTTTATCAACCGTCTTAAAGAAGTTTTAAAAGAAAACTTTAAAACCTTTGTACTTAATATAAATACCGACAAGACCAACGTAATTCTTGGGAAAGAAAACGTTGTGCTATATGGTGACGGATATATTACCGATGTTTTAAGGGATAATAAAATCAGAATTAATCCCTTGTCTTTTTATCAGGTTAATCGTAATATGGCTGAACTACTTTATAAAAAGGCAGAAGAATATCTTGAACCTGATAATAAAAATATTCTTGACCTTTATTGCGGTGCAGGAACAATCGGTCTTTCTTTTGCTAATTCGGCAAAAAGTATAATCGGTGTCGAAATTATCCCCGAAGCAATAGAAGATGCAAAGTTTAACGCCGATTTAAACGGAATAAAAAATGCGCGTTTTATTTGCGCTGATGCTTCCAAGGCGGCTAAGATTTTAAGAGATGAGGGGGTTAAAACCGACGCAGTTGTTCTCGATCCGCCGAGAAAGGGTTGTGAAAGTGAACTTCTTTCGGTTATTGCCCAAGATTTTGCTCCGGAAAGAATTGTTTACGTTTCCTGCGACGTGGCAACCCTTGCCAGAGATGTTAAAATTTTAGAAGAAAAGGGCTATAAAGTGGTAGAATATACTCCCGTTGACCTTTTCCCGAGAACTTCTCACGTCGAAACGGTAGCGCTTCTTATAAAGGGAGAAAGTTATGCAAAATAGAAGAAGTAAAACGGAAACGATTAAAAAAGTCGGCAAGGGCAACGGCTGTCCTCATTATAAAAAATGCGGTGGCTGTCATCTTCAGAATATGACCTATGCTGAACAACTTAAATTTAAACAAATAAAAATGATAAAGTTGCTTGGTAAATTCTGTCACGTTAAAGAAATTATCGGTATGGAAAATCCACTCCACTACAGATGTAAGGTTCAGGCAGCTTTTTCTAAGGATAAAACGGGCATAATTTCAGGCGTTTATCAGTCGTCGACCCACAATATTGTGCCTATTGACAGTTGTATGATAGAGGACGAAAAAGCGGATGAGATTATCGTTACCATAAGAAAACTTTTGAAATCCTTTAAATTAAAGCCCTTTGACGATAAGACTATGAGTGGTTTTTTGCGTCACGTTTTAATCAGAAAGGGATATTATACAGGTCAAATAATGGTTGTGCTTGTTACGGGAAGTCCTGTTTTTCCGTCTTGTCGGTCCTTTATTAACGCGCTTGTTGGCAGACATCCCGAAATTACTACGGTGGTACAAAACGTTAACGGTAAATTTACCAGTCTTGTTCTTGGTGAAAAAAATATAAACCTTTTTGGCGAGGGTTTTATTGAAGACACTATCAGTGATTTTGTTTTTAGAATTTCTCCTAAGTCTTTTTATCAGGTAAATCCCGTAATGACAAACGTGCTTTACGGCAAGGCGATAGAGTATATGAATTTAACAGGAAAAGAAACCGTTATTGATGCATATTGCGGTACGGGTACTATTGGTATTCTTGCTTCTAAAAATGCAAAACAGGTGATAGGTGTTGAACTTAACGCTGATGCCGTGCGCGATGCAAAATTTAATGCAAAGCGTAATAATATAACCAATATTGATTTTTATACCGCTGATGCAAGTGAGTTTATGGTTGATATGGCAAAAGATGGCGTAAAGGCTGACGTTGTTATTATGGACCCACCCCGAGCAGGAAGTGATAAACGCTTTATGGATAGCGTATTTACTCTCTCTCCCGAAAGAGTGGTGTACGTTTCCTGTAATCCCGACACTCTTGCCCGTGATTTAAACTATTTTGTTCATAACGGCTACGGTGTTCGCCGTATTCAACCCGTTGATATGTTTCCGCATACAGAGCATATTGAGTGCTGTGTGCTGCTACGTCGCACACAGCAGTGATATAAATTCCTAAAAAATTTACGATATATACTACGTATGCGATATATCTTTGATGCGATATGTTCTTGCAGAACATGATTTGGAATTTATATCATATCGCAGCAGAACTGTGTGAAGCTATATCGCATTTTGTGAATACAAAATATATCGCACGAGCAAAGCGAGTATATCGTAGAAAGGATACTATAATGAATGATAGAACAATAAAAGAATTAGCTGTTGAACTTACGGTTGAAATAACTTATATATGCGATAATATTAAAGGTCGATCTGTTTTTGTGAATCAATTGTTACGTTCTTGTTCTTCGATTGGTGCAAATTCTCACGAAGCTAAATATGCCCAAAGCAAAGCTGATTTTATAAACAAACTCGAAATATCGTTAAAAGAATGTTACGAAACAGAGTATTGGCTTGAAATACTTTTTAAGGTTAATTCTATTGATGCATCTATATATAAACATTTAATAAATAAATGTGGGACGATACGAAGAAAATTAATTGCTTCTATCACTACCGTTAAAAGCAAAAAGGAATAATAAATGAAAAGACAAAATAGTGAAATTATTTCAAATGTTATTGAATTACTTATAGGAAATAATGAAATTTTAGCAAAATCAATAATTGTTAATGAATATCCACATAAGATTTACAATGTTGAAAAACGTATATATACTGTCCATGAAAAAATGGAACAGTTTATAAGCGATGGTTTTATTGACAGATATACTGGTGAAAAACTTATAAATCCGGGAATACTCAAAGTATTGTCTACTTATTTTCCTGATGAATTTCCATTTCATCCCCATTGGAAGATGACGGAAACCCATGTAGCGTATTGGGAGATGATTCCAACACTTGATCACATATATCCTATTGCTAAAGGTGGACGTGATGATAAGAGCAATTGGGTTACAACTTCTATGAAAAATAACTCAATAAAAAGTAATTACACAATTGATGAAATTCATTGGACGTTACATCCTAAAGGAGATATGAGAGATTGGGATGGGTTATCAAAATCTTTTGTCAAGTTGATCGAAATTAACAAAGATCTCTTAAAAGATAATTACATAAAGATGTGGTACACTATCACTAAAAAATTGATATAAAGATAAACACTAAACTGCAGGGAGAAGAAAAATGGATATTATTTCGCTGAATTATTCTGATCTCCGTTTTAAAACTGCTCAAAAAATCAAAAATTATCTTTTATTATCTGAAAATAACAAAATGACAATTGGGCTTTACTGTAAAGGGGATTTTTATGTTTTTGGAAATCCGGATGATGAAATAAAACTTCGTTATGATATAGGTTCAATTTCAAAAACCTTTACCGCTCATCTTATTTTAAAACTTTGCGAAGAGGGTAAAATTGACCTTAATAGTAGAGTTGATAAATATTTATCTCTTAAAAAAGGGGAATATCCTACTGTATATCAGCTTATCACTCATACATCAGGATATCATCATTTAACTCCTATAGAAGTAACGGTACCAAGTTTGCTTATCAGTAGTTATGCCCGAAAAAATCCTTACGAAAACTGTACGGATAAAACGGTTATAAAGTGCCTTGAACGCCGCCGCTTTTTTAAAACTCCCGTTCGTTACGGTTATTCCGATTTTGCCTCTGCAATTCTTGCAACTGTTGCTCAATCGGTTACCGATATACCTTTTGCAACGCTTTTCGAGGATTTTATTAAAAATGAACTTGGTCTTTTAAATACAAATATAGTTGAGGAATTAATAACGCGTACTCCGCTTGCCGCAAAGAATAAAAAAATTCTGCCATTTTGGAACTGGAATAAAAATAATCCGTATATAGCAGGTGGGGAATGGTCAGCAATATAGAAGACATTCTTAAATATATTTCTTTGCAGATAGAAAGCAATTGTTCCTATATCATAAACGCTCATACAGTTTGTAAAGAATCGGAAATCAAAAATAACAATCATCTTATGTGCATAGGTTGGCATACCTATAAAAATTCAAATCAACTCTGGCACGTAGGCGGAGTGGGAACCTTTCGTTCCTCTGTAATTATAAATAAAAAATTAAAACTTGGAGTAGCGGTTTTGGGAAATGCAAAGGGTAGAGCAACCGCTAATTGCCACTATATAGCAAAAATGCTTTACAGTGAACTGAAAAATAGAAGAATAAAATTAAATACAGGTGCTTAAAATGAATAAAAACGATAAAACAAACGTGATGCGACTGCTAGATAAAGCAAAAATAGAGTATATTCCTCACTTTTATGACGGCGAAATAGTAGATGGTGTAGGTATAGCCAACGCTTTGGGCGAGGACGTAAACTGTACCTTTAAAACCCTTGTTACGGTGTCTGATAAAGGTGAACATTTTGTGTTTGTTGTGCCGGTTGCCGAAAATCTTGATTTGAAAAAAGCGGCTAAAACTGTGGTTGTTAAGTCGATTGCCATGATAAAACAAAAAGAACTTTTGCCTCTTACCGGATATATTCACGGCGGTTGTTCTCCGATAGGTATGAAAAAACGCTTTAAAACCGTTTTTCACGAAACTGCGCAAAACTTTGAAAAAATATATTTCAGCGCAGGTAAAGTCGGCTGTCAGGTCGAAATAGAAACAAAAAAGGCAATTGACTATATCGGCGCAGTTTATGGTGATATAATAGTATAAAAATTTAATATGTTTAATAATATAAAACACCCCGTGTTAAATTAGACACGGGGTGTTTCATTTCAGTTGATTTCAAAGTCAAACAATCTAAAATCGCTTGAACCGAACGTAGCTATGGGTATAAAACGAACAGTGCTTACGCACCAATCAACAGAGTGAAGTACAAATCTCTGATGATTATCTGTGATATGTATTTCTTTTGTATCTCCGTTTTTGGTAATACCTACAATTTTATATTCCTTTATTAAGGTTTTGGGTAATTTGAATTTAGTCTGAACCAAAGGTATGTTACAGGAAAATAAGCGTCCCAAAAGTTTCTGTCTTTTGGGACGCTTGATGATTTTTATACGGTATCTTTTTGTGAGCCGATAGGATTTACTATACTGTAACCGACGTTTACAAGATGGTCTGCCACACGTTCAAGACCTGCAACTGTAGAGGAATAGTAGGGACTTACTTCCATACTGCAGTTGCCGTCCTTAAGTCTTGCGAAATGATTTGACGTAAGTTCCTTTTTCATTTCGTCAATTTCGTTTTCAAGTTCGGTTAATTCTGATAATTTTGCTTTGTTTAAATTATCAAAAATATCTTTTGAAACAATCAGCATTTGCATAACTTTATCACGCATCTTTTGGATATCTTCCTGCGCCTTATTTGAAAAGGTTATATTCTTTGATGACATTTCAACGGCTATTTCATAGAAATTTTCTGTATGGTCGCCTATGCGTTCAAGGTCGTTAAGAACGTGAAAATATGAACCTATTATAAGCTCGTCGCTTTGTTCAACGTTAGCTGAAAGCTTAATGAGAAATCGTGTTAACGCGCCGTTAGTAAAGTCAACTCTGGCTTCGTTTTGTAAAATTTTTTCTCCTTTTTGGGAATTTTCGTTATCCATTGCGTTAAAGGATAGCGTTACGTTTTCTTTAACCAAATTAAACATATAATCGATTTCCTTTTTTGTCTGCATCAAGGCTACACTTGGCATAGTAAGAAGTCGATCGTCAATATACTTAAGAGTAAATTCGTTTTCATTTGTTTTCTTGTCTTTGATTATTTTGCAGGAATATTTGACGAGTTGTTTTACAAAGGGCAAGAGAACTAAGGTTGTGGTAACGTTGAAAATAACGTGAAAAGCTGATACTCTCATCTGAAGTGACGTAGTATCGTTTCCGGGGAATAACGACGCAAGTAAATTTATTATCGGTTTGTCGAATAACCATACGATTATTGTGAAAATGATTGTTCCTATTACGTTAAACGTAAAGTGTATAAGGGCAACTCGTTTCGAGTTAGAGTTTGCGCCGACAGAGGCTAGAAGGGCAGTTACACAAGTACCGATATTAGCACCAAGTATTATAAATAAAGCAAGGTTAATGGGAAGCACTCCCGTTCCAACCATTGTTATAACAACGCCCGTTGCGGCGGACGAACTTTGTATAAGCGCTGTAAAAATAATACCCACTAATATAAGAAGTAACGGAAAATCAATTACCGCAAATATTCCCTGAAACATTGCTTCAATAGATGGATTTCCAAACGCCTGCTCACTGCTCATTATATTAAGCCCTACAAAAATAAGTCCGAGTCCACTGCATAAAAGTCCTGCAATTTTTATTTTTTCTTTTTTGAAAAATCCCATCATTACGCCTGCAAAAGCAAAAAAATACATCAGCATATTAAAAAAATCGTTTTTAAGCGCAACTAAAACTCCCGTTATTGTGGTTCCTATATTGGCACCCATAATTATGGGTGTTGCTTGCATAAGCGTCATAACTCCGGCATTAACAAGACCGATAACCATAACGCTTGTGGCGGATGAACTCTGGATAATCGCGGTAACCCCCGCACCTATTCCGACGCCCGAAAAGCGATTGTTGCTTATTTTTCCGAGCATTTTTTTCATACCGTCTCCTGCGCTTTTTTCGAGCGCATCACTTAAAAAATTCATTCCGACAATAAAAATTCCGACGCCTGCCAAAAGCCATATAAGACTGCTTATAAGTCGTAGTGTTTCTTCAGTTGATACCATTAATATTCTCCTTATTACTTTTTGGAAAAATTATATCATATATCAGATTAAGAGTCGGTAAATAATAAAGCAGTATTGAATATTCAATACTGCTTTTAGTGTTTCTTAAGAACTACTATTTATCCTTATCATTAGAAGGAAGTTTTCCTATGATATAGGTGGCTAACATAATAATTCCGATAATTATAAATACTCCGAGCATTCCAATGCCCATATATTTAAGATAATTTATAAACTGAATAGGTTCAAACATATTTATTTCCCTCCAAATTATTTAAAAAAGCCCAGCACAAGGGAACCTGCAATAACTGATGCAATCTGTCCCGATACGTTAACTCCTATTGAATGCATAAGAAGAAAGTTTTGATTATCTGCCTCTAATCCCATTTTATGAACTATTCTACCTGACATCGGGAATGCAGAAATTCCTGCGGCGCCAATCATTGGGTTTACGGGGTCTTTTTTCATCAGCTTTAATATTACGTTGAAAAACTTTGCGAAAATAACTCCGCCTGCCGTATCAATAATGAAGGCTATAAGACCTAATCCTAAAATAAGAAGCGTGTCAGTATTAAGGAATTTATCGGCACTCATTTGAAAAGCTATAGTAATACCTAGGAAGATAGTTACTAGATTTGCAAGAACCTTTTGAGCGGTGTCAGAAATAGAATCGAGCACACCGCATTCTCTTATAAGATTTCCGAACATAAGGAATCCGATAAGTGAAGCTGCGGATGGAACGAAAATACAGGTGACTATTGATATAATAATCGGGAAAAGTATTTTGGTTCTTTTAGAAACGCTTTTTTGCTCGTATTTCATACGTATTTTACGCTCTTTTTCAGTGGTCAACAGTTTTATAACGGGAGGTTGAATAATCGGTACAAGCGCCATATAAGAATATGCTGCTACTGCAATAGCACCGATATATTTGGAATTTTCGCCTCCGCTGAGGAGAGTATTTGCTACAACGATTGAGGTAGGACCATCGGCAGCGCCTATGATAGAAATGGATGCCGCAACGTCTTCTGAGAAAAACATAGCTGCAGTACATAAAGTGAAGAAGATTCCGAACTGAGCCGCCGCACCGAATATCATAAGTTTAGGATTGTTAAGTAGTGGGCCGAAATCTATCATTGCGCCTATACCTATGAATAAAATAAGCGGAAAAAGTTCGTTTGATATGCCTGCATTATATAGTGTTTCGAGAGGCTCTGAAATTCCTGAATGAGGGAAGTTCATAAGAATTGCGCCAAATCCTATAGGTAGCAGCAGGGTAGGCTCCATCTGTTTTTTTATGGCAAGATAAATTAATATTCCACCTATCAGCCACATTACTATCATTTTCCAGTTTCCGTCTTTTGTAAATTCCAAAATCGGTTCAAAAAGTTCCAACAATTCCTTCATTTGCTTTCCTTCTTTCATAAATACTTGTTATATTATATTATTATATATCCGGTAAAGATTCAGTAAATAGTAATAGCAGCATTAAGCAATTTTGCTTAATGCCGCTATTTTTATTCGTTAAGTCTGTAGCCTACGCCGAGTTCATTTGCTATATAATTAGCTTCTCCCGGTTTATCACCGAATTTCTTTCGGATATTAGCCATATTAACCTGTAATTTTTTTACACTGCCTTCTTGAGCGTATCCGCCCCATATCGCTTTAATTATGGCGGAGTATGTCATCATTTTTCCGCAATTTTCAGAGAGAAGAGATATTATGTTATATTCGGTCTGAGTTAGATGGATTTCTTCACCTCGTATAAAAACCTGTCGCGCGTTGTAATCGATTTCCAGTTCTTTAAGTGTGAATTTTCCATTTGGAAGTCTTCCTTCTGTGGAACAAAAACGGTTGTTGCGCAAGGCTGCTCTTACCCTTGCAAGAAGTTCTCCCGAAGCGAACGGTTTTGTTATATAATCGTTGGCGCCTCTGTCTAAGGCTATGATTTTGTCACTCTCGTTTGTACGGGCTGACAGAACAATAATAGGTGTTAACGAATCCTTTCTTACGTAATCGAGAAAATTCATACCATCCGAATCGGGAAGCCCCAAATCCAGAATAATCAGGTCGGGAATATGGGAAACAAATAACGTTTTTGCCATTGAACAGGAATCAGCAGGAATTGTCTGATATCCCGCAGTTTCTAACACAGTAGCTACTAAATTACGTATATTGTTTTCATCTTCTATAAGAAGAATTTTGTATTTATTCTGTATCATCACTGAATGTTTCCGTGTTTAAGTCGAAACGGAATACTGCTCCTCCTGTCTTTATATTTTCTGCTTTTATGTTGCCGCCGTGTGCTTTAATGATGGTGGCGCAAACCGATAATCCGATTCCTGCATTTTTCTTTTTGCTGTCGGCAACTTCATTTGCGGTATTATAATATCCCGTAAAAAGTGTTTCAAGACGTTTTGGGGCTATACCGCATCCGTTATCTTTAATTTCGAATATTGCATTCTCTCCTAAAGTGAATACCCTTAATGAGAGACGTGTCATTCCGATTGCGTGCTGAACCGCATTTTCCAGAAGGTTTACTATAACCTGTTCTATTAAAATCGCATCCATTGGAATAATTATTACGTCTTCGGGCAACTCTATTTCAACCTTTTGAAATGGGTAGCGTTTTTTGAATTTCAGCATTACAGAGTCTATAAGTTCTTCAAGTACGGTTGGGGTTTTTATTATTTTTACCTGTCCGCTGTCAATACGTGTTATGGAAAGAAGATTTTCTACCATACGCACAAGCCACTCGGAATCCTCTTTTATGCCTTCGACAATTTTTTCTTTTTGCCCATCGGTCATAGCGTCTTTATTTTCAAGAAGTGTGGTACTTGAGCCGTAAATGGTAGTAAGAGGAGTTCTTAAATCATGTGATACTGCTCTTAAAAGATTAGCTCGCATACGCTCTTTTTCATGTTCTGACTTTATAGTTTCATGTTGTTTTAATTTTGTTGTGAGTGTACTTGTAAGAATAGCGATGGCTATCATAACAATTCCTGAAATAATATTGACAGGTGTGGTGAAATCAAGGGCAAAATAGGGGAAAGTAAAGGCATAGTTTACGGCGACTGTTCCTAAAAAAGCACCTGTTACACCGTAAAAATAACCATCTGTGAAAAGAGATATTAAAAAAACGGCAAACACGAAAATGGTAGTAATGTGTTCTTGAACGTCAAATATGTACTGAAAAAGCAGACTCAGACCGAAAGCAAACAGTAAAAAACAAATCGTAATAAATATGTTCTTTACGTATTTAGAAACTGATTTCATATTAAGTTCCTTCTTATTGATATATGTTGATATTACTATACATCTAATCGGGTAAAAGGATGGTAAAAAGTAATATAATTTAATGATAACATATATATTTTAAAAATTCCACTTAAATATATAAAAGCAGAAACGTTTAATTGTTTCTGCTTTTGCTTTATTATATTGATTTTTTTAAGATACAAACGTTTTCAGCGCTTATTTTTAATTTGTTGTTTTCGGGGGCGTTGCCCATAAGAACTTCGCATTTTGCAAAGTCATCAGGAAGGTCTATAAACTCATCGTCGCACCAACGGTTAACAGCGATAAGCAAAGCGTTTTTGCCGTCTTGACTTTCTCTTATATAGGCTATATGGCCCATATTAGCATAAACAGGTATAAATTTGCCGTTTGCAAAGCAACTGTTGTTTCTTCGTATCTTTCCAAGTTGTTTGTAAAAATCAAGCAGAGCGTGATTTTCGCTGCCCCAAGGGTAAGTTTTTCTGCAAAAAGGGTCGGAATATCCCTCTATACCTGCTTCGTCACCGTAAAATAAAGAGGGAACACCGGGAAGAGTGTATTGAATTGTTGCGGCGAGTTTTAAAAATTTTACCGAATGTTCGTATTCTGACTTTGAAAGCCTTTGCTGACTTTGCCAATTTCTGTCGCCGGTTTGCTCGTTTGCCGATAAAACCGTTAAAATTCTTGCCGTATCGTGAGTGCCTATATGGTTCATTAAAAGGTCGATGGATTGGGGCGGATAATTTTCGGTAATATCTAAAACTTTATCAATAAGTTTTCTTGAATTTTCTCCCTTTAAAAATCCGATTATCGCATCTGCAAAGGGGTAATTCATAACCGAGTCCAGTTGTTTGCCTCTTAAAAATCTTCTTCTGCCGCCGTGACTTATTTTGTTGGTTGCATCTTCCCATACTTCTCCTAAAATAAAGGCGTCGCTGTTTTCTTTCTTTATTGCTGTTCTCAGATTATCAAGAAAAATATCGGGAAGTTCGTCGGCAACGTCAAGACGCCAACCCATAACACCTGATTTAAGCCAGTGACGAAGAACACCGTTTTCTCCTGTGATATACTCTAAAAAAGACGGGTCGGTTTCGTTTACTTCGGGGAGAGAGGGAACACCCCACCAACTGCTGTATTTGTCGGGGAAGCTTTGAAAACTGTACCACGAGGAATATTTACTGTTTTGACTCTGGAAAGCGCCGATTTCGTTATACCTGCAGTATTTGTTAAAATATATACTGTCGTCGCCTGTATGAGAAAAAACTCCGTCAAGAATTATACCTATTCCGTATTTTTTTGCTTCACGGCACAGTTCTTTGAGGTCTTCTTCAGTTCCAAGCATACTGTCAATCTTCATATAGTCGGCGGTATTGTATCGGTGGTTACTGTGGGCGGAAAAAATAGGATTTAAATAAATTGCGCTAACGCCAAGACTCGCTATATAAGGAAGCTTCTCTTTAATGCCCGAAAGATCACCGCCAAAATAATCATTTCCTAAAAATTTTGGCTTTGTTTCTTGTCTGTGTTCGGGAATAGCATTCCAGTCACTTTCAATATATCGGTCGGTTGGTACGTTTTCCTTTTCTTTGCCCGAATTATAAAAACGGTCGGGGAATATCTGATAAATTATACCGCCTGAAAGCCACGAGGGCGTTTTAAAATCTTTATCATATACGGTTAATTGCCACAAACCGCCGTCGTTTGAAATGATACCTACAGAGTGTTCGCCTTTTGTTACTTTATATGAACCAAAATCAGAGTCGTAACGGAAATAATACCAATAAAGGCCTTCAGTAAAGGTAAGTGATGTATCAAAAAATTGATACTCTTCTAAAAATTCTTTCGGTTCAAGTTTATATTCGCAAAGGTCTTCGCCGTCTTTAGTAATGCATAAATAGGCATTATGAACTTTAGCGTCTTTGTGCAAAAGTAAGCGAAGCTTCAGAGAAGACTCTGAAGCTATCGCTCCGAAAATAGATTTATAAAGAGTGTTTCTTGAATCAAAAGGATAGTATTGCATACATATTTTCCTTATTTATTTGGTGTGATTCCCCAAATGTTTTCTGCATAATCTTTAATAGAACGGTCGGCGGCAAAAATACCCGACTCAGCAATGTTGATAAGTGACATTTTATTCCACTTTTTCGGGTCGCGGTAAAGGGCAGAAGCCTTTTCCTCGGCGTAGCAATAATCGTTAAAGTCTGCAAGAGCCATATAGGTGTCGACACCTGTAATGGTTCGATAAACGTTATCAAAAGGTTGACCGCCTATGCCTTTTTCTATAAAACTTAAGGCTTCCTTTAATTTTTCGTTATTGCAGTAATAATTAACAGGATTATAGCCTTGTCTTTGAAGTTTCATAACTTCGGGGGTCTGCATACCGAAAATTATAATATTATCGTCACCTACAGCCTTGTGAATTTCAACGTTAGCGCCGTCTTCGGTGCCAAGCGTTACGGCGCCGTTCATCATAAATTTCATATTGCCTGTACCCGATGCTTCGGTTGAAGCAAGAGAAATCTGTTCGCTGATTTCGGCGGCAGGTATCATTAGTTCTGCCAAAGTAACCTTGTAATCTTCAAGGAAAAGAACCTTTAATTTGTCACTTACGGTACGGTCGTTTTCGATTTCCTTTGAAAGTCTGCAAATCATATTAATTATTTGTTTTGCAAGTAAATAACCGGGTGCCGCTTTAGCACCGAATATATAGGTTTTAGGTGTAAAATCAGCATTGGGATTGTTTTTTAAATAAAGATAATCCGATATGATATGCAATGCGTTAAGATGCTGACGTTTGTATTCGTGTAAACGCTTAACCTGCATATCGAAAATTGAATCAGGGTCAATAGAAACCCCAATATTTTCTTTAACGTAGTTGGAAAGACGAACCTTGTTTGCTTTTTTGATTTCGCCAAGTTTTTTAAGAACCGAAGCATCATCTTCAAATTTTCTTAAATCGGAAAGTTTGCCTGCATCCATTATAAATCCGTCGCCGATAAGTTCGCTTAAATAATCGGTTAAAAGAGGATTTGCTTGGCAAAGCCATCTTCTGTGCGCAATGCCGTTGGTTACGTTGGTGAATTTATCGGGTGTTAGTTTATAATAATCGTTAAAAAGCGAATCTGTAAGAATTTTACTGTGAAGTTTAGAAACGCCGTTTACCTTGTGAGAAGCAATTACGCTTAAATTCGCCATTTTAACAACACCGCCCGAAATAACGGCTGTATCTTCAACTAATCGAGCGTCTTTTGTTGCAGTCCATATATTAAGCCTTAAACGATTGTCAATTTCTTTAACAATTTGATAAATACGCGGAAGTCTGTGACGGAACATATCTTCCTGCCAACATTCAAGGGCTTCTTTCATAATTGTGTGGTTGGTATATGCAACGGTACCTTGAACAATTTCCCACGCTTTATCCCATTCATAACCGCATTCATCAAGTAAAAATCGCATAAGTTCGGGAACTGTTAAAGCAGGGTGGGTGTCATTAATGTGTATAGCAACCTTTTCGGCAAGGTTATCGAGAGTGTTATACGTGCGCAAATGGCGATTTAATATATCCTGAATAGAGGCTGAAACAAGAAAATATTGCTGACGAAGTCTAAGAGATTTACCCTCGGCGTGATTGTCTTCGGGGTAAAGAACTTTACTGATAACTTCAGCCATAGCCTTTTGTTCCATAGCGCGAACATAGTCACCTTGGTTAAAGGCAGACATATTTATATCTTGACATTCGGCACTCCAAAGACGAAGAGCATTAACGGTTTTGCCGTCTTTACCTGCTACCATAAGGTCGTAAGGCATAGCGTGTACGGTGGTGTAGTCTACGTGTTCAACATGATGGAAGTGACTGTCCCAACGTTCGATTATTTTTCCGTCAAAGTGAACGTCAACAGCGGAAGCGGGGCGGGGTTCGAGCCATACTTCACCACCGGGAAGCCAAAAATCAGGCATTTCGGTCTGCCAACCTTCAACTATCTTTTGACGGAAAATGCCGTATTCGTAACGAATACAGTAACCCATAGCGGGGTATCCGCCTGTAGAAAGCCCGTCTAAGAAACAAGCGGCAAGACGTCCAAGTCCGCCGTTTCCAAGCCCTGCATCTGGTTCAAGCTCATAGAGTGAAGAAAGCTTAACCTTAAACTTCTTAAGGGCTTTTTCCATTTGTTCGGTAAGGTCCAAGTTAAAAAGGGTGTTTTTAAAAGAACGACCCATTAAAAATTCCATACTTAAATAATATACGGTTTTATTTTGTTGTTTCTTGGTTTCTTCTTTAAATTTTGTTCTGCGTTCGCCCATTATATCGCGAAGAACTAAAGCACAGGCTTTGTAAAAAAGTTCGTCAGAAGCCTGAGCAGGAGTAACACCGAAATTATGAGAAAGTTTTTTCTCAATCATCTCTGCAAGTACAGAAGAACTGTAACCACTCATAACCATTCATCCTTTCGTATATATCAATATAAATATATTGTTCCTTTTTTCTTACATAATATTATTTTAACTCAAAATGTTTAAAAAATCAATATTTATTATGTGCTCAAAAACAGGAAAATATTATTATAATTTACCAAAAAAATGCGATTAATATGGCTAAAATCAGATTTGATGAGTGAAAATGCACAAAAAATAAGGCTATCGCGTACTGCAATAGCCTTATATTTACATAAGCGGAGAAAATAGGTGTAAAAACCATTGTTTAAAACGCGTGGAAAAACTGCGTTTTTTCCAAAGGTCTTTATCAATTTTTTTAGAATCCTTTAAAATGTCTTCAAAATGTGATTTCATATTTTGAATAGTTTCGTAGGAAGTGAACCAAACACCGCATTCAAAGTGGAAATAAAAACTTCTGTAGTCCATATTAACGGTGCTTATGGTTGCGCTAACGTTGTCGCAAATAAATATTTTAGAATGTATAAATCCCGGTGAATATTCGTAAATTTCCACTCCGGCATCCATTAGTTCGGAATAATGATATTGTGTTACCGGATGAACGTATTTTTTGTCCGGAATAAAAGGAGTAATAATTCGTACCTTCACGCCTGCCTTTGCCGCAAGTTTAATAGCGCTTATCATAGTGTCATCCAGTATAAGATAGGGTGTTGCGATGTCAACACTTTGGTGCGCGGTGTTAAGCATTTGCTGATAAATACCTTCCGCCGTACTTTTTGAGTCCATCGGACTGTCAGAATAGGGGAGTACGTATCCTTCACTGTATATTGGTTTTGAAAGAAGATGGTCTGACGTTGAAATTTGTTTTCCGGTAACGTATTCCCACATTGTACAAAACATTATTACAAAATTGTCGACGGCGCATCCTTTTACCATAGCGGCACAATCCATCCAATATCCGAAACGCTTGAATTCATTAATATACTCGTCGGCAAGATTAATTCCGCCCGTAAAGGCAACATTGCCGTCAATTATTATTATTTTTCGGTGGTTACGGTTGTTCATAACCATATTCAGCGACGGTTTTAATGGGCAAAATACCGAAACTTCAATTCCTACTTTTTTTAATCTGATTAAAAAGTCGCTGTATTGACGTTTTATTGAACCAAAGTCGTCAAACATTACTTTGACTTCAACGCCTAATGATGCTTTCTCCTTTAAAACTTCGTATACGGCGTTCCACATTTTTCCGTCAGCAATAATAAAATATTCAATAAAAATGTATTTTTTTGCTTTTTTAAGTTCATCAATAAGGGTCGGTAAAAATACTTCACCGGGCGAAAGATAGGTTACTAAACTATCTTTATATACCGGGAATCCTGATTCATTGCTTAGGTATGAAGCCTGTCGCGTACAAGAGTTATCTTCGTATAAAAGCAGTCGTTTAACTGCAGGGTCTTGTTCCAGACTTTTCATATAGCGTTTTTCAATTTTTAAAAATTTTCTTTTTAAATGAGGAAAGGTTCGCTGACCGCCCCACATCATATAAATAAACAAACCAAAAACGGGAAGAACGAGTATAAAAACTATCCAGGCTATTTTATAACTTGGGTTTTCACGCTTGTTAACTATGTAAAGTGACATAATTATTCCAAGCACTTCAAATGCGGAAAATATTTTGAAAAAATTATTTTGCAAAGAAATAGCTGCCCATAACATTCCTGCTATGGCAACAAGAAGACCGATGGCTGTTAAAATAACGCGAAGTTTAATTCTAATGCCTCTTTTCTTTTTCATAATTTCACCTCTTTTAAATGCTTCACTATTAATTATTAGTAGAAAATTAATTAAATATTAACCTAATTTCTTAAAAAATTAATTAATCAAGATAATATCTTGATTAATTTTGGTGTAAGAGTTATTATGTAAATAAGAATAAATACTCTTTGGGGGTCTTATTATGATTTACAGCGTATCAACTGCAAACCTAGTTATTGACAAAATTTCAGCCGAGAAAAATTTTCCGTTGCTTAAAGAATCAGGATTTGGCGCAATAGACCTTAACTTTGATACTATTTTTGGTAAAACGGGCGGTACTGTATGGAAAAAGCCTATGACCAAAGGCGATTTTTATGAGCTTGACGATAAAGCATTTTATGAATATCTCGACGGCATTAAAAATGCTGCTGAAAAAAACGGCATCAAAATTGGTCAATGTCATGCGCCTTTTCCGTCTTATATTTTTGGCGGTGAAAAAGAAACTAACGATAACATAGTTTGGATTATAAAAAGAACTATACAGGCAGCAGGGTATCTTGATTGCCCATACATAGTTATTCATCCCGCTAATTTTCCTTATGATGCTAAAGAAATGAAAAAAGAAGTGTTTGATTTTAACGTGAATTTTTACGCACAGTTTGCCGAAGACTTGAAAAAACATAATGTGGTTTGTTGCCTAGAAAATATGTGGATACAGTATAAAAATAAAATACTGGAATCAACCTGTAATGATTTTGAAGAGGTTAATGAGTATATTGACCTTTT
Source organism: Acutalibacteraceae bacterium (assembly GCA_045648445.1). Taxonomy (GTDB): domain Bacteria; phylum Bacillota; class Clostridia; order Oscillospirales; family Acutalibacteraceae; genus SIG607. The sequence continues at coordinate 65,162 of JAZRNY010000012.1, forward strand.
AAACCAAAAGGCGGGGGGAGAATACTACGCTTTTTGTCTTGATACAGGACATGCTGTTTTAACGAGCGCAAATATCCGTTTTGCCATAAGAACTTTGGGAAAGAATCTTAAAGCGTTGCATCTTCACGAAGTTGACGGAATAAAAGACAATCATACTATGCCCTATACTTTGGGAGCTGTGGATTGGAATTTAATTATGGAAGAACTTAGCGCTAACGGATACTCGGGAACTTTGAATTTCGAAGCGGCAAATTCTTGGCTTATGTTCCCGCAGGAAATTTGGGCTGATGCTGTTAAAATGCTAGGCGCTATATGTAAGTATTTTGTAAGTAAATATTTTTAAGAGTGTTGATATTTGAAATATTCAATAACACCCTTTACAATCGCTTGGGCGCAGGCTTTTTGATGGTCTGCGTCCAACATATTTATACGGTCTTGTTCATCGTCAAGAAATCCGTTTTCAGTAAGTACGGAAGGGCAAATGCCAAGTCGGTTAAGGAAGAAATAATGCCAAAAAGAACCGTTTGTTTTGCGATACAACTGTGTATTTGCAGTTGACTTATAAATAAATTTTGAAGCCGTGGCAGAATAGGCGTTATAATAATATGAGCCAAATCCGTTACCGCCACCGCCGTTTCGGTGTACCGAAATCAAAAAATCGGGTTCGTAGTTTAAAACAACTCGGTATCTATCGTACGTATTCATAAAAGTGTTGTCGGTTCTGGTAAGATATACTGTGGCGCCTACGGATTCAAGTTCTGTCTTTAATGTGTTTGCAAAAGCAAGGTTAAGGTTTGATTCATGGCAGCCGTCAATTACGCTTCCGGGATCTTTACCGCCATGTCCTGCATCAATTATTATTACCTTATCGTAAAGTCCGTAGCCATAGTCGTTATTTTCATTGTATAAACGCGTGGGTTCCAAAAATTTGAGTTTTAAACAATCGTATTCATCGTATTCTGCACGCCAACCGTAAAAACCGTCTGCCTTTTTTAGGTTGAGTTTTAGTACGGCGCAATTTTCTTCATAATGTATTTGAGCGTCTTTAAACAATGGGTTTATTTTATCAAAAATAATATCTCCCGAAATTTCGGTGCAGTACATAAAACGTATTTCAACGTATGAAAAAGTAGGAGTTTCAGTAACAAAAAGACCTTTGTCGGTGTTTTTATACTCTTGGTCTTTGAGTTCTACTGTGAAAGGCGCTTTAAAGTCTGTAAAAAATGTTAGTACTGTATATTTACCGTCGCTTTCGGTTCTGTCTACTTCTAAATGGTTTTCGCTGGGCAGAGTTCCTTCATAAATTTTTATGTTTGCATCATCGTAAACTCGTTTGCCAAATCTTAAAAGTCGGTAACTTTTTTCGTTTTCTTCATTAATAATGGAGGCATTGCTGCAGTAATCAACGGTTCCTACGGGAAGATAACTGTTATAGGGGCGGGAGGTATCATCAACAGTGTTGCCGTCAAAGGTTTCTGCAGGAACGTCTACTACTTCGGCAATAAATTTCACGTTAGTATCGGTTGTGCTTTTTAAAACAGTTATTATTCCGCTATAATATACTTCGGTGTTTTTTTCTAGTGTACAGGTTATTTTAATTTGTCCTAAAGCGGTATCTTTATTTACACTGTTTAAAGTAAAACTGCCTAAATAATTGTTTGAAAGGTCTTCTTCGTTTTTTGACAGAGAAAGTTCTTTGATTTCAGAGTTGAATTGCGCGGTAACCGAAAGATTATCAAATTTACTTTTTACCGAAACAACAATTACCGAACCGCTATTATATGAAACGGCTTTTTCAGGCGAAAAACTTTCAATTAGCGTATAAGTACCTGTTGAAGAATATAATTTAATATTTGAACTTTGAGTTTCGTGAGTACAGCCGCACAAAATTATACAAAGGCTTACTGTTAAAGCAAACAAAGTGATAATGAATTTTTTAAAACTTGAATTCATAAATTTAACTCCGATAAGATAATTATAATAAAATAATAATACAAAATTGTTATTAAATCAATAATAGTGTTGCATTTCGTCGGCTTTTTTGGTAAAATATTTTCGTGAAATATAAAGAAATGTGGAGAAAAATAAATGGATAAATACTTTTTTGTTTATTTGTGTCTTGTCTTTTTCGTTTCTTTTGTTATCACGGTAATTGATAAAATTAATTCAAAAAAAGGTAAAAGACGAATACGGGAAAGAACGCTTATTTTGTGGGGATTTTTAGGCGGAGCTGCGGTTATGTACATAACTATGATTTTTATCCGTCACAAAACTCGTCATTTTAAATTTATGTTTTTATTGCCCGTTTTCACGGTAATGCATATTATATTACTGTATTTCCTTTTAAAATAACACTTTTATTGAGGTTTTATTATGGCATCTAAAAAAATTAACGTTAAACAAATGACTGTTATGTCAATTCTATGCGCTCTTGCTTTTTTATGTGTACTTCTTTTTAGATTTGAAGTAGGCGGATTTCTTACTTTTGATATAAAAGATGCAATTCTTGCTATTGCTTCTTTTGTTTACGGTCCCTTAGCAGGTGTGATTTGCTCGGCACTTGTCGCTTTTTTGGAGTTTATACTTATTAGTGATACAGGTCCTTACGGACTTATTATGAATTTCCTTTCAAGCGCAACCTTTTCTGTAGTTATAGGTCTTATATATAAACATAAGCGCACTATGTTCGGCGCCGTAACCGGTGTAGTGGCTGCAGTAATTAGTATGACGGCAGTTATGTTACTTGCCAATATGTTTATAACACCGTTGTTTTTGGGAATTGAACGACAAGCAGTTATGGGTATGATTGTTCCTACTTTGCTTCCGTTTAACGTTATTAAAGCGGTGTTCAACGGCGCTCTTGTACTTATTATTTATAAACCCGTTACCCAAGCACTAAAAAAAGCAAAACTTATAAATGTTGGTAAATCTTCTAACTATAAGTTCGGATTTAAGAGTATATTACTTCTTATAGTATCGGTAATTGTGCTTGTTTCTGCTTTGCTTTATCTTGTTCTTAAAATGGGCGGCGGTGTAGATTTCTTTTAGTTTTTTCTTGACAATAAACTAAACTGTGTTATAATAATTTTGCAAAATTTAATATTTCCTTATCACGAGTGGCGGAGGGACAGGCCCGTTGAAGCCCGGCAACCTGATATTTCAAGGTGCTAAATCCTGCGGTTTTACCGGAAGATGAGGTCAGTTTATACCGCTTCTTTCGAGGCGGTTTTTTTGATGAAAAAAGGAGAAAATAATATGTCGAAAATACTTTTTACAAGCGAATCGGTTACTGAAGGTCATCCTGATAAAGTTTGTGACCAAATCAGCGATGCTGTACTTGATGCAATAATTGCACAAGATAAAAATGCGCGTGTTGCGTGTGAAAGTTTTGCAACAACGGGTGTAGTGACTGTAATGGGTGAAATTACAACTACTGCTACAGTTGATATTCCTGCTATTGTGAGAAATGTAGTTAACGATATTGGTTATAATACTGCTGATGCAGGTTTTAATGGCGATACCATTGCCGTTATGACTTCTATAGATAAACAATCGCCTGATATTGCTATGGGTGTTGATAAATCTTTCGAACTTAAAAACGGCGAAGTTGACGAGTATAACCTTCACGGTGCAGGCGATCAGGGTATGATGTTTGGCTACGCTACAAATGAAACGCTGTCATTTATGCCTCTTACTATTGATTTGGCTCATAAAATGGCTATTCGTCTTACTAAAGTAAGAAAAGACGGACTACTTGACTATCTTCGTCCCGATGGCAAAACTCAGGTAACTGTTGAATACGAAGACGGCAAACCCTGTAGAATTGAAGCAGTAGTAGTGTCCAGCCAACATAGCGCTGACGTTGAACTAGAAAAGTTAAGAGAAGATATTTTAAAACACGTAATTCTTCCTACCGTACCTAATGAACTTATGGATAATAATACAAAGATATTCATTAATCCTACGGGTAGATTTGTAACAGGCGGTCCTCAAGGTGATACCGGTCTTACGGGCAGAAAAATTATTGTTGATACCTACGGTGGCGTAGCGCGTCACGGTGGCGGTGCATTTTCAGGTAAGGATCCTACAAAGGTTGACAGAAGCGCTGCTTATGCTGCAAGATGGGTTGCTAAAAACGTTGTTGCAGCAGGTCTTGCTGATAAATGTGAAATTCAACTTGCTTATGCCATTGGTGTTGCAAAACCTGTTTCGGTTATGGTTGATACCTTTGGTACCGGTAAATACAGTGACGAGGAAATCGCAAATGCAATCAACAAAGTGTTTGATCTTCGTCCTGCAGCTATTATTGATGCGCTTAATCTTCGTCGTCCTATATACAGACAAACTGCTGCTTACGGACATTTCGGAAGAAGCGACGTTAATCTTCCTTGGGAAGAATTAAATAAAACCGAACAACTAAAAAAATGTTTTTAATTAAAAAATAAAACCGAGAAATCGGTTTTATTTTTTTGTTTTTTTAATATATTTTAATGTAGAACAATGGGAAAGGAACATTGAATTGCCATATAAAAATAGATTTAGCGCAATAATATTTTTTGAACTGATAATGGTTCTTACCGCTATAGCGGTACTGCTTTCAATCGACGTATTTGCTAACGAAAAAAACGTTGAGGGAAATATGCAAAATTCAAAACCGGTTCAAAATGAAACTATAGTTATTGAAGAAACCGTTATAAAAAGTAATTTTTCGGGAAACTGTTTTTTACATCCTTTAAAAAGCGGTAAAATATCATCGCATTTTGGCATTAGAAACGATCCTTTTGATAATCATTTGGCAAAACACGAAGGAACTGATTTTGCTGCGCCTAAAGGAACCGAAATTTTGGCTGCGGCAGGCGGAACGGTTTCTTTTATAGGATATGATGATGACGGCTACGGAAAATATTTAAAAATAAGCCATAGTGAAAATTTGTTGACTTTATATGCTCATTGCAGTGAAATTTTGGTGGAAAAGGGTCAAGAGGTAAAGGCAGGGGATGTTGTTGCTTTAGTCGGAAGTACGGGCCAGTCAACCGGCAACCATTTGCATTTTGAAATTCGCATAAGCGGTAAAGCGGTTAACGCTATGTGGTATTTGGGTGAAATATGAAATTTAAAATTTTTGGTATAAACATAAAAGTTTCGTTTCTTTTTTGCGCCATTATGTGCGTTTTAATGCTTTCGGATAAAACCGGTCTTATTGCGCCTATGTTATTAGCGGTTTTTATACATGAACTAGGTCATCTTTTGGTTATGAAATATTATGGGTGCGCTCCGAATGAAATAAGACTTATTCCCGGTAGTATAAGGATTTTAAGCCCTGTATGTACTGAAAAACATTCGGTAATTATTTCTTTGTCGGGTCCTATTGTTAATATTCTTATTTTTGTTATAGTATATTTTTCTTCACTGATTTTATGCGTGGATTATTATTTGGATTTTGCATTTATAAATCTTATTTACGGAGTTTTTAATTTACTGCCGTTTTATTCTCTTGACGGAGGTAGCGCATTAGAAGAAATAATAAGCAATAAAGTCGGCGGAGTAAAAGCTAACAAAATTATTAAATCAATAACCGTTATGGGCGCTTTGTGTTTAATATTCACTTTTGTTATTTTAGCAGTTAAAGGAAATATAAATTATTCGGTTTTGGTGCTTTCTCTTTATCTTATTTTGTCGGTTTTTATTAAATTATAGTTGAAAGAATTGACCGGATATTGTATCATTGAATTATAATATTTTCAGTGAGGAATAAAAATGGAAAATAAAAAACTTGAAGAACTGTTTTTACGCGCTCAAAAGCCGGGAAGATATTGCGGTGGTGAACAAGGAAGCGTAATAAAAGATAAAAATGAGGTAGACGTAAGGTTTGCTTTTTGTTTCCCTGATACTTATGAAGTGGGAATGTCTCATCTTGGTATGAAGATACTGTATTCCTGTTTTAATGAAAGGGAAGATATTTGGTGTGAAAGGGTTTTTGCGCCTTGGATTGATTTTATGGAGGTTATGAAAGAAAATGACCTTCCTCTTTTTGCGCTTGAAAGTCGCGACCCATTAAAAGAGTTTGATTTTATCGGATTTACTTTGCAATATGAAATGAGTTACACTAACGTACTTAATATGCTTAGTCTTTCGGGAATTCCTCTTAGAAGTAAAGATAGAAAAGAACTTAAAAATATTGTTGTAGGCGGCGGACCTTGTGCTTGTAATGCCGAACCTATGGCTGATTTTTTTGATATATTCTTTTTAGGTGAAGGCGAAGAGGTGGATTTAGAGGTTATAGATCTTTATAAAGAGTGTAGGAAAAACGGCAACAGTAAGGAAGAATTTCTTAAAAAAGCCGCGCTTATAGAGGGTGTTTATGTTCCGTCACTTTATGAAATAGCATATAACGATGACGGTACAATTTCTAAAATTATTCCTAAGGATAATGCACCGAAAATTATAAAAAAACGCATTATAAAGGATTTGGACAAGGCGTATTATCCAAAAGAATTTGTTATGCCTTATATTGAAATCGTACATGATAGGGCTGTTCAAGAAATTTACAGAGGCTGTATAAGAGGCTGCCGTTTTTGCCAAGCGGGATTTTTATACCGTCCTGTTCGAGAAAAATCTCCCGAAGTTATAAATTCGCAGGCACGTGATTTATGTAAATCTACAGGGTATGACGAAATTTCTCTTTCATCGCTTTCTACAAGTGACTATACACGTCTTGAAGAACTACTTAACGAAATGCTTGATTGGACCGACTCTGATAACGTTAGCCTTTCACTTCCGTCTCTTCGAATTGATAATTTTTCTCCTGAATTACTTGCCAAAATTAATCATATAAGAAAAAGTGGTCTTACCTTTGCGCCTGAGGCAGGTACTCAGCGCCTCAGAGACGTTATTAATAAAAATATCACCGAAGAAGAAATACTTGATACCTGCAAAATTGCGTTTGAGGGCGGTCATACTTCGGTAAAACTTTACTTTATGCTCGGTCTTCCTACCGAAACCGATGAAGATTTAAAAGGTATTGCCGATTTGGCTCAAAAAATAGTGGATATATATTATTCATTGCCAAATAGACCAAAGGGCAAAAGTGTTGACGTGGGCGTAAGTGTTTCTACATTCGTTCCTAAGCCCTTTACTCCTTTCCAGTTTGAACCTCAAATAACCAGGGAAGAAATAAAAAGACGTCAAAACTTTTTGCGCAGTCAAATTACCACAAAGAAAATCTCTCTTTCGTGGCACGATTATGCTACCAGTTTTCTTGAAGGTGTTTTCGCAAGAGGAGACAGACGTCTTGCCGACGTTATTGAAACCGCATTTAATGACGGTTGCGTATTTGACAGTTGGACTGAGTGTTTTGACCTTGATAAATGGCTTGACGCATTTAATAAATGCGGTATTGATCCCGAATTTTATAGTTGTAGACAGCGTTCCTTTGAAGAAATTCTTCCTTGGGAACATTTTGACTATGCAGTCAATAAGGAATTCTTCATTAAGCAGGACAAGTTAGCGCACGATGAAAAAACAACTCCTAACTGTCGTATTTCTTGTTCCGTCTGTGGCGCAAATTGTTATGGGGAGGGTGTGTGTTTTGAAAAACGTTAGACTTTTTTATAAAAAAAAGGGCAGAATGAAGTTTATTTCTCACCTTGATATGAACAGATTTTTTACCCGAGTTCTAAAAAAAAGCGGTTTGCCTGTGTGGTATACCGAGGGTTTTAATCCTCACCCGTATATTACCTTTGCCGCTCCTCTTTCGTTAGGTTTTGAAAGCGATTATGAAATAATGGATTTTCGTCTTTTAGATGATGAATTTTCTTTAAAAAATGCTGAAGAAATTTTAAAGACGGTAGTGCCTGAATACATTGAAATAATTAAAATCAGCGAACCTGTTATGAAAGCAGGTAAAATAGGTTATGCCGGTTACGTTTTAACCTTTGAAAACAAGGAAATATCACAAGAATTTTTAAAATTTGTTTCTTTGCCAAACGTTACGGTTAATAAAAAGACTAAAAAAGGCGAAATAAAAGTTATAGATGTGGCTGATAAAATATTTGATGCTAAATTAGAGAATGAAAATGTTTCAATAGTACTTCCTGCAGGTAATGATAATATTAATCCATCGGTTATAGTTATTGCATTTAACGAAAAAATGGGTAAAGATTATTATGTAGAATACTTAAGAAACGCAGTTTATAACGAACAAAAAGAATTGTTTATATAAAACGTTTCGTACACGTATTGTTGCAAACACGGAGAAAAAATTATGAGTAAATTACCTATAGGAATTCAGTTATATTCAGTAAGAGATTACGTAGAAAAAGACTTTGCCAAAACGTTAATCGAACTAAAAAGTATGGGTTGCGATGCAGTAGAATTTGCAGGTCTTTTTGGATATAGCGCCAAACAAGTAAAGGAAATGTGCGATAATGCAGGTCTTATTCCAATTTCGGCGCACGTTGGCAAAAACGTAATTATGGGAAACGTTGCAAATGTTATTGGTGATTATGCTGAAATCGGTTGTAAATATATAGCAATTCCGTGGGCATCAGCCGAAAAAGAACTTGCAGGTTCTAACGGGTATCAAGGTTTTTTAGAAGACGTAAAAGTAATCGCTGATGAATGTGATAAATACGATATGAAACTTTTGTATCATAATCACGATTTTGAATTTAACAAGATTGACGAAAAATATATTCTTGATAAACTTTTCGAGGATACTTCTAAAGACCAACTGCAAACACAAATTGACGCTTGTTGGGCAATGGTTGGCGGTGTAAACCCTGCAAATTATATACTTAAATACAGTGGCAGAGCGCCTCTTGTTCATATTAAAGATTTTGTTGGTTTAAAAAGCGCCGATATGTATGAACTTATCGACGGGGGACAGGTGAAATCTTCTACGGATATTGTTTCTTTTGAACTTCGGCCTGTCGGCTACGGTATTATGGATGTATTATCTGTTATTAACGCTTCTGAAAAAGCGGGAGCAGAGATGATTATTGTCGAACAAGATAAAACTTCTCTTAATAAAAATTCTTTGGAATGTGCTAAACTCAGCATAGATTACATCAAAAATATTTATTGAATATATTACCATTTAAGGCGCTCAAAAAGAGCGTCTTTTTTTTAAAAAACAGCCAATTCTTCTTGATTTTAAAGTGCTAAAGTGTTATAATCAAAAAATAAATAATAATGTAAAATGAGGCTTAAAATTATGTTAAATGAAAAAATGTTAGGGCTTGGTACTGCAAGTTCTGCAATAAGACAACTTTTTGAATACGGCAAGGCAAGAAAAGCAGAAATCGGCGACGATAAAGTGTATGATTTCAGTATAGGAAATCCCAGTGTTCCCGCTCCGAAAAGTGTTGACGAAACTATTAAAAATCTTATTGAAAATGAAGACAGTGTGTTGCTTCACGGATATACTTCTGCACCCGGCGATATGCTTGTTAGAACAAAAATAGCCGATTATTTGAGTGAAAAATCGGGCGTTGAAGCATCTGCGGCTAATATTTATATGACATGTGGTGCCGCGGCTTCGCTTACTATTACCCTTAACGCTTTGGCAAACGAAGGTGACGAAATTATTTTACTTGCGCCGTTTTTCCCTGAATATAGAGTGTTTGCAGAAAAAGCAGGATTTAAGTGTGTGGTTGTTAATTGCCGTGAAGATGATTTTCAAATTGATATCGAGGCGCTTGGTAATGCAATAAACAAGAATACAAAGGCTATTATTATAAACTCACCAAATAACCCAACAGGCGTTGTTTTTAACGAGGAAACGATTATATCTCTTGCTGATTTGCTTAAAGTTAAGCAAAATGAATTCTCTAAAGAAATTTTCCTTATTTCTGACGAACCCTATAGAGAACTTGTTTATGGTAACGTTACGGTTCCGTATCCCCAAAAGTATTACGATAACACTATTGTTTGTTATTCTTTCAGTAAATCTCTTTCTCTTCCGGGGGAAAGAATAGGCTATATTTACGTATCCCCAAGATGTAAAGATTCAAATCTTGTTTTTGCTGCCGTGTGCGGTGCGGGACGTGCACTTGGTTTTGTTTGCGCACCGTCGATGCTTCAGCGTGTAGTTGCCGAAAATCTTGGTAATACTGCAGATGTCAGCATTTATAATAAAAACAGAGAAATTCTTTATGACGCGCTTACCCAGTATGGTTATACTGCAGTAAATCCCGACGGCGCATTCTATTTGTTTGTTAAATCACCTGAAAAAGATGCCGCTGCTTTTGCTGAAAAAGCAAAGAAGTACGAACTTCTTTTAGTTCCCAGCGATTCATTTGGTATGGGTGGATACGTAAGAATTTCTTACTGTGTTTCTACAAAACAAATCGAAAATTCCTTGCCCTCTTTCAAGGCTTTAATAGAGGAGTATAAATAATGGATGAACTGAAAAAAGCCAGAGAAAAAATCAATAGTATTGATAAAGAAATGGCAGAACTTTTTTGTCAGCGAATGGAAGCGGTAGGCAAAATTGCTGAATATAAAAAAGAACGAGGATTGCCCATACTTGACAACGCAAGAGAAGAAGAGGTAATAATTAAAAACTCTGCGTACGTACAGGACGAAACCATACGCTCTTATTACGTGAACTTTTTGCGAAACAATATGCAAATATCGCGTGATTTTCAAAATATGTTAAATAGTGGTTTAAGGGTTGCTTTTGCAGGTGTTGAAGGCGCTTTTGCACAGGTTGCTACCGAAAAAATATTTGAAAACTGCAATTCTGTTCCTTATGAAAGTTTTAAATCTGCTTATGAAGCCGTAAAAAACGGGGAATGTGATTGTGTTTTGCTTCCTCTTGAAAACAGTTATAACGGTGACGTGGGTCAGGTTATGGATATTGCTTTTTTTGGCCCTTTATACATAAACGGTGTTTACGATATTGCCGTTACACAACACTTACTTGCTAAAAAAGGTGTTACGCCCCGTGATGTTACCGAGGTTATAAGTCATCCTCAAGCCCTTGGCCAATGCGGGAACTATATAAAAAAGATGGGGTACAACCTTAGCGAAAGTTCTAATACGGCAGTTGCCGCTAAGTTTGTAGCAAATAGCGAAAGAAACGATATTGCGGCAATAGGCAGTGAAAAAGCGGCAGAAATTTACGGACTTGATATAATAGAAAGGTCTATTAATGACAGTAATAGCAATACGACACGTTTTGCTGTATTTTCAAGGACTGCTAAAAACAGCAATAACAGCGATAAGCAGTTTATAATGCTTTTTACCGTTAAAAACGAAAGCGGCAGCCTTGGAAAAGCATTATCTGTTATAGGTGATAACGGTTTTAACTTAAGGGCATTAAAAAGCCGTCCTACTAAAGAACTTATATGGGACTATTACTTTTACGCCGAAGGCGAAGGTAATATAAATACTCCTCAAGGAGAAAAAATGCTTAAAGAATTACTAAACGTATGCAGTCACATTAAAGTGTTAGGTAGTTACGAAAAAGAAATTTCATTGTGAGGTTAAAAAATGCTAATCCCTGTAAATACGTCAAATGAAGGTTACGATATAGTTTTAGAACGCGGTGCGTTATCTAAAGTTAGTGAATTGCTTAATCTTGACAGAAAGGTACTTATAGTTACCGATGACGGTGTTCCTGCACAATATGCTCAAACGGTTTATAAGCAATGTAAAGAACCTTTTGTTGTTACTTTACCGCAAGGTGAAAAAACAAAATCTTTTGATTTTTACAAAACGTTACTTGAAAAAATGGTAGAAAACGATTTTACAAGAAGCGATTGCGTTGTTGCAGTAGGTGGCGGTGTAATAGGGGATTTAAGCGGTTTTGTTGCTTCAAGTTATATGCGTGGAGTGGATTTTTATAACATTCCAACTACGTTACTTTCTCAGGTTGATTCTTCAATAGGAGGAAAGGTGGCAATTGATTTTTGCGGATATAAAAACATTGTCGGCACTTTTTATCAACCTAAAAGAGTTATAATTGATTTCGACGTTTTAAAAACTCTTGATAAAAGGCAACTTTCAAACGGACTTGCGGAATCTCTTAAAATGTCGCTTACCAGTGACGAAAAGTTGTTTGAACTTTTAGAAAGCAAAGATATAGAAGAAAATATCGAAAAGATTATTGAAGCCTCGCTACTTATAAAAAAGAGAGTGGTTGAAGAAGACGAAAAGGAAGCAGGTCTTAGAAAAATTTTAAATTTTGGTCATACGGTTGCTCATGCTATTGAAAGTGATAATAATTTAAGCAGGTGGTATCACGGTGAGTGTGTTGCAGTAGGAATGCTTCCAATGTGCAGTAATGAGGTTAGAAACAAAGTTATACCTGTACTTAAAAAACTTAATTTGCCTACTAGTATACCTTTTGAATTTCAAAACGTTATAAAGGCTATAGGACATGATAAAAAAATGACGGGTAATAACATAACAATTATTACCGTAGAAAAAATAGGTAGTTATAAGATGGAAAACATTCCTTTTGAAGAATTATCCAATAAAATGAAAGAAGTTTTATAAATGAAAAACATTTACGGTCATAATTTAACCTTAACTCTTTTCGGCGAAAGTCATGGACAGGCAATAGGCGCTGTTATTGACGGTATTGCTTCGGGTATTAAAATTGATGAAGAATTTATTAAAGGTCAACTTGATTTAAGAAAACCTGTAGGCAGCATATCTACTGTTAGAGTTGAAGATGATGAATTTAAAATACTAAGCGGTGTTTTTAACGGCTATACTACCGGCACTCCTATTTGTATAATTATTGAAAATCAAAATACCTTTAGTAAGGATTATTCTGAAATTGAGGGCAAAGCAAGACCTTCTCATGCTGATTTTACAGCTTTTATGAAATACGGCGGTTACGAAGATTATAGGGGCGGTGGACACTTTAGCGGTAGAATTACCGCTGCAGTTGTTGCTGCCGGCGCAATCATCATAAATGCGCTTAAAGATAAGGGCGTTTTAATAGGCACTCACATTAAAGAGTGCGCAGGTGTTGCCGATAGAACTTTTGAAAATTTAAGCGAAGATATTGCCTTGTTAAACACAAAACAGTTTGCTGTTTTAAGTGATGAAAAAGGTGATAAAATGCGTGAAAATATATTAAAAGCGAAAGAAGAAGGGGACAGCGTAGGCGGTATATTGGAAACTTTAGTTATTGGTATGCCTGTCGGTATTGGTGAACCTTGGTTTGACACTATTGAAGGTATGCTTTCTCTTGGTTTATTCAGTATTCCTGCAGTTAAAGGCGTAGAATTTGGTACAGGTTTCGCTTTTGCAGATTTAAAGGGCAGCGAGGCAAACGATTGCTTTAACGTGGAAAACGGCGAATTTAAAACACTTACCAATAATAACGGCGGTATTAACGGAGGTATTACTAACGGTATGCCTATTAATTTTAGCACTGTTATAAAACCGACACCGTCAATATCCAAACCGCAACAAACTGTTGATTTTAAAAATGGTGAAAATGTTACTCTTTCTATTAAGGGCAGACACGACCCTTGTATCGTTCACAGGGCAAGGGTGGTTGTTGACAGTATGACTGCTTTTACACTCGCGGATTTTCTTGTTGGCAAATACGGAACCGATTGGCTCAGAGGTTAAATTATGGAATATGGGTTAATAGCCGAAAAACTATCCCACAGTTTTTCAAAGGAAATACATAATAAATTAGCCGACTACAACTACGAACTTAAAGAATTAGAAAAAGACCAAGTTGAAAGTTTTATATTAAAAAAAGAGTTTAAGGCAATAAACGTAACTATACCCTATAAGGAATTTGTAATGCCTTATCTTGATGAAATAGATTCGAAAGCATCTATTATAGGTTCTGTAAATACGGTAGTAAATAAAAACGGCAAACTTTACGGCTATAATACCGACTTTTTCGGTATGGAACAGTTATTTGTTAAAAATGATGTTTCTTTAAGCGGTAAAAAAGTACTTATTTTAGGAAGCGGAGGTACTGCAAAAACCGCTTATGCTGTAGCAGAACACCTGGGCGCTTTGAAAATTTACTACGTTTCTCGTAACAAAATCGAAATAACAATTACTTACAACGAAGCGCAAAATAATCATTTTGATGCTGATGTAATAATAAATACTACCCCTGTGGGTATGTATCCCGATATTAACGTTACTCCTATTGATTTAAAGGTTTTTAAAAATCTTTCGGCGGTTATAGACGTCATATACAATCCTCTTAAAACAAAGTTTTTGTTAGAGGCGGAAAAATTGGGTGTTAAAGCCGTTGGCGGACTATATATGCTTGTTGCTCAGGCAAAGGTTGCGTCTGAGTATTTTCTTGAAAGGAAAATTGAAGATGCAGTAATGGATAGAGTGTATAAGGAAATACTTTCTTCAAAGCAGAACGTGGTCTTTGTCGGTATGCCTTCAAGTGGTAAATCAACGGTTGGTAAATTAGTTGCTGAAAAACTTTCAAGAGATTTTTATGATACTGACCTGTTGGTGTTGGATAAAACCGGTATGACACCTGCCGAAATTATTAATAAATGCGGTGAAAGCAAGTTCCGCGTAATAGAAAGCAAAGTTATCGGCGAAATATCAAAACTTTCAGGTGTTGTTATCGCTACCGGTGGCGGAGCAATTTTAAAATCGGCAAATATAAATAATTTAAAGAAAAACGGTCTTATATGGTTTATTGACAGAGATATCAAAAATTTGGTGCCAACGTCTGACAGACCGCTTTCAAGCAGTAATGATGAACTAATTAAACGATATAATGAACGGTATGATAAATACAATACTTGCGCTGATTTTATTTTAAAAAATTTCGATACCGCTAATGAAGCGGCAGACCAAACAGTAAAGGATTTGCTTTTATGAAAATACTTGTAATTAACGGACCGAATATCAATATGTTAGGCGTTCGAGAACCCGATATTTACGGAAAAGAAAACTACGAAACTCTTATTAAAACCGTAAAAGAACACGGCAAGAATAAAGGCGTTGAAATCGAATGTTATCAATCTAATCACGAGGGCGATATAGTTGATAAAATTCAAGAGGCTTTTGGGAAAATTGACGGTATAGTTATAAATCCTGCTGCATATACCCATACGAGTATTGCCATTCTCGACGCTTTAAAATCGGTCGGTGTGCCTGCTGTCGAGGTGCATATTTCCGATGTTTCTAAAAGAGAAAGCTTCCGACAGATAAGCTTTATCCGTGATTATTGTATAAAAACGATAATTGGTCAGGGAATAAAAGGCTATTGTATGGCAATAGATGAACTTTTGGAGCATTTGAAAAAATGACGGTTACTATTGAAAAATGCAAAGCAAGTGGCGAAATAGTTGCTCCGGCATCAAAAAGTATGGCGCATAGAAATTTGCTTTGTGCTGCTTTAAGTGAAAACAGCGCTGTTTATAATCTTGAATATTCTGAAGATGTTCTTGCCACTTTGGATTGTTTGAAATCTTTGGGCGCAACCGTTAATATTAACGGTTCGACTGTAAACATAGGCGGATTAAATCCGCAAAACATAAGCAGTACAGTGCTCGACTGCCGAGAAAGTGGCAGTACTTTACGATTTATCCTTCCGTTATGCCTTATAAACGGAGAAGAATTTGTTTTAAAGGGAAAGGGCAGACTAATGCAACGACCAATGACAGTATATAGGGATTTGTGTCGTGAAAAGGGCGTTGAATTCGAACAAACTGATCAATATATAAAAGTGAAAGGTTCGCTTAAAGGTGGCGTTTTTACAGTTGAAGGCGGTATAAGCAGTCAGTTTATATCTGGTCTTTTATTTGCTTTGCCTTTATTAAAAGAAGACAGTGTGATAAACATTGTTGGTGAAATTCAAAGTCTTTCTTATCTTATGCTGACCTTTAAATGTCTTGAAGAGTTTGGAATTAAAGTTGATTATAACGATATAAGGAATATTAAAATTAGCGGCAATCAAAGTTACAAAAGTAAAAATGTCACGGTTGAGGGCGACTATTCGAACGCTGCGTTTTTTGAAGCGTTAAATTACATGGGCTCAAGGGTTAAAGTTAATGGATTGAGTAGTGACAGCCTTCAGGGTGATCGAGTTTATAAGGAACTTTTTGAAAAAATCAAAAAAGATAATGCGGTTATATCGATTGCGGACTGTCCGGATTTAGCGCCTATACTTTTTGTAATGGCGGCAATAGGAAAGGGTGCGCTTTTTACCGATACGGCGCGTCTTAAAATTAAAGAGAGTGACAGAGCGACCGCTATGCAAGAAGAACTTGCTAAATTTGGCGTGAAAATGGAAGTTGAAGAAAATTTTGTAAAAGTGTATCCGTCAATAATTAAAACGCCTACCGAGTGTATTAACGGACATAACGATCATAGAATAGTAATGGCTACCGCTGTTCTTGCTACTAAAACGGGCGCAGTTATAAACGGGGCTGAGGCTGTAAAAAAAAGTCTTCCCGACTTTTTTGAACGTTTGGTTTCGTTGGGTGTAATAATTAACGAAAACAAGGTGAACATATAATGTCTATGGAGTTTAAAAGAAAACTTCCCATCCCTATGGAAGTAAAGGAACAATATCCTGTAAGTGAAAAGGATAAAAAGATTAAAGAGGAAAGAGATGCTGAAATTAAGCGTATCTTTACGGGAGAAAGCGATAAGTTTTTGCTTGTTATCGGTCCTTGTTCCGCCGATTATCCTGAAAGTGTATTGGAATATATAGAACGTCTCAGAAAAGTTCAGGACGAGGTTAAAGATAAGGTGTTTATTGTACCCAGAATTTATACCAATAAGCCAAGAACCACGGGAGCCGGATATAAAGGAATGCTTCATCAACCTGATCCCGATAAAAATCCTGATATGTTAAGCGGAATTATTGCTATAAGAAATTTGCATTTGAGAGCGCTTAAAGATTATTGTTTTACCAGTGCAGATGAAATGCTTTATCCATCAAATTACCGTTATCTTTCCGACCTAATTTCTTACGTTGCAGTAGGTGCCCGTTCTGTAGAAAATCAGGAACATAGACTAGTTTCAAGTGGCATAGAAGTTCCTGTTGGTATGAAGAATCCTACGGGCGGTGATTTAACTGTAATGATGAATGCTATTTCTGCGGCTCAACAAAAGCACGTATTCCTATACAGAGGTTGGGAGGTAGAAAGTGACGGTAATCCGTTAGCGCACGCTATTTTAAGAGGCTATTCGGGACAAAATGGCAGCAGTATTTCGAATTATCACTACGAAACGCTTTCTGAACTTTGCGAGTTATATCAAAAATCGGGTCTTCTTAATCCGTCTGTTATTATTGATACCAACCATGCAAATTCAGGTAAAAAATATGCTGAGCAACCAAGAATTGCCAAAGACGTAATTTACAGTTGCACTCATAACAATGAAATTAAAAAACTGGTTAAGGGGCTTATGGTTGAAAGTTATCTTGAAGACGGAAGTCAAAAAATCGGCGACCACGTTTACGGAAAATCAATCACCGACCCTTGTATCGGATGGAAAAAGACTGAAAAACTTATTTATAATATTGCTGAAACAATATAATGAAAATGCTGAGAAGTTGAACTTCTCAGCATTTTTTAATGTTTATTAATAAATTCTAAAATTATTGGTTCGATTTGTCGTATGCCGTTTTTGTCAGGAATAATGGCAGAGCAGTGGGTTCCGTCAAACTCGGTTATGGTAACGTCACTGTTAGGAAGAAAACGTTTTAAAGAAGCGTAAAACAGTTTGTTTTCTTCGGGACGGCATATCATATCGTTGGTGTAATAGTCCATAAGCAAAGGACGAAGCGTTAAATTTGGATTAACGTAATAAATAGGCGCCTTTTCATCTATGTATTGAATATTAGGATTAAGTCCCATTTCTTTGAGCACGTTAAAATGCGTGAATACCTGAGCACTATCGGAAATAAAACCGGCAATATCCGTTTCTTCATTTACACCAACGTTTTTAAGATATTCTTTGTTAAAGCAAAGCATCATAGTCAGGTATGCGCCTGCTGACGACCCGCCTACAAAAAGTTTGCCGTTGCCACCAAGTTCTTTTAATTTTTTTATGGTAAAAGCAACTGCGTTTGCGGCATCAACAATGAAGTCAGGGAATTTTGCGTTTGGGTACAGGCTGTAATCGGGCGCAACTACGGCTATACCTTCCTTTAAAAGTCCTATAGGAATATCTCCACCGTTTTTACTGCCACTTGATATTCCACCGCCGTGAAACCATAAAATAGTTGAAAAATTTTCACAGTCGGGGATGTACATATCAAGTACACGGCTACTGTCGTTATCGTTTGTATAAAATAAGTTGGAAAGTTCCTGCATTATTTTATATCGCCTTTCTTATCTAAAGATTTATTTCTAAAATAAAGAATAATATCTATTCCAACCATTATAAAGTTTAATATGTAAAAGAACAGTACGTACCATTTAAAACCGTTTTCGTTTACCAATTTTGAAGTAATACCGCATACATAACCAAATTCTATAAATAAAAGAAAAGCAAGACTTTTACCCTTGGCAGTACGTGCCTTATAGGATTTCATAACGTTTAATGGCCAAGAAAATCCAAAACTTACAATCATAAAAATTTCTAAAATTTCTGCTAACATAATATTTACCTCCAATAAATTTCTAAAAATCATTATATCATATATCTGATTTTAAATAAAGAGTATTTTGAAAATAAAACAGAGCAACCTTAAAGTTGCTCTGTAAAATTATGCTTCGATTTCTTCAACGATTCTATTTTCGGTATTTACTGAAATTTCATGTGTCATAAGGTCGTCTGCTTTAGTAACCTTAATTACGATGCCTTCAATTTCAAAGGTGTCGCCCTCTTCAGGAATACCTTCTTTAAGCTGAGTCAGCCAACCGTTAACCGTCGCTGATTCAATATCTTCAGGTACGTTGAGTTCGAAATATTCAAAGAAAGAATCAAGTGAAGTTATACTCAAAACTGTGAAGTTGTGTTCATCAATTTGAGTGATTTCATCTATTGCTTCATCGCCTTCGTCCCAAATTTCACCAACTATTTCTTCAAGTATATCTTCCATAGTAACTATACCCGAAGCCTCGCCGTATTCGTTTACAACGATAACTATATGGTTGTGGTCGGTTTGCATATCCTTAAACAAAGTATCAAGGTGTATGCTTTCGGGAACAAAAACAGGGGAATGAATAGCATCTACTAAATTGAAGCCTTTGTCTTTGCGGTGTAAAAGATATTCCTTGGTATATAAAACGCCTTCAATAGTATCAAGTTCGGTGCTGTATACGGGAATGCGTGAATAACCGTCGTTTTCTATAACCTCTAAAATTTCTTTGTCGGTTGAATCTACCGTAATGTAAGACACCGATTTTCTTGGGGTCATTACATCCTCAGCAGTCATTCTATCAAGTTTGAAAACGTTTTTAATGTATTCGATGTCGTCTTGATTTAGGGAACCTTCATCAGCACCCGCATCAAGCATAAGTACAATGTCTTCTTCGGAAACGGCTTCTTCCTTTTCGTGAGGGTCAATACCCAAAATACGAATAATACCGTTTGTTGTAATTGTTAATAACCAAACTATAGGACGTAAAATTGCGGTCAAAAAAGAAATTATACCGCAAAATCCTTGAGAAACTTTTTCTTTGTGGTGCATAGCAATTCTTTTTGGAACAAGTTCGCCAAGTACAAGAGTGAAAAAAGAAAGAATAATTGTAATGATAACAACCGATGCATCTTCAACAAATTCTTCGTACGTTAATAATACGGGATATTTTTTTGTTAAAAAAAGCGTTAATCTTTCAGAAAAGTTGTCGGCAGCAAAAGCGGAACCTAAGAAACCGGCAAGGGTAATGCCTATTTGAATGGTAGAAAGAAAACGAGTAGGGTCTTCTATCATTTTAAGCATTTTTGCAGCTTTTTTGTCACCGTCTTCAGCTTGTGACTTAATTTTTTTCTCGTTAAGAGAAATTACCGCGATTTCAGTTGCGGCAAAAAAAGCGTTGAGTAAAATAAGAACCAACTGTAACAGTAGTTGTTTAAACATTGACTAAGAGTCCTCCATTATTTTTGAATGATATCTTTTTTAAATGACGTAAATTTCTAATTACGATTATAGGCAACAAAGGATACTTTATAGCCTAAAGAGTTACATTCACACTGAAGTTTGATTAACTCAAAGCCAAAGCAACTACTTCGGGGTAGCGGATCCACAAAACCAACTCCATTCTACATTAGTGGTAATATTATACTATATGATTGCAAAATAGTCAAGAAAATGTAATATAATCGGTAAAATATGTTAAACTTCAAAAAGGCTATTTGCATTATTTTAAATTTGATGTATAATATACTCATAAGTATAAATTAAGGATGGATGAAATATGGCTGTAATACTTAATCCTGATAAAGAAACGGTTAAACAAATTAAGGAAGCGTTAAAACAAAAGGATGGATATTGTCCTTGCAGAATACCTAAAACAGAAGAAAATAAGTGCATTTGCAAAGAATTCAGAGAACAAATAGCCGATCCTGATTTCGAGGGTTTTTGCCACTGTATGTTATACTATAAATCGAAAGACTGATTTTTTACAATATGTCCTCTTTTGGGGGCATATTTTTTATTGACAAAAACAACTGGTTAGTGCATCATTATAATGATTTACTATATTAAAATTACGTGGAGAATTTTTATGGAAATTAAAACCGTTAAGAAAATTTTAAGTTTTGTTTTGTGCGTGTTGCTAATATGCAGCGTATGTATTGTACCTAACAATATAAGCGCGGATGCAGAAAATTATAAAATCAGAAAAACGTATGATTTCAGTAATGATAGCGGTACGCTGTATTCAGGTAAGGTTATGGGTGCTGATGGCGTTAACCGTCAAATTGCTCGTGCGTTTTTTAGCGGTGCAAATGATCAACTTGATATTTATAATAATCTTAAAAGTAATAAAGCAGGAACAAGCGGTTTCCTTTTTAACGACAGTGACGGGCTTTTTGAACTTCGTCCCGAAACAACTTATGTTGTAACCCTTAAAATTAAGGTTGTTTCTTCGCAAGTTTCGTTTAAATACAACAATTATACATATCCTACCGCAAGCCAAAATACCGTACTAAAACTTGCTTACGGTATGCCTGCTACGTATGCTGCAAATACTATTTCGGAAGACGGCGAAATAGGTATGGTTGCTAAGGTTGGTACTAATCAGAATACCTTTACTGCAACTCAAAACGGTACTGATAAAACCTATAACGTAGGTCAGTGGTATGATTTTACTTATGAGTTTACTACTCCTGCTACTTTCGGAAATAATGGCAACGTTTTAGGATTTTCTCTTAAATCCTTTAACGGCGTTCATATTTTGATAGATGACGTTAACGTTGAAAGAAAAAATTCTATAACAGTTGACCCTATGGGTGGAACTATCAGCAAAACAAGTTATTCTTTTAAAGTTGGCGAAAAAATTAATATTGAAAATCCTAAAATAAATAAATTCGGTTGTGATTTTGAAGGTTGGTATTATGATAAACAATATACAAAACCTTTTACCGATAAATATGCGACTGAAGAAAACGCTAATGTGAAATTATATGCAAAATGGAGTACTATACGTTTTGGTTTTGAAGCGTATACACCCTGTCATCAAAGTTATGGTTTTGGCGAACATTTTTTTGATATAGTTGAATTGGATGATGCACCTCAGGGAAAAAATGTTGTTTATTATCATTATACCGAAGAATATTGGAGTCAAATTCGTTCAGGTAGCGAAGAAGAAGGTAACGCTGAGTATTATTCATCACGTCGCGCTTCTAGTGAAAATAATATTTCTTTAAAGAGAATTGATTCTAACAGCGATTACATAATTACATTTAAGTATAAAACGGTTGAGGGTTCAGGTGATATTTCGCTTGTGGCTTCAACGGGCGCGTACAACGTTTGGGTTTCCGGAACCTACAAAGCATACGAATCTACGAGATTAACCATAACAAGTGATAAACCGGGTGTATGGCATCAGGCAAGAATTGCATTCACAACAGGAGATCTTGGTATTGTTGGCGGTGTGTCAACTGACCACGTAAGACTTATGATTTGCGCTGCATCACATACCCATACTGAATTTTATATCGATGACGTTATGGTTGAAAAGGCTGTAGGTGAATCTACCGTCAAACTTGATGCTAACGGAGGAAACTTTAAAGATGGCTCAACTGTAAAGGAACAAAATGTCAGCATTGGTGAAAGTATGGACGTTTTGGAAGCACCTGTACGTTCTGACTATGAATTTGGCGGTTGGAGTTTTAATGAAAGCGGTACCGATGATGTAAAAACCAATAGCGTTGACAGTACTGTGTTTCGTAATACGTTATACGCAAAATGGACAAGTAATATGGGGTTTGAGGCGTATTATTATGACCTTAATAGTCCCGATAGAGAAAATTATTTAAGTAAAGACGTCATTATTGACGAAAATGATGCTTACGAAGGAAATTACTGCGCGAAACTCACTAATGTTTCGTCTAATAAACAGCACGTAATATCTTTAAACCCCATAAGTAATAAAACACGATATCTGATAAGTTTTTATTACAAAGTATCTAATGCAACAGCGCCGATTGACGTATGTTTTGCTACTATGAATATGAATATAAACAATAAGGATGAGGTTACTTATTATCCCGAAGTTTATACCATTACAACCGATGAAGCAGGAAATGAGTATATTGCCGGCGCATTGATTATAGAAACTGATTTTGCAGTGCAGGGCGCTGACCGTCTGGTATTACTTGTCGGTTCAAAAGAAAATTCCACTTATACGGTTAATTTCGATTCTATTACTGTTAATCAAATTCGTGATAACGAGGGTTTTGTTATTTTCTCAGATGCGACCGGAGGAAAGAGCGAAATTCAAATAGGTGTACTTGGAGAAAAGGCGAAACTTTTTATTCCGGATGCTGAAAACGGAAAATTTGCAGGATGGTTTAGCGATAGAGAGTTAACTACTATTTATGATGGTAATGTAGTATATTCAAGAAATTTAAACCGCATTTACATGAAGACAGTTAAGGGTGAAGGCTTTGAAAACTTTAATGTTACTGATTCTAATATGTCGGTTACCAACGATCCTTATGACGTGTCAAATAAATATCTTACTGTAAGCGGAAACTCATACTTTAAACTAGGAAATGTAATTTCAGGGAAAAAATATGCAGTAGAATTCAAATATGATTTTGTTTCTTCAAGCGGAGACCTTTTAATATCGTCCGGTCAAACTGCCGTTAATTTATTGCAATCAGAAGTAGGTTACGGATGGCAGTTTGAAACAATGATTGTTATTGCCGATACCTCTGAACTTAATTTTAGTATTGCGTCTAATTCGGGTTCGAATTTTGAAATTAATATTGAGAACGTTGTCTTTTATGAAATTGACGAAAGTTTTTCAGTAATTAACTTTGATCAAAAAGAAGGATACGGAAAGGATGTTGTTAGAGTAGGTGCTAAATACACACCTATTAATATGCCTAAAGTCTCACCTAAAGGTGAAGAAGTATTTTATGGTTGGTGTTTTGATCAATCGTTAAAATCTCCTTTTAACGATTTGGAATATTCTTATGACGAAATTACCGTTTATGCAAGATGGGCTACAAACCCGATTACTAAAGTTAGTTTTGAAGGCGTAACGCAAGAAGAATATATGACGTCTGCTAACAGTAATCGTACCTATATTTCAGGTACTTCTGTAAAAGATGGATATATGTCTATGGCTTTTGATAAGTCGGATGAAAGTGATAAAAGCGACATTTATACTCCTGTTTTCGATAAAAATGGTTATATAAAACTTGAAAGTAATACCACATACGCAGTTTCGTTTTTTTCGTATTATTATACTTATACTTCGTCTTCAAAAATGACCATTGAATTTTACGCTGCACCAAGTGATAAATTCGAAAATGCAATCAATTTAGGCGGAGAAGTAACGATTAAATATTCCTACAATTATAAAACAGGCTACACGTATATAACTACAGGTGAACTTAACGATAGTAATAACTCTCTTTACATTAAGGTGAAATCTGCTACTGCAAAAACAGTAATGTATCTTGATGCAATTGTTATTACACGTGTTGATGAAAACCGAAACCATGTATTTTTATATGACGATAAAAACGGAACCCTATATGAAGTAGATGGAAACTACGGTCAAAAAATTGCTTACCCAAATCTTACTGCTGAACAGTTTGAGGTGGAAGGTTGGTATAACACAGTAGACGTAATTGACTGTTACGATAAAGGCGTTCATAAGAGTGAAAAAATAACGGAATTGTTCTGCCGTTGGGAATTAAAGAAAATAACTTTTGATAATTACTTTTATGAAAATTCAGGTTCGAAATATGCCTTAGGCGAGGATATGTCTCTTTCTACAGATTATCAGTTCGATACGGCGCGTTCTTTAAAATATAGTTATAATTATGCTATAAAATATTTTGAAACGTCGAATAATACTGCAGGTCTTGGCAGAGTAAACGATAAGAGCACGTATAAGATTACCTTTAATTATTTGATAACCGAAGCGCAAAGCGACGTGGATATTAAATTCCTTACAGCGCACATTAATAACCGATGGGCGTTTATCACTAATTATGAAGAGGCAACATATCGTATTTATTCTTCTGAAATTGGTGACGGTTGGCAAAAAGCGACGGTATATCTTACAACTAATTTTGAATCTATTGGCGCTTCGGGTTTGTTTATGACCTTTAACCCTGTGGTTGAAGGCGCAACTACCGTTTATATAGATGCTGTAGAACTTAAATATATAGGTTCAAGCGGTGCAGTTGCGGCATTTATCGGAAAAGACGGATACACTGTCTTTTATTCCGAAGGCGTGGTTGGCGATAAAGTGAATGTGCCCGACATTATTCCGTCTTCTCAATTTGCTACATTTAACGGATGGTATTCTGATAAAGAATGTACCGAAAAGTTTACAGGTTTAACACTTTCGTCAGACATTAATTACGTATATTCGAGTTGGACTGAAAAGGCTG
This sequence comes from Acutalibacteraceae bacterium, assembly GCA_045648445.1. GTDB lineage: Bacteria > Bacillota > Clostridia > Oscillospirales > Acutalibacteraceae > SIG607. The sequence goes on from JAZRNY010000012.1 coordinate 90,161, forward strand.
AAAGTTTTGATAACTATACCTACGCTTCTAAAGATAATAACAACTATTCTCAAAATAACACTATAGTTAACGGTAGCCTTATCTATAGTAACGAAACCGAAAACAAAAACGTTGCCAACGGATTTAGAATTGGTAAACTGGATAATGAGGTTTCGTACAAGATTTCATTTAGGTACAAAACCAATTCTGTTGACTCGGTTGTTAAATTTGTAACTGCCGATGAAATGAACATTGGCGTAAATGCAACTGTTTATAGCGATGACGGTAATTATATAAAAACAATTTCTGACGGAAACTGGCACGATGCTTACGTATATATTACCACTGCATTTACTTATACCGTGCCTAAAGATGCAAACGTAAATAACGTTGAAAATAAAAACGCTGACTTCGGAGATATGTTATATATGTATTTTGAGCATGATGCAAACGTTCAAATTAGTATAGACAATATAGTTGTCAGTGAAGTTGAGGCGTTGTTACAAAAAGGTTCTTCTGTTCTTACAAACGAAGCGAGTGAACAGGCGGGAAGTCAGGCATTACGTTTTTATTTCAGTTATCCTTCGCAAAATGTTATCGGTATAAATATAAAAGGTGAAAACTATAACATTATTGAACGCGGTATCATCTTCAAAAATGCACGCAACACCGCTACAGGTGATGTTAATGGTGATTTGGTTACCGTTAAGCCTATAATTCTTGCTAATAAAGATGATAAAGGATATACGTATATCAGTAAAACTAATTCCTTTAATCAATACTGGGATTATGATAATAAAACCGAAAACGTTATATTCAGTGGTTACGTTAAAAACTTTAATCTTAAAGATTCTCGTTTAATTGGCGCTAAAGGATATATAAAGGTTAAAGATGCCAATGGTAATATTTATACCTTCTATTCGTCAGATAAAAAGACTACCGTTAAAGAAGGTGTAGATTTAAATAACGAAATCACTACCGTTAAAAATCATACTTTTGGCGGTATTACATGGGATAACTTTACAATAGTTAATCCTAAGATTATGCCTTATATTTACGGTAGGCAGATAGAATTCCTGTTAGATTATGCTAAACAAACACATAATGTGGAACTTATAAGAGTAAATGAAAAGGCAAAAGAAACTACTTACGAAATCGTTATAGGCGATACTAACCGAGATGCAAATGACCTACTGGAAGTTAATGATGAAGACCAATACGTAATAGCACTAAGGGGCACTAAACTTATAATTAAGGGTGGCAGCGATCTTGCGACAATGCAAGGCGTTAAAGATTTTATCGAATACTTAAAGTTGAAGGATAGTCTTAATTGTGGCGCAGATTTGAAGGACGGATATACTAAATACGGTAAGGTTTCGAAAACTGCCGACGATTATAAATTGACGTTTAATGATGATTTTGAGGGTTCTAAACTTAATGCAAATGTTTGGGGTGCTTATAATAGCGAAGGTATAAACAGTAACGTTGTATCTCCGTCACAACTTGGTGGTAAAATTTCAATGAGAGCGCCTTTTGACCCGGGATATACTACCTATGTTACCGGCAGAGTAGTTGAGCAACCTGCATTTGTTCGTGATGGTAGTGCAGTAGTAACTACAGCGCGTATTACTGAAACAGACGTTACTTTCTCAAGAATGTCAACTTTCTGGCACATGATTTATCAATATGGCATTACTGAATTTAAGGTTAAACTTGCACCTAATCCCGTTCATACAAGTCTTTGGATGAATGGTGCAGGTACTGAGGGCGCTGGTTTCCAAAATTGCTTTGGTAGAGAATATAGAGGTTGTATGACAGAGTATGATCTTCTTGAAAACTATGGTAGAGTTAATAACTACGACTCGGCAATTCACCATTGGTGGGGAGCTTCTTCTTCAAGAGACCCTGCTCACGTAAGTCTTCCTGATCAACCGCACGGATTAGGTACAAAAAATCAAGAGTATGTTCCTGAAGTTGACGAAACGAACATTTATGATGAATACCATATATTTACATTCCTATGGGAAGATACGGGTATAACATTTGCTTTTGACGGTGTTAAATACTATGACTTCTTTGTGAATGAAACCTATTTTGAACGAATGGCAAACTATATAATCATAGGTTGCGGTATGGCAAATCGTGACTACGGTTCTCCTTATAATCCGGAAATTCACGAAGATTATTATGAAACACTTATCGATTACATTCGTATTTATCAGGTTGAAAATATGGGCAGCGTAATGAAATGGGCATACGAATATTAAAAAAAGGCAGTTGCTTAAGAGGCGTACTCTAAAGGACATTAAAAAAGATGCACGAAATTTTCGTGCATCTTTTAATTTTGTTTTCTGCCACAATAAGCAGGGAAAATGTATACCACATTTTCCAATCTTTAGGAGTACCTAAAACCATTAAACGCTCTCGCAACGAATAGCAGCCTGTTTGGCTATTTACAACCTGCACCAATCAAAAATTGTCAAAATATATTGCATTTATACGCAAAAAGTGGTAAACTATATATGCCAAACTAATTAAATATGCAAAGTGGTATTTTTGTATTTAGGGATACTATACCCTTTTTATACCCAGTTACCAAACTCGGTGAATTTGATAAAAACGCAAATTCCATTATGAGTTTGGTTAATACCATTTTGCATAATTAGTTTGGCGACTATCGGAGTTTGCGTTTTTTGTGCGGCTACTTCGGTAGTCGCACTTTTTTATTTTAAAGGAGTTGTCGAATTATGGCACAGATTGCCGAAATTATCAAGTATGAAGGCGATAATAGTACCTTTATATGGAAGCATCCGTGCGAGGATTTTAATACGACCACCCAGTTGATCGTGCACGAAAGTCAAGAAGCCATTTTCTTTATGAATGGACAGGCTCTTGATCTATTCGGCCCCGGACGGCATACACTCGAAACTCAAAACATCCCACTACTTAGGAAGTTCATCAACATTCCCACCGGTGGCGAAACACCTTTCCACTGTGAAGTTTATTTTATCAATAAAACTGAGCAGATGGCTATTAAATGGGGTACTGACAGTAAAGTTCAGTATGTTGAGCCTACATATAAGT
>JAZRNY010000013.1:0-37984 GCA_045648445.1 Acutalibacteraceae bacterium
GATGTAATATTACCAAAACTGAAATGGTATTCAGTATCTTTTATTGTTTTTTCATAATCATCAACATTTATTCCCTCGTTAATAGCACCATAGAGAAAATAGCACATAAAATCACCTCTTATCCATTATACAAAAATACAATGTGTTTTTCAAGTGATATTCCGACTGACGTCGGAGTGATATTTTTGATAAATCAAAAGTGATATTGAAACCTATCGGTTTCAGTGATATTTTATTCGCCCCCCTAAACTCGCGAAGCGAATAACACTCGGCGATAGCCGAATATAACTGCGAAGCAATATAACTCGCCGCAAGGCGAATAAAACTGGCGTTGTGTCCTTATGGATACAACGCCTAGCAACTGCCTTTTTGTTGTATAAATTATTTGCTGACTGTTAAAATTAAGGGATGATTTGCCTCTATTTCGATTTTATTGCCGTTGATACTGCCGTTGCCGTGGTAAACAGATAGTTTATTGTAGCCTTTATTTAATGATATTTCTGTGGTTTGTTTTTCCGGACTGCAGTTTACTAAAACAAACAAACGGGTAGTATCATCTAATATATGTTCAGTCATACTGATTTTTTCAGAATTGATTTTAGCGCATTTTTCAGAGGGTACATATTTTGAGAATTCTTTGTATACTCTATTGTATTTAGGAGCTGTTTCTTTATGATAAGCACCACTTTTGTCAAACAGCCAACTTTCAAGTTGAGCCGGTAACCAAAATACTTTTCCTTTGCCGTATGAAGCTGAAACATAAATTGGGTCACCGTTTTCGTCTTTTGCAAGTACGTCTGCACCGTCGGGGATGAGTTTATATTCTGCAACTGCGCCAACGTTAAATTTGTCTCCATCACCGAAATCTATGGTTTTGGTTGAGTTGATACGGGAACGCGTTTTAATTTTCACACCAAAGTCTTTACCTAAGTTTCTTATAAGACCGTTACCGGTGGAAATGTAAAGTACTGCGCCCTTTGATACTCTATCCATTATTTTTGCAAGAGCGTCGGCTCGAATTGATTCTGCATCGGCAAGGGAAGGGAGAATATAAAGGTTTCTGTCGGGGAATTCTTCATTTGCAAAACAGTACTCAATATCTAGTCCTGCCTGACGGGAAAGCAAGAAAGAATTGTATGCAACAGGCCAACTTTTTTGACCTTTTGCTATAATGCAAACGCCGTCAACAATTCTCTTCGGTAAATTCTTTCCGAACTTGTCTAAAAAGTTTTTGAAATCTTTGAATTCCGAAAGTCTTGCTTTATCGGTACGATCTGCTTTAAGAACACCGTAATTACTAGCGCGGTTGTTGGTATAAAAAGGATAGTAGGTGAGATGACCTTGGTCAAATGCTATCCACCAAAAATAACCTCTGCAGTCATGCGCCCAAGCGTTATATAAACAACAACGAATATAATCCATAGTTGTTTCTTCATCTGCATAAAGTTCACCAAAAGTACCCGTTTCTTCTATAATACAAGGTTTACCGCCTATACCTCTGTATAATAAGGTTTGCGCAGCAGGATGAAGCAGAGGACGGAAAGTGTTGAGAGGGTCTATATCGCTGTTGTATGTAGGAGAACCGTAAGGATGTGTCGTCAAAACGTCGGTGTTTTCTGCTTGGTCTTCAATAGTCCATACTCCTTCGCCGGGTGTAACAAGCGAGTGCATACCTGAAATAACGGGGCGATTGTTGTCGATGGCTTTTATTGCATTGCTTACGGTAGCGGTCCAAAGCCAAGCATCATCGGCTTTGTTGGCTACACCAAGACAGTTGCATTCATTTCCTAAACACCAAGCAACAATTGCTTTACTATCTTTAAAGCGTTTAACGAAAGCGCGTATAAATCGTATTTCTTGCTTAATGGCAGATGAATCGGTAATAAGATCGCCTTTTACTGATTCAGGAACAAAAAATCTACCGCTCATCCAACCGGTAATGATTGAAGGAATTACACTTATTTCGTTTTCTTCGGCGATTTCCAAAAACTTTGCAAAACGCTCAAAAGCCTCTTGGTTAATACCGCTCCACTCGTCGTTATCTGGAAGCAGGGTTGTACCGTCGTTGTTGGAATATCCTCTGTGGCCACCGCGCCAACCTTTAATTTCGGTTATGGGCTGGAAATAACTCCAATCGGGAAATACTCGAAGTAAAGTTATTCCTGCTTTTTTTAGGGCTTCAATATCCTTGCGCACACTTTCTTCATTCCAGTTGCGCCACATACGTATGCCTTCTTCACTTGCCCAAAAATTTACGCCTACGTTAAATTTACCTTCTTCGAAAAATAAGTTCATATTAAATTCCTCCAAGTTTATTCTATAGGTCGTATTCCTATAACCATAACGATGTAAAAAATTGCAACGGTTACCAAAGAATATATTAACATTGGTATAACGTTGGTTTTGATTAGTTTGCCTTCTCTGCCGGAAGTTCCTATAGTTGCACTTGCAGCAACTGCATTGTTAATACATACCATATTACCTATTGCAGCGCCTACACATTGCATTGACATAATGAATACCGTGGGTATTCCAAGCACTGTGCCCGTGTTGTACTGTAAATTTGAAAACAAATTCATAGAAACGGTGGCAGAACCGGAAACGAATGCGCCCAGTACACCTATAAAGGGTGCAATTAAAATATACAATTTATCGCCGACTTTTGCAAGTGCATTTGCCATAGTATCAAGCATGCTTGTGTCAGAAATGTTTTTAAACTTCATAATTTCAACTAAAGCAAGACCGAAAAGCAAAGCCATTGCGGCGCCTGAAACCTGTTTTAAAGTAGCATACCACGATTCTTTGATTTGTTTAAAACTCATTTTGTGAATGATATTTGTGATAAGTGATACCAATATAAAGAAGGTTCCCGGAAGATATGCCCATTTGAAAGACCAATTAAGATTATCAAATCCTAAAATACCGTTAACTTTAACAACAAAAGGACCGCTTGTTAAAAATTCTTTAACGGGAAGTTGGGGAATTCGTGTGATTACAAGAATTAAAGCAACTAATATATAAGGAACCCAAGCCTTTATAAGTGGCATACGAGAAGCCTTTATGGGTGCGATTTTTGTTGTTGCAAGCCAACTGCTGTCCCATTCGGCAGGGTTGCCGAAGTCCCAAACTTTTTTAGGGGTAAGAAAATTATTTTTAGCAGCAATAACTGTAACAACAATCGAAAATAAAGATGCTAAAAGCGAAGCGAATTCGTAACCTATAAATAAAGATATGAGAAGTAAAGGAATTGCGAAACTAAAACCTGTAAATAATGCAAAAGGCGCTACTTCAAGTGCAGGTTTAAAAGATTTTTCTTTGCTGTAAAATTTGGTTGTCATAAGTAAAACTATTAAAGGCAAGAATATTGCCATAACAGCGTGGGGAAGTGCAGTCCAAAATGCAAAGCTTTCGGTAAACGCAACGTCTCCGCTTTTTCCGAGAACGGCAAGCGCAGAGGTTACAGGAGTACCGACTGCACCGAACGAAACGGCGGTTGAGTCGAAAATTAAGGCAATCATTGCGGCAGCCATGGGCGGAAATCCCAAACTAACCATTAATGGACCTGCAAGTGCAGCAGGTGTTCCGAAACCTGCCGCGGCTTCAATAAAAGAACAAAAAGAAAAGCCTATAATACAAGCCTGAACACGCTTATCGGGACTGATGTTTAAAAAACCGTGGTTAATTGCGGCGGTTGCGCCCGATGCTTTTAAAGTGTTCATAAGAAGAATGGCACCCAAAATGATAACAAGTACGTCTAAAGAACTAATCATACCAAAAAGGGAACTTCCAAGTAAGGCGAAAAAGTCGATGTCCCAAAAGAAAAAAGCAAAAACTGCTGCCATTAGCCAAGAAATTAGTAAACTGTACTTCGCAGGCCAGTTGAATACCATCATTAATATAAGTGTGGTTAGAATGGGTAAAAATGCGAGAATTGCCATTTAATTGACTCCTTTGTGAAAAAATGAATAGAAAAATGAAAATTATTTTCACTTATAAGTATATTTTATTTTATTGATAGCATAATTTATAATATTATAACCGTGTTTAATTGTCAATATCAAAAAAATCGCAAAAAAGGTGAAAAAAATTAGTACTTTTGATGAAAATTATTTTTAAGTAATGAAATAATATTTCAATATTCAACCAACTTTTCAAAAGTGTGACATAAAAGATTTGTAAAAATAAATAAAAGGACTTGACAGTACCTATGAGTTTATAGTATAATGTCGACTGTAAATATATTACCCCTGCTATCAGGCGGAGGGAGGGAATTATATGAGTCAGGTTCGTATCAAAGAAAATGAATCACTTGATAATGCTTTAAGACGTTTTAAGCGCCAGACCGCTAAGGACGGCGTTATACAGGAAGTACGTAAAAGAGAACATTATGAAAAACCTTCTGTAAAGCGTAAGAAAAAGTCGGAAGCTGCACGTAAGCGTAAGTTCCGCTAATAAGTGATACTTAAAAATGAAAGCAGCCCACTACGGCTGCTTTTGATTTTTTTGAGGTGAAAAAATGTTTAAACCCAATATGAAACTTCATCGTGTTACCGATATTTCGGTGACTCTTTGTAAAGAGAAAAATATAAAAGCGATTATTCTTGATGTGGATAATACTCTTTCTACCCATCACGGTATGACATTGGTAGACGGACTTACCGAATGGATAAGTACTATGCAGGAAAACGGTATAAAATTAATTGTTCTTTCTAATTCTAAAGAAAAAAGAGTAAAACCTTTTGCCGAAAAAATAGGACTTGATTATGTATCTTTAGGTTGTAAACCGTTGCCTTTTTCTTATTTTAAGGTCAAAAAAATGTTGGCGCTTAAAAAGAAAGAGATAGTTGCTGTGGGAGACCAAATTTTTACGGACGTACTTGGCGCAAAACTTTTTGGCATAAAAGTAATACTTACTGATTTAATATTGGCTGAAGATAAACCCAGTTTTATTATAAGAAGAAAAATTGAAAGATTTTTACTCAAAAATATGAAGGTGGAAAACGGATATGGCTGCTAAATTCGGACCTGCAGGCACTTGCGATTTGTTTAAAGAAATGGGATATAAAAAATCTTTGGAAATTCCGAGTTTTTTATCTCAAATCGGACTTGACCATTTTGAATATCAGTGCGGCAGAGGTGTTAATATAGGTAAAGAAAAAGCGTTGGAGTTGGGCGAAAAGTTCAAAGAGGCCGGCAAAACCGTATCGCTTCACGCACCTTACTATATCTCAATGTCTTCTGTTGAAGAAGAAAAACGCAGAAATTCAGTTAATTATATTATAAGCAGCGCTGAAGCGGTTGATTTTCTTGGCGGTAACAGAATAGTTGTTCATACAGGTTCTTGCTCAAAAATGAGTAGGGAAGAAGCGCTACAAAAAGCAATTGAAACACTTCATTGGTCTTTGGATGCTTTAAAAGAACGTGGGCTTTCTCACGTATCTATTTGTCCTGAAACCATGGGAAAAATCAATCAACTCGGCACCCTTGATGAAGTAATAGCGCTTTGTAAAGAGGATGAAAGCGTGATTCCCTGTATTGATTTCGGACATCTTAATGCAAGAACTCAGGGCGAAGTTAATTCATCTGATGCTTTTATGGGTATTTTAAATCGAATTGAAAATGAACTAGGTGAATATCGACTTAAAAATTTCCATTCTCATTTTTCGAAAATTGAATATACCGATGGCGGTGAAAAACGCCACTTAACCTTTGAGGATGAAATTTACGGACCTGAATTTGAACCTTTAATGGAACTTGTTTATAAAAAAGGTCTTACACCTATATTTGTTTGTGAATCGGCAGGTACTCAAAGTCGTGACGCTTTAAGTATGAAAAAATATTTTGAAGCATTGGGGTAAACAATGATTAATCTTGATAAATATATTTCTTCCCATACTGCAGTACTCATTTGTACCGACGTTAACCGTTTTTATTTAAGCGGAGTGAAATCTTCTGCAGGTTATCTTCTTAAAACCTGCGTTGGAGATTTTTTGTTTGTTGACGGAAGATACTATGAAATGGCTAAGAAAAATGCCATAAACGGAATAAAGGTGGTTTTGTTAAGCCGTCTTTCAAAACAACTTAATGAAATTATAGAACGTTTTAAAATTAATACCATATACACCGAAACTGATATAACCGTTTCTATGCTTAATTTTTTTTGTGGTATTCTTAATTGTAAAGTTGAAGCACAAGATAGTCTTAGTGAAGAAATACTCTTGGCCAGAAGTGTCAAAAGCATAGAAGAAATCAATAATACAGTTTGCGCGCAACGCATTGCGGAAAATGCTTATAATGAATTGCTTAATTTTATAAAGGTAGGTGTAACCGAAAAGGAAATTGCACTGTTTCTTGATTATGAAATGGGCAAAAGGGGGAGCGAAGGAGTTGCTTTTGAAACAATTGCTGTTTCGGGCGAAAATTCTTCAATGCCTCACGGTGTACCGACCGATAAACCTTTAAAGGAAGGCGATTTTTTAACGCTCGATTTTGGTGCTGTGTATAAAGGCTATCATAGCGATATGACAAGAACCGTTGCTATAGGGTATGCAAATGATAAAATGCAAGAAGTGTACAATCTTGTTTTATCGGCGCAAAATAGTGCAATTGAAAGGATTTCGTCCGGTGTATCTTGCAAAAACGTAGATGCAGTAGCAAGGGATATTATAACAAAGGCGGGTTACGGCGGTAATTTTAGTCATAGCACGGGACACGGCGTGGGTCTTTGTATTCACGAATACCCAAATTTATCAAATCGTAATGATGCAAAACTTGTTTCGGGACAGATTGTAACTGTAGAACCCGGTATTTATATTGAAGGTCATTTTGGCGTTAGAATAGAAGATATGATAGTTGTTAAGGAAAATCAAAGAGAAAACTTGACAAATTGTCCCAAAACGCTTATAATTCTATAGTAAATAATTAATTTCTATTTTGGAGGAAAAATTATGTTAAGTGCAGGCGATTTTAGAAACGGCCTTACCTTTGAAGAGGATGGCAACGTACTTCAGGTTGTGGAATTTCAGCATGTAAAACCCGGTAAAGGTGCTGCTTTCGTAAGAACCAAGACCAGAAACGTTATTACCGGTGCTATAATTGAAAAGAGTTATAACCCCAGTGCAAAGTTCCCGGTTGCTTATGTAGAGCGTAAGGATATGGAATATTCTTATAACGACGGTGACCTTTACTACTTTATGGATCCAGAAACTTTCGAACTTGTTCCTGTTAACAAGTCTGAACTCGGCGAAGGCTTCAAATTTGTAAAAGAAACAATGGTATGCAAAATTCTTTCCTATAAAGGAAAGGTATTCGGTATGGAACCTCCTACATTCGTAGAACTTCAGATTACCGAAACCGAACCCGGATTCAAGGGCGATACTGCTACCAACGCAACAAAACCCGCTACTCTTGAAACTGGCGCTGAAATCAGAGTTCCTCTTTTTATTAACGAAGGAGATATGATCCGTATTGACACTCGTACCGGTGAATATATGGAAAGAGCATAATTAAGGAGATAATAAAGTAATGACTATTACCGAAAAAGCCGCTTATATTAAAGGTCTTGCTGAAGGTCTTGACCTTGATGCTTCCACCAAAGAAGGCAAAATTATTAATGCTATTATTGATTTGCTTTCTGATATCGCTGTTGATATTGAAGATACCGAAGATGCATGCGCAGAACTCGCAGAGCAAATTACTGCTGTTGATGAAGATCTGGCAGAACTTGAAGACTTCGTTTACGAAGAATACGAAGACGAAGAATGCGATTATGATTGCGACTGTTGTTCCGGTTGTGATGACGATGAAGACGATGAACTTTATGAAGTTGAGTGTCCTAACTGTCACGATGTAATTTACGTTGACGATAAAATGCTTGAGGAAAAGGGAATTACTTGTCCTAACTGCGGAACAAATCTTGAGTTTGATCTTGAAGAAGATAACGACGAAGAATAATTAACTACAAAAGCATCCGTTTGGGTGCTTTTGTTTTAGGAGTAGAATATGGCAGTAACAGAATTTAAAATTGAATACAGCGTGGCAAATGCTTTAAACGAAAATGCCGTGCCGGTAATTATAGTTGCTGCGGGTTCGTCCTCTCGAATGGGTGGCATTAATAAAATGTTTACACTTCTTTCTGGCATTCCCGTTATTGCGCGAACTATGTTAAGTTTTGAAAAAAGCAATTACGTTAGTGAAATTGTAGTTGTAACAAAAGAAGAAAGTATCGCCGACGTTTTGCGCCTTAAAGACGAATATATGATTTCGAAACTAAATGTAGTTACAGTTGGGGGGGAAGACCGTCTTAGTTCGGTGCTTAACGGACTAGATGTGCTTGCTGATGACACCAAGGGCGTTATGATTCACGATGGTGCCCGTCCTCTTGTTAGCGAAATTCTTATTGAAAAAATGGCTAAGGCGAGTGTTCAGTATGATTGCGCAGTTTGCGGAGTACCTGTAAAGGATACTTTGAAAGAAACAGGCGATTTTGTTAAAACTCTTAACAGAAGCAAATTGGTTGCTGTTCAAACTCCTCAATCTGTTAATTATTCAAAATACAAAGAATTGCTCAATTCTATACAAGATAAATCTTCTTTTACAGATGACGCATCGGTTATGGAAAGCGCAGGTTTTAATACCGAAATAATCGAAGGGGAAGAAAGTAATATAAAAATCACTACTCCTTTTGATATAAAATTAGCTGAATTACTTTTAAAGGAGGAATTTTAATGCGTATAGGTCACGGATACGACGTGCATCGTTTTGTAGATGATAGACCACTGTTTTTAGGCGGTGTAGAAATTCCTTATGAAAAAGGATTGCTGGGTCATTCAGATGCAGACGTTTTACTTCACGCAATTTGTGATGCATTGCTTGGCGCAGCCGCGCTAGGCGATATAGGTAAACATTTTCCTGATTCTGATGAAAAGTATAAAGGTATCGACAGTAAATTACTTTTGGAAAAAGTTTTTGAAAAAATAAATGATATTGGTTTTAAAGTTGTCAATATTGATGCTACGGTTATTGCGCAAAAACCAAAAATTTCTCCTTATATTGAAAGTATGAGAACCATAGTTGCGGGAATTTTAAAAACCGATATTAATAACGTTAATATAAAAGGCACTACCGAAGAAGGACTTGGCTTTACCGGCGAACTTAAAGGAATTGCCTGTCACTGTGTGTGCATTATTGAATAATACAAATATTTTGCTCATAAAATATTATGGGTGATTAAATGAAAGTATACGTTTCCTTTTCTTATGGTTATGCACTTGCATTATGCTTTTTTTCTCTTATTTCTTTTTCGGTTCTTGCAGTAGTAAGCAACGCTGAAATTTACACGAAAATCGAAAGCGAAATTGATAGAGAAAACTATTTATCGGCTAAGGGATATAGTGTTAGCGAACCTTTTTCGGTAAAGGATATAGTGGTAAACGGTGAAAATTTCACGGAATACACTTATATAACAACTGATAAGAACATAATCCGTATGACCTTTGACGGAAACAATTTGGTTGGAGAACGATATGACCGATACAAGACTGGATAAATTTGTTTCGAATCAAACTTTACTTAGCAGAAATGATGCCAGAAAAGCGATTTTTACCGGAAGAGTAAAGGTTAATGATGAAACTGTAATAAAAATTGATTATAAAATTGATGCCGACATTGATAACGTAACTCTCGACGGGGAAAGCGTTGTTTTTGAAAAATATGTGTATCTTATTATGAATAAGCCTAAAGGGATTTTATCGGCTACTTCCGATAAAAAGGCTACTACAGCGGTAGATTTGTTGCCTGATATTTACAAAAAACGCAATATTTTCCCTGCAGGACGCCTTGATAAAGATTCAACGGGAATGTTATTGTTAACCGATGACGGTGAATTCGCGCATAAAATAACCGGTCCGAAACATCATATTGAAAAATCATATATCGTAGAGGTTGACGGCGTGATTACCGATGAAGTAATTGAAGGTTTTAAAAACGGAGTTACCTTATACGATGGTGAAGAGTGTGTTTCTGCAGTTTGTGAAAAAATAAATGAAACAACTGCAAGGGTTATTCTTACTGAAGGAAAATATCATCAAATTAAGCGTATGTTTGGTGTGTATGACCTTGGTGTAAATTCGCTTCATAGAGAACGAATAGGCGCTTTTGTCATGCCTGAGGATTTAAAGGAAGGACAGTTTATTAAAATTGATCCGGTTTGGTTAACAAAAAATTAAAACAAACCATATTATTATGCAAATTTACTAAAATAGTTGGCTTAAGATTTTCTATTTTAACTATAGTAATTTAGGCTCGACTTTGATATAATATTTTAGTACAAAAATGTCATTCACTATTTAGGAGGTCTAAAAATGGCAAGTTTATCACTTCGCAACGTTTATAAAAAGTACCCCGGTGGTGTAGTAGCAGTATCTGACTTCAACCTTGAAATTAAGGATAAGGAATTTATCATTCTCGTTGGTCCTTCCGGTTGCGGTAAGTCTACAACACTTCGTATGGTAGCAGGTCTTGAAGAAATTTCTGACGGTGAAGTTTATATCGGTGACCGTCTTGTTAACGACGTTGCTCCTAAGGATAGAGATATCGCAATGGTTTTCCAGAACTACGCTCTTTATCCTCATATGTCTGTTTTCGATAATATGGCATTCGGACTTAAACTCCGTAAAACATCTAAAGATGAAATCCGTCGTCGTGTTGAAGAGGCTGCTCGTATCCTCGACATCGAACACCTTCTTGAAAGAAAGCCAAAGGCTCTTTCCGGTGGTCAGCGTCAGCGTGTTGCTTTGGGTCGTGCAATCGTTCGTGAACCTAAGGTATTCCTTCTTGACGAACCTCTTTCTAACCTTGATGCTAAACTCCGTGCACAAATGAGAACCGAGATTTCTAAACTCCATCAGAGACTTGGTACAACCTTTATCTACGTAACTCACGATCAGACCGAGGCTATGACCATGGGTACCAGAATTGTTGTTATGAAGAGTGGTCTTATCCAGCAGGTTGATACTCCTCAGAACCTTTATCTCTATCCTTGCAATCTTTTCGTTGCAGGCTTTATTGGTTCTCCTCAGATGAACTTCATTGAGTCTAAACTTCTTAAAGAGGCTGACGGTTACTACGTAGAATTCGGTTCCGAAGATACTAAGACCCGTGCAGGTGTTAAATTTAAGATTAAATTACCTGAGTCTAAAAACAAGGATAACTGCCTTGAAGCATACGTAGGTAAAGAAGTTATTATGGGTATTCGTCCTGAAAACGTTCATAACGAAGAAGATCTTCTCGCTGCTTATGCAGATGGCGTTGTTGAGGCTAAGGTTGAAGTTACCGAACTTATGGGTGCTGAAACTTATCTCTATATGGATTGCGAAACCAATGCAATCAATGCACGTGTTGCTCCTACCAATACTGCGCGTCCCGGCGATACCATCAAAATTGCTATCGAACCCGAAAAGATTCATCTCTTTGATAAGGATACCGAGAAGACAATCACTAACTAATAATCACTTAAAATGCGGCTTTTTAGCCGCATTTTTTTGTTTGTAATAAATTTGTAACTTTTTTAGAAATTTTACTTGAATTTTTGGTTATTTTTTAGTACAATGTATATGTAATTATATATTTACTTATAAGGGGATGCACAATATGTCAAATCGTTTGTTTCAGGGAGTAATTCATCAAATGAAGGATTCTATAGACAAGACCTTCGGTGTTATTGATGAGAATCGCACTATTATTGCTTGTAGTGAACTTGGAAGAATAGGTGAGGCAATAAATATACCTGCCGATCTTGCTTTTTCTGAAACTTCTGTGCAATCAATGGGTTATACTTTCAAAGCTGTAAATCCTTCTCAAAACAGCGATTACGTTGTATTTGTCGAGGGTGATGATCTTATTTCCGAAAAATACTGTTCCGTAATTGCTGTCGCTTTTATGAACATTAAGTTCTATTATGACGAAAAATATGATAGAGGTAATTTTATTAAGAACATAATTCTTGATAATATTCTTCCCGGTGATATATATCTTAAGGCAAGGGAACTTTATTTTAATTCTGACGTTATGCGTACCGTTATTCTTATTCGTGTTAACGAACCCGGTGACGTATCCGTTTATGATATTATTCAAAATCTTTTCCCCGATAAATCCAAGGACTTTGTTATTAATATAAACGAAACCGATATTGCGCTTGTTAAGGAAACTAAACCCGATATTGACTCAAAAGATATTGAGCAGCTTGCATCTACTATTGCTGATACTCTTACCGGTGAGTTTTATGCACATGCAACAATCGGTGTTGGTACTACCGTTGATAATCTTAAAGACCTTGCTAAGTCCTTTAAAGACGCTCAGGTTGCGCTTGAAGTTGGTAAAGTATTTGATACCGATAAGACTATTGTGTGTTATAACAGTCTTGGAATTGCGCGTCTTATTTATCAACTTCCTACAACCCTTTGCGAATCTTTCTTAAAGGAAGTGTTTAAGCGCGGCTCTATTGAAAGTCTTGATCAGGAAACTCTTTTCACTATTCAAAAATTCTTTGAAAATAATCTTAACGTTTCCGAAACCTCACGTAAACTTTTTGTGCATCGTAATACACTTGTTTACCGTCTTGAAAAAATCAAGAAGATTACAGGTCTTGACCTTAGAGAATTTGACCATGCAATTATCTTTAAGATTGCTCTTATGGTAAATAAATATCTAAAATCCAATCCCATTAAATATTAATTATTTGAAAGAGTGAATTTTAAATGGATCAAACACAGGAAATAGTTGCAGTTTCTGCCAAACCTGTTATTGAGTTTAAGGGTGTTTCAAAGGTTTACAATAGTGGCACCCATGCTTTAAATGACGTAAATATTACCATAAATGAAGGCGAATTCGTTTTTATTGTTGGTGCATCTGGTGCCGGTAAAAGTACCTTTATGAAACTTATTATGCGTGAAGAAAAGCCTAATACGGGCAGTATAGTTGTAAACGGCTACAATCTTCCGAAAATGAAGCATAAAAAAGTTCCTTTCTTTAGAAGAACGATGGGTATTGTGTTTCAGGATTTCCGCTTAATCCCCAATATGTCCGTTTATGATAACGTTGCATTTGCTATGCACGTAATCGGTGCTGAAACAAAAAATATTCGTCTGCAGGTTACAAAGGCATTATCTCTTGTAGGACTTGGTGAAAAAGCCCGTTCCATGCCTAACCAACTTTCCGGCGGTGAACAACAGCGTGTAGGACTTGCTCGTGCTCTCGTTAACAATCCGAGTCTTATTATTGCGGACGAGCCTACAGGTAACGTTGACCCTGTAATGTCTTATGAAATAGTTTCTCTTTTAACCGAAATTAATAAAAGAGGTACTACCGTACTTATGGTTACGCACGACCACGACCTTGTTCGCGATTTTAAACATAGAGTTATAATGCTTGATAAGGGTAAAATTGTTGCAGATAACGCAGGGGGTAAGATAAATGAAAATCAGTAGTGTCAAGTATCTTACCAAAGAGGGTCTTAAAAGCGTATGGACAAACCGCCTTATGTCTCTTTCTTCCATAGGCGTACTTGTTGCTTGTATGGTTCTTATAGGACTTGCTCTTCTTTTGTCACTTAACGTTAACAAAATGATTGGTGACCTTGAAAATCAAAATGTAGTTCTGGTTTTCTTTGATGATTATAATGCGGCGCTGTATTCTGATGATAGAAAGGCGCCTTATGGTGCTGATGTAGATGAAAACGGAATTTGTGACGAAATGTACACCGTCCATAACAAACAAGAAGCAGAAGAAGTTTGTAAACTTATAGAAAAAATTGATAATATCGAAAGTGTTGAATTCGTATCTAAAGAACAGGCGCTTGAAATGACTAAAAATGTGCTTCCCGAAAAGGATGTTGATTATTTTTCAATATTAGAGGAAGACGGAGAAAATCCAATGTCTGACGGCGCTAAGGTGACTATGACTGACCTTGGCAAGTTCAATGAAACTATTAAGGCAATTACTAACGTTAAGGGCGTTGATTCTATTCAGTCGCAAAACGGTCTTGCTGAAAAAATAACTACTATTAAAAACGGACTTTTCATTGCCGGTATTGCAATAATCTCAATTCTTTTGGTAATTGCTTTGGTTATCGTTTCAAATACTATTCGCGTTACTATGTATAACAGAAAACTTGAAATAAGCATTATGAAAGCAGTTGGCGCAACCGATAGTTTCGTTAGAATTCCTTTCGTAGTTGAAGGTGTTACTATAGGTCTTATTTCCGCTGTGCTTTCTTTAGGCATTTTATATAGTTGCTATAGAGTTGCAATCGAGGCTATTTTATCAGCTGTTGGTGAAGTGAAACTTATTCCTTTCTCCTCACAGGCTTTATTGCTTTTAGGTGTTTTTGCTGCTATAGGTTTTGTGGCAGGTACTTTCGGTAGTATAATTATGATAAGTAAATACTTAAAACGTGAAGGCAGCGAATTTGCCGCAATATAAATTACTAAAGGTGAATTTATGACTAAAAAAATTATAATTAAAATAATTGCAACGTTATTTTGTTTTGTTTTAATCTTTTCGGTAGTTGCTGCATCTACTCCCGTAATGGCTGCAAAAACACTTCAAGATTATAAAAACGATCAAGCTGCTGCTAAAAAAGAATTAGATAGATTAAAGGCTGAAAAAGCCGATAAACAAAAAATCAAAAACGCGCTTGATAAGCAAATTTCGGCTACGCAAACACTTATTGACGAGTGTATGGATAAACTTAACGGTTATAACGCCGAAATCCAAAAAAAGCAAAATGAGATAGATAAACTTGCTGATGATATGGCTGATGATAAGGCGCTCTTTAAAAAGAGGGTCAGAGCCATTTATATGAGTGGTACAAACAGTAATTTGCAAATTCTTCTCGGCGCTGAAGACTTTTCTGAGTATCTTGTGCTTTCTGAAATGACTAAATCAGTTTCGGCAAAGGATAGCCGTTTGATTGGTAAAATAGTTGACGCTATTGATAAAATTGAGGTTGAAAAGGCTGAAATTCAAAAGATTGCCGATGAACAAGATGAAATTAAAGCAGAACTTGATTCTCAAAAGAAAAATCTTAAATCACAAGAAGCAGAAGTTAACGCTATATTAAAGGATATAAATTCTGATATTAATCAAGCACAAAAAGATTACGATAAAGCCGGCGCCGAAATTGATAAATTGACTGCACCTCAGGCTGGTAACAGTAATATTACTGCTAATCCTACAATGTTCTTGTGGCCGGTACCCGGTTATTATAGAATTTCTGCTGGTTGGCAAAGTAACGACAGCGTTCATAAGGGTACCCATAAAGGTATTGATATTTCAACCGGCGGACGTTCTGTTGATATAGTTGCGTGTGACGATGGATATGTCTATATCGTTAAAAATTCATGTACCCATAATTACGGTAAGAGTTATTCTTGCGGTTGCGGTGGTGGATATGGTAACTACGTTGCAATTGACCATGGTAAAGCAAGTGACGGTAAATCATATAAAACCCTTTATGCTCATATGAAAAAGGCTGTTGTAAAAAATGGTCAATACGTTAAACGCGGACAGGTAATAGGTTACGTTGGTACTACGGGCTGGTCAACAGGTTATCATCTGCATCTTGAAACTATAGTTAACGGAACTAAAGTTAACCCTAAAAAATTCCAGTATCAAAGACAGTGATAAATAATAATTTTAAGCACTCGGGACTAAAAATAATGTTCCGAGTGTTATTCGCTATACTGACCTTGACTGTAATGGCTTATATTTTTTCTTTTTCCGGTCAAACGGCAGAGGTATCGAGCCAAACAAGTGCGGGTTTAATAGAAAAGGTTGCAGAAACCTTTGTGCCTTCGTATAAAGAGTTGTCCGAAGTTGCTAAAAAGGAATACGTTTCTTCCTTGCAAGGTATAGTAAGGAAGTTGGCGCATTTTAGTATTTTTGCGGCTCTCGGTGTGTGTAGCGCAGGTTTTACAGCAACTTTTAAGGGTAAATTTTTTATAAAACTTATTTTGACTCAAATCTTCTGCAGTCTTTACGCTTTAAGTGATGAATATCATCAAACCTTTTCAAAAGGCAGAAGTTTTCAGTTTTCTGATATTTTTATGGACAGTCTTGGAGCTTTTTGCGGAATTGTTTTCGTGTTGTTGATAGCTTTGATTTGTGTTAAAAAGAAAGGGTGTAAAATGTGAGAAAAAAAGACCTTTTAAATCAAATTAAATATCTTACTCAAAAGGTTTTGGAGGCTGATAAAATCGTTAAGTCGCTAAATGATGATATTCTTGATAAAGAGGAAGAAATTCGTCGCCTTAATGAAAAAATTGAAGCGATGGAAGCCTCTTTTAACGAGAAACCATTGGAAGAAACTATAAGTGAACAAAATGAAGCAGAGGAAACTATTGAAAATGACGTTTCTGTTCCTGAAATGAAATATGAGGATTTCAATTTTGCAAAAGAGAGTATTAATGAAGAATTAGACGACGTAAACGATTATGCTGTAAAAGCGATTAGTCGAATTATAACGGAATCTATTAAAATCGGTTGTGTTCTTGCTTCGGGTGATAATCCCAACAAAAAGGAACTTTTAAACCTGACTCTCGGAAGAACGGAAGTTGCAAAAAACGAGATTTCTTCACTTATTGAAACTAATCTTAGCAATGCAGAAAAAATTAAAGCTATTGATAATGAAGAAAATCAGGTTAAGGAATATTATCAAAGTATTCTTGCTCAACTTTAAAAAATTTAAAATTAAGGTTTAGTTTTCAGACATCTGGCAATAATTCTATTAAGAATTATTGGAGGTGTCTGATATTTTTTGCGGAAAAGTCAGTATATGCGGTGTTGATACTACAAAGTTAACCGTTTTAAAGGAAAAAGAAAAAGAGGAACTTTTGCGAAAATATAAAGCAGGTGATATGTCAGCCAGAGATGCGCTTGTTAACGGCAATTTAAGATTGGTGCTCAGCGTTGTGCAACGCTTTTCGGGCAGAGGTGAAAATATGGACGATTTGTTTCAAGTCGGCTGTATCGGACTTATTAAGTCGATTGATAACTTTGATGTAACTCAGCAGGTAAAATTTTCCACTTATGCTGTGCCAATGATAATCGGCGAAATAAGACGGCATCTGCGCGATAACAGCCCAATAAGAGTAAGCCGTTCTATTAAGGATACGGCATATAAGGCTATGAAAGCGAAGGAAGAATATATAAATAAATATCAGCGTGAACCTCAACTGAGCGAAATTGCAAAAATGTTGGACATTGAAGAGAGTGAAGTTGTAATTGCGCTCGAAAGCATAGTTGAACCTATTTCAATTTATGAGCCCGTATTTTCCGAAGGCTCCGATATGGTTTACGTGCTTGACCAACTTGGAGATAACAGTTCGGCAGCCGAATGGCTTGACGAAATTTCTATAAGAGAAGCCATAATGAAATTGGATGAACGCGAAAAAAATATATTAACGTTGCGTTTTATGAGAGGACTTACCCAAACCGAAGTTTCAAAGGAAATCGGTATTTCTCAGGCTCAGGTTTCAAGACTTGAAAAAAATGCAATTGATAAAATAAAGGGTAATGATTAAATAATGCAAAGCATATATTTAATTGGTGATTATATGCTTTATACAATAACTGATTTTAAAAATAAACAGGCTGTAAGCGTTGATAACGGAGCAGTCTTGGGGTTTATAAGCGATTTGGAAATCGATTGCGATAACGGTACAGTGGCTAATCTTGTCATATACGGCCGTTCTCGTCTTATGGGCGCTCTTGGCAGGGAAGAAGATTTAAAAATACCTTGGTCAAATATCGAAGTCATAGGCGAAGAAACAGTACTTGTTAAGGGTGCATATTCCTTTAAAAGCACAAAAAGGAAAAGTTTTTAATGAATTAGGTTTATTTTAAAGGCAACACTACTTAGGGTGATTTAAGTGAAGGCTTTAAAATATACTTTTTGTGGAATTTATATTATATTGTGTCTTTTAGTTACGGCACTGTGTGTTCTACTTTATTATTACTCTAATAGTATTGATAATAACTATAAAATTACCAAAGGAAATGGCTTTAATATTGAAACACGTCTTCCCGTTACAACCGAATATCAGGGAGTTAGAGTAGGGGAAAGTAATGAAATTAACGTAGTCGGCTCAACGTTAAAAGTTGACGTAAAACTATTGGGCGTTATTCCTATTAAAACCACTACATTAGAGGTGGTAGAAGAAACCTATGTTGCAGTTCTTGGAAGTCCCTTTGGCATAAAAATTTTTACAGACGGGGTTTTGGTAATTGATATGGAGTCGGTCGAAACTACACGCGGCAATGAAAATCCTGCAGTAGATGCCGGCATCAAAACAGGGGATTATATAATAAGTATTGATGGTAATAAGGTTTATACAAACGAAGACGTAGCACAGTATGTGGAAGATAGTAACGGCGCTGAGTTAAACTTTACAATAAAACGTGACGGCATATTTAAAACAGTTATATTAACACCTGCATTTTCAAATGCAGATGGTAGATATAAAGCGGGGCTTTGGGTAAAAGACAGTACTGCAGGACTGGGAACTCTTACTTTTTATTCTCCATATAACGATATGCTTTGCGGACTTGGACATGCTATGTATGAAAGTAATACCGGAACAGTACTAAATTTTCGACGGGGCGAACTAGTCGGCGCTCAAATAAAATCGGTTGTAAGAGGGACAAGCGGAATACCCGGAGAACTTAAAGGAACTTTAACCTATAATTCGTTAGGCAGCCTTTACGAAAATTGTTTGAGTGGTGTTTACGGTTCTGCTACCTGTATTATTGATACCGAAAATCTTACTCAAATAGCCCATAAACAAGAAATAATAGACGGACCGGCAACAATAATATGTACCGTTGACGGCGATGGACCAAAATCTTTTAGTTGCGAAATTAATATAGGAAATTTTTCGGTTAACGATACAATTCAAAATATGACGGTTACTATTACCGACCCTAAGTTATTAGATATTACCGGTGGAATAGTGCAGGGAATGAGCGGTAGCCCGATTTTGCAAAACGGTAAACTTGTGGGAGCACTTACCCACGTGCTTATTGATAACCCCACCAAAGGCTACGGCATATTTGCTGAAAATATGCTGGAAACAGCACAAAGTGTAGCAGAAGAGCAATTAAAAGAAGCATCATAAGATGAAAAACGGGTTAAAAGAAGCATAGCAAATAAAAACGACTTCATAGCGGAAGTCGTTTTTATAATGCTTTTGCGAATTTTTCTGCGGTTTGGTAACGCTCGTCAGGATTGATATTTGTGCTTTTTCGTATAATTTTACCGGCTCTTCCCATTGCTAATTTTTCGCTGGGATGCTTGCCCGTCAGCATGACGTTAAGCATTACCCCAAGGGCGTAAACGTCGGTTCTAGAATCACTTCGGGAAATACCTAATTGTTCGGGAGAGGCGTATCCTACTGTACCCATAATGACTGTATCCCTTTTTGCCGTTGCAATTTTGTTGGCGGCGTTAAAGTCAATAAGCACGACTCTGCCTTCATTGGTTACAAGCACGTTTTCGGGCTTGACGTCGCGGTGAACAAGCCCTCTGTTATGTAGCTCGGCTAGGGCGGAGCAAACCTCCCTTAGAACCTTGCGGGCAGCTGTGTATGAATATTTGTTGCTTTCCATAACCTGCGCTACCGTAACGGAATCAATATACTCCTCAAGAACAATCATTCCGTCGTCAAGAGTAATAACGTCGTATATTTCGGGAAGCTGTACCGCGCTTATGTTGAACAGCTCCTCATAAGCGGCAATGCTTGTAGGGTAGCTGCGCAGAATAATATCCTTATTAAGGGTGCGGTGACGCAAACGTAATATTTTATAGGCTTCGGTATCTTTAACAATGTGGATTACTCTGAACACTTTGTTAATCTCGTTAAAATAATCTTGTCTTTTCATAGTTTTTCTTAATAGTAGCTGTAGTAATACCACTTGACGTCGCGTATGTATGTAAGGTCGAAGTCAATATACATTTGATCACGAACGCTACCGCCGTAATATACCGTATTAACCGTACGATTGCTATTCGAACCAAAAGAAGAGGAATGTATCTTAGTTACTGTAACAGGAATCCATACAGTAGTAAGAGCTACGCAACCGAAAAAAGTATATGGTTCAATAGAGGTAAGCTTAGCGGGTATTCTTATTTCTTTTAACTTCAAACAGGCACAAAATGCGCTTTCGGCGATATATGTTACGCTGTCGGGAATTGTAATGGAGGTGGCTTCAATACAGGATGAAAAAGCACTTTCGTTTATTCGTTGTACGCCGTTGGGAATTATAATAGAAGTCAGACGCCGACAATCCTTAAAGGCTTCTTCGTCTATTACGGTTACAGGTTGTCCGTCAATTGTTTGAGGAATAGCTACTGCACCGCTCAAACCTGTATAGCAATCTGTAATGGCTATTCCGTAAGGTGCCGTATTTAACACCTTATAGGTTAAGCGTTCGGTGGGAATAACGGAGACTGAAGTGGTTTCGGACGAGGTTCCCGATTCGTTTGATGAGGAGGAATTCTGATTAGAAGAGCTTTGGTTAGAAGAATTCTGATTTGATGAATTTTGTGATGAACTTTCAGAGGAGTCGTTGGATGATGACGGATCCGACGAGGTATTGGAGGTATTGGAGGTGTTGGAGACGTTGGATGAGGTGCTGTCGACAGAGGAACTTCCTGAATCGGAGACAGTGGAGGAGGTATCGTCGCCTATGGATGAATCGGTATGGGTGGTAGAGGATTCTGCGGGCGGTTCGGAGTTGCTGCTATTTTCACCGTTGTCCGAGTTACTGCTTGAAGAACTGTTTTCTACCGAAGCGGGTGACGCTTTTGTAATAAAGTATATTCCTGCCGAAAGGCCTATAACCAACACAAAAACGGCGGCTGTTAACAAAAGCCGTCTTGTTAGTGAGCTGTGTTTGGTAATAACCGCCTGTTTTTCTACCAAAGCCGACATACAATAAATGCAAAAGCGTGAGCTTTCCGATATTTCGGCACCGCAAAAAGGACATTTTTTCATATAAGCCTTACCCCAAAGTTTCTAAGCCGTATTCAAACAACAGCTCGTTAATCTGAATAACCGAAAGTTTTTTACATATTCCGTAAAGAACGATACTGTCAAAAGGAATTTTAACATAAAGGGGAGAATATCCGGCACACTTAAGCAGAAACTGTATTTCGTCGAGATTAAGCTCCATAGCAATTGAAAGGCATAAAAGCTTTTTGCGTTCGGGCACACGACGTCCTGAGAATATTTGATAAGCATAAACCTCCGATAACTCGGAGTTTTTTATTATTTCAGACTTGTGAAGTCCTTTTTCATTTATCAGTTTATTAAGCATTTCAGCAAGTGAGTTTCTAACCATATACTCCTTGTTACCACTGTAGAAACTTTTAAATTCCTCGCAAAGCTTAAGCTCATCAATAATCTTTGAAGTATCTTTATTCATAATCTGCACATCCTCAAATCAACTTACACTAATAGCATACCATATTCGACAAAATTTTTCAACTATGCTGTCAGCATAAGACAAAACCATAACTGTGATGTATAATTGCAGATAATATATCTTGGAGGAAAAATTATGAAAAAAGAAGTTTTAAAAAAATCACTGGCAGTGAAAGCAGCTGGTCTGCTTCGGAGGCCGCACTTTTTATTTTTAGGGGGTGAAAGTAATGAGCGATAATAAAAATAATATTGACAATACAGTTGCAACTATTGGTAAAGTACAAATATTATTAGCTGTTCTTATGGTTTTTGCGGGAATTGTATTTATTGTGGCAACAGATAATGATACTTATTCTACAACGGCACGCTCGGGTTCGGTAATGTTTTTCGGATTGATTCTTGTACAAGCAATAATTATGTTTTTATCAGGAACATTAGAAATTAATTATCCAATAAAAGGATGCTGGAATTTATGTATGATTTCAAGCACTTTGTTTGTGCTAAGCGAAATATTTGTAATCACATCAAAATTTGGTTTGTATAGCGTATGCAATATACTTGGTTTTGTGTTAGGTATTATTGGAATTGGATATGGAAAAAGTCAATGTCCATCAAATGACGATTAAGAGGGGTATAAAATGAAAAAAGCATTTGCAGTTATTTTATGTTTAAGTTTGATGTTTTGTTTTTGTGCTTGTGGAGGTAATGATAATACGGGTGATTACACCGACATTTCAGAACTAGTAAGTAGTATTGAGGAATCGTCAAGTGAAGAATCTTCAAGCGAAGCAAAAATAGACTTCGAGATTCCGGCAGATATTGTAGGGTTGATTGATATAGATGAAAAACCATATGCTGAAAATAAAATATTTTATAATAGCGGTAAAATGGTAAGACAATTTATCGTATCTGATGAAAATCCTGAAAAAGGCAAATTTTATTATGCTCAAAACCTAACCGATGATGAGGCAGTCTTTGATGCGATATCTAAAGATTGGACTTATTATGAAGGCATTTATATTCTTGATGAAGATAAAGAAAAATGGTTTTTTATGCATGACGGCTATTTAATAACATATTCAGGTTTAGATAACCTTGGTTCAAAATTATCAGGAAGTTATGAAACCGGTTTTGAGGGCGGGAAATATCACTGTTTCTTTAAAGATGGTAGATACGAATATCATCCTGGTAGAGAAGGTGTTGTGACTACAACCGGTAACTATAAAATGCTTTCAAAAAATATAATGAAACTGACAAGAAGATTCAGTGATCAGGTTGTTGTTGATTATCATTTTATATCAAATTCCGGACAAATGTATGCAGCATTTTCGCCGAGATTATCAGATTACGATGTGTAAATTTATTAAAAGTAATTCAAAAGGGGAAGTAACAAATGAAAAAAATTGTAGGTTGTGTGTTGTGTTTGGTGATGTTATTATGCATTAGCGCTTGTGGTTATAATCCAAGTGATAATACGAATTCTACTAATGTAAATAACAATTCTTCGGAATTATCTGATAAAGAGAAATATGATAATGCAGTTGCTTTTTTTACAGAGAAAAAATATCAGGAAGCAATTGGAATTTTAGAAAACATTGATTATGGAAATTCAAAAGATTTAAAAAAATCGATTTCATATGTTTATGCTTGCGAGCTGTTCAACAAACAGGAATTTTCAACGGCATATGATTATTTCAAAAAGTCAGAAGATTATCTTGATTCGCAAAAAAAATTAAATATGAGTGCGTATTACGAAGGTGTCAAACTTGTTAATAACAATCAACAAGGTCGATCAATTGACTGGTTTAGGAAAACATTAGGTGATATAGAATATAGTTCATTATCCAAACAACATATAATCACTATTACTGCATCATTAATTAGTTCGGGTTGGATTGGAACATATTATGACGATGGAGCAACTGCACAAATAGAGTTCAAATATTTCAAAAACAGCAATAATTTGTATATCGGTTGGGCTGATAAAAGTGACGGATATCGTTTCCTTTCAAGTTTGGAAGGGCCACTATCTATTGGAGCTGAATATTGTACCTTTAGTCCTAAAAGATTAAATGAATCGATGAAATTTAAAATTTCATTTGATAGCAATGATGATATGTATATATATTCGGATGATGAAACAACACGACAGTTAATGGGTGGTTCATATACCTCAAAAGGAACTTGTTTATATGAAATTGCCATAGAAAATTATCCTGTTCTAACTGTTCCTGAAATTGATATAAATGGCAATAATAAAAACAGCAATAGTTCTGACGAAAGTGTTAGTGCGTCTTCTACTGAATCGTCTGTTTCGAAGGTTAACGAAAATTCTGCTACCAGCACAAATACAAATTCCTCTAATAACGATAATAAAGGCACTAATTCTAAACCTGATAATTCAAACAATAATACAAGTTCAAAGCCTGGCAATACAAATATTAATAATAACATAAGTTCTAAACCAAGCACTTCCCATACACATTCATATTCAAAAGCAACTTGTACAAAACCTGCAACATGTTCTTGCGGTGCAACAACAGGGTCAACTTTAGGGCATAAATGGAAAAATATAACCAAGGAAGTTTTTGTAAAAGAAAAAGGTCATTGGGAAGATAGCGATTTTGTAAAACGTTTGTGTTATCAATGCGATTGTGGACTAGTTTTTAGGTCAGATAAAACAGATGAAATTAATAAACTTAGAACACATTTAGAAGAAAAACATCCCGATAGAGTTCACAAAGAAAGTAATGGTTTCACCACATCAACCAGATATGATTTTCCTCCTCAAATAACAAAAGATTTTCCCACATTTACGAAATGGGTTGTAGATGAGAAATCACATTATGAAACTGAGATTATTGGAAAAGAATGTGAACGCTGTGGTAAAACGGAATCATAATATGGAATTATTATATTTTAAAGGAGATTTTATAATGAAAAAAATATTAGGATTTATTCTTGTTGCAATGTTATGCTTATGCCTTTCTGCGTGTGGAAATAGTATATCTGGTGAAAATGTCGTTGAAGTTTCCGGAAATGTTTCAAGAGTTTGGTATCATGCGAAGTGTCCGTATTGCAATCATGTAAATGATACAATGGGCGTAAATCTTTCCGAGGGAGAAGAGTATGAAGCAACAGTAATGTGTAAAAATGACGATTGTTGCAAACTTTTTGATATTAGCATTAAAAGATAAGCAAATTTTGGTGAATCATAATGAAAAAGACAATAATTATTATTTGTATAATTTTAGTCATTATTGCTGTTGTACTTTATTTTATGAATTTATTTACAACAAACCTCAGTGAAGCGGGGTTATTAAGAAATAAGATTATTAGTGCAGTTGGTGTTATTGTTGCGATAATTGCAGGTGGTGCACACTTATTTGGTAGTAGCAGTGGCGATAATGACAGCAAAGGCGACAAAAAACTTTTTTGGACAGTAGACGTTCTATGTCTTAAATTTGTTGGTCTAACTGATACACGTACACGCACTATTTTCGCATAGAGAATAGTGCGTTTTTTCTATGCTGTTTTTTTAAAATGGCTTAAAATAAGGCTTTGTGGTGCTTTTTTCTTCCGAAAATTTCTTCAAAAAAACTGTTGGTCCTATATTGACACACTCGTGTCGGGAAGTCCCATTATACAGGACGGTAAACTTGTAGGCGCCCTTACCCACGTGCTTATAGATAATCCTCAAAATATGATAAAATTTTTTAAACTTTGGTAAAATAAGATTTCTAATAAATACAGTAAAATTATTATATATTTTCAGTTAAATATACAATATAATATGTATAAGTTTATGCTAATTAATATTACTGATTAACATATCAATGGGATGTTTTAATGAAATATTCGGTATATGCAAACGGGAAACAACTCGATATTCAAACAGCACGAGTATCGGCAATGCCGTTTAATCAGGTATGGAACGGGGAACAAAGAGATATAACACAGAGTGAGGAAGCATATTTTGTGTCTTTCGATTTGTGCGGCAATGTAAATTTAGAAATTGTTATTAATGAAAATTTTGAAAAGTATGAGTTGCGTCCATTATCTGAGGATTTTAAAGAACAACGTAAAAATAATAGTGTGTTTTTAACTTTAAATAAGCCAATGCAGTTCATTTTAGAGGCGGATGGAATTCATAATCCTTTGATGATTTTTGCTAATCCCAAATGCACCATGCCATCAGAAAACGTTATATATTATGGCAAAGGTGAACATAAAGCCGATTTAATATGGCTTGAATCCAATACTACTGTGTACATAGATGAAGGCGCAGTTGTTTATGGAGTTATTTATGGTTTAAATGTAGAAAATGTTAAAATACTTGGACGAGGTGTGCTGGATTCTTCGCCTTATAGGAGAGGAAATGATGATCATGAGGGCGGACGTGAAGTAATAAATTCTTTGTTGGATAAAGGGTTTACGCCGACTGATATGAAATATGCAGGTAATTTAGTATTAAATCACTGCAAAAACTGTACAGTTGAAGGTATAATTCTTCGTGACGCTCCTATGTGGTCTGTAATTATTCGCAACGATTGCGAAGACATCGTTGTTGATAACATAAAAGTTATCGGTCAATGGCGTTATAACAGTGACGGTATTAATATATGTACTTCAAGAAATGTAGTTGTTAAAAACTGTTTTGTTCGCTCTTTTGACGACTGCATAATAACACGTGGTGCATATCTTGAAGGCGAAAATGGAAACGTGACCGATGTAATTGTGGACAACTGTACCTTGTGGTGTGATTGGGGTAAATGTTTAGAGACATGGTGCGGACATAAGCCTACAAAAATCAGTAATGTGGTTTTTAAAAACATTAAAATGATACATTTATCAGTCAGAGCCATGAACATTACTACTTGGTACGGCAGCAGTAATTCTGTGGTTGACGGAGTTACGTATGAAAATATATTAATAGATTTGGATGAAAAATATCCTTTTTTGCAAATACAAAATAACGATAATCAAACTTATGTACCTAGGTTTGGCTTTAAACCTTATGTATTAAGCGTTGCTGTTGAAAGATTGGGACGTATGGTAGATCTGGGCTCTCAAATATGCGAAAAAACAGACGATTATTCTGATTTTAATATTTATTTTGGTAATATACATTATAAAAACGTCAGATATTTTGGAAGTATACAGAAATTGCCGATAAATATTAAGGAATTCTCGGAAATACATAAGATAGAAAACGTTACTGCCGAAGATTGTGATTTTAATATTTAAAACAAAACATAGCAGGTAAATTTACCTGCTATGTTTTTATATAAATTTATCTTTATAAGTGCTTGGAGAGTAACCGGTTGCTTTTTTAAATTGTTTGCTAAAATGGTATTCATCATAAAAGCCTAAGTTATATGAGATGTTTTTTATGGTCATTTCGGGAAAAACTTTAAAATACGAAATAGCCTGTTCGATTTTATAATTTAATATGTATTGGTGGATGGTTTGGTTGTAAATTTTTTTAAATTTTGTTTCTGCCGTTTTAACAGAGACATTTACCATTTGCGCTAGTTCAAAATTACTGAAAAATTTTTCGGGATTTTGTTGTATAATATTCTTGATTTTTTCAACCATTGAAGAATTATTAGAGTTTTGTTTTATCGAAATAATTTCGTTAAGTAAAAGGTCGAAAAGAATGGCTGATTTTTTTTCATTGCCCGAAAGTTTGGCTGTTACAATGTCGTAAAAGATTTTTTTAATAATATTATTATCACCAACATAATTTAAACTTTCTATTACGGCGTTATTATTGCTGGTTGTCAGATTGTTAAATACATCGTCATCAGCGCTTGTGACATGGAAATACATAGTTTTTGTATCGGCTTTTGATGGCGATATGCCATAGTGTGTTTGTTTTGCGCTTAAAATTAACAAAGTATCTTTTTTTAAGGTGTACGTTTCGGAATTTTGACCTATTTTCCATTCTCCCTGCAATAAATAAATGAAATCATGTTCTTTCATTCTTCTTTTGGGATGAATAAAAGGTTTGTTATAATAATTGATATTTGCTTCGGTTATTTGTCGTCGTACATCAGTATTAAAACTAATTTTCATATAAAAATCACCTTTAAACTTTCTTTATTTTACATTAGAATTTACCTTTTGTCAATTTTTGTTTATTTCTGTTTTTGGTAATATAAAAAAGAAAGGTTGTTTTATATGAGGATATTTGGTAAAGGTTTTAATTTTTCTCAAGACGGTCCGGGCAACCGTTTGGTTTATCATCTTGCTGGTTGCAATATGAATTGCCTTTGGTGCTCAAATGCAGACGGAATGTCTTTTGATGCCGGTATGGAATACAGTATAGATGAAATTTTTGAAGAATGTATTAGTTGTAAGCCTATGTTTTTTTCGGGCGGAGGCATAACTTTCACAGGTGGTGAGGCTACTTTGCAACACGATGAACTTTTAGTCTTGCTACAAAAACTTAAAAATGCTCATATTCATACTGCTTTAGAAACTAACGGAACTTCCAGTAATCTTTTTGAACTTTTGAATTTTGTAGATTATCTAATGATGGATTTTAAACATTATGACGGTGAAATTCTTAAAGAATTTACAGGTGTCGATAATAAGCAGATAAAGAAAAATTATGAGTACAACTGTAATTGCGGTCGGCAACAGCATATAAGAATTCCTCTTATAAATGGTGTTAATACAAAATCACCTAAAAAATTTGCCGAATATTTTTCGCAGTTTAATACAAATAATACTGTTTTTGAATTTTTACCTTATCATGAATATGGGAAAGAAAAGTGGAAAGGCAATTATAAAATCGAAAATGGTTTTATAACTAATGAAGTTTTAGAACAATTCAAAAAAACTTTTGCAGAATATGGTCTAGCGGTTATAACTACATAAAAGAGGTGCTGTTATGAAAAAAATATACCAAAAAGGCGAGTTAATTTTAAAGGCTAAAAACTTATTTGCCGAAGAGAGAAAAATTGATAGGTTGGACGGTTGGTTTATAGCCAAAGAAATCGAGATGAATTCGGCTTGTAAATATAACGATTGCAGTGATGAAGTAAAAAAAGCGATGCTTTTATGCGACGTTTTACGAGAAATACCCATTAGTTTAAGTGACAATGCGGTTTTTGTCGGTGCTCAGCGCGATGCTTTTGCAATGAGTTATGGATTAAAGAGTTATATGATATGTATAAGTCAATGGGTGTGAATATTAACGGAATTGTAGGCTCAGGTAATGGTTTTCGTAAGAATAAAGAGTTGATAATGGTTGCTGAAAAAAGTTTCGGCTACAATTTAAAGATTCCTTTTCATACCGAGGAAGCGGCATTTGGCGCAGCACTGTACGGAATGATTTCTGCGGGTTATTGTGAAAATATGAACGAAGTAGGAAGATTAATTAAGTTTATTTAAAAAATGCTTTAGAGCGCAAAAAGTGCAATATAAAAAATAGTTAAATGATATAAAAAACCAATGTTCTTTTATTTTACAAATGAACATTGGTTTTTATTGTTATTTTATAAGTAAAATGCATTGATTTTATTTTTATATAATGTTATAATATATTAAATATGTTTAAAAACAAATGGGGAAAATGCAATGTATAAAATAGTTGATAAAAAAGTGTTAAATCCAACTGTTGTGCAACTTAATATAGAAGCACCGCTTGTTGCAAATAAAGCAAAACCCGGTCAGTTTATTATTTTACGAGTTGATGAAAACGGAGAACGTATTCCGCTTACAGTTGCAGGTGTTAACAAGGAAAACGGCACTGTAAAAATTATATATCAAATTGTTGGAGCAACCACAAAAAAACTTAATGAAAAAAACGTGGGAGAGTACATTCAGGATTTTGTAGGTCCACTTGGTGTTCCTACTCATTTAAGTGGACTTAAAAAGGTTTGCATAGTAGGCGGTGGTGTCGGCTGCGCTATTGCTTTGCCTATTGCTCAGGCTCTTTATGATATGGGAGCTTCGGTTACCGGCATTATTGGTTTTAGAAACAAGGACTTAGTTATTTTAGAAAATGAGTTTAATGCTTGTTCGAATACTTTGAAAATTATGACTGATGACGGTTCTTACGGTGAAAAGGGCAACGTAACTATGCCGCTTAAAGAACTTTTACAAAACGGCGAACAGTTTGATATGATTATCACTATTGGTCCACTTATTATGATGAAATACGTTGTCGAAACTGCAAGACCGTTTGGTACACCTGTTACGGTATCAATGAATCCTATTATGATTGATGGCACCGGAATGTGTGGCGGTTGCAGATTGACTTTAAATGTTGATGGCGAAAAGGTTACTAAATTTGCCTGTGTTGACGGCCCCGATTTTAACGGATATGAAGTTGATTTTGATGAGGCTATGACAAGAGGAAGAATGTATTCTGATTTTGAACGTCACGCTTTTGAAGAAACTTGCAATCTTTTAAAAATAGGGGAGGTGCGCTAAGTATGGCTAATATGTCGCTAAAAAGAAACGAAATGCCTACCCAAGAACCGTTGATACGCGCAAATAATTTTGATGAAGTTGCTTTAGGTTATAGTGAAACTATGGCTATAGACGAAGCCAACCGTTGCTTGGATTGTAAAAATATGCCCTGTGTTTCGGGCTGTCCCGTTAAAATTCATATTCCATCCTTTATTAATAAAATTAAAGAGGGAGATTTTGAAGGTGCTTATCAAATTATTTCAAAATCTTCGTCACTTCCTGCTGTTTGTGGTCGTGTTTGTCCACAAGAAACTCAGTGTGAGGCAAAGTGTGTGCGCGGTATTAAAGGTGAATCTGTAGGTATAGGCAGACTTGAACGTTTTGTTGCCGATTGGCATAATACCTTTTGCGTCCAAGAACCAATACGTCCCGAAAGTAACGGCCATAAGGTAGCGGTTGTAGGTTCCGGTCCATCGGGACTTACCTGCGCAGGCGACCTTGCTAAAAACGGATATGACGTTACGGTGTTTGAAGCGTTACATACTGCAGGTGGAGTGCTTGTTTACGGTATTCCTGAATTCAGACTTCCAAAAGTCATAGTGGGAAAAGAAGTTGATACTCTAAAAAAATTAGGAGTAAAAATTGAAACTAACGTTGTTATAGGACGTACTTTAACTATAGATGAACTTTTTGAAAACGGTTTTAAGGCCGTGTTTATTGGTTCGGGCGCCGGTTTGCCTAATTTTATGGGAATACCCGGCGAAGCCCTTAACGGTGTTTATTCTGCAAACGAATTTTTAACCCGCAGTAATTTAATGAAATCCTATATTGAAAATCCTAACACTCCTATTATGAAGGGTGGCAAGGTTGCTGTTGTAGGCGGTGGTAACGTGGCTATGGATGCTGCCAGAACCGCTTTACGTCTTGGCGCTGAAAAGGTATATATTGTATATCGTCGTTCGATGGACGAACTACCAGCAAGAAAAGAAGAAGTTGAACACGCAATTGAAGAAGGTATTGAATTTAAACTTCTATGCAATCCTACTGAAATTATTGGTTATAATAATCCTGATGATGCGAAAGACCCTAAAAACGGTTTTGTTAAGGGTATGACCTGTGTTAAAATGGAACTCGGTGAACCTGACGAACGTGGCAGACGCCGTCCTGTTGTTATTGATGGCAGTGAATTTACGATAGACGTTGATACTGTAATTATGTCTATCGGCACGTCGCCAAATCCGCTTATTAAATCGACAACCGACGGTCTTGAAGTAAATCGCCACGGCGGTATAGTTGTTAATGAATACGGTCTTACTTCGCGTAATGCTGTATATGCCGGCGGAGATGCCGTTACAGGTGCGGCAACAGTTATTTCTGCAATGGGCGCCGGAAAAACTGCTGCTAAAGCAATTGATGAATATTTAAGCAAATAGAAAGGTTTTTTAACTATGCGCAAAACTAAAATAGTGTGTACCATTGGTCCTGCAAGTGAAAGTGAAGAAATGATTATCGGTCTATGTAAATCGGGTATGAACGTTGCAAGACTTAATTTTTCCCACAATACACACGAAGATCACCAAAGAAGAATTGATATGATTAAAAAGGTACGTAACGACCTAAAAATGCCTATTGCGATTATGCTTGACACTAAAGGTCCCGAATATAGAATTAAAACCTTTAAAAATCAAAAAATCACCCTTAAAGACGGCGATAATTTTATATTTACCACCGATGACATTATTGGTGATGAAACAAGGGTTTCGGTTAACTACAAAAATTTGCCAAATGAACTAACCGTTGGCAGTACAATTTTATTGAATAACGGACTTTTAACCTTTGAAGTAGTTAAAATTAACGGCGCCGATATTGAATGTAAAGTTTTAATAGGCGGTGAACTTTCCGATCGAAAGAGCATGAGTTTTCCCGGTAAGGTTATGAAGCAAGAATATCTTTCAGAACAGGATAAAAAGGATATTGCTTTTGGTGTTAAAAACGAAGTTGATTATATCGCTTGTTCATTTGTTTCTAAAAAGCAAGACCTTATCGATGTGCATAACTATCTTAAAGAACTAAATGCAGATGATATTGAACTGATTGCAAAAATTGAAAATCAGTCGGGATTCGATAATATTGAAGAAATTTGCAAAGAGTGCGACGGTATTATGATTGCTCGTGGCGATATGGGTGTTGAAATTCCGTTTAAAATGCTACCTGCAATTCAAAAGAAACTTATTACAAAATGCCGTTTGCTCGGCAAAAGGGTTATTACTGCTACCGAAATGCTTGAGTCTATGATTACTAATCCAAGACCAACCAGAGCCGAAATTTCGGATATAGCAAATGCAGTTTATGATGGTACCAGCGCAATAATGCTTTCGGGTGAAACTGCTGCAGGTAAATATCCTATTGAATCGGTTAAAACTATGGCAGAAATTGCTGAAACTACCGAAAGTTATATTCATTACAATAAACGGTATTACAATGCCTCCTTTGAAATTAGGAATTCAGTGGACGCTATTTCTCACTCAACCTGCGGTATGGCAATTGACCTTAATGCAAAGGCGATTATTGCTTGTTCGCTGTCGGGTATGACAGCACGAATGGTATCCCGTTTCCGTCCGCCTGTACCTATTATAGGTTTGACTACCGAGGAACGTACTTGGAGAAGACTTGCTTTATCCTGGGGTGTTATACCTGCTATGTGTGAACGCTTTACTTCTACCGACGTACTTTTTTATACTGCTAAAAAAATTGCAGAAAGTGAACTTGATTTACAAAAGGGTGATAAGATAATTATTACCGGTGGCGACACAAACGGAACTTCAGGTAACACAAGTTTATTAAAAATTGAAAACATTTAAAATTTAAAAGGTTCAAAACGTTAGTTTTGAACCTTTTTTTTAATATAAATTAATATTACATTCGAGCATACTTACTTTTTGAGGTTCTTTGACGTACACGTGAGTTTTTGAGAGTTTTTCTGTTTTAACGCCAAAGTCGCTTCTTGAAAGTTTAAGTAATTCTTCTTCATTGTTTTCACTGCATAACATAAAAGCAAAACGGAATTCATGCGCCCTAAGTTCGTAAATTTCTTCTGGATCGGGTCCACAGGAATGACTGCCGATGCCGCGCATTAAATAGTCAACGTAGAGGTAATTTTCATTTGACTTTTTAAGTTCATTTCTATGTCGCGCTTCAATTAGATTATCAAGTGAAAAATCGTGATATGAGAAAGAAAAACTATTAGAGCCTATAACCGATAATGCATTTTTAGAGTCGGAAACTTTAAGGAACCGCGTATCAACTCTTGTACCGCATTCTTGAGGAATATCGTACATAAAATTCATATCTTTAATGTTTTTATGGTACAAACCAAAATTACAGTGTTCGAGTCTATCTATGTAACATTCGTCTTCGCCTCGTCCGTACCAAGTTGCATTATTAAACTTATTATTAAGGGTGAAGATTACACCTATTCTTGGTATAGTGGCGGCAAATTCGCCATAGGGAAGCCCGTGCATATCAACAAGGATTTTTCCGTCGTTTAATATTTTATAAACGATTTGCAAATCAAAACCGACAAACTTAGATATAGGTGTCCACTTACCTTTAAAAGATACTTCAATTTCACCGTTTTCGTTGTTTTTAATATTGCTTTCAACCGGGAAAAAATCAAAGTAACGATATAAGCACTTTTTCCATTTTGTTATCCAGCGTTCAGCCCAATTTACAACACCGTCGTTATCAATAGGAGCACGGTAAATATTAAGTTTCATAGGCTGGTCAAGTATCACTTCGCCGTCTTTTTCATAATGACAAAGCATACCGTTTTTAAAACTTAGTTTTACGTTGTTTGAAGTTACATTAATTTTGTTTTCAAAATTTTCTACTGTGAATTTATCGTATTGCGGTATATAACTTTCTTTTTCTATTTTTTTACCTAAAGATATTTGTTTTTCGGCGATAAGATTTAAATTATCATCTATGAAATTTAAGTTTAAAAAGTATTCAGCGCCGCTTATAGGTTCATCTATTTTTTTATCAATAGTTAATTTGTAACTTTCAAAGGGTGCAATGGGGGGGAGTTTTAAAATGCCACTTCGTACTTCTTTATAGTCTTCGGTTATACTCCACTTTAAAGTAATATAGTCAAGGTTTTTAAAGTCGTTGGTGTTCATTATGAATACGTCTTCATTTTCGCTATATACGTATGTTGGCGCTAAAACATTTTTACATTCGGTTAAAGAAGGTTTTGGAGTTCCGTCCGACAAACAGTAGCCGTCCATTGAAAAATTAGACCAATGATTTATATCGCCAAAGTCACCGCCGTATTTATAAAAAGCGTTTCCGTCTTCATCTTCACTATAAAAACCGTGGTTTTTAAATTCCCATACATAACCGCCTGCAACGTGTCGATTTTTGTATACGTAATCCCAAGTATCTTTCATAAGACCAGGTGAATTGCCCATAGCATGACCGTATTCAAGCATCATTATCGGTTTGCCTTCTATGGTAAAGTCTAAAAATTTAGACATAGTAAAGTATGCTATAAATCTGAAATCGCTAAATTTGGGGTCAAGTCGGTCATCGCCCGTAAGCATAATTGGTTTTTTGGGGTCTTTTTCTCTTAAATATTTAAAACATTTATGTAAATTTTCGCCATCGCCGTTTTCATTTCCTAAAGTCCAAATTGAAATGCAACTTTCGTTTTTATCACGTTCGTACATACGGCTAACTCTGTCAAAATAAGTGTTATACCAGTCGGGATGTTTCGAAAAATAACCCATATCACCGCATAGCCATGCACCGTGAGTTTCTATATCCGCTTCATTCATTACATAAATACCAAGTTCGGTACACATTTCATAAAAAGCAGGGTTGTTGGGGTAGTGTGCGCAACGAATGGCATTCATATTATTGTTTTTTATAAGAAGCAATTCTTTTTCGATTTGCTCAACAGTAATAGCGTGTCCATTTTTTGGATTGTGTTCGTGACGATTTATGCCTTTTATAGTTATTTGTTTTCCGTTAAGACAAATTTTGTCGTCAATCATTTCAAATTCAGCAAAACCGATTTTTTTGCTATGTAACTCTAAAAGTTTTTCGTTTTTAGAAAGGGCAATTGTAAGGTTATAGGTGTTAGGTTCTTCGGCATTCCATTTTTTAGGGTTTAAAAATTCAAAACTTAAAGATACAGTTTTATCACCTTTAACAGTCTTGCTATAATCGCCAATCGTTACAGTTAAGTTAAGGTTTGATAAATCTTCACCAAATAATGACAAATCAAGATACACGGTATTATTTTCGGTTTTAACGTGGTAGTCCCACAAATGTTCTTTATTAAGACAGTAAATCATTACGTCTCTAAAAATACCGCTTGCAAGAAGCATATCTTGATTTTCAAGGTATGTTCCGTCGCTATAAGTGAATACCTTGACTGCCAGTAAGTTTTCACCGTCATTTAAAAGATTAGTAACGTCAAATTCAGCGGGAATACGGCTGCCTTTTGAAAAACCTACGTATTCGCCGTTAAGATATACGAAAAAAGCGCTGTCTACACCGCCGAAATATAAAATATTACGACCGCTTTTTTTAGCAACAAAACGTTTTCTATAGTAACCCACTGGATTATGGTTGCCAACGTATGGCGGTACAAACGGAATAGGATATTCAATGTTAGGATAAAGGGGAAGTGAGTAGCCGTGATATTGCCACATAGAAGGAACGCTTAAATTATCCCAGTTTGTATCATCGTAGTCAATTTTATAAAAATCTTTAATATCGTCTTCCTTGCTGTAGCTAAATTTAAAAATTCCGTTTAAGTCTAAAATCATTTCAGAATTTAATCGGTTTTTATAGTATACACCTTTACGTAAAGCAGGAATATTAGTTGCGCGAGGCAAAAGTCTGTTTTCGTGCGGTATTTTCGGATTATATAATCTTTCGCTTTCAAAAGTTTCCATAAATAATCACTCCTTAAAATGCATTTTACCACTTAAAAACACATTTTACTATTGAAAAATAACGCTATTATATGGTAAAATGACACTATAGGGGTGAAAGTGATGTACGATATTTACGCTACTGACTTTGCTTTTGAACAGTGTTCTAAAGATAAACGAGAGATTAATATGTTAATGCCATACGCCGTAATACATTTTGTTTTATCTGGCGAAGGATATATTAACAATAAAAAAATAACAAATAATACTGCTTTTATTTCTTCAAAAGAAAATCATATGCATTATTACCCGTCTCGCAAAGACCCTTGGAGTTATATTTACGTCAGAATAAACGGCGAAGATGTAGAAAAGGCATTTAGTGAGCACAAGTTTAATAAAGGGATTACAGTTTTGGAATTTGATGACAGTAAAACCCTTTATAATCTTCTTTCATTGTTTGAAAAACTGTCGTATGGAGAAAATAAAAAGGCACAAAAGATAATTGCAAATGCCGTGATGCTTTTGTTTGAAGAAAGTAAATCAACCAAGACGCATAGCAGTAAATCAAAAGAACGTATGGAACAAATTAAACGTTATATTGAGGAAAATTATTATAAAAAAATTAAAATTGAGGATGTGGCTAAACATTTCTTTTTAAACAAAAACTATATGAGAACCTTATTTATTAAAAATATAGGAATATCTCCAAAACAATATTTAAGTAACGTTCGCTTAAAACGTGCTGAACATTTATTGCTTACCTCAAATGAAAGCATAAAATTAATATCAGGTTCAGTAGGGTATGATGACCCGCTGTTATTTTCTAAAATGTTTAAAGAATATTATAAGTGTTCTCCTAAGCAGTTTAGAATTAAACACTCAAAATAAAAAAATCCAAGATTTTCCTTGGATTTTTATTTATAGTTTTCTCTAATAGGAAGTTCATGAAAAAGAGTGGAACTGTTATTAATTGATCGATATTCTTTTATTCCAAAACCGAAAAACTTTTTGAACTGTTTTCTAAAATAGTTATCATCACAAAAACCGCAATATGACGAAACTTTATGTGTCGGAATATTAGAATCTTTTAACAATGTTTCGGCATTATTAAGTCTTACTGATAACAAATAATCCGAAAAATTAATTCCGCCTATTTCTTTGAAAATTTTGGATAAATAAACGGGGGATATATTTAATTGATTTGAAACCGAGTTAAGAGTTACTTTTTCATTGTAATGTTTTTCAATAATAAATTTTGCTTTTTTAAAATATATGTTTTTTTGATTTTGGCTTATTTTTTCGTTTTGCTGTAATCTGCTTCGTGTTATATCATCAATTTTTTTAATCAAATCGAAAAAAGCACTTATAAAATCAATTTTTATATTCTCGCCGTTTTGTGTAGATAAATGTATAATTTTATGAAGGATTTTTGTAATGGTCAGTTCTTCCGATAAAGAAAGGTTCGGTAAAAAAACAGGCAATAGTAAGTAGGAAAAATTCTTAGCATCTGCACCGGTAAAATCGCTTGGTAACGCTTTGAAATCGGAAATTGTAGCCGATACGGTTATAATGTTAATTACTTCTCCTGATTTACAAATCGACTTTAAAGGTGTATCTGTAATTATGCAACCTAAATTATTGTTTTTTAATTTAAACCATTGGTTATTATAAAATATTGACTTTTCATTAAATTTGCTAAAAGATATTTCAATTTGGTCTTTTTTATTGCTGTTTACCCACATATAATCGTCTACATTAGTTTCGAGGGCCCATACTAAATTAGGCAAACTGTTAATGTTAACTTTATAACCAAGCATTGTTATTCACCACCTTTATAAGTATACTTTAAAATTTTTAAAAATACAATAAGATTTTACCCTAAAGATTAAAATATTACCTTTATTGTTTAGCGCGGTTTTATTATAATGATTATGTTGATGTCGAAACAAGGCAATGCCTTATTTCGACTGCGAATTCTTTGAATTCGCAAACAATTACCAAGGGTAATTGAACATATTCATTGCAATGATATCGAAGTTGCAAAATAACGTTTTAAGACGTTTTTTGCAACATAGAGCCGATTTTATCGGCTTCGTCGAGAAATTCAATCAATTTCTCGACATTCGATAGTCATTATAA
>JAZRNY010000014.1:0-72014 GCA_045648445.1 Acutalibacteraceae bacterium
TTACCGAATGCCATCATCTGTACGTTAACAGCTGTACCCCAAGAATAGGGAATATCGTTGTCACGACGGTAAACGTTTGCACGGGGGTTGTCCCAAGAACGGAATACTGCTTCAACAGCACCCATAAGCTGTTCCTTAGGATCTGTGGGGAAGTCCTTACCGATTTTGTTCTTGTACTCAGCCTTGAACTGACCAGCTAGAACCTTTAGGTCTTCAGCTGTAAGCTCGATATCCTGAGTAACACCCTTTGCTTCCTTCATTTCGTCGATAAGCTGTTCAAAGTACTTCTTACCAACTTCCATAACTACGTCAGAATACATCTGAATAAATCTTCTGTAGCAGTCATAAGCCCAACGGGGATTGCCGGATTTAGCAGACATAGTCTCAACAACGTCTTCATTAAGACCGAGGTTAAGAATGGTGTCCATCATACCGGGCATAGAAGCACGAGCGCCGGAACGTACGGAAACGAGAAGAGGATTTTCTTTATCACCGAATTTTTTGCCGGTAATGCCTTCCATCTTATCGATGTACTCCATAATCTGTGCCTGGATATCATCATTAATTTTTCTGCCATCCTCATAATACTGAGTGCAGGCTTCGGTAGTAACAGTGAAACCCTGAGGAACAGGAAGACCGATTTTGGTCATTTCTGCAAGGTTAGCACCTTTGCCGCCGAGAAGTTCACGCATAGATGCGTCGCCTTCGCTAAACAGGTAAACAAACTTGTGACTCATTACGAATCAACCTCCTATATTTTTCTGGATTTCTCCAATATTTAACAAACACTACAAGAGTATCTAATTTATTATAACAAATAGAAGAAGAAAAATAAAGTTTTTTTTTAAGTTTTTCTCAAATTCGCCCTTTTTATTAAATAAATCGTTAAAAAAGTGGCAATTTTTTTCATTTTGCATAAAAAAGCAGGTTGCAAAAGCGCAACCTGCTTAAATTTAGTCTTTTTTTAAGGCACCGATAACCCTGAAAATAACAGGTGATAAAATTACGTTTGCGCCAAGTTCTACAAGAAAATTTCCTCCAGCAAGTCCCAAGAACATATAGTCTGTAGCGTTGGCGAATCCGCTTGCCACACCCCATTCTTTAATTGCTTCCATAAAGAAAAACTTACATCCCAATAGAAAAACACCTGTATTTGCAACAGGACAAACCACTGCGGCTGCTATAACCGCTACGTAGCGATTCCATTTTGCCAAAAGTTTATAAACCACACCGGCAAAAAGTCCGCACAAGGTTCCTTTTAAAAGTACGGTTACTATAGTACCTACGGGGTGAATTACCCAAAATGCCGTTGCGTCTCCGCTAAGCAGCACCGCGACACCAAAAACGAAACCTAGCCATGCGCCGATTCTATAGTTACATATCGCTGCGCCTATAACGATTGGAATAAGCACCAAAGAAATCGCAAACGGTCCAAAGCGTATAAAAGTTCCAAGCAGTTGTAAAACAACCACCAACGCCGTAAGTATTGCGCCTACGGCTAAATTTTCCGTCCTTCTTTTTGTATTTGACATATTTTTTCCTCCGATACTGTCCCTTATGGGTACAGTTCATATTATTTATACAAACCTGATTTACAGGATTATATATTCTTTTTATAAATGGTCAAAAGTCCGTCGAGAAGCAGGTTTTCGTCGTAAATAATATCATATTTACAATGGCGTATAATTTCTTTTGAAAGACCGCCCGTAGCAACTATTGTTGCCATTTTACCTTGTTCTTCTTCCATACGTTCAATAAGACCGTCTATCATTGCAGCCGCGCCAAAAACAAGTCCTGATTTCATACAGTCAACGGTATTTGTTCCAATAACGCTGTTTGGAGC
Organism: Acutalibacteraceae bacterium; assembly: GCA_045648445.1. Lineage (GTDB taxonomy): Bacteria > Bacillota > Clostridia > Oscillospirales > Acutalibacteraceae > SIG607. The sequence continues at coordinate 1,844 of JAZRNY010000014.1, forward strand.
CTCGATATTTACCGACGGCAATTGCGCAGTATTTTCAAAAAGGGCTTTTAGTGTAAGTCTTACTCCGGCAGCAATTGCGCCGCCTAACATCTCGCCTTTTTCACCTAAAACACTGACCGTTGTTGCAGTGCCCATATCTATTACTATACAAGGCATTTTATATTTAGAAAGTGCGCCTACGGCACCTGCTGCAAGGTCTGCGCCAAGTTGCGCGGGATTATCAATTTTAATATTAAGTCCTGTTTTTACACCCGGTCCTAAAACGATGGGCGTAATATTGCAAAGCGCGTTAATACCACGCGCAATAGCCTCGCCAACTGCAGGTACAACGGAAGAAACAATACAGCCTTCTATTGCTTTATAATTTTCTCCGTGGAGCGCCAAAACATCCTTTATGTCAATAGCATATTGGTCGCTTGTTCTGCCTGTTTCGGTAGCAAGACGAGCGGTAAGAATAAACTTATCATCCTTATAGACGCCGAGTGTAACGTTAGTATTTCCGATATCAATACAAAGTATCATATTAAAGTTCCTTTTCGTGAAGTTTAACGCCGTTTTTTCTTAATATATCGGCAAGTTTATTATAATCAATGTTTTTAAAATCGTCGCTGATAGCGGCGGCTACACCTGCAGCCTCACCGCTGACGGCGCATACGGGAATAACTCTGGTTATATCCCACATAGCATCAGTAGAAGAAATATTTCTGCCGGCGCAAATAAGATTTTTGACTTTTTCGCCAAAGAGTGCAGAAAAAGGAAGTTCATAAACGGGACCCCTTTTACGCCAGTTGGAGAAAAGCCCTACGCTATCACTAAATTCGGTATGTTTGTCGGCATCGTCCATAACGGTAATACCGTCAATACGGCGAGTCATACGTACCTGAGGAATTGTGGGAAGTGTAATCATAGAATGTTCGTCGCTAACGTTTCCTTTTTCCAAAAAATTGTTTAAGGCAACAGAGTGACCTAGGATTACCTGCTCAGAAAGTTCTTTTCCGTCCAGTCCTGAAAAACGGCGGTTAATAAGAAGTTTAGGCTTTTTAAGGTCTTTATCACCGTCAGGTACGTCACTAGCGCCAAGCTGACGCATACGAACCTTACCTTCATAAAACTCATAATACCATCCGGCTAGAATATTACCCTGACCGAAAAACGCTTCCTTTTCACCGCTTAAATGAACAATATCAGCATCTCCCGTAGCATCCACTACGCTGCCCACCGCTATTGCCTGTCTGCCCGATTTATTTTCGGTGATAAGGTGGGTTATTTTTCCATTTTCACAAACGGTATTGCAAATAACAGTACCGTAAAGAAGGTCAACACCCTCTTTTAGAAGAAGCTTTTCGGCAAGAATTGCGAAAACCTGAGGGTTATACTGAACCTCGAAACGTTTTTGGGAGCGTTGTTCAACTGTACCCTCGCCTTTCCAGTATTCAGGAAGATGTCTACCCTCGCTTCCCTTTTCTATAGAAAGCCTTAGCAGTTCTTCTGCGATACCGAAGGAAACCTGACGTCCCATACCGTCGCACAAAGGCAAATATATGGTAATAAGTCCTGCAGTAGCAAGTCCGCCAAGCAAAAATTCACGCTCAATAAGAAGTGTTTTTGCCCCCTGTCTTGCAGAAGCGAGCGCCGCAGAAATTCCCGCTATACCGCCGCCACACACAACTACGTCATAGTCGGATACAACATCTAACTCGCGCTTTGTTTCAATAATTTTAGACACAATATCACCTCTATATTAAAATTATTATACCATATAACTTTTAACTATTCAATAGCAAAACTTTTTGCAGGTCACTCTGATTTATTCATTGACTTTATTATTTTATTTGCTATAATAAAACATATTAAAAATGAGGTGATTTTTATGGCAAAGCTTAGACTGATGAGTAACAATATTTGGTGCGCAGGAGACAACGATCCCGGCTGGGCAGCAAAGGGCGAAGACTGTTCTGCAGAGCACAGATCAAAAGGTTTTGTAAGAGTTTACAGCGAAACACTTCCCGACGTAATCGGTCTTCAGGAATGTACCGCTCGTCTTGCTGACAATTTAATGCAACTTTTCAAAGACGGAAAAGAACCTTATGCTCTTCTTTGGGGCAGAGATACGCCAATTATCTACCGCACCGATAAATTAGAACTTATTGATTCAGATTATTTAATTTATCCTCTTGAAGTTCCCGGTTTTGAAGGCGAGTTTAACAATGCTAAAACTAAATCCTACTGCATCGCTGTATTCAAATCCAAAGAGGATGGCAAAATTTTCGTTTTTGCAACTACTCACCTTTGGTGGAAAACTTCTGACAGATCTAAATGTTGGCGTGGTGACTACGATTTCCAAGAACACTCTGACGAAGCAAGAGAATATCAGATTAATTTACTTATAGACAGAGTTGAAGAATTCCGCGCTAAATATAACTGTCCTGCATTTATCGTTGGTGACTTTAACGCAGTTTATGATTCTTTAGCAGTTCAGTCCACCTTTAAACGCGGCTACGTTCACGGTCACGACGTTGCCACCGATTATAGAGATGAAAAGAACGGTCACCATTTCTGCTATGCGCAGGGTTATGACCATTACGAAAATCCCAAGCCCTTTAAGGAATCTATCGACCAGTTCATCATCAAGGGTGAAGGAGTTACCGTTAAGCGTTTTGACCGTTTTTATGAGGATTACTATATGTGTCTTTCCGACCACTTCCCAATGTGGTGTGACGTAGAAATTTAAGGTTTATTACTATGAAGATAATCTTTTTAGGCGCAAGTCACGGATACCCCGAACCAAACAGAAAATGTTCCTCAACTTTAGTCGAAGTTGGCAACAAAAAATACTTTATAGATATGGGATGTGACGCTGCCGCAGAACTTGCAACTCGCCGTATTCCCGTAGAAAATATTGACAGTATTTTTTTTAACTCATATGCACGGTGACCACAGTAACGGGCTTATCCCTTTTCTTGATATTTGCAGTTGGAAATTTAAAACTGCCAATCCAAAGGTTTATGCGCCTATTGACACTGAAGAATTAAGAAACGGAATAGCAACTTGGCTTAAATGCAACGGTATTACATTACGTCCCTTTGAATTTAACCAAATAAGCGAAGGGGTTGTTTTTGACGATGGAAGTTTAAAGGTTACCGCCTATAAAACAAAACATACCAATAATTCTTATTCCTTCCTTTTAGAAGCAGATGGAAAACGAGTACTCTTTAGCGGTGATTTAAGCGTCCACGGCCCACAAGAAGATTTTCCCGTTTGCGTTTTCGATAAGTCTATCGACCTTGCAATATGCGAAGCGGCTCATTTTAAAGCAACCGACTATCTCCCCTTTTTCGAAAACAATGCTAATTTAAAGCAACTGTGTTTCAACCACTATTCCGATAGATTTTTAGAATCGGTAATCGAAATGACAAGACTTTTGCCTAATATTCCGGTTTTTAGGGCATACGACAATACCGAAATAACCATTTAATCCAAACATTAACAAAAAAATTCCCGAAAGAAATGAGTAGGGTTCCTAAGGACAGAAAAAACTGTGCAGATTATTTCTGCACAGTTTTTCTTTTGACTCACACCGTAGTAAGCAGGACATTTTGGCGCTCAAATGTCACTTGTTAGGAGAACCTAAAACCCTTTTAACCTATCTCAAAGAAGTGATATTGTGAGACGGGTCTCACAGTTATATTTGACCTTGCAGTCAAGTGATATTAAAACCTTGCGGTTTTAGTGATATTTTATTCGCCCATAAACTGCCGAAGGCAATATCACTCGGCTTTTAGCCGAATATCACTGCGTAGCAATATAACTCGCCGCCCGCGAATAAAACTGGCCAAGTGTCCTTACGAACACTTGGCCAATTCTTTCGGGAATTTTTATTATTTTTAAATTATCGCTGTACTCTGCCTGAGCCATCGCCGCCTGCAAGTTTTTCAACTTCACTTACGCCTACTCTGTTATAGTCGCCTTCGATAGAATGTTTAAGCGCGGAAGCAGCAACTGCAAATTCAATAATTTCCTGACTGCTTTTTCCTGCCAAGGTAGCGTAAATAAGACCGCCGCCAAAGGAGTCACCGCCGCCTACGCGGTCAACGATATGTAAATGATAGCTCTTTGAGAAGTAATAATCTTCTCCGTCGTAAAGCATACCTGCCCAATCGTTATCGCTGGCGGAAATAGAAGAACGAAGCGTAATAGCAACCTTTTCAAAACCGAATTTATCCGCAAGTTGTTTAGCAACAGACTTATAGCCTTCGTGGTTTAATTTACCACCGTAAATATCGGTACCCTCTGCTTCAATACCGAATACGTCTTTTGCATCTTCTTCGTTAGAAATACAAACGTCAACATACTGGCAAAGTTCGGTCATCGCTTTTCTTGCCTGTTCTCTTGTCCAGAGTTTACCTCTGTAATTAAGGTCGCAAGAAATCTTAACACCCTTTGCTTTAGCGGCTTTACAAGCCTCTTTACAGATTTCAACCACGTTTTCGCCTAAAGCGGGTGTGATACCTGTAAAGTGGAACCAATCAGCGCCCTCAAAAATATCGTCCCAATCAAAATCTTCTTTACTTGCTTCTTGAATAGCAGAATGTGCTCTATCGTATATACAAACGCTACCACGCTGAGAAGCGCCTTTTTCGAGGAAGTAGATACCAACTCTATCGCCGCCACGGGTGATTTTACTGGTATCTACACCGAAATAACGCAAAGAGTTAACTGCAGCCTCACCTATAGCGTGTTTAGGAAGTTTTGTAACGTAAAGACTTTCCATTCCATAGTTAGCAAGAGAAACAGCAACGTTTGCCTCGCCACCGCCAAAGGTAGCTTGCATTTGGTCGTTTTGGAAAAAACGGTAATAACCGTTAGGAGCAAGACGAAGCATTAATTCGCCGAAAGTTACTATTTTAGCCATATTATTTTTCCTCCATTTTTTCAAGCGCTTCTTTTACAAAGAAACTGCCGCCGATAGCCTCGATTTTGTCGAATGCTAAAAATTCATCAATATTACTTCTGTCAACACCGCCGGTAGGAATAAATTTAATCTGCGGGAATGGTGCTGAAAGCGCCTTTAACGCGCTAAGTCCGCCGTATACGTTTGCAGGGAAGAATTTAACGGTTGTAATGCCGAGTTCAATAGCCTGCATAATTTCGGTAGGAGTAACGCAACCGGGATAATAAGGAATATTGTTTTTCTTGCAAATTTTAGCAACTGCTACGCTGAGTCCCGGAGAAACAATAAACTGCGCGCCTGCCTTTAAAGCGGCTTTACACTGTTTGGCATTAATAACTGTACCTGCACCAATGCTCATATCGGGATAATTCTTAACAGCATATTCAATTGCTTCCTTTGCGCAAGCAGTACGGAAAGTAATTTCGGCGCAGTTAATTCCGTTATTTTTAAGCGCTTTTAAAATTTTGTCGGTTTCGCCGAGTTCTTTAATAACTACAACGGGTACGAATTTTTCCATTTTTATCACCTTATTTATTTATTTTTACACGCCCGAATAAGCGGAGAAACCGCCGTCAACGGGGATAACAATGCCTGTAATAAAACTTGCTGCTTTATTATTTGCAAGGAAAAGAAGACTTCCTTCAAGTTCCTGCGTTTCGCCAAATCTGCCCATAGGAGTAGCGGCAAGGATTTTTCCTGTTCTTGCTGTAGGAGTTCCGTCGTCATTCCATAAAAGTTTAGCGTTTTGTTTGGTAGAAAAGAAACCCGGAGCAATAGCGTTTACTCTGATACCCTCTTTAGAAAAATGCACGGCAAGCCACTGTGTGAAATTAGAAATAGCAGCCTTTGCGCCCGAATAAGCGGGGATTTTAGTAAGAGGAGTGTAGGCATTCATTGAAGAAATATTTATAATACTGCAACCTTTTCTGCCAAGCATTTGCGCAGCAAAACACTGTGTAGGAATTAACGTTCCGAGGAAGTTAAGGTTAAATACAAAACCTACGCCGTCACTATCCAAATCAAAGAAACTTTTTGTATCGGCATCAATATCGCCCGGCTCATAATATTCTTTATCGGTAGTGGCTTTTGGATTATTTCCGCCTGCACCGTTTATAAGTATATCACAAGGGCCCAAATCTTCAAGCACTTTTTTGGCAACGTCGCTGCAAATTTCTTTATCAAGTACGTTGCACTTATAAGCCTTTGCAACTCCGCCTTCTTTAACGATTTCATCGGCATACTGCTGTGCTGCTTCTTCATTTAAGTCAAGAAGCGCAACCTTTGCGCCTGCACGAGCAAGTACAAAAGCGAAATAACTGCAAAGCACACCTCCGGCACCGGTTACAACCGCTACTTTACCATTTAAATCGGTATTAATTACGTTAGTCTTCATTTTTTATTCTCCTTTTTCCATTGCTTCAAAAAGACCGTTAATATAAGCAGCACCTAAAGCACGGTCGAAAAGTCCGTAACCCGGTTTGCCCGTTTCACCCCAAATCATTCTTCCGTGATCGGGACGAACGTAACCACTAAAGTTATTGTCGGTTAATGCTTTTACGATTTCCTTAATATCAAGAGAACCGCAAGAAGAAAGATGCGCTCTCTCTTCAAAAGAACCGTCTTCCATTATTTTAACGTTTCTTATATGCATAAATGCAATTCTGTCCATTTGCGCATATTTTCTTACCATTTTAACTACGTCGTTGCTTTTTGCACAACCTAAACTACCTGTGCAAAGGCAAAGAGAGTTAGCAGGGCTGTCAACTATTTTTAAAAATCTGTCAAGATTTTCTTCGTTTGTAATAATTCTTGGGAGACCAAAAATTGGATATGGCGGATCATCGGGATGAATAGCCATTTTAACTCCGCATTCTTCGGCAACAGGTATAGTCTTTTTAAGGAATTTTTCAAGGTTTTTCCAAAGACCTTCTTCGCCTATTTCTCCATAAGCGTTAATGAGTTCTCTTACTTCATCTTGAGTATAACTTGAATCCCAACCGGGAAGATGAATATCATCCTTTAAAGGATCCAAACCTCTCATTTGGTCCCAATACATAACAAGACTTGTAGAACCGTCTTTAGCCTCTTTATCAAGTTGAGTTCTCGTCCAGTCAAAAACAGGCATAAAGTTATATGTAACACACTTAACGCCATACTTTGCGCAACGACGGATATTTTCGCAATAAACCTCTAAAAGTTCATCCACGTTTCCCCTGCCGAGTTTAATATTCTCGTGAACGGGAATAGATTCAACAACATCAAAAATAAGTCCGTTTGCTTCACATTCGCTCTTGATTTTCGCAAGGCTTTCTTCAGGCCAAACTTCGCCTGGCTTTACGTCATAAACCGCCGAAACGATAGAACGCATACCCGGAATTTGAGAAATGTACTGAAGAGAGATGGGGTCACTTTCTCCGTAATGACGGAAAGACATTTTCATATTCATATTCTACCTCCAAAAAGAATTATTTTTTTAACCTAAATTCATCTCTGTATTCTTTAGGTGTTTTTCCTGTTTGTTTTTTAAAAGTTTTAGAAAAATAATGCACGTCCATTATTCCGCAATGAAGCGCCACCGTTTGTATTTGCAAATGAGTGGTGCCAAGTAAATACTCTGCGTGTTTTATTCGCTTATCCCTTATATATTCAGTAAGAGTTTTCCCCGTTTCATCTTTAAAAACGGACGACAAATAACCTGCGCTCAAATTTTGCTTTTTTGAAAGTGTGCTTAATGACAGACTTGCTGAAATATCAGAGTCGATAATTGCTATTGTACGCTGAACTATAGGCGAATAATTTTTCATAGAATGTTGTCTTACAAGACGGCAATATGTTTTAAACATTTCGCTCATAAGAGGAGGTACCGCATCTTCTTTTTGAAGCATTTCTATTTTAATTGCCAGCGAAGATGATACCTTATCTATATATATTGGATGCACACCGCCGTTTTGAGCCGCCTTACGCAACAATGTATTCATTATTATACAATAGTTTTTTATATTTCGCAAGGTGTCATTGGTACGTTTTTTTAATAAATTATAATTAAATTTACCAACAAAATAGTCAAGTTTATTTATTTGACCCAACGAAACGGCCTGCATCATTTCGTTTTCGTATTTATATCTTTTTTCCATAGCCTCCATATCAAAAAGCAGGTTGTTTTGTTCGTATTCGTCTGCCTTGCTTATAGGAGATATCATAGATAATTTTTCTTTTTGAATGTCCAAAACCGCGAATTCTTTTTTACGCCAAATTTTTTCACAAAAAACGGTCACCATTGCAAGTAGCGGATTGTTTTCGTCAATTACCGTAATATTGGAGTAAAATTCACTGAATACCCTGTGTAAAGACGGCGCTATTCCGTTTTTTTCGGCAATTTCCATAACCTGTCGGGAACCGAGCATAGTATCGGTAAAAGGACCTATAACCAAAATAAGATTTTCATCGTTTTCGGGAAGCAACATATAAATATAATTAAATTCGTAAGAATCGGTAGTTTTATAAAGGGTTTCGGGTTGTACCGTACCAATAAATTTTTCTATGGTTATATCATCTGATATATTGAACATAGGTAAAAAAGACGTATCGAAAAGTTTAGAAAGTTTATCGTTTGCCGATAAAATATTAATGCTGACGAAGTTCTTTTTAAACACTTCGCGCAAAAAATTCAATTCGTTTATATAAAACATTAAACATTCTCCAACATTTCACTTACTCTAGATAGTATTTTATCATAATTTTTGTGCAAATACAACACCTTTTAAGTCGATAATATTAAAATAATACAAATTTACATAAAAATTTTACTCACGTTTGAATACAATATATTTTATACTTAATTTAGCGCATAATCCACTATTTTTGAAAAGAGGTAATAATATGGCAAAATCAGTAAAACCGGATGCCAACGGACATAGAAAGTTCGGCATTCGCGACAGCATTGCTTATGCTGCAGGTGACTTAGGCTGTAACATGAGCTTTGCATTAAAATCCACCATGTCTATTTTCTGGACACAGTTTATGGGAATGGACCTTTGGTACGCACTTCTTCTTATTGTGGTTCAGGTATGGGACGCTATCAATGATCCCCTTATCGGTTCTATTATCGACTCGGACAAACACAAATACAAACGCAACAAATTCCTTACTTACATATGGGCCGGTTCTATAGGTCTTATTGTAGGCGGTGCTTGTTGCTTCCTTCCCTTCCCCGGTGCTCCCACTTGGGCAAAGGCAATTATCTTTATTGCAGGTTACGTAGTTTGGGATGCTTTCTACACCGTTGCTAACGTTCCTTACGGTTCACTTCTTTCCCTTATTTCCAACGACGTAAAAGACAGAGCATCTCTTTCCGCTTGGAGAAGCGTTGGTTCTATTTTCGGCAATATGCTTCCTATGGTTATTCTTCCTTTCATTATTTACGATAAAGATAACAATCTTATCGGTGAAAGAGTATTTATTGCTGCTCTTATAATGGGCGCGTTAGGTTTCATTTGCTTCCAATTTATGATTAAAAACACCGAAATCCGTGTTGATACCGAAGTTGAACTAAGCGAAGAAGCGCCTAAATTCAACGTATTTAAAGCATTTGTTAACTTTGTTAAAAACCGTCCCGCAGTTGGCGCTACCATTGCTGCTATGGGTATGTTTATCGGTATGCAGGGCGCTGCTACCGCTGTAACGGTTATATTCCAGTCATACTATAAAAACGTTCAGATTTCCGGTGTAGTTCAACTTTTTGCAATGATACCAATCGTAGTATTCACTCCTCTTGCGCGTAACGCCGTTGCTAAATTCGGTAAAAAAGAACTTGCAACCTTCGGTTCTATAGTTTCTTTGGTAGCAGGTTTGGGACTTTTCGTTGTTATGCCCCAAAACACAAATCTCGACCTTGTTATATATATTGTATGTCAGTTAATATTCTCCCTCGGTCTTGGTATTTACTCTACTGTTTCTTGGGCTATGATGGGCGACGCTATCGACTACAATGAATGGAAAACAGGCAAACGTGAAGAAGGTACCGTATATTCACTTCATTCCTTCTTCAGAAAACTCGCTCAAGGCATTGGTCCTTCTTTGGTACTTATAGTAATGGTAGCCTTAGGTTACGTTGGCGAAAACGAAGGCAACCAACTTTGGGATGTTGCCGTAAATATGCGTTACGTAGTTGCATGTACCTATATGTTATCGGCAGTACTACAGTTTATCGGTCTTGGTCTTGTTTACAATCTTGATAAAAAGACTTTGGCAAAAATGAATAAAGACCTTGGACGCGACCAATAAATCGGTTTAATTTTAGGAGAAAAATATGAGACAAATTATCAATTTTAACGCTGCATGGGCTTTTAGCAAAACCATCAACGAAGTTCCCACCGTTATTGACAAAAGTTTTGAAAGCGTAAACCTTCCTCATTGCTTTAACGCTATTGACGGACAGGACGGCGGAAACGATTATTATCGCGGTATAGCATATTACGCTAAAAACTTTAATAAATCTGATATTCCCGTTGCTGATAAATATTTTATCGAAATTAAAGGCGCCAACTCTTCGGCAGACGTTTATTTGAACGGCAAAAAACTTTGCCATCACGATGGCGGTTATTCAACCTTTAGAGCGAATTTAAACGATGCTTTAAACGAAGAAAACCTTTTGGTTGTTGCAGTTGACAACTCATCTAACGACAAGGTTTATCCTCAGATGGCTGACTTTACTTTCTATGGCGGTTTATATCGCGACGTTAATATTATCTGCACCAACGCTTCGCATTTTGACCTTGAATATTTTGGTTCAAACGGAATTAAAGTTACCCCCGAAATAGACGGTGAAAACGCAAAGGTAGAGGTAAAGGTTTATTTAAATAACAAAAAAGAAAATCAAAAGATACGCTACTCTATATTTGATAAAGAAGGCAACCTCATTTCAGAATCCGAAACGACTGAAGAAAGCGCTTTATTTAATATTGAAAAGGTTCATCTTTGGAATGGTAAAAAAGATCCTTATCTTTACAGTGCCAAGGCAGAACTTATTGAAGATCAAAACGTAATTGATAACGTTAGCGCACGTTTCGGCTGCCGTTCCTTTAAAATCGACCCTGAAAACGGATTTATTTTAAACGGACAGGAATATCCTTTAAGAGGTGTTTCAAGACATCAGGACAGATGGGGCGTTGGTAATGCACTTTTACCTGAGCACCACAAAGAAGATATTGAACTGATTTGTGAAGTAGGCGCTACCACCATTCGTCTTGCACACTATCAGCACGACCAATATTTCTATGATTTATGTGACGAAAAAGGTCTTGTAATATGGGCTGAAATCCCCTATATATCAAAGCATATGAAAGACGGCAGAGAAAACACCATTTCTCAAATGAAAGAACTTATAGTTCAAAACTACAACCATCCGTCTATTGTGGTATGGGGACTTTCAAACGAAATCGGTATTGGCGGTTCTGACGAAGATTTACTTGATAACCACAGAGTTCTTAACGATCTTTGTCACCTTATGGACAAAACCCGTCTTACCACTATTGCCGCAGTTTCTATGTGCAAAATGGATGACCCGTATTTGCAGATTTCCGACGTTGTTTCCTATAACCATTATTTTGGTTGGTACGGTGGCGACACTACAATGAACGGTCCTTGGTTTGATAAATTCCACGCTATGCATCCTAATATTCCTATCGGTTGTTCCGAATACGGTTGTGAAGCGCTTAACTGGCACACTTCCGACCCACGACAGGGCGACTATACCGAAGAATATCAGGCATATTATCACGAAGAACTCATTAAACAGTTCTTTAGCCGTAAATATTTATGGGCAACCCACGTTTGGAATATGTTTGACTTCGGCGCCGATGCCCGTAACGAAGGCGGCGAAAACGGTCAAAACCACAAAGGTCTTGTAACCATTGACAGAAAATACAAGAAAGATGCTTTTTATGCTTATAAAGCATGGCTTTCCGATGAACCTTTCGTTCATCTTTGTTCTAAACGTTACATTGACAGAGTTGAAGACGTTACAAAGGTAACCGTTTATTCTAATCAGCCTGAAGTTGAATTATTTGCAAACGGTGTATCTGTAGGCAAAAAGACTGCCGAAGACCACTTCTTCTATTTTGAAGTTGAAAACAAAGGCGAAACAACCCTTACTGCCGTTGCTGGTGAATATAAGGACGAAAGTAAAATTCGCAAGGTTGATACCTTTAATGAAGAATACAGACTTGTTGAAAAAGGCGCAGTTCTTAACTGGTTTGACGTTAACTGTCCCGAAGGCCGTTTATCACTTAACGATAAAATGAGCGACGTATTGGCCACTATGCGCGGAAAACTTCTTTTCTTATCTCTTGTTAAAAAATTAATGGGAGGCAAAAAGAAAAAAGGCGGTATGAAGGCTGCCGGATTTGAAGTAGGCCCCGAAATGATGGCTATGATGGGCGGATTTACAGTGCTTAGACTCTTCACCCTTATGGGCGGTATGATGGACATTAAGTTCACTAAAGAAGAACTTTTAGCGCTTAACAAAAAATTGAACCGCATTAAAAAGCCAAAGGCTAAAAAACAGTAAATAACAATAAAAAAAGAAGTTCAGGAATTTTCCTGAACTTCTTTTTTTACTTATTTTTAATCTTCTTTTCTCCATACCATTTTATTAACAATACCGGTATAGGACTGAATAATTTTTACAACCTTAGTTGATACGTTTTCTTCCACGTAATCGGGAACGGGAATACCAAAGTCACCGTTTTTATTCATTTCCACTGCAGTTTCTACAGCGTTTAATAGGTTCTTTTCATCAATACCTGCTATAAAGAAGCAAGCCTTATCAAGAGCCTCGGGACGTTCGGTAGAAGTACGGATACAAATTGCGGGGAACGGTTTTCCAACACTTGTAAAGAAGGAACTTTCTTCAGGAAGTGTACCGCTATCCGATACTACAGCAAAAGCGTTCATTTGCAAGCAATTATAATCATGGAAACCTAACGGTTCATGCTGAATAACACGGCGGTCAAGTTTAAATCCACTTTGTTCTAAACGCTTTTTACTTCTGGGATGACAAGAATAAAGTATAGGCATATCGTATTTTTCGGCAAGTTTATTTATCGCACCAAAAAGGGATAAAAAGTTCTTTTCGGTATCAATATTTTCTTCTCTGTGTGCAGAAAGAAGAATGTATTTGCCTTTAGTAAGTCCTAAACGAGAGTGAATATCACTTTTTTCAATATTGCTTAAATTATTATGAAGCACCTCTGCCATCGGAGAACCTGTAACGTAGGTGCGCTCTTTAGGAAGCCCGCAATCGGCAAGATAACGACGGGCATGTTCGCTGTATGCAAGATTAACGTCAGAAATGATATCAACAATTCTTCTGTTGGTTTCTTCGGGCAAACATTCATCCTTACATCTATTGCCTGCTTCCATATGGAAAATAGGAATATGTAAACGCTTTGCGCCGATTACAGAAAGACAGGAGTTAGTATCGCCAAGCACCAATACGGCATCAGGTTTAACCTCAACCATTAACTGATAAGATTTAGCAATAATATTGCCCATAGTTTCGCCAAGGTCGTTGCCTACTGCTTCCATATAAACGTCGGGGTCACTGAGACCTAAATCTTTAAAGAAAACTCCGTTTAAGTTATAGTCATAGTTCTGACCCGTATGAGCAAGTAAAGTGTCAAAGTACTTTCTGCATTTATTTATAACCGCCGCAAGACGTATGATTTCGGGACGAGTGCCTACGATTATAAGCAACTTTAATTTTCCGTTGTTTTTAAATCCTTTATTCATTATCATTCACCTCAAAAATATGTAACTGATTATATAATGATTTTCTTTTCTCTGCAAGCGGTACAGCTTTAAAAATGGACGTTCTTTTACCTGCACACCTTAAAACTCCGTATCGCAAAATACGGTAAATATTCACAAAAGGAAGGCATATTTTATATTTTTTAGTGATGGGGAAAAGCTCGTAAGAGGTCGCAACAAGCGTGCTGTTCATATAGTAAAGCTTACTTTTTTTAGTACCGTCTTTTCCGCGGTTACTAATCATCATTCCGCTTTTTCCTCTTCTAACATCCTTTTTACCAAAATTACCGCCACTGAAGATATCTTCCAAAAGTTCGGATAAAAGTTTTTCGTCGGCTCTACTCATCCATTCGGGACAGTGTATCCCAAAATATTTAACGCAAAGCGCTGTAAACACATTCGCAAATTCGAAAAGACCAATTTTCTTGAGCAAAGGAATAACCTTTTCTGTCCAGAAAGGCTTATCGTATGTTTTGTGCACAAAGCAAGCCCAATCCATCAAATGACGAAGTCCTATACCCTCGCCGAGTAAATGATGTTGCATATGAAGCAACAAAATAACCGCGTGATGATGAGGTGCAGGACAAGAAAACGTTTCGCCCAAATGCACTTTAACGTCTGCATTCTTCAGCGAATCGGCCATATACTGCCGTATTATTTCGCACTTTTCGCCATTAGGAATACCTGAAATTTCAAAGTGCATTTCAAGATGCGCTTTAGGTTTTTTAAACACAATATGGCATATATGGTATTCAAGAGAAGCTTCGTAACCGTTTTGTTTTAAAACTTCTTTTATTTCATTCTTTTTATCAGGTTCAATAAGGAAGTCAACGTCACCAAGGGTTCTTAACTCGGCATTTTCATAATAAGCGGCAGAGGAAAGTCCCTTTAATATAATGTAGGAATAATTTTCCTTTGACAGTATTTTGATGAGTTCCTTTTGGCTTTTTTCAACCAAGGAGTTTAAAGCCATTGAACCATAGGTATGATTAAACCACGAGGTATAAATATCTTTTGGTATTTTTTCTTTCAAAGCGGTGGCGGCATCAAAGGCAACTATGGAAACGGTCTGCGCTATCGCTTCTTTTATTAAATCCATCCAATCAATTTCTTCGTATTCTATCTTTTCACCCGTAATACTGTGAGCCAAAAGATTCATAAGAAGTTTTTGTTCCTTTGTCATATTGCCACCTCCTTTAAACAAATAATTATATTCATTCTACAATTTCAAAAAAAGTATCGGGATGATTTTTGTCAAACTGTTCATTTGCCCACATAAGCGTAACAAGGTCATCAGTTTGGCTTAAATTTATAATGTTATGGGTATATCCCGGTAACATATGTACTGCCTCGATTTTATCACCGCTAACCTCAAAGTTAAGCACTTCATCAGTGCCGATTTTTCGTTGCTGAATTAAGGCTTTACCCGAAACAACAATAAAAAATTCCCATTTGGTGTTATGCCAATGCTGACCTTTTGTTATGCCGGGCTTTGAAATATTAACGGAAAACTGTCCGCAGTCAGCAGTTTTTAACAGTTCGGTAAAACTGCCTCTATCGTCCACGTTCATTTTAAGAGCGAAAGAAGCCTTTTCTTTCGGCAAATACGAAAGATAGGTAGAATAAAGCTTTTTAGCAAAGCTTCCGTTAGGTATTTCAGGCATTAAAAGGGTTTCGCTTTGAGATTTGAAAGTGTTAAGAAGTTCTACAATTTCTCCCAAAGTCACCTGATGAACGACAGGACAAACACAAAATTCGTTTTCTCTGTGCTCTTTTCCCTCAAGGCAGAGCATCATTTCGTCCACAAGATCGTCTATATATAATAATGTAAGAAGAACACCGGGGTCGTTTACAGTTATAGGTAAATCATTTGCTATATTGTTGCAAAAAGTAGCTACAGCGCTGTTGTAATTTGGTCTGCACCATTTACCAAAAAGATTAGGAAAACGGTAAACAAGCACATTTGCGCCTGTTTCTTTGCCATAAGCAAAAAACAAGTCTTCCCCTGCTCTTTTGCTCTGTCCGTAAGGGCCGTTATAGCGTCCCTCCAAATTAGCCTGTATAGAACTGCTAAGCATTATAGGACAGGTATTATTATATTTTTTAAGTGTATCAAGCAAGGTTGAAGCAAAACCGAAGTTCCCCTTCATAAAATCCTCTTGATTTTCGGGACGATTTACCCCTGCAAGATTAAATACAAAATCAGCGTGCTGACAAGCCTCTTCCAAAAGAGAAGCAGGAGAATCAATATCATAAAGATAAAGTTCTTCTATTTTAATTTCGGGATGGGTTTTATCCTTGCCATCTCTGATGTTTTTTAGCGCTTCGGTAAGATTTTTGCCAACAAAACCGTTAGCACCTGTAATAAGAATATTCAAAAAGAATCACTCCGTAAAATCATAAGATAAACCAACGTATTTTAAACTTTCTTCCATTGTTTTTACTTTTTGGGCGTCAACTTTACTTACTTTTAGTTTCTTTCCGCTAAAAATAGCGGTTATTAGTCGTACAAACCACGCAAACGGAAGTAAAAATGGGCATTTTTCCAGATATTTATATTTATTTTTCATAGGTATAATACCCGGAAAAAGATTTTTCCAGAAACTTTTAACAACGTATTTTTTCGTTTTTTCAGACGTTCCAACACTTCTCAAAACAGCAGAGAAAGCCCCTATATCTTTTCTTCCAAACTCACCGCTGTTAAGTATGTAGGATAATATAAATTCTGTTTTTTCGTTCAATTCTTTACCGTAAAAACAATATGCTATTACGTCTTTGATATTGTTAAAGAATTCTAATATATTTAGCTTTTTGAATTCGGATTCAATATATTCCCAATCCATATCTTTACGTTCTGTAAAGAAATAAATATCAATAAGATGTTTTATTCCTATTCCGCTGGAACGATAATGCTTAATAAAATGTATAAAGGTAAATATAAACAAATCCTCGTCAGTTAAATAACTTTTCTCGCCGTCCTTCTTAACCTTGTCCCAAATATTTATATAATACTCGTAAAAATCCTTATCGTAAGAAGGCACTAAAGATTTATGACATTCTAACTGTAGAACGCCGTTTTTGAACCATATAAACTCATGGTCGCTTTCGCAATAAAACTCATAGCCGTTTTCCGTTAAAACTTTTTTAACTTTGCTATACTCTTGCGGTTTTATTAAAATATCCACGTCATTCATACTTCTGAAATATGTATATGGATACATAGATTTAAGCAGTATTCCTTTAAGCGGCAAAAAGTCAATTTTTTCTTTAACAAGTTCGCCGCTTAATCTTTTATATTCTTCTAACTGCTTTTGGTCTATAACGGTTTCCTTTAATGCCAAAGAAAACAATTTTTTCATTACGGGCAAATCGGCATCAATGCCGCAATTAACTGCACCGTTGTAAACAATATTTACAACGTGAAATTCTTTTGCCGCAACTAAAACACTATCAATAGAAAAATCCCGGGGTAATGATAAATAACAATTTTGAATGCCACTGCGAATAAGGGTTAAAAAACCTTGTTCACTATTTTTCAGCATTGTTATCACTCCTCAATTTTTTTAGTTTAATTGATTTCTGATAAATTCGAGAGAAAGTAGCTTTTCTTTAACCTGTTCTACGTTTAAAAGTTCTGTGTTATCGGAGTCAAAAAGCGTTAATGGATTACGCTCAACATCGCCATCTTTAAAGTATTTATCGTAGTTAAGACCTCTGTTATCACTTGGCACACGGTAGAAGTCTCCCATATCAACTGCATTTGCGCATTCTTCATTTGTAAGAAGGGTTTCGTACATTTTTTCACCGTGACGAATACCAATAACTTTAATTTCTGTATCGGGATTAAATAGTTCGGTTACAGCCTTTGCAAGTGTTTCAATAGTACAAGCAGGCGCTTTTTGAACGAGAATATCGCCGTTTACACCATTTTCGAAAGCGAAAAGCACAAGGTCAACCGCTTCGTCAAGACTCATAATAAAACGAGTCATAGCGGGTTCTGTTATGGTAATGGGATTACCCTGCTTTATTTGGTCAATCCAAAGCGGAATAACGCTACCACGGCTGCACATAACGTTACCGTAACGAGTACAACAAATTTTGGTATCTTTCGAAGTGCGAGATTTTGCAACTGCAACTCTTTCTTCAAGTGCCTTGGTAATGCCCATAGCGTTAACGGGATAAGCCGCCTTATCGGTAGAAAGACAAATTACACTCTTTACACCTTCTTCAATAGCTGCCGTAAGTACGTTATCGGTGCCCATTACGTTGGTGCGAACCGCTTCCATCGGGAAGAATTCGCAGGAAGGAACCTGCTTAAGAGCTGCGGCGTGGAATATGTAATCTACTCCGTGCATAGCGTTTTTAACACTTGCTAAATCTCTTACGTCACCGATATAAAATTTGATTTTCTCAGCAACGTCAGGCATCTTCGCCTGAAATTCGTGACGCATATCATCCTGCTTTTTCTCATCTCTCGAGAAAATACGAATTTCACCAATATCGGTCTTTAAAAATCTGTTAAGCACCGCATTACCGAAAGAACCCGTACCACCGGTAATAAGTAAAGTTTTTCCTGTAAAAAGACTCATAATTTATCAATCCTATCTATTTAAAAATATTTATAAAATTAAAACCTTTAATTAATAATCGATTGTTTTGTCTTATAGGCTTAATAATATATCCCATAACAACATTAGCAAATATTTGAGTCAACAATGTTGCTACTGCCGCTCCGTTTATACCCCAAATAGGTATTAAAACCAAATTTATCAAAATATTTAAAATCATACCAACAAAATTTATAATCCATAAATATTTTTGTTTTTGTTCTGCAAGTATCCATACGTTTCTTACAGCACCTACATAAGAAAAAGTAGTATACCAAGATATAATTTTAAGTGTTTCGATAGACTCAATATAAGCCGAACCGTAAAAAATCAATATAAAATATTTTGAAAAAATGGTTAATACAACACTTTGCGCCAATGATAAATATATTACTATGCTATAAAGTCGAATTACATTTTTTTCATAATCGTTATGTGATTTTTTTCTTTGTTCCAAAATCATCGGACGCATAGAATCAATAATAGCAGAAAACACGAAAGTAGTCAGTCCACACATAGCGTACGCTGCTGAATAAAAACCAACGTCTGAAGATTCACCCATCATTTTTATCATAATTCGGTCAGTTTGAGCCAATACACTACCCATAATTCCTGCCAAAATATAATGTTTACCTTGCGAAAAAAGTTCGGAAGCTCTTTTAAAAGAAAAACTTAACCGTTGTCCGCCTTTTTTAAAATATATAGCAAAAAGCAAAACTGCTATTATAGAATAATCTAAAGCATGAGATATAGCAAACCAATAAACGCTCTTTCCGGTTACAAGTAAAAATATCTTGTACGCCGAAACAATAATATACGCCAATAGCATCGAAAGTGAAGTATACTTTGAAAGTAATTTTGACTGGAACCAATACTGGACCATTTCGAAACTTTGCGGTATAAGAAGCAAACCGTAAAGCGCACAAACCAGTATCGTTTGTTTTTCGCCCGGATTAACAACAAATGCAAATGTGGTCAATCCTATAATACAGCAAATTGCCGAAATAAGAGTAAGTACCACCGAAGTTCCTAAAGTTTTACCCTCTTCCTCCGGCTTATTCAATATTTCATTAACAAAAACATTGTTAATACCTAACGTCATTATAGGTACAACAAAATTCACAATAGATGCCGCATAACTAATTACTCCGTAATTTGACGGGCCCAAATATCTTGCTGTAAGTAAATTTATTATCAACGCAAAAACAACTTGCGCCAGCCTACACCCAATAATCCATCCGGCATTTTTTGCGACTTTGTTTTTTAGCAAATTCAAGTCATTTCCCCCCATACAAAGTCATTATTGCCAATAAAATTTATATGCGCCATCACTCTGCTGATAAAGTAAATATGCCACAAAAGCAAATATTACACCGATTCTAAGCAATATTTTTATTCGTGGGTTTTCTTCGTATTTTATTGCGTTAGGCAATAAAATCATACCTAAAGGTTTAAAATACAAACTCAGTCGGAATAAATGCGCTATTTCAGATGCATAAGCTTGGAACATTACACCTAAAAACACCATTGTATAAAAAGAAGACATATCTTCATTTTTCTCCACTTTATTTTTGTAAAATAAAGCAACTAAAAGTATCAATAACTGAATAAAAAAATCAGTTAATGTGTATTCTTTTTCACTCATCAAATAAGAGGAATAATGTTCGTTATTTAGTAAACTAAGCACTTGTTCCAATATAGGAATGGCGTTAAAGAATGCCAAAAAAGTAAATAAAGAATATATCGGCACTTGTGCTTTGGTTGATTTAATATATGAAAACGGATAAGCCAACAGCATAACCAATGCCGTAAGATGAAACAGACTTCCTATGGCAACAAAAATCAAAAATCTAAGAGGATGTCTCTTTTCCATCTGAATAAAAGACAGTAAAGTAAAAACCATTGCAAAAGTCTGCTTAAGTCCCGCCATAGCAAATCCAAAACCGCCTATAACCATAAACATAATTACACTACTAAGCGGATCTTTGGAATATTTGTATATTATGTAAAAAGATACTCCTACATAAAGCAAGCCAATAAGTCCAAACCATATTTGAATCGGTATATCATTTTTAGAAAAGAGTTCACTTAACCAAAAATACGCTTTATTATCACCATAATCCAAAAAAACATCTATTAATTCAGTATTTCCGCCTCTTTCGTAATCAGCCCAATATCTGACTGTATCGGCGCCAACGCTTTTGCCTCTTAAAGCGATTAATAACACAAACGGAATTGCCGAAGAAATAATAAAAAATCTTTTCTTGTTTTCATATGCTCCTGAAACTAGTCTGGTAAGACCATACATAAACAGAACATAGATTATTAACAATATATATACGAACATTAAGCACTTTCCTTTTTAAATAGATCTAATCAAATCAATATATTTTAAATAATTGTTCGTAACATCAAATTCATCCAAAATATATTTTCTAATTTCTTTATTATTAGAATTTTTAATTTGTTCCTTTTTTAATACCAATTGTTCAACCGAACCGTTTTCAACCGCGAAGCTATTTATACCATCAACTGTTTCTTTTGCTCCGGTATTGTTAAAGGTTATAACAGGAGTTCCACAAGCTGATGGTTCCAAGTTCGCAAACGGAAGTGTATCTTCTCTTGTAGGATTTATAAATACATCGGACGCAGAATAAATTTTTCTAAGTTCGTCCCTATCCTTTATAAAAGGAATACCTAATACGTTTTTAGGCAAATCATCAATTTGTTGTTTGGTGCAACCTAAAAGCACTAATACTTCATCTTCTTTTAACAATTTAACAAACTTTTCAAATACATCTTGGTTTACCTTTGATAGCCATTTTGAAGCAGGACCGAGAATAACGAACTTTTCGTCAATATCATACTTTTTTCGATAATTCGACGTGGTAGGTTTAAAAAATTCAGTATCTATTCCATTATGTATGGTAACAGCTTTTCTGCCACTAAAAACTGTTTTAACTGCCTCACCGGTTATCCACTCAGAAACACCCACAACAGTCAAATTTTTAATTGCACCAAAATATTTTTTTCTATCCTTCAAAATTTTGACAGAACGGTCAAAAAGATATGCGGGAGTGTCACATTTCTTTTTAGGACAATGGCCGCAACCATAAAGCCATTTATCACATTTTGCAGCTGTATAGTGAAAACATCCGCCAGTATAAAACCAACAATCGTGAAGTGTGACAATAGTCTTAATACTTCTTTTAGCCAAATATTTCAGCAACATATTAAGGTTAATGTAATTGCTATGAAGATTGTGCAGTTGAACGATGTCTGGCTCTATTCTATCTATAAATTTCAAAAATCGCTTTGTAGCAAATCTCGAAAAATATCCCTGCATACCATTTATTCTGCATAAAAGAGCGTGCAACTTTTTCCCAAAATTCTTACCTATCTTATAACCATTTTTTATTTCACTTTCGTGAATATTTGATGAAGAATAAGCAACGTATGATTCTATTCCTTTTTCAATGCACATTTCATGTATATCTTTGACGATAATACCTGTACTACCTACTCCGTAAACAGCATTTATCTGCAATATCTTCATCAAATCACCTTCTTTGTTTTAAGAATTTAAAGTATCAAATAACACTCCTTTAATTTTATCCTCATTATGATTACGCACACCGCAATCATATGCCTTTTTAGCATAATCGTTTATAGCATTTTTGTTTTTTATAAGTTCATAAAGCACCGGAAGAATTTCTTCTTTAGAAATTGCAACAGCCGCCGCGTCTTCTTCAATTAAATATTCCATCGGCGCAGTATCGCCATTACCAACCGCAAATATACATTTACCTGCCGAAAAATAATCAGTAATTTTGGTCGAAAAAGAAAGTCTTGCCGATTTACTTGCGTTTTCGCCAACAGCCTCGGCAAAAAGTAAAATATCAGCTTTTGACTGCTTTTGCGAAACTTCATTTTGCGGTATAGCGCCTAAAATATTCACATATTTTCCAACAGAGTTTAAGTCTTCTTCGCTCAAATAAGTAGTTGTATATACATCTAATACAGCTTTAACGCCATCTTTATTTATCACGTCAAGAGCTTCGCCTATGAACTTTACTGTATCAAATCTGCCTATGATAAGCTTGCCTGTATATAGTAATTTGATAGGCTCGTTAATTTTGCAAGTTTCAAACTTTTCTTTTGCATTTTTTAAGGGTTTTGTCAAAATCTTGCAGTTGATACCAAACGTTTCGTCAGCTTCTTTTTTTGTTTTAGGTGAAATAGCAAAAAAATCGTCACACAGCTTAACAGTTTTTTTGATACTTCTCTTTTGAAAAAAACGATACACTTTGTATCCTATCTTATTTGATTGTTTATAAGTAAAATTATCATCCCAAAAATATCCTACACCTTTTGCTTTGCTACACTTAATAACATAACGGCTTATACGATTTAAATGTATATACCCCTCCATAGCAAAAAAAACAACATCGGGAGCAAATTCATCAATAAAGTTTTTTAATTCTTTAGTTTTCCATACGCCAAATTTCCAAACAAGTTCTCTTGCAATACTTAAAATAAAATTCTTTTTTGAAGAATATTTTTTGTATCTGGCTTCGGTTGCCTTTTCATTTTCAGTATTATCATCATTAACTTGAACTGCAGACACACGCTTGCCTGTTTTCAAATTTCTTTTCAATATACTTTTAATAACAGCGTTTTCGGATATTCTGAAATAATTATTGCATACAAGACTGTCAGGAAGCGATTCCCTTATATAAATATTAGCAACATTATCCGCTCCATAGCCTTCCATCAAAGAGGAAAACGTGTCGGAGCCACTTTTTTTATTCCAGGCAGGAACACTTAATATCAGTACCTTTTTCATACTAAATACCTGCCACAATTTTCTTCACGGTTTCTTTTACAAAATTTTTATTATTTTCAAAATCTTTTTCAGTCCATGATAAATATTCTGTTTCTTTTTCTCTGATTTTTGCAATTTCTTTTTCCAAATCAAGTTGCGGCTTACCTTCAGCATCAACTTCATTTCTAAAAGTGCGAGAAAGAATAACACTACTCGAGCCAAGTCTGAAATGTTCAGCAAGAATAGCGTCAGCAGGAAGCATACCCTCCCCTATCTTGCCCATTCCACCAAAACCGAAAGGAATTCCCTTTGCTTTGATTTTTTCAGCCATATAATCAAGCAAACCGCCACCCAAAACCTCAAACATAAAAGAAAGTCCAAGTCCAATATGCAGGTCATTAAGACCTATATAAAGCTCGTCTATTCCCTTAACTTCCAAAATATCTTCTATTCTGGTCATAGCCTGAGTGGTTTCTATCATGGGCACGCATTTTGCTCTGCCACCTACAAACTCAACAAAGCTCTTGACGTCTTCGGCATCAAAAACCATAGGAAGCATAATAATATCGGCGCCCGCGTCGCATACCGTGTCTATTTCTTCTTTAGAGTGAGGATTTATAGGATTAACACGCACGAGAAGTTCTGACTTTTTAAGCACTTTTCGCATTGGAGCAACGTCAGCCACAGTATTACATGTAAGATAAGTGTTTCTTCCCTTTTGTCTTTCAGCCTTATTTATATATTCAAGGTCGATAAAAATTCTATCTACGCCACAGTCTTCTGCTTTTTTAGCAAAATTGGGATTACCCGTTAAAAGCATAAGTTTCATATATCACACCTCAAGTAATTCTTCGTAACGTTTAATATGGTTTTCTACCATACTGTTTCTTTCATATTTTTCTTCTACGTATTTTCTTGCGTTTTTACCTAATGATTCAGCATACTCTCTATCATTTACTAATTTCTGCATACATTCAATTAAGGATTCGGTATCACGCGGTTTACACAACAAACAAGATTCACCATCCACCAACACTTCACCTGCACCGGGTATATCTGTAGTTATAACCGGACATCCCATAGCGCCTGCTTCTTGAAGCACCATTCCAAAACCCTCACGATAGGTCGGATGAACGTAACAATCAAAAGCAGCATAATATTTAACCACTTCTTCTTTAGGCTTTAATCCGGTCAAAATCACGTTTTTTCCACATTCAGCCCATTCTTTAATATCTGCAGGAAAATCTTTTTCGGACAGTTCACTTCTACCTACGCATACTAATTTAAAATTTTCATTCTGTTCAGACATTTTTTTGGTGCTTCGAAATAATTCTAAGCTCCCTTTATCTCGACTTAATCTTCCTACAAATCCAAAAACAAATTCTTGTTCAATTCCAAGTTCCTTACGTTTTTCTTCGCGATATTCGTTATATTTGCTCATATCATAAGCAGATAAATCCACTCCTACTGTACCACCATTACCCACTACAGTAGCCTTTTCGGATTTATACAGTTTTTCATCAATGGCGAATTGGCGATTTTTCGTGCTAACCGCGTTTATATGTGTAGAGTTTTTGCAAGCAACTTTTTCAAGATATTTAAACAACTTTCGTTTAATTCCCGAAAATCCCACGTAACGAATGCCCCACTGACAATAAAGACGTTTTTTAACTTTTGCCATTTTGCCTGCCAACGAAGAGTAAAGGGCAGCGTTAGGTGTAGCGTAAATAATCATATCAAACTTTTCTTTTTTAAATAGTTTTTTAAGAGCGATGATTGATTTTACAGCGCCAAAATCAATTCCTCTGCTCATAGGAACAGAAATAAATTCAACGAAATCAGGTAACCATTCTTTCATATGGTCTGCAGAACTGCTGATAAATTTTATTTCTATCTCGGGATGCTTTTTATGGAAAGCTTCGACTTGAGGTACTACAAAAGCCCTTAAGGTTCCAGGTATCGTTGTCAAATAACCTATTTTCATAACATACACCTCTTCAAAATATAACTCGTGTAACAACATATTTTTCAGTTTGTAGCAAACTTATTTCAAAACTCAGTTAACTTGCAAAAAAGTATTGATTATATTCCTTTCTCACTGAGGTTTGCTACTAAATCGTGACGGATAAGATCGTTTCCGTTTTCATCAATTACTTTTATCCTTTGATTAGCTAATTTGTGTTTTTCTTTAAGTTCTTCTATACTGCTTGTTTGAATGGTAAAACAAGCAACTCTGTCACCGCTGCATTTCATACTACCAACTTGAGTTCCTTTTGCTTTAAGCTGGTAATACTCACTAATTATTCCTTCATTAAGCAATTCCTCGAACCCCTCTAAACGGTCGATAACGCCGTCATTTGCATATAAAAACTCATTAACTATATACGGACGGTTTTCATAATTTTCTTCATAATGAGGTTTATTACCAAGGGTTAAATCAAGTACTGCTTTTACTACGTCAAAGCCTGAAACTCTCTTAATAAGTCTGAACTTAATTCCGCCACCCGTTCTTGCACAAAACTCAATAACCGAAATACGTTTGCCGTCGGTTATCAGCTGAATCAACATAGGAGTATCTTTAAGTTTAAATCCTTCTGCTATTTTTTGCGCAGTATCTTTGATTTTTTCGAAGATTTCATCTGATATACTTGCAGGGTTTCTGGTTCTGTGTATAACAAAACCTTCGCCCTTTACTTTATCGGAGTTAGAAGTTGTAAGAATTTTAGCCTTTCCGTTCTCAACGTAAACGTCAACTGTAACCTCTTCACCCTCTACAAATTCTTCAACGACTACCGTACCTTCACGGCTGATTTTCTTAGCTTCATCAAAAGCCAAGCTTAACTCTTCGTTATTAACTACTTTTTTTACACCGCGTGAAGAATAAGAATCTACAGGTTTTACTATAATCGGGAATTCAAGATGTTTGAATTTCTCAAAATCCAAATCTTTTAAAATCACGTATTGAGAAGTCGGCACACCGTTTTCAACAAAAATCTTTTTCATATATGATTTTTTAGAAACGTTTGTCGCCGTAGCGGCATCAATGTAGCAAGGAAGGGATAATTCTTCTGACACTTGCGCTACAATTTCGAGAACTTGGTCTGCGCAAACCGTTATAAGAAAATCCACGTTTTCTTTAACGGCAACATCTTTTATTGCTTCTTTATCAAGTACCGAAACAGCATAAAAGATATCGCAGTATTTTCTACCCGATACTTTTTCATTCATATCCGCCAATACAACGGTTATGTTTCTGTTTTTAAGTTCTTCCATTAGCGCTATTTGAGGAATGCCACCGCACAAAACAAGTGCCTTCATAAACAGTCACCTTTCTGTCAATTTTTAGTTACAGTTTCCTTGGTTTCTTTTGCAGTTATGGTATCGTGCTTTGTAAAATCAATACCCTCTTTTTTTAGCACCACTGCAACCGTTTTAAAAAATATTTTAATGTCGAGCCAAAGAGAAAAAGTATCTATGTATCGAACGTCATATTCTATTTTTTCAGTCCAAGAAAGGTTATTTCGTCCGTTCACTTGAGCAAGACCCGTAATTCCCGGGCGCATATTATGACGACGTTTTTGATCTTCGGTATATCTTTCAACCTGATAGGGAAGCGTTGGACGAGGTCCTACAAAGCTCATCGTTCCGTTTATGATGTTAAATATCTGCATAAGTTCATCAATGCTGGTTTTACGCAAAACTTTGCCGACTTTGGTTATTCTTTGTTTAGGTTCTAACATATTGCCGTCTTTATCTAAACTTTCCTCCGGAATCAGCATAGTACGAAATTTATATATCTTAAATACCTTACCGTCTTTACCCACTCTATCCTGAGTAAAAACTGCAGGACCTTTTGAAGTTGCTTTAATAACAATCGGCACAACTATAAGCACCGGAATAACGGTAAGCAAAACTACAATTAGACAGCCTGCAACGATATCAAAAGCACGTTTTATGAACAACTGAATTTTTTTCATATTTTCTCCTTAAAACAAACTTTTTATTATGCTGATAACCTTTTCCTGTTCTTCTTCAGTCATCTTTATATCGCTGGGAAGACATACGCCGCGGCTGAAGATATCTTCGCTGACGCTGTTTTCGTTAACCGAAATAAAGTCATATCCTTCAAAAAGCGGATGCATATGCATCGGTTTCCAAATCGGACGAGCCTCGATATTTTCTTTTTCGAGAGCATTAACTATATCCATAAACTGAACGTTACAGCCTTCATCAATAAGCATACAGGAAAGCCAGAAGTTAGGCTCCATATAATCAAGATAAGGATTCATTTTAACAGGCAAATCCTTAAAGGCTTCTTCATAGCGTTCATAAATCTTTTTCTTTAACGCCTTATGCTCGTCAAGATGCAGAAGTTGTCCTCTGCCTATACCTGCAACTATGTTACTCATTCGGTAATTATAGCCTGTTTCGCTATGCTGATACCAAGGTGCAGGGTCACGGGACTGTGTTGACCAGAAACGAGCCTTTTTGATAGCTTCTTCATCATCACTAAGCAACATACCGCCGCCCGAAGTGGTAATGATTTTATTTCCGTTAAAGCTTATAGCGTTGTATTTGCCAAAAGTTCCTGTTTGAATGCCTTTGTACTTTGCAGAAAGGCTTTCGGCAGCATCTTCAATAAGAACAGCGCCGTGTTCATCGCAAATAGCCTTAATTTCATCAAGTTGCGCGGGAACGCCGTAAAGATTAACAACTACAACACATTTACATTCGGGATATTTTTCGAAGGCAAGTTTTAAAGCCTCGGGGTCCATATTCCAGGTTTCGTATTCGCTGTCAATAAATACCTGTCTTGCGTTTTCGTATGTAACGGCATTAACGGTTGCCGCAAAGGTAAGGTCGGAACAAAAAACAACATCTCCCGACTTAACGCCTGCCAGTTTAACAGCTAAATGGAGAGCCGACGTTCCACTTATACAAGCAGCGGCAGATTTAACTCCGATATATTCAGCCATTTCTTTTTCAAAACCGTCAACATTTGCGCCGAGAGGTGCTACCCAGTTAGTATCAAAAGCTTCTTTTATAAACTGTTGTTCTTCGCCGTGCATTGTAGGAGAAGAGAGGAAAATACGTTTATTGCCCATAGCGGTACACTTCCTTAACTAGTATTATAATATATATATTATAATACAGTTTAAAGAAATAGTCAATATGTAATAAATCGCCTGATTTTTGCTTATTTAACGCCTATATATTCCATGGCAGTTTTAGCATATTCTGAAATGTATCTGCCTTTTTTTATTACAATAGCAGGGCTGCGTGATATACCCGTTTTTTTCAAATTATATAGCGAAACATTTTTATCAAGTCCTGTAACTTGCGCAAATTTCAAAGGAATAAGAGTTGCTCCTACTCCGTTACAGGCAAGATTATACGCAGTAGTAACTCCAACCACCTCAGTTGCAATATTTAAACTCACATTTTCAATTTTACATAATTTGTCAAACAAAACTCTCAGTTCCTGATTTTTTGAAAGTGCAATAAATGGAATTTCCTTGCAGTCTTCAAAGCTTATTTGTGAATTGCTGTTCGATGGCAGTTTTTTTGAAAATTCTTTTGGTATAACTAAAACGACCTTTTCTTCTTCTAAAGGAAACGTATCGAACGTGCTGTCATCCACCGGAAGATTAAGTATAGAAAAATCAACAATACCGTCTGCAGTATCCTTTTGAAGACCGGCACTGTTTTTTTCATCTAAAACTATTTGAAGCCCCGGAAACCGAAAGTGCAATTTCTTGATAACGTCAGTAAGAAAATACGATGCCTTAAATGGCGAAATACCAATAACAAGCCTTCCCTTTTCGCCCGTTCTGAATGCCTCCATTGAGCGATATAATTCTTCTTCCCTGTAAAGTATATCTTTGGCATTCTGCACAAAATACTCCCCCGCAGGAGTAAGTTTTAAGGGTGATTCATTTCTATCAAACAATGTGACGTCCAACTCTTTTTCAAGACTTAAAATTTGCTTACTTAAAGCAGGTTGAGTTATCCCCAGAAGCTGAGCCGCCTGACTTATATTCATAATTTCTGATAAAAACACCACGTACTGAAGTTGTTTTGTGTTCATATAATTCACCTTTTCCAGTTAAATAAAAGCATCCTTTAAGGATGCTTTTAAATTATACTTCTCCCTCATGTTTTTTTGCATGCTTCTTTTCAGGTGTCAATGCTTTCTCACCTGCAAGATACATAGATAAAAGGCCTAACAGCACCATAATTACAGAAAGATATATTATTACCGGAATGATTTTTTCATATATAACGCAACAAATCAGTGTTGCTGTATTGCCGCCGATAATAAGCGCAACAAGATAACCAAAAAACGTGAGTCCACCTGCAAAGAGAGAAATCATTATTCCGTATCCAAAAATCATTTTTAAAACGTCGGATATTTTTTTAAAAAACTTTTTCATATTTAATCTCCTCTCATATGCCTATAACGGGTAACCATCCCATAAGAATGACAACCTGCAAAATAAACTGAGCCGCAACCCACCACAAATTGTTCTTGATAGTTTTACTGAAATCAGACTCTGCAATGGTCATTCCTGCATACATACCGAGTCCCAACGGAGGAGTAATGCCACACATAACGCCACAAATACATGGAAGCATAGCGGCAGCCAACAACGGATTAACACCTACGTTTTCAAGCAATATTATAAAGACAGGGCCAAAAATAACAACCTGAGAAGAGCCCGGAACCACCATTCCCATCACACAGGTAATAGCGCAAATTGCCAACACCATACCTAGCTTTCCAAAATTCCATGTAGCCATAAGCTCACCCAAAGTCTTTGCCACTTCCATATCTGCAAACAATGCGCCTATCATATAACCGAACACACATACACCTATTGCCGGAGAAATAGATTTCACGCCGTTTGCGAATATTTTTGCAATCTTATTCGGAGTAACGGTAGATTTATCCTTTACCACAATACACGCATAAATTGCCGAAACGCCTGCCACAAAAAGCAAAACTGATTTTGAAAGATATTTAGCGCCAACTGTTCCGAGTCGAGCAACAAAAAAATAGTCCGCCAAAAGCGCATCCAAAATAAAAGGCAACAAAATAACCACCGGAAGCAACAGTCCCTGCCAACTTGCCTTAAAGGTCTCCTTAAGGCTCGGGATTTCATCTTTGCTCATAGGTTGAACCTTATAATACCTACAAAACGCCCAAACCATAATAAGACGCTGAGCTATAAACCACAAAGCCACACCCCAAAGAATTATCCAAAATCTTCCTTGTGATACGTCTGCAATACCTTTTTCTGCAGCATAAGCAGAAAAAGCAGTCATTGCGGCAACTATATTGGAAGAAGGCGGTATCATATTACCCATATAACTGGCATTAGACTCGATATTTGCGGCAAGTTCTGCAGGAAATCCCGTACGCTTCATAGCAGGAATAGTCAGAGTACCGGTAGCCATTACGTTTCCGGGGCCCGATCCTGACAAAGCGCCCATAAAAGCGCTCGCTATCACCGCAGTATAACCTGCTCCGCCCCTTATACGACCAATAAGTGACAGTATAATAACAATACAACTGTCAACAATTTTTGTTTTAGTCAGAAGTATTGACAAAGCCACAAAAGCCACCATTGAATAAAGCAGCGATGTCGACAGCCCTTCTTCTATGTAGTTCCATACGCTTCCCCAATTACCTGTAACGCATAAAAGCACAATAAAAGCAAGAAGAACCGCTTCGTAAACAGGGCGCTTAACCGCCAAAAACCATACACAGATTACTACCAACATAATTCCTAAATACATCAAAGATTCCACAATATGCGCACCTCAATATTACAAAATAGTTATGAAACCCATTACATTTCAGTTATGATTATACCGATATTTTCACTTTTTGTCAATAAAAATCTTGATTTTTTATGCCAAAAAAGTTATTCTATGTAAGAAAACTCATCAACTTAGAACAAACGGTGATTAAGTTATGGAAATACTAGAAGGATGTCTGCCCTGTCTTTTATCGCAGGCGCAAAGGGCGGCAAAAATGGCGAGTAATTCGCCCGAAGTTAGGCAAAATGTTTTAAATCTTGCTAACGAAATACTAAAAAATTATAAAAACTACGAAAATGCGCCTCATTTGGCACAAGCAATTTACGAGGCAGTGCAAAGCGTCACAAAGGAAGAAGACCCCTTTACGAAAATCAAAGAAAACGATATAGAGGTTGCCAAGTCGCTTATCCCCGTTTTGAAAGATTTTATTAAATCTTCAAAAGATTCCCACTACGCAGCGTTAAAGGTAGGGGCAGTAGGCAACAATCTTGATAGCGCCATAGTTAGCAATCTGAATATTTCTTCAAAAATAACCAACGAATTAAACGCGCCTTTTTCTATATGCGATATTAATATTTTTAAAGAAAAACTAACAACCGCAAAAACCGTTTTAATAGTCGGAGATAACTCAGGGGAAGCAATTTTTGACGAAGTTTTTATGGATAATTATCCAAATTTATCCTTTTTTTATGCAGTGCGCAGCGCACCCATTATAAATGACGTCACCCTAAAGGAAATAAAACTCACCAACATAAGCAAAAATGCAAAAGTTTTTCCATCGGGCAGTCGTGCGCCAGGCAGTGTTTTAAGTCAATGTTCGCCTGTATTTAAGGCGTTACTAAAGGATGCAGATATAGTAATCAGCAAAGGGCAAGGCAACTACGAAAGCCTGAGCGAAGTTAAAAACATCTTCTTTTTGCTTAAGGCAAAATGCCCTGTAATTGCCTCGCGTTTCGGCGTCGATTCAGGAAGTTATATTTTTAAATTTAATGCATAAATATGTCAAAATATGCAAAAAGCAAGTTTCAATACCACTTTTTAGAAATATCTCGCCTTTGGCGAGGTATTCTAAAGAATATCACCGTGAGACCTGTCTCACAATATCACTAATCTATTTATCTTTGAGATAGGTATAATTTCAAAGCATATAACCTACTATGACACTTTCAGTAAATAAGTGTCAATTTTTATACAAAATGAAAGTAGGGAGACACTTCTTTACGAAGTATCTCCCTTTCGTGCGTATTTTTTAGTTTTCTTTATAAATCAGTCCAAAAAGCCAACAGATAGAACCTAGTATAAAAAATATAAACGGGTAATTAAAAACTATATTTAAAATCAGCCTTTGACCGAAAAAACCGGGCCAACTAATATGATAACCGCCGGGTTTAAGCCCTTTTATAAACCCTGTCATATGAAAAGCAGCAAAATAAAGGGTGCCGAGTGTTAGTAAAACAAGTATTATTAAAAGCGCTATTCTGATTATTTTAGCCACTTTATTATTAAATGGCTTTAGACCCGAAAACAGTCCTATAATATGCATAGCAAAAAATCCGAGAACATATAGCGTAAAGGGGAAAAGTGAAAATTTAAGAATATTTTGAGGGTGTGAGAAAAAATCATCGTACCCTTCGCTTAACTTATAAAGCCATACGTCTGCAACAATTAAAAGCGCCACAAAAATTCCCAGTGCTATTACCCAATTTCTCTTTCGTTTTTGGTTCGCTTCCAAAGGCGGTCCGTAAATTACCGCATTTGCATCCACCTTAAAGAGTTCGGCAATTTTAATTATCATATCTATATCGGGATTAGATTTTCCCGTTTCGTAATTTGATACAGTTTGACGAGTTACAAACAGTGCCTGTGCAAACTCTTCCTGTGTCATTTTATTTTTAATTCGTATTTGCTTTATATTTTTGCCTATGTTTGCCATAGCAATCACCTCGCCTAAAGTTTACATAGAAAAACTTGTTTTGTAAAGCAAAGAATATTTGCGCCTACTAAAAAGCCAAGCAAATAGTTCTGCTCGGCTTTAAAATAAATTATTTAAACACTTGCGGACACATTCCATTGTTTATAAAATCGTCGTTACGTACCATTCCGCAGCCAAAACCAGCAGGACGCATATATTTATACTTAACATCTACATCAACCGAAATACTGCCCACGTCTTTGCCAAGGTTCACTAAAATTTGACCGTCAGGCGAAACTATCATACTGTTTCCGCCCTTATTTTCATCATCCATTGAAAAAGAAGAACGGGCAATATAAGCGTTACAGCGAAATGCAGTCAATTTATTTTGTGCTAAAATAATGTCGGTTCTTTCCCCTCTTTGATAGCCGGGAATTATTATAACATCAGGTTTTTTAGAGGCTATATACTCAATTTGTTCGTTATAGTAAACGTCGTAACAGGTCATAAATGCAAAACGTATTCCGTCAAGGTCTACTATACATTCGCCGTTGCCTCTTTTAATACCCAACTCTACTTCTGACGGTGGAAGATGAACTTTATCATAAACAAAAACTTTACTTCCGTCGGTACCGTACAAATAAGTACTGTTTTTAATTTCCCCTTCTCTTTTTTCGATAACGTTTATGCTAACGTCCGCCTTTTTTTCTTTGGCTATTTTACTCGCGTAGTTTAGCATTTCTTCTGCTCTGCTTAATGCGGCAAGTTCTTTTTCCTTTTCACTAAGTCCGCCTGCGTTTGAATATTCGGGAAGAACGATTAACGAGTCTTCACTTACCTGAGAAAGTTTATCCATTAAAAATTCAGCAATAATTTTATCAGGGTTTTCTCCTGCGTAATATTTAGGTTGTACTACCGTAATTTTCAAAACCTTCACCTCAAACCATTAATTTATAAATCTTTTCGCAATCACTTTTATCCAATTTTACAAAACCCTCAATATAACCGGGTCTGCCATTACCGTCACATAGCGCGTCAACAAGATACGGTATATCTTCTTCCTTTGCGCCAAGTTCACTGAAATTTTTAGGCATACCAATAGATATAAGGAAGTTTCTTAAGGCTTCAATACCCTTTCTTGCAGTAATTTCAGGGTTAGCAAAATCCATTTGGCAACCCCAAACTCTTACTGCTATTTGTGCAAAACGTGCAACGTCGTGACCTAATACGTAACCGAATAAAGCAGGCATAGTTACTGCAAGACCTGCGCCGTGTGCGCAATCGTAAAGACCCGAAAGTTCGTGTTCAATACTGTGTCCCGTCCAGTCCTGAGTTCTTCCTACGCCACATACGTTATTATGAGCCAGAGTACCTGCCCACATAATATTTGCTCTTGCATTATAATCGTTTGGATTTTTTATCACCTTTGGAGCCTCGTTAATAATGGACAGCATAAGACCTTCAATAAGGCGGTCGGTAACCTCTACGTCTTTTGTGTTTGTAAGGTATCTTTCATAAAGATGCGCCATAATATCGGTAATACCACAAGCAGTCTGATAAGCAGGTAAAGTACAGGTAAGTTCAGGATTTAATATACTGAATTTAGGACGAAGAATATCGGTACGGCAACCTCGTTTAAACATACCGTTTTCGTGGGTGATAACCGTATTTCCGCTGCCTTCACTTCCTGCCGCGGCAATTGTTAAAACAGTTCCTACAGGAAGCGCTTTTTCTACGTCTTTTCCGCTATGATGATCCCAAAAGTCCCCTTCGTAAAGCACACCGCCGGCAATAGCCTTTGCTGAGTCAATAGCACTGCCTCCGCCAACCGCAAGAATAAAATCCACCTTTTCTTTACGACAAAGTTCAATACCCTCGTAAACAAGTCCGCTTCTTGGATTGGGCTGAACACCGCCCAAAAGAATATAGGTAATTTTTTCTTTATCTAAAGATGCCTTTACTCTGTCAATAAGTCCACTTTTTACTGCACTTCCTCCACCATAGTGAATAAGTACTTTAGTACCGCCAAACTTTTTAACCATTTCACCCGCTTTATTTTCGGTATCCTTACCAAAAACAAAATAGGTCGGAGAAGTAAAAATAAAATTATCCATAAAAACTTCCTCTCAAGTTTCTTTTATTATATTTATTTTATCGCAAATTACTGCTTATTGCAACCATATAAAATAAATCTTTAAAAGGTCAAGACCAAAAATTTTTATCGATTTATATTAAAAAGAGGCTACCCAGAAGGGTAGCCTCTTAATTTTATTTTGTACCGAAAAGTCTATCTCCGGCATCACCAAGACCGGGTAAAATATAACCGTTTTCGTTAAGACATCTATCCAAAGTGGAAACGTAAATGTGCACGTCGGGATGTGCTTCTGCAACGTTGCTTACGCCTTCGGGAGCGCCTATAACAGCCATAAACTTAATATCTTTGCATCCACGCTTTTTAAGAGAATTAATAGCGTCGATTGCGCTGCCACCCGTTGCAAGCATCGGGTCAACCAACAAAACAAGTTTATCTTCAATACCGTCAGGCAACTTGCAATAATATTCACAAGGCTGAAGTGTTTCTTCGTTTCTATACATACCTATATGACCTACTCTTGCAGATGGGAACAATACGTGTACGCCGTTTACCATACCAAGACCTGCTCGCAGAATTGGCACGATAACGATAGCATTATCCTTTACCACCTTTTGAGTACATACTTCAAGAGGAGTTTTTACCTGCTTTTCGGTAGTGGGAACACCCTCTTTAAGACATTCAAAGGTCATAAGAGTCGTGATTTCTTCAATAAGTTCACGAAACTCCTTCATACTTGTATTTTCATCCCTTAAAATAGCAATCTTATGATTAATTAAAGGATGGTCGAAAATGGTTACATTATCATAGTTTTTCATTAGAAATTACTCCTTGTCTTCACCTTTTTTAGCATGAAGAACGATGTTTACAATAATACCAAGGATAAGTGCGCAAGCGATAGAAGTAAGAGTAACCTTACCGATAGCCATAGCCATACCGCCGATACCTGCTATAAGAATAACGGAAACTGTAAACAAATTAGCGTTATCTTCGAGATCTACCTTTTGAATCATCTTAAGACCGGAAACAGCGATGAAACCGTAAAGGGTAATGCAAACACCACCCATTACACAACCGGGAATGGAATCTAGGAATGCTACAAAGGGAGAAACAAAAGAAATAAGAATTGCCATAAAGGCTGTAGTAGTAATGGTGGCAACAGAAGCATTTCTGGTAATAGCCACACAACCTACAGACTCACCGTATGTGGTGTTGGGGCAACCACCGAAAATTGCGCCTACCATAGAACCTACACCGTCACCGAGAAGTGTTCTATGAAGACCGGGTTCTTCAAGAAGGTCGGTTCCGATAATGGAAGAAAGATTTTTGTGGTCGGCAATATGCTCTGCGAAAACAACCAAAGCAACAGGTACGTAAGCAACTGCAACGGTTGCGAGATAAGAACCGTTGAATTCTTTTACGCCCTTAATTGCGTTAAGGAAAGAAAATTCAGGAACTGCTACGAAAGTTTTAAGATTAACACCTTCAGCAACCAATGCTTTAAAGGGAGCAAAATCAACGATCATAAGATTTGCATTACCTGTTTTAATGCCGATAAGAGTAAAGATAAGACCTACTGCATAACCTGCCAATATACCAATGATAAAGGGAATGAGTTTGGTCATTTTTTTACCGTAAGTAGAACAAAGCACTACAACAAAAAGTGTAACGAGTGCGCAAACGAGAGATACCCAACTAAAGCCACTCATAATGAAAGAGCCATTAGAATCCTGAGGACCGTAAGAAAATACGTCTTTAATAGCTGCGCCTGCAAGAGAAAGACCGATAATTGCAACTGTAGGTCCGATAACTGCAGGAGGCATAAGTTTGTTAATCCAGCCTACACCTGCTATTTTAATAACAATAGCAATAACAACGTAAACAAGACCTGCAAGTACTGCACCGATAATAATTCCCAAAAATCCGAGAGAAGCGGATGCTGCGCCTGCGAAGGCTGCACACATAGAACCGATGAAAGCAAAGGAAGAACCGAGGAAAACAGGGCTTCTGAACTTTGTGAAAAGTTGATACACTAAAGTACCTACACCAGCGCCCAAAAGAGCAGCGGAAGCGCTCATACCGTTACCAACAATAGCAGGAACGGCAATAGTTGCCGCCATAATGGCAAGTAACTGCTGGAAGGCAAAAATTAACATTTGCCCAAATTTTGGTTTGTCTTTGACATTATAAACGAGATTTGTCTCCATTTATAATCCCCTCCATAAAATATAGTATGAGGAAGTTTTAACATCCACAAAATGTATTGTATCACACTCGATTTCTATTTGCAACATTAAATAACTTTTTTTGATATATTTCGAACATTTTGTTAGTTTTTACCAAAACAGTAAGTTATTTTTTGGTGTTGATTTTTTATAAAAAACAATGAAAGACAACTTCTTTACGAAGTGTCTTCCATCGTGATTTTTTTATTTAAAGTATATAAGTTATTTAAAATCGGGTGAACAGGTAAGAACGCCTTTTGCGGGATAATTACCGGCGAGTACTTCGAGGCAAGAGTCAACGTTTTCGCTTGACAAACTACCTATAATAAACCTTGGAACGTGGGGCAGGTCCTCAAGTACAAGGGGATTGCCGAAATGCACAACGGTAGATAATCTGTTTTTATATTGAAGCGCATTAATAAGCGTTACTAATCTGTGGGTAAGTTTTTCCTCGCCTACAAAGGAAAGCGGTTCGGTGAAGGTGAGGAATACAAATTCATCACAGCCAAGGGATCTTGAGAGTATTCTCGTGTTTTGCGCTTGTGTGGGGAATTCGTATATGTATTCTACCTGAGAATTGGGGAACAACTTAAGGATTTTTGCTTTAACCTTTTCAGGATAGAGCCAATTTGACGAGAAGGTGTCAACGTCTATTTTGCCGTCTGCACCGACGCTCATTTCGTTACGAATAACCATTGCAAAGAAGTGCTTTCCGTCTCTTGAAATGTTTGTTGGTACGCCTTCGTCGGTTATTGCGCAGATATTATCCTTATTGATATCGAAAAATAACTTTAACTCCTCGTCTGAAACTTCAGCGTCGTTTTTAAGCAGGGTGGTTTTGTGCTGAGTTGCAAGTACGCGTTTAACTGCCGCATCAAGTATATCATCGGGAATAAGTCCTTGCTCATATGCTTCAACGAGTTTATTGAACTTAACTTTATTATCCTGAGTAAATGGAAGTACAAGGTCGTTACCTGCGGCAATAGCAAAGCCTTTAGCCTCAACGTCACTGTAACTTTCGCGAATACCCATCATACAAAGGGCATCGGTAATGGCAACACCTTCAAAGCCCATTTCCCTTATAATGTCAATAACAGGTTTGGATAAAGAAGCCGGACGGGTATTATCGATATTTACCATTCTCGCGTGACCTGTCATAATACCGCCGAGCAGTCCTTCGTCCAAAAGTTTTTTGTAGGGATAAAGATGATTTTCTATAAGTTCTTCTTTTGTATCATAGGAGATGATTTCGGTCATATGTGAGTCTATTTTATTTGGGTTGCTTCCACCGGGATAGTGCTTCGCAATTGTGAGAACACCGCCGTCACGCATACCGCGAGCCATAGCAAGAGCGTACTTTGTAACGGTCTCTTTATCACCGCCTAAAGAACGAATTTTTCCGGGAAGAATATCAACAATAGGGTTGCATATCATATTATAGCCCATTTGGTGAGCCTTTGTGCCAAGCACCTTACCGAAGGCATAGGCATATTTAGGGTCACCCGTACTGCTTAAGGCGCTATGTCTTCCGACGATATATCTGCCCGAACTACTTTCAATACCGCTTTCGGCATCGGTCATTATAATTATAGGATAGTCGGCAAGTTCCTTAACTCTTTTAAGCATTGCCTCAGCATCTCTATAACCTTGCTGAATCCAAACAGAACCGAGGGCACGTTCTTTTATGAGTTCTAAAACGAATTCTTCATCGGGAACGGATTTTGCCCAACTGTTCAGGAACGGAGTAAACACCATACCTAATTTTTGCCTAGTGGAAAGTTCTTCAAATTTTAATTCTTTCATAACTAACATCCTTTCTTAAAAGACGCATTCGTGCTAATTGAATTTTTTCGCCTTATTGCTTTAATATTTTAAAATTCAAAAGAATTCATAACGCTGTTTTCAAATTTATGAATACTTTCGCCCCAAAAATTATCCGTTAAAGCGCGATGGTTTTTTAACATAAGCGCTGTGATTTGGTTTTTATCGTCAACCCAAAAATGTGTTCCGTATGCGCCGCTCCAACCGTATGAATCAGCGGGAAGCGAAGATTTTCCGTCGCGCACGTACACGCCGAGTCCCCAATTATCACATATTATCTTGTTTAATTTATTTACAGAGTCTTCCTTCAAAACACGCACACCGTTATAAGCGCCTTTATTTAAAAGCATTTCCATAAAAATATTATAATCTTCGGCAGTGCCGGATAGTCCTGCTCCCGCAGCAGAAAAGGTTAGCGGATGGTCGGTGAAAGTATGACGTCCTATTTCTAAAGGACAATACTCATTTTTATCATTGTTATTACCAACACTTATAAATCTACTCCACTGTTCTTCGGTGGGATTAAATGTCATATCGGTAATGCCGAGAGGATTAAACAGATATTTGTCCAAAAATTCGGCATATTCCATTCCGCTTTTTTCTTCTATAATACGAGCAATTATATCGTAAGCATAGGTACTGTAAACTGTTTTAGATAAAGGCTCGAAAGAAAGATAAACGTTCTTTATCGTATAATCGGTATGGGTTTTAATTGTTTTAAAGGCTTCTTTAGGTATCAGGTTAAACTGTGGGTCGTATAATTCGTCCTGAGAAAGAAAACCGCTGCAATGCGCCAAAAAATATGAAAGTTTGATTTTTGTGGCAGGCTTTCTGTCAGGAACAACCTTGCCGTTTTCTAATTTTCCTATAAAAATATTTTTAAATTCAGGAATATAATCGCAAACATCGTCATCAAGGCACAGTAACCCCTGTTCTTCTGCAATAAGCGCAGCCACTGACGTAACAGGCTTTGTCAAAGAAGCAAGTCTGAACATGGTTTTTTCGTTTATGGGTATATTAGCATTTGGTTTTTGACTTCCGACAGATACAGTCGCAATTCTTTTTCCGCATTGATTAACAAGCATTATAGAACCGCAAATTACACCCCTGTCTAAAAATTCTTTAGAAGTTGCTAATAAATTTTTTTCGAGAAGTTCTTTATTAAGAATTTTCATATTCATTTACTCTTTTATATCCAAGGTTTTTGGAAGATATAACTCACCGTTTACTATGCGATTGTTTTCCCAAATGAGTTTATCAACCGTTCCTTTTTGCTCATAAAAAGCAAAGGGAGTGTCGGTATGGTTTTCGCTATAGCAATTCTTTATGCTTAAATTTTCAACCTTTGCGCCGGTGCCTACCGAAACGGTCGGAATTGAAACGTTTTCTTCAACTCTATATAGTTCACTTATGCTAAGTGATTTTACATTTATAAGATCCTCTAAGTAAACTATGGGAAGCACTTTGTAATCTCTTGCACATTTTTCGCTGTAACTTAGATATAAATATCTGATTGCCTTTCTAACGTGCAGGTTGTCTAATACTATTGAATCGAAATAGCCGTCAACTTCATAGTTGCAGTACTTTGTTATACCTATTACGTATTGATAGTAACTACCGAAAACGTTATGGATATGAATGTTTGTAACCTTGTGTTTTCTGTTTAAAAGTCTAACGGCACTATGACAATCTTCCGCATAAAGACCGTCAACGTCAATATGAGAAATATCACCGTCACTTCCCTCGTCAGCATTAAGCGCTACAAGGTCGTCGTAACATTTTCCCTTTATATTGCGGATAGTGCCAAAGGAAGAATTTCCGTCAACGTGTACACCATCCATATTGGCAGGTCTTGGGTTGCCTAAATTGAAATCAAATACAATGTTTTCAACAGTAAAATAGGAAGACATATCTATCCATATAGCGTAGGTTACAGGGTCTTTAACAGTAAGGTTATTGATATGTAAGCCTTTAGTATTTTTAAAACGCATAACGGTAACGTCGGTGCCTTTTCTTGGGGGAATGGCTTTCTCGATAATTTTAACGTACTGAGGATTTTTGTCTTGCTCAAGATTGTTGTAATCCCAAATACCACCTGTAAGGGTAATGTTTTGGGTTCCGTTATCAAAGTCATCGTTAATGACCATATGGCAGTTAGAACCTGCGGCAAGTTTTATTACGCAATATCTTGGTAATTTAAGTTCTTGATTTGAATGAATTCTTAATGGCTTATCAATAAGATATTCTTTTTGGGGAACAGGCAGTTCAACAAACGGAGTACCCGAATCGAGTAATTCCTGAATTCCTTCTGTATCTAAATTAATTCCGTCGCCATAAATTTTCTTCATGTCAGTCACCCGTAACTTAACCTAAAAATACCGATTAAATTACTTCTCCTTATTTTAAATTTTCAGCAAAACAACTGAAGCAATACCTATAAAGTAGCCTATCATTTGCATTTTGGAAAGTTTTTCCTTGTAAACAAATATAGCCATTACAAAACCAAGAACAATACCGCCTGCAGATACTACAGGAAAAAGTATTACACTGGCAATCCGACTTGCAAGATACATAACGAGCAAATTAACAAGCGCATTTGAAATACCGTTGGCTGCGCCCATTGTTAAGCAAAGACGTTTTTCTTTAAGGATTTTTTCCTTTCTGATAAGTGAAGCCACCAAAAGAATAACGCTTGATAACAGCATTGCCATCATCATAAACTCATTTTTATACTTGCCGTCGAATTTTTCGGGTTGAATATCCAAAATAACCGACGAAAGACCGTTTACAAAAAAGGTTACCATAACGGCAATCAGCCATTTAAAAGAAAAGTTCAACCTTTCCTTTTTTATACTTATTAAAAACAATGAAATAAGTAAAAGAATACCGCCGATTATACCCGTAGTGCCGATTGTTTCTCCTTTAAACAGTCCGTAAAAGGTAGGAATTAAAAGAGAATACGATATAATCAGCATTGTTATTGATAAAGGTCCCCAAGAAATAGACAGGAAACCTCCGATAAGCATAGTTGAGAACATTATTGCAAATGCAACGGAATATGGAATAAGTTCGGGCACAAATTCAAATTTAAAGCCCGATGAAATTGCAAAGAAAACCACCTCGGCAGCCGCTGTTACCGCAGAAAAGAAAAATGCCTTTGGATATTGTGCCTTTAAATTATACTGTTTTTTAATAATGCTTTGAGCCGTCACAAAAACGACCAAGCAGATAAGCAATAAATACTGCATAGGACACTCCTTTGTTATTTTAACACTCATTATATATGCTTAGTCTTTATTTGTGAATAGACAAAATTTCTAATTCTTGACATAATTAACATATTTTTAAAAAATATTGATTGGAAATAAAAGTTATGCTATACTGTTTTCAGAGGTGGAAAAAATGAAACTTATTGATATTCACCAAATGCCGACTTTTAAACTGGCCTGTGTATATGAAGCAAACGAATACAAATCTTCCTTTGAACCGTCAAATACTTGCCTTGAGTTTGCCTACGTTTCCGAAGGAAGATTAGAGGTTACTAAAGGAACCGAGAAATATATTGCCGAAAAAGACGATATTTTGTGCGCTGTACGAGATGTACACACCTCTGTAAGTTCCTCAGGCTATCATTCGCACCATGTTGTTTCTATTGATACTTTGTGGAAGTTTTCCGAAAAAAGCATATCTGCTTTCCGTATCCCCTACGTATTAAAACGATGTCCCGAGACTGAAGAAATAAAACGCTTTATTGACGAGTTTATTTATTCATCGTACATATACGAAAATTCACCGGGCAGAACGGCGGAGTTGTTTTTTAAAATTCTTTGCAAAATTGACCAAGCATGTCGCAGAAACGAAGATCCTTACCAACCAAAATACTCCCTTGTTGCCGAAAAAGCAAAGTCATACATACAAAGGAATATTAAAAAACCTATAACTCAAAAGATGGTGGCTGAGCACCTTGGTGTTTCTCCCAGTTATTTATGCAGTGTATTTAAAAAGTCCGAAGGTATGACGCTTATACGCTACGTCAACATACATAAACTTACCGACATAAAAAATCTTTTGGATAAAGAGCATTTGCCTATGTATAAGGTTGCTGAGATGTATGGTTATACCGATGCAAACTACGTAAGTTATCTTTACAAAAAATTGTTCGGACAAAACATAACCAACGTTCCCTAACACCCCTCATATTTAAAATGTTGATTTCCGCAATAAATTTTTGTTGTTATTTGCAATTGATATAACGAATTTTTTTGTTATAATACATTAAAATCTTAAACTTTAAGGAGGTATTTTAAATGATACCAAAAATAAGTGAAATGACATTGGAACAAAAAATTGGTATGGTGCTTTGCGCAAGACGTTGCGGATATCCCGCAGAATTTGAGGAAACCTTAGAACTTATCAAAAAACGCGCAGTAGGTTGCGTTCAAATTCCTTTAAATGCCAAAACAGAAGAATACGTAAGAAGAATAAGAGAGGTTGCCGATTACCCAGTTCTTCTTATAAACGATATGGAACAGGGTAACCCAATTTCCGAATATCCTCTTATCCCCGCTATTGCTTTGGCTGCCGCCAACAACAAGGAATATACTAAGAGTTTTGCAAAGGGAATTGTTTCCTCTGCTAAGAAAATGGATATTGACGGCATTTGGGGTCCTATGGTTGACCTTCATTTTTGCGGTTCTTGTAATCGTTATTACGGCGATAGCCCCGACAAAATCTTAAACGTTACGGAAGAAATAAACAAAATATTCGTTGAGAACGGTTTTATGGGTACCGCTAAGCATTACCCCGGCGGTCACGATATGCCCTTTGATTCCCACATGGTTGAAAGTTATTCCGACCTTGATGAAGAACAACTTATTAACCTTACCTTAGTTCCTTATAAGAAACTTATGGAAAAGGGACTTCTTAACGCAATTATGACCCACCACTGCACTCATCCTAAAATCGACCCTGATTACCCTGCTACTCTTTCCAAAAAGGTGCTTGGTATTATAAGAAAAGAAGGTTTTGACGGCGTTATTTTCACCGACAGCCTTGCTATGATGGGAATTCTTCAGAAATACGGCGAAGGTCCCGCTATGGGTCTTGCTTTTGATGCAGGCGCCGATATTATTCTTCCAAACTACCGCACTCCCATCAGTGAAGTTATTCGTATGATGAAGGAAAACTTCGAAAACGGTATGTTCAGTGAAGAAAGACTTGACGAAGCAGTAAGACGTATTCTTACTATAATGGAATTCGTTGAGGCAAAGAAAAACGTTATTCCCGAAATCACCGAGCAGGACGTAGAAAACCTTAAAAATATTACAAGAGACTGTATTACCGCTGTTACCGACGAAGGCGTTCCCGCTTCCCTTGGCGATAAAGAAAAACGCAGACTTTTCGTAATAGTTACCGACAATAACTTTTCTGTTGATACTCCCGAAATGGAAATCAGCGAAACCCGTTGGTATAAACCAAACGTAATTGCTCAAAAGGTAAAGAGTGAATTCCCCAACAGCGACGTAATGTTCATTCCCGAATTTGCAACACCAAATCAGAATGAAAAAGTCCTTTTAGCAGCAACAAAGCATGATGAAATCGTTTTCATTACCTATTGTGCTTCTGCTTGTTATCTTGGTACCGACTGTATGACAAGACGTACCGAAAATCTTATAAACTGTCTTATTATGTCAGGTAAAGTTTCTGCAGTATTGCACTATG
This sequence comes from Acutalibacteraceae bacterium, assembly GCA_045648445.1. Lineage (GTDB taxonomy): Bacteria > Bacillota > Clostridia > Oscillospirales > Acutalibacteraceae > SIG607. Next base: position 46,630 of record JAZRNY010000014.1, read on the forward strand.
GTAATCCTCATGCAGTTGAACCTTTACAGCACGTAAAGAGAGTTATTTTCGGTTACAACTCCCCTGCTTCTCTTGAACCCGCTATTGACGTTTTAGCAGGTAATATCGAAGCCAAAGGCAAACTCCCCATTGAAATTGATTTACAGTAAATAATCAAATATTAAAGCCGTGTATCTCGCGATACACGGCTTATTTTTTTATATTGTTTTTCTCCAACCAAACAGGTTGTTATATACGTCACCTCTTAAGAAATTATCATCAAGCACAGTATCAGCAAAGGTTCTTATACTGTTGGCGTAATCATAAATTTCTTGAGCTTTGGCTTTACATTCGTCTTCGTTACCGTTAAATCTTGCAATATAAACGTCTGCATAGATTTTAACGAGTTGCGCGTGGTGGAAAAGATATTTCCATAGTTTAGAAGTGTCCTGAAGTTTCAAAATGTAATTGTTTTCAAACTCTTTAACGACCTGCTTTGCCTGTTCGTATTTTTCAGTCATTTCCTTTGCGTCATAAGGCTTTTCACCTCTGAGCACTTCGGGAACGAAAAGTTTTGAAAGAGTACTCATATATTCTTCTACCGCATCTGCATACTCACCGTAAGCGGCAAAATAATACTCTTTAGCAATACCTTCAAAGGTTTCGTTTTTATTCCACAAGGTTTTAGCCATACAGTACATAGGCAGATTTGTTGGAAAAGCAATTCTCTGAAGCTGACAGCTTACCATTCCGTCAAGTCCGATTTTATCTAAAGATGCCATATCCTTTTGGAGAATTTCGGCAACCTTATAGTATCCGGGGTCATAGTGGTGGTCCCACATAAGATGGTAGTCGAAAAGCATAACGTCTTTAATGTTTTGTTCTTCTTTCCACTTTTTAAACATTGCCACAGCCTTTGGAAGTGAATGTTTAAAGACGTTTTCGTTTCTTCTATATGGTTCGAGTTCGATTTTTTCATTAAAATCATAATCCGCATAAGAAACGGAATAAGAACGGGAAATGGGGGCGAAATCAAGAGCAAAACGATCGGGATTTTTGATTTTTTCGGTTTCGGGAGCCCACATTAAATCATTATAGAAAGGCAGTATGATTTTTGAATCCAAACCGTTTGCGGTTAATTTTTCATCCAATTCATTAACCATCATAACCAGAAAATCCGACGGGGTCTTCTTTTTACAGTTTTCGCATTCGCAGTGATTATTTCCACCATCCGCCATCCAGACAGCAATATAATCCTTTTGCTGATTTTTCTTGCAATAATCAACGATATGGTCAACCATTTTAGTTCTGACGGTTTCGTTTGAATAACATAGATTAGTATTGAGCGGAACGTTTTTATTGAATTTGCGTTCACCGTCACGCATAGCAAGTATATTTTTAATTTCTTCGCTAAGTTCACCCTCAAATTCATTCCAGCTTGATGCTGCAAGACCGAAAGGAGCGCAGGTCCAACCGTGACCGACAGCCTGATATTTAAGACCGCGTTTTACAATATCTTCGTCAAGAGCCCGTACCATTGCATCTACTTCGCTGTCTTCAAGTTCGCCTCCAAAGTATCTATAAAACTGATTAAAGAAGGTTGCAGGGGTTAAAAACTGGAAGAAATATTCATTCATACCTACCTTAGGAAGCCAGTCTATCATATTGTAAACGTGTTCATAGCCTACAGTACCCTCAATACAAATACCGCGACTGCCATATGAAGCGGTTTCGCTTATCTCTACGTTTAAATCTTCTTTTGTAAGTTTTTTAGATGGAATTACTTCGCCTTCTTTACCGGGATAAAGATAAGTACAGCCCATTTCTTTCATAAAGCGGTAAACGGCGATAAGTACGCTTCTTGTGTTACTTCCACTTATAAATCCGACACCGTTTTTAACGTCTATTGCTACGCTGTCGTTTTTGCTTTCATCGGTAAAACCAAGGCCTACCCATAGAGCATCATTTACGCCTTCGTCGTAAGAGTCATATTTTCTCACGTCCAAAATTACAGAAGAATCCATAGTTTTTATAAGTCTTATGAGTTCCGTTAAAGCAAATGAAACGGTCTCGTTATTACCGATTTTACATACTGCTAACTTCATAACATCACCTCATCAAGAAATTTTAAAATATTATACCATTACCCTATAACTCAGTCAAGGAAAAGCCATGCCTTTTCTAAAGAACTTTTTCATCCTCAATTAAATAAATAATAAAGCATTTTTTCGGGATTATCAAGAAACGCCTTGGTTATTTTATAGTGCTCGGTTTCGGTATAGGAAACCTCTTTTATTCCGTCTTTATTAAATTCTAAAATCTGCGCGTTTGGAAAAGCCAACAAAATAGGCGAATGTGTAGCAATTATAAACTGCGAATCCTTTTTAACAAGCTCGTTTATTTCGCTCATTAAGGTTAGCAGTCTGTTAGGAGAGAGCGCCGCTTCAGGCTCGTCCAAAATATAAATTCCATTACCGAAAAAGCGGTTTTTAATAATGGACATAAAGCTTTCCCCGTGGGACTGATTATGTAAAGACACACCGCCGTAGCTTTCGATTACAAACGGGTCAAAAGACGGTGCTTTATCCATTTCATCTATATTTGTAGCCACGTTATAAAGACTTTCTGCCCTTAGGAAAAATCCGTCTTTTGCAAAGCGTCTTTTTGCAATTTCGATATGTTCGCAAAGTAAAGAATGTGTGTCGTTGGTGGAAAAGGTGAAGTTTTTAGAACCACCCTCGGCATTAAAACCGAAGGCTACGGCAATAGCCTCTAAAAGCGTAGATTTTCCCGTCCCGTTTTCTCCCACGAAAAATGTTACGGGAGAGGAAAAGGATATTTCCTTTTCTTTTTTAAGATATTTTATAACGGGCAAATTGTTAAGATAGGAATTTTCATCCACGTTACCGTCAAAAAGAATTTTGGAAATATAATCGGCGCCTGACATACTTTCACCCTTTTCTTTCAGTCTATTCTTATTATCAAATCACACTTTTCTTTAATGCGCATTTCATTAAAATATCTTTTTTCAAGCGGTATCCACTCATCAAAAAAGCGTTGCGCCAAAACGGGAGTATTACGTTTTAAAATCCGTTCTCTTTGCAACTTTTCATCAATATCCAAAAATACCGAATAACCGTAAAAGCCTCTTAAATCGGGATGCATTGAATAAGCGCCTTCAATAATTACAAGTTTTTGGGGAACAACCTCTATATAATCACTAAGACCCATGACAGAGCAGTTAAAGGGGCGATAGTTTACCTTTTCTCCCTTTGATAAAGGAAGCAAAACCTCCTTTAAAAAGCGTTCTCGGTCAACGTTTCCGCCAACCTCATCATATCTTTCTTTTGTTCTCTGAAACGGTTGCAAAAAGAAGTCGTCCATATGAAATACTGTAGCTTCGTACTTTTCCTTAAGCATATTGCTTAAAGTAGTTTTACCCGAAGCACTGCCACCATCTATCGCTATTATAGTTTTCCCTTTTTGAATTTGTTTTTCTATAACTTCAAAAAGGCAAGAAAAATCATTTTTCATACTCTTCCTCGGCTTTTCTTTGCAAAATCAAAAATCATCACGAGAACGGGGATTAAAATTATTTGAATAACTATACCGGGCAGAGCGTTTAAAAACGCCCCTGCGTAAAAGGCTTTCAAAGTAAAAGCAGAACCCTTTAATCCCATTAACACGTACATAACAAAACCCCATACAATTCTTCCCGATATCATAGAAATAAGAAGAGATGGATAAATATATATTTTTTTCTTTGGGAAAATTTTATACATAAGACCGCTTACGGCGCCGTAAACTGCCAGTTCCACCGCCATAGCCACGGCGTTCGGAAAAAGAATAGGCATTCCTAAAGTAAAACTTCTAAGAAGAGGCGCAATAAATCCTACGCTAAGTCCCCAGTACCATCCGCATATAAATCCGCAAAGAATAACGGGAATATGCATAGGACAAAGTTTATTTCCTATAGACTGAATCTGCCCCGTTAAAAACGGCATCAGATAGGCTAACGCCAAAAACAGAGCAGAAAGTATCATTTTAACTAAACCATCTTGTTTTTTCATAACTTTATATCAATATATGCAGGCGAATGATCGGAAACAGGCAAATAATATTCAGGAGAATATCTGTTAAAGTTTTCTACTTCGCCTTCTCCTTTCAATAAAATATGGTCAATCGCGCACTCAAAGGGCTTATCATAATAAAAATTCTCAAAACCGTCTGGATAACAATAATGAAGCCCCATAGTTTCATCAACCGTTTTGGTTGCAATATCGTGAGTATGCTTATAGCCGTTTTTAAATAACTGCTTTAAAACCTCGGAATTATAATCGGTATTCAAGTCGCCCAACAAAACCACGGGACAATTATATTTATCTGCAAATTCCTCCGTTTTTTCAATAAGCCTGCTTATTTGCAAAACTCTTGCCTCATCAGAATGCTCCTGATAAGAGTGAGTTCCCCTTTTAGACTCATCGGAAACCTTCCACCATAGATGCGTGTTTGCAAATATAAAATGCTTTCCACTGCTCTTTTCTTTTAAAACTGCTATGTTAAAGGCTTTGGATTTTGAATCGTTAAAGGTACCCTCGTAACCCTCTATCCTTTCAGGATAAAGTTCGAAATAAGACTCTACCGACTCTACCTTATCGGGATTATAAAATATAGGTGTATAGTTTCCCTCTAAAAAACGGTAATTAGTATTTTCTTTTAAAAGCGATAACATAAGAGCCGATACTTCCTGTCCTCCAACAACGTCGGGGAGTATTTCCTTATAAACCCTCAATAGCCCTGAAAGACGCGATTTTGCCGAACAATCAAGCCCCTTTTGTTCCCAAGAAGGACTGTTTTCGTCTTTGTTCCAAAGGTTATGTGTCATTATCCTGAGCATAATTATTTAACCTCCCAAACATTATGTTTTAATTATACTATTAAAAATTTCAAAGTCAATAAAACTATCATTAAATGCCGACAAAGTATCATTAATCGGTTTTTAATAAATACAACTTATATATGCTTTATTTTCATTCAATCCATATTATCGTTTATTTAATATTTCCCACAGCAAAAACGCATTGCAATAAAAGAATAAATATTGATTTTCAAATATCCATATGTTAATATTACATCATAAATATTATTTGGGGCGTGTTAATATGTCTTACGAAAATTTAAGAGAATATCTTTTGAATTTATCGGAAATTTTATGGGCGCAACCTTACGGGGATTTTAAAAATCCTTGCATTGTGGTGACCAAAAACAGCAGTTATCCTTCTCAGCTTTGGGATTGGGGCAACTGGGCAAATAATATCGCGCTTCGTCAGATTGCAAAATATAAAGGAAAAGAAAAAGAACTTTTAAAGCACGAAATAGGATCGGTTCTTAACTTTCTTGATACGCAAAAGGAAGACGGCAGTATTGAAATTGTAATTTTCAGTGAAGATAAAAACAATTTTGCAAAAAATATGCCACACAGAAACGTGCATAAACCCGTTCTTTGTCAGCACGTTGCCTTTATTTTAAAGTATAACGGCGATACCTCTTGGGTAAGGGAAATTTATCCTAAACTCAAAAAATTCGTTTCTTACTACGAAGAAAATGCGAAACACGAAAGCGGTCTTTTCTACTTTTTCGACGATTTTGCAATAGGTGTGGATAACGACCCCTCCACCTTTTACCGTCCCGATAACAGTTCTGCTTCAATTTTTCTTAATTCCCTTATGTATATGGAGCTTGGGGCGCTCAGTCATATAGCCTCCTTACTCGGTGAAACGGCTGATGAAATTTATTATAAAGAAAAGCAATACGAACTTAAAAAGGCAATAAACGACTGTTGCTATGACGAAAAAGACGGTATGTATTATAGCTGTGACGTTAATTTACGTCCCATTTCTTTAAAAGGCTTACACGCAGGCGCACCACGTCATTATTCAACACTTATTCAGCGCCTTGGGTGTTGGAGTTCATTTTTACCCCTTTGGGCAGGAATCCCCACCAAAGAACAGGCAGAGAGGATAGTTAAAGAAAATCTGTTGGACGAAAATAGTTTTTGGGCGCCATTTGGCGTACGCTCCCTTTCAAAATACGAAAAAATGTACCGTCTTATAGGCTCGGGCAACCCGTCAAGTTGGCAGGGTGGCGTATGGATTCTCTCTAACTATTTCGTATTCAAGGCTCTGCTTAAATATGGCTACAGCGATCTAGCAAAAGAAATGGCTCAAAAAACCATTGCCCTTCTTGATAAGGATTTAAAAGAAAACGGCGCATTTCACGAATACTATAATCCCGAAACGGGCGAAGGACTTTTTAACAAAGGTTTTTCCAGTTGGAATTTACTAGCATTTAATATGTTAGAGTTTTTAGACTCAAAAGAAGTAATCGAAGAATTTAATATATAATTCAAAAAACTCCACGATTTGTGGAGTTTTTTCTATTATTCTCAAAATTATGGCTTTACAAGTGGATAAATTCAAGTATAATTAAAGCAAAGGAGGCGTTAATCTTGAATAACAAAGAACTTTTCGCCAAAAATTTAAAGTCTGCACGAAAAAAATCCGGACTAAGTCAAGCACTTTTAGCCGAAAAACTTTCATACTCATCAAAGGCAATAAGCAAATGGGAATCAGCAACCGCTTTGCCTCCGTCAGAAATACTGCCTCTTCTTGCAAAAACACTTGATACCGATTTAAATTCGCTTTTTAATTTTCGAGAAGATGCCTCTTATTTTCTTGGTATTGACGGTGGCGGAACCAAAACAAAGTTTCTTTTGGTCGACAAAAACAACAATATTATAAACGAATTAACCCTAGGACCCTCTAACCCCACAGGCATTGGCGTTTCTGCTAGTTGCGACCTTTTTTATAACGGAATAAAAACGGTATGTGGCGATATTCCCTTAGGCAAGGTATCTGTTTTTATCGGCGCCGCAGGTTGTGGAATAGCCGCTAATCAAAAAGTCATTTACGATCATTTAAAACTATTGAATTTATCACAACTCTCCATAACTAGTGATGCCGATAATATAATTTCTGCGGGTCTCAAAGGCAACGATGGAGTTGTCGCCATAATAGGCACAGGATCTGCAATTTTCTCCTATCACAACAATACTAAACATCAAATAGGTGGTTACGGACATTTTATAAGAGATGCTTTTTCGGGAGCAGAACTTGGTCGTGCCTGTATAGAGGCGGTATTTTCAGATATTGACAAAAGTAGCATAAAAACGATTATGACGCAAGAATTTACCGCACAAAACGGCAATGACATTCCTCAAATTCTTGATACTATGTACAAGGAAGGCAAATCCTACATGGCTAAGTGTGCCCATTTTGTTTTCGAAGCGTATGAAAAAGGTGATTTAGCAGCAACAAATATCTTAAACGAAAACTTAAAAAAATTCGCCTGTCAGTTATCCGCCGCCCTTAATCTATTACCACACGACAAAAAATATCCTATTGTATTATCAGGCGGAATTACTAATTTTAGCGAAAAGTTTTTAGAAAAGTTAAAAGAATTGATTACCGCCGATAATCTTGAAGAAATAAGAATATTAACCGAAAGCCCTGTTATAGGCGCCGTATTACTTGCAAAAAAACAAAAGGAGAAAGAAAATGCTTAGCACCGAAATGCGAAATCCAAATTCAACACATATTGATAAAATGTCAACTTTAGATATGTTAAAGGTTATTCAAAACGAAAACCTTAACGCCGCATTGGCAGTAGAAAAGGCTTTGCCACAAATAACAGAAGTTATTGACGGAATTTCCGCACGTTTTAATAAAGGCGGCAGACTTTTTTACGTTGGTTGCGGCACTTCAGGCAGACTCGGTGTGCTTGACGCCTCAGAATGTCCTCCAACCTACGGTGTTACATCCGATATGGTTATCGGTATTATTGCGGGCGGAGACACTGCTTTAAAAAATGCAATCGAAGGTGCAGAAGATAACTTTGATAATGGATATAACGATATTAAAAAATACAATTTAACCGAACTGGACAGCGTTGTGGGAATTTCGGTTGCAGGCGGCGCAAAATACGTTCTCGGCGCGCTTTCCGCCGCAAAAGAAGCAAATGCTTTAACAATCGGTCTTACCTGTAACGAAAAAAGCAAAATAAACGAATTTTGTTCCCTTAATATAATCACCGATACGGGCGCTGAAGTAATCACCGGTTCAACACGAATGAAGGCAGGAACGGCGCACAAAATGGTGCTTAATATGATTTCTACCTGTATTATGATAAAATACGGTCGCGTTTTAGAAAATTATATGATATACATAAAACCTACAAACGAAAAGTTAAAGGATAGAATGATACGAATTTTATCCGAAATATTAAATATTTCTTACGAAAAAGCGAACGATATTTTAGAAAAATCAGATTGGGATATAAAAAAATCAATCGAAAACAAGTTGGATTAAAAGCAATGGCTATCCACACTCATTTGTATTGATTTTTAAGTAACGACATGCTATAATAAGTTTGTATAAATCACCATTTATATGGAGTTTTGAGTATGTACATAAATCAAAATCAAAGTTTATGCGAATTTATAAACCAAATCGAATTAAAAACCATTACCTTTGGACACGCAGTAGTTGAAAACAACTGGCAAGGAAAAGTTATTAATTCGCCTTATTCAAGAGTATACTTTATTTTAAAAGGTTCTTTTTTCATAACACTTCAAAACGGAAAAAAACTTTTGCTTAAAGAGGGCGGTTGTTATTTAATACCGTCAGGCGCCAACTATTCTTTTGGATGCCACAGTACGATGGAGCACATATTTTTTCACATAAAAATATGCTCCAACGACGATATAGATATGCTTTACAGCAAAGATACCCTTATGTTTGAACCAAAAAACGCCCCCTGTGCCAACGATATTTTACCGCTTATTAACAGTCGCGGTGCCATAGACGGAATTGAAATAAAAAGCAAACTGTACGATATTATTTTATCTGTTGCCGAAACGACCAATATATTAAAAAAAGAACGTCACTACTCTCCTTGCGTTGCAAAAGCCATTGAGTATATTCATCACCATCCTACCGTTTCGTTAACGGTAGAACAAATTTCAAACTACGCGTGTGTTTCAAAAAGCACCCTAACTAAACACTTCCGAAGCGAACTCAATCTTTCTATTACCGAATACGTTTACGAAACCGTAATGTGCGATGCTTGCAGATTACTTTGCGACACCAATATTACTATATCGGAAATATCCGAAAAATTCGGTTTTTGCGATGCATTTTATTTTTCACGTCAATTTTCGAAACGATTTGGAATACCGCCACGCGATTACCGTAAAAATTCATTACTGTAAAAAACTCAGAACCGATTGGTTCTGAGTTTTACTTTTCAAGAGGAACAATTTATAGTTCTTTTTCGATTAAGATAAGGCGGTTATATTTTGCAACTCTATCGCTTCGGCAAGGAGCACCCGATTTTATAAAGGGCGCGTTTACCGCTACTGCAAGGTCGGCAATAAACGTGTCTTCACTTTCTCCAGAACGGTGCGAAACAATATTTTTATAACCGTATTTTTTTGCCATTTCCATAACGTCAAGGGTTTGAGAAAGCGTTCCTATTTGGTTAAGTTTAACCAGTATAGAGTTAGCAATATTTTCTTTAACACCCATTTTTAATCGTTTGGTATTTGTTACAAAAAGGTCGTCGCCGACCAAATTGATTTTATCTCCCAGTCTTTCGGTCAGTTTTTTCCAACCGTCAATATCGTCTTCACCCATACCGTCTTCAATAGAAATAATCGGATAGTTTTCACACAAATATTCGTAGTAATTTAAGAGTTCGTCATTTGTCTTTAATAAATTTCGTTTCGGCAGAATATAGGAGCCCTCTTTAAACCATTCGCTTGATGCTACGTCAAGGGCAATCCCTACTGCGTCAGTGTTGTAACCCGCCTTAAAAATAGCATCAACAATAAGGTCTAACGCCTCTTCGTCACTACTAAGCATTGGCGCGTACCCGCCTTCGTCACCCACACCCGAAATCAATCCTTTTTCCTTTAAAATTTTGCCCAAAACCGCATATATTTCGCAACCTGCTCTCATTTGCTCGGCAAAACCTTTTACACCAAAAGGCACTATCATAAATTCCTGTATATCAATGTTATTGTTTGCGTGTGCGCCGCCGTTTAAAATGTTCATCATGGGAACGGGAAGTTTTTTCGCATTTTCTCCGCCCAAATATTTATAAAGAGGAACCTTTAGAGAAGCGGCAGCAGCCTTTGCAAAAGCAAGAGAAACTGCCAAAATAGCATTTGCCCCAAGGCTCTGTTTATTTTCACTGCCATCAAGTTTGATTAAAAAATCATCAACCTTTCGTTGCGAAAAAACATTTTCTTTTATAAGAGACGGCGCAATAACTTCATTAATGTTTTCGACCGCTTTAGTAACGCCTTTTCCAAAAAATCGGTTTTTATCTTTGTCTCTTAGTTCGTGCGCTTCGTAAACGCCCGTTGAGGCACCGCTTGGCACTATCGAAAAACCTTTCGCTCCCTTTTCGGTTAACACAAAACAGGCAACCGTTGGATTTCCTCGCGAATCAATCAGTTCGTACGCTCTAATTTCCTTAATTTTGTCCATAAATTACTCTCCTTTTCTTTTAGTTTTGACTCAAAAACATAAAACTATACAAAAGTTAAAAAAGGTCTTTTTTTTCTTTAAATATTATGTTATAATATTTATAATTATATTTATAAGAGACTTTGGAGTTGATTTTTCTTGGAAAAAGAAATTAATATAAAGGAAAACGAAACAAACGAAAAGGAAGAAATACAGGTTATTTGCGGAAGAAATGCAGTTTATGAAGCAATTCGTTCCGGCAGAGAAATTGACCGTCTTTTAGTTGCCCACAGTGTATCCGGCGGCAGTATTACGGCAATTATTGCTAAATGCAAACAATCGGGAATACTTATAAAAGAGGTTTCCCCTCAAAAGTTAGATTTTCTTTGCGGTGGCGCCAATCACCAAGGCGTTGCCGTACAGTTTGCTTCTCAGCGCTATGCAGAGGTTGACGATATTTTAAAAAATGCAGAAGAAAGCGGAAAACCGCCATTTATAATTATTTGCGACGAAATTGAGGATCCTCATAATTTAGGCGCTATTATTCGTACCGCAGAATGTTGCGGCGCTCACGGAATAATTATCCCTAAAAGAAGAAGCGCTTCTCTTAACGCTACCGTTGCAAAATCGGCAAGCGGCGCCCTTGAATATATGCCTGTAGCAAGGGTTACTAATATTGCAAACGAAATTGAAAAACTTAAAGAAAAAGGAATATGGGTGTTCGGCGCCGATATGGACGGCAAGGATTACACCTATTTTGACTATAATATGCCTTGCGCCATCGTTATCGGAAACGAAGGAAAAGGCATTGGACCTTTGGTTGCTAAAAAATGCGACGAAATGATAAGTCTTCCCATGTTTGGCAAAATCAATTCCCTTAATGCTTCTGTTGCAGCAGGCGTACTTATGTACGAGGTTGTAAGAAAACGGAGCATTAAATCGGGAGGTGCTTAAATGGGGTTATTCAAAAAAAATAACGACATTAACGACGATTTTTTGATTATTGACGACGATTTATATAAAAGCGCAAAAAAAACGGCAGAAAATTTCCCAAATTCACATTCTCTTACCAGAGATGAAATAATTGGCGAAGAAAAAAGTAAAAACCATACCGAAAATAAAACAACACCTTTAGAAGAACTACGAGAAAAAATGCTTAAAAAGGTTGAAGTAAAGGAAAATGAAAAAACCGTAATTTCTTCTTTTAACATTGACGACAGTTTTTTAAGCGATGAAACTATGGAAGTTTTTGACCAAGGTAATGAAGAAATAATTGAAGAAACCAACGCCGAAACAAACGAAGAAGAAAAAAAAGAAGAAAGTCTTCTTGAAAACTGTTTGCCATTTATTATGGACGGCAACAACGGTGAATTTATTCCCGATGACAAGCCCGTTTACACCCTTGACAGCGTTGCTTCAATTTTGGGCATTGAAGAAGAGGAAGAACCGACACCACAAGAGGTTCAAAAAACAAAAACAAACGAAGAAACGATGGTTTTTTCCGCCGTTAAAGAAGATGCGCCCGATATTTCAGACATCGATAACTTCACAAAATCTTCTCCTACTCAAGTTATTTCCTTTACGGGTACTATGCCGGTGGTTATTCCCGACGAAATGATAAATTCTACCAAAGAGGTTAACCTGCCTAAAGAAATAACCGATATTCCGCGAAACGCAGTTCTTTCAATGAGTGAAGAAACGGTCGAAGAAGAATACAGTGCTTTTACACCCGAATTTGAATACGAAAAAACCTCGGACAAAAAAAGAATTAAAAACAATTTATTAAATAAAAGACGCAAATGCTTTGTAAGTTTTTTAGGTACTTTATTTGCATTTTTGCTTACAGGATTTTTTGCATTGCCAATTTTTTCCGATATGAAATTATCCTTTAGCGTAACACTTGCCGTCTTTTCTTCAATTTCTTTTTTAATAGCAGTTATACTAAACTTAGATTTGTTCTTTTCTTTAAAAACGCTATTTAAAAACCGAACCAGTGCAGAAGCAGGTATAGCGCTTTCCGTTATATTTTCTTTTTTACTGATAGTTTTATCTTTTATAAAAGAACTTCACGGAAACGTATATTATTCCGCCACTCTGCTGACCACCTTATCCCTTGTTTTTCGTTCCTATTTTGCTTTCAGCAAAAGCCATTATATTTACAAAAACTTTATAAGGATCAGTTCAGATATAAAAAAATACGGCATTACACTTATAGACGACGAGCCTACAACCTTTGCAATGGCAAGAAATGCAATTGACTCAGACGTACTTATTGCTGCTCCGCGTCCTATAAAAAACGTTACTGATTTTATTAAAAACAGTACATTTGACGTTGATTTTGACGGTAGGGCAAAACTTATATTTTACGCAGGGCTTATATTTGCATTGCTGTCGGGTACAGCCTTTGGTTTTTACCGTGACGATTTTATGTCAGGCATACTCACCCTTTGTGCTTTTTCTGCGATATTTGCGCCTCTTACAACACTTGCTTGTTCTGTAATGCCTTTAAGCAGCGCTGAAAATCACCTTAGCCGTTACGGCGCAGTTCTTACTTCTTTAAGAAGCGCAAAACAAATAGAACAAGCCAACGCCTGTGTTATAAACTGCAATTCCCTATTCCCAAAGGGAACCATTAAACTCAGCAATATGAAGGTTATAAATGAAAATAACCTTGAAGAAACCATTGCCTGTGCCTGTGCCATAACCGAAACGGTAAAAAGTCCCTTAGCGCCTATATTCAGAAATATAATGGAAACCAACAAATCGGTTAAAGTACCGGTTGCCGACTCCATTAAATACGAGGACCGTTTAGGTATTGCAGGTTGGGTAGGAAACAAACGAATTTATATCGGAAATCGCGCCTTAATGCTTGCTCACGAAATAAAGGTGCCTGACGCAGAAAACGACAAACGACTTATGCGTGACGGATATTTCCCCGTTTACGTTGCAACCGATACAAAAATTTGCGCGTTGCTCGTTCTTAAATATCTGCCAAATCCCGATATTGCAAAGGAACTTGATAGAATCAGCGCAATGGGTCTTACTATTCTTGTAAACAACTGCGACCAAAATATAAGCGAAGAAATGATATGCGACTATTTTGACCTTTATTCCGATTCGGTTAAAATAATGAGTTCAAGCGGTGTTCATATGCATCGCAACGCAGTTAACTACCAAGAAAATATGAATGCCGGCGCCGTGGTACGAAACAGCGCGGCAGGTGTAGCGGCAACGATTTACGCAGCCAACCGCGTAAAAAAATCAAACGGGCTTTTACAAATTTGCCATATGATTTCAATTGTGCTTGGCGTTATTGTTTTTTGCTACGTAATATTCGGCAATCCAACCTATGTTAATTTAGTTTACGTAGCGCTTTATCAAATACTTTGCTTTATAATAAGTTCAGTGGCATTTTTATTTACTAAACCATAATTCCCATTTACACAGGAGACGATACTATGAACAAAAAATTCTACATTACTACGGCTATTGCCTACACTTCCCGTAAGCCTCATATCGGCAATGCTTACGACATAGTTTTGGCTGATGCCATAGCAAGACACAAAAAATCTCAGGGATACGAAGTATTTTTAATGACCGGTTCCGACGAACACGGTCAAAAAATCGAAGAATATGCAAAGGCAAAGGGCATTGAACCCAAAGTCTACGTTGACGAAATTTCTTCCGAAATTAAAGCCGTATGGGACAGCCTTGACACACAGTACGATAAATTTATACGCACCACCGATGCAGACCACGAGGCTACCGTTAAAAAGATTTTCAAAAAACTTTATGAACAGGGCGATATATACAAAGGCGCCTACGAAGGAAAATACTGTGTTCCCTGCGAATCCTTCTTTACCGCTTCCCAACTTAAAGACGGCAAATGCCCTGACTGCGGCAGAGACGTTATAGACTCAAAAGAAGAAGCATATTTCCTTAAACTCAGCAAATATGCCGACCGTCTTGTTAAATATTACGAAGATAACCCCGACTTCTTTATGCCATCTTCAAGAAAGGCAGAAATGGTAAACAACTTCATTAAACCGGGTCTTACCGACCTTTGTGTTTCCCGTTCTTCTTTCAAATGGGGAGTTCCCGTTGATTTTGACGACAAACACGTTATTTACGTTTGGATTGATGCCCTTAGCAACTATATTACGGGAATTGGTTACGATACCGAAAATCCAAGTGAGCAATACAAAAAACTCTGGCCTGCCGACCTTCACGTTATAGGCAAAGATATTGTTCGTTTCCACACAATTTATTGGCCCATTATTCTTATGGCTCTCGGCGAACCTTTACCTAAACAGGTTCTCGGTCACCCGTGGGTTCTTTTTGGCGAAGATAAAATGAGCAAATCAAAGGGCAACGTAATTTACGCCGATGAACTTTCCGCCCGTTTTGGAAGCGATGCAGTAAGATACTATCTTTTAAGCGAAGTTCCCTTTGCACAGGACGGCAACATCACATACGAAGCATTTATTGCCAAGTTTAACACCGACCTTGCAAACACTCTTGGTAATCTTGTTAACAGAAGTATTGCTATGACCAACAAATACTTCGACGGCAAGGTAACAAACGGCGGCGAAAAGGATGCTATTGATGATGAACTTTTTGCAGTTGCAAACGAAACCATTGAAAAATTCAACAAACAATTCGACACCTATCATACTGCAGACGCTTGTGAAACCGTAATGGAACTTGCACGCAGATGCAACAAATATATCGACGAAACAATGCCTTGGGCACTTGCTAAAGATGAAAGCAAAAAGGCTCGTCTTGAGGCTGTAATGTATAATCTTCTTGAAAACATTAGACTTTTATCGGTTCTTTTAGAACCCATTATGCCTAAATGCGCTAAAGAAATCAGAAACCAACTTTGTACCGAAAACAAAGAACTTAAACTAAATGCAACAAATTCTTTTGCAGTTGGTACTCCTTCTCCCCTTTTCTCCCGTCTTGATGCCGATAAAATTATCGAAGAATTAACCAAAGAGATGGAAGAAAAAATGAAAGCCGCAAAGGCAGAAAACGATGCTGTTAATACCGTATCTCTCGCTCAGATAGGCATTGAAGATTTTATGAAGGTTGAACTTAAAACCGCAAAAATTCTTGAATGTGAACCGGTTAAAAAGGCCAAAAAACTGTTAAAACTCACCCTTGACGACGGTAGCGGAACAAACAGAACGGTTGCCAGTGGTATTGCAAAATGGTACAAACCCGAAGATTTAATCGGTCATACGGTAATACTTGTTTCAAACCTTAAACCTGCAGTTCTTTGCGGTGTTGAATCTCAAGGTATGATTCTTGCAGCCGATGTTAGTGAAGATAACGTTAAGGTAATATTTGCCGACGATATTCCACAGGGTAGTAAAATAAGATGATTTTTGACACACACGCGCATTACACCGACGAGCAATTTGATGACAGGGACATACTTTTACCGCGTTTAAACCAAGAAAACGTTAGTGAAATTATTACCTGCGGTACCGACGTTAAGTCAAGTATTGATTCTATTGCTTTAGCCGAAAAATATCCTTTCGTTTACGCGGCAGTCGGTTATCATCCGGAAGAACTGACACGAATAGACGTTGATATCCCCACCCTAAAATCTCTTGTTAATCCAAGGGTTGTGGCGATAGGCGAAATCGGACTTGATTATTATTGGAACAAAGAAAACAAGGAAAAACAAAAGGACGGCTTTATTAAACAAATCCTTTTGGCAAAAGAACTTTCTTTACCGGTAATAGTTCACGACCGTGAAGCCCATGGCGATACTTTAGAAATATTAAAAGAATATAAACCCGAAGGAGTTCTGCACTGTTTTTCAGGAAGCACCGAAATGGCTAACGAAATCATAAAACTGGGAATGTATATCGGTGTCGGCGGTGTTATTACCTTTAAAAACGCAAAAAATCTGCCCGAAGTCGTATACAATACCCCTCTTGACAGAATTCTACTTGAAACCGATGCACCCTATCTTGCACCGGTTCCTTTCCGCTCAAAACGAAACGATTCTTCTCTTATTACCTATATTGCCGAAAAAATCGGTGATATAAAAGGTATAAGTAAAGAACAGGTTTTAAAAATTACAAAAGAAAACGCCTATAGGCTATTTTTTAAAAAATGAATATCGTCCCGCTTTCTGCTAAAACTATAACTGGAAGCGGGGTGATTTTTATGTCAGACAAAAACAAACAGTACGAAAATAATCAAAACAAAAAGAACGAAAATAACCAGAATAGAAACAATCAAAACAACAATCAAAATAAGAACGAACAGAATAAGAACAACCAAAACAAAAACGAGCAGAATAAAAACAACTAGTTTTAAAAACTCCGTGATACTTAAGGTATTGCGGAGTTTTTGTTTTTGTTCGTATGTTGACTTTTTTCGACAAATATCTTATACTCAAAAGGTAGAAGGAGATGTTTTAAATGTTTAAAAACAGAAAACTTATAATAATTCTCAGTTCAATAACGGCATCGCTTTTATTGATTGTAGCAATACTTTTTTCTTCAATACTTATAAAAGAGGGTATTGAAAAGCGCAACAATCAAGCTGCCGCCGATAAGGTTATTGCTCACATCGAGCAACTCAGCGGTATCTACGTTACGCTTGAAAGCGAAAATATAATTATGACCGTAAAAACGGAATACGATCTGCTGACAGATAAGCAAAAGTTCCTTGTAACAAATTATCCCACGCTCCAGAAATCCATACAGGAACTACAGCATTTTAAGGATAAGAAAATAGCGGACGAGATTAACAGCGAAATCAAAAGAATAAATAAAAGCACTCTGACTGCCGATAACACCAGTGTAGCGGCGCTTCTTGATAAATACGATGCACTTACCGATTCTCAAAAAGCCTTGGTAACAAATTACGATTTATTGCTTGAACTCAAAAAAACAGTCGATAAAAAAATAGCCGAGCAGGAAACCAAGGATATGGGACTTGAACTTGCCGAAAAGTTTGCAGGCTATGACGGTAAGTGGGGCAATTTCGGCGCACACAAGAACGCTTATCAGGGTCTTATTGAAGAGGCTTTACATAATGACGTTAACTATAAAAAATATTTTTCCACCGCTGCCAACTCTCTTAAGTTTCATATTACCCGATTTGAAAAAGACAGCACCGTATTCGGTATAGGAATAGCCTACTACGACTTTAAAGGTAAGGATAAAAAGAACGGATATAACGGAACTCTTTACGGTGAAATCATCATAAGAGAAGACGGCACCGTTTACGCTACCGAAAGCGGATATTATAACAATTATTATTAATTATAAAACCGACTTAAAATTAATTATTTTACGATAGTAAAAAAGGATGTACAAATTGTACATCCTTTTTTTACTGTTTTTTCATCTGCCTTAAAAAGACTAAAATTGCTATAAAAATAAGTCCTACGGCATAGCAAAGCACCCATAAAAGATGATTAAACGTACCGTCAAAGTTTCCTTTAAGCACCGACCTTTCCAGTTCTACCGCATGAACGAAGGGAAAAAGATATGAAATTTTCTTAAAGACGCCGCCCACACTGTCAAGGTCGAACCAGATCCCCGACATCCACGCAGTAAGATTAGTAAGTAGCGCCCCACAAACGCCACCCACCTGTTTATCACTTAAAAAACTACCAAACAGAAGGCCGAGCGCGATATAAAGAAGCGAAACGGGAATTATAAAAAGAATAGCGTAAATAATATTGATATTCACTTTAAGTCCTAAAATTATTGCGGCTATATAACAAACTACAGCCTGAATAACCGAAACGGGTAAAATCGGCAAGGTATATCCAAGAATAAAATCAACTGCAGTTAAAGGAGTCGTATATAAGCGTGAAAAGAACGCGCTGTTTCGGTCTTTTGAAATTAGCGTAGCCGAAAAAAGAGTCATAAACGAAAGTCCGAAAACGGTTATACCCGGAGTCAGATGTTCAACTTCGAAAAGACTTACGGGGATATTTGCCTGAATTGCGCTTAAAAGTAACAACAGTATAAGCGGAAAGCCAAGACCGAAGATTAAATTAAGAGGATCACGAATAATTTCCTTAAGATTTCTGTTTGCAAAGGTTAAGGTTCTCATTAAATATTCCCCCTTACAATATTAATAAAAGCCTGTTCAAAATTATCATTTTTGCCAATAGCCTTTATTTCCTCGCTTGTTCCCTCACTAATAAGACTGCCATTCTTCATAATACCTATTCTATCAGACAGCGCTTCTGCCTCTTCCATATAATGAGTTGTCAAAATTATAGTGATTTTGCCCTTTAAAGAACGTATAATATCCCATAAATCACTGCGACTAAGTACGTCAAGTCCCAAGGTCGGCTCGTCTAAGAATAAAATTTCGGGTTCACTTATAAGCGACAAGGCAATACTAAGTCTTCTTTTATAACCGCCCGAAAGTTTTCCCGCCTTTTTATTAATAACGTCACAAAGTCCCAAAAGAACGGTTAAATCGTTGATTTTTGATTTAATTTCTTCCTTTTTATATTGGTAAATACCGCAAATCAGTTCTAAATTTTCCTTTACGGTAAGATTTTGCGCTATAGCAGTTTCCTGCGGTGAAAGAGAAATAATCTTTTTCACTTCATTCTTTTGCGTTTTTATGCTTTTACCGTTCAAAAAAGCGTTTCCGTTTGTTGCTTCAGTGAGGCAAGAAAGCATTTTTATGGTGGTGGTTTTACCTGCTCCGTTTACACCGAGAAGCGAAAAAAGTTCTCCCTTTTTAACCGTAAGGCAAAGATTATCTACCGCTATTATATCCTTATATTTTTTAGTTAAATTTTCAGTTTTAATTGCTATCATAATTTACTCCAATTCGTACTGCTTTTTAAGTCCTTTATAAGAGTCGGTAAGCATTTTGCTGACAAGTTCCCAAGGAAGATCTAAAAAGCCGGTTGCAAACATAGTGGCAATTCCGTGAACGAATGCCCACATTTCAAGATGGAAAAGTTCCATCTTCTCTCCGTCAAGGCCGGTAGTATCCTTTATTATAGACTCCATTTGACCGCTGAGTTTCATTTCTTCTGCCATAATATCGTCTGAGCGATTTCGCATATACAAAAGTTTAAAAAGTTCTTTTTCTTCTTTTGCAAATCTTATATAAGCCATACCGCTTGCTTTATATGGCGGATACTCTCCCTTTTCCACTTCCGTTTTTATGTATTCATTACACATTGTATTTGCATTTTTTATTACCTCTTGTCTTAATTCAGACATATTTGAAAAATTAGAAAAAACGGGTTGGGTAGAGCATTTAAGAACGTTTGCAAGTTCACGGGCATTAATAGCCTCTGCGCCGTTTTCTCTGACAATCTCCGTTGCGGCGTCTATTATATCCTCTTTGGTTATCTTTACTTTTGGCGGCATAGCGCACCTCCATAAATAACAAGCGTTATATATCGCTTGTTATATTATCATATAAAACCTTTTTTGTCAATAAAAAACCTCTATTTTTTAAACCCGTTACCTTCAATTTCTCCTGCTTCGCAAACTATAATAAAGGCGTTTTCATCAACCGATTTTACCGCGGTATAAAAAATTGCTATTTCTTGCCGTCTTACCGCGCACATTAAAACTTTGCGTTTATTTCCCGTATATGCGCCCACACCGTTAATTATAGTTACTCCCCTATTAACGTTTTTTAATATATTTTGACTTATTTGTTCACCCATTTCGCTTACTACAAAAATAAGTTTTCCCTTATTTCCGCCGTAGAGTACACCGTCAAGGACTATAGAAGTAATATAAATGGTAATAACAGAATAAAGCGCACCCGAAAAATCTCTATAACAAATCACCGAAAGAGTAACAACTAAAATATCGGAAAAAAGAATAATTTTACCTATTGAAAAATGCGGTTTTTTATTATTAATAAGTTTTGCTATTATATCTACTCCGCCTGTCGTTGCGCCTCTGAGCAGTATAATACCCAAACCCAGTCCAATAAAAATACCGCCAAAAACTGCGCAAAGTATTTTATCACCCTTAAAGGCGTATATATACTTTTCGCTTATATCAAGAAAAAGTGATATTAAAAAGGTCACAACGGCAGTTTTCATAATAAAAATTTGTCCCATTTTTTTATAACCTACTAAAAATACGGGAATATTAAATAAAAAAATCAAAAAACCGCTGGGAAGACCAAAAAGAAAATTAAAAATTAAAGCGACTCCCGTAAATCCACCGGGGCTTATGTGCGCCGGTGAAATAAACATAGGAATCGCTATAGAATAAATAATACTGCCTAAAATATAATAAAGGCTATCGGTTATAAAATTTTTGATTTTGGATTTTAACACAAGCAACACCAATTATATTGTTGCCGAAAAATCCTCCCATATTAGTGAAAAAAGTTGATTTAAACGCTCGGTTTCTCCGCATAAATGAAGATACCCGAAAAGTGTTTCAACTCCCGTTGCAATATGGTAATCGCCGTGACTTGCGTTTTTTGGACTTCTTCCCGTATGGAAATTTCTGCCGCGCTTGAATACAGCCGTTTCTTCCTCGGTAAGCACATCCTTTATAAGTTCATATGCCTTTACCTGACCGCTTGCGCTCACAAAGGAAACCGATGCCGAGTGAAGCTGACCTGACGGACGGTTGATTTCTGCAAGTCTTTCTCTGACCAGTAGCCCGAAAACCGCATCTCCAACAAAGGAGAGTGAGGACGGACTTAAAAGTTTAACTTTTTCTTTACTATAATACATATTCAAACTCAAAATCGTTTACGTGAACGACGTCGCCTTCCTGAACGCCCTCGCGGATAAGCGCCTTAATAATACCGCTTGAACGGAGCACTCTTTCAAAATACTGAAGCGACTCGTAATCGTCGGGGTCAACAGTATTCATAATGCGTTCAATCCAGTCGCAGTTTTCAACGAAGTATTCACCGTTTTCTTTTCTTACGGTGAAGGTACGAAGTTCCTTCTTAACCGTTACGGTTTCATAGGGTTCTATTTCACTTTCGTAACGCTTTACGGGAGGAAGCTTGTCAAGTTCGGCGGCAATATGGTTTATAAGTTCACCGGTACCCTCTTTAATAGGCGCCATAATGGGAAAGAAATCATATCCCATATCTCTGAACTTTTTGCCGATTTCCTCAACCGTTTCATCATCGGTCAAATCGCATTTATTACCAACAACAATCTGCGGAGCATGGCTTAATTCCTCGCTGAAAACTTTAAGTTCTTTATTTATCTTATTAAAATCGTCAATAGGATCTCTGCCTTCGCTGCCTGCAATATCAACAACGTGCACCAAAAGTCTGCATCTTTCAACGTGTCTTAAAAACTCGTGACCAAGACCAATACCCTCGCCTGCGCCTTCAATAAGACCGGGAATATCCGCCATAACAAAGGAACTGCCCTCACCCATTCTTACTACGCCTAAAACGGGAGTTAGAGTTGTAAAGTGATAATTTGCGATTTTGGGTTTAGCCTCACTTACAACAGATACAAGTGTTGATTTGCCAACGTTCGGAAAACCAATAAGACCAACGTCTGCAAGAAGTTTAAGTTCAAGCGTTACGTCGAGTTCGTCACCGGGCGCACCCGGTTTTGCAAAACGAGGTACCTGTCGGGTAGCATGTCCAAAATGCTGATTACCGAAACCGCCGTTACCGCCCCTTGCAATAATAACAGGAGCATCGTCAGAAATGTCGGCAATAACCTTGCCACTCTCGGCATCCTTAATAAGCGTTCCGCGCGGTACGTTTATAATAAGGTCGTCAGCAGATTTGCCGGTGCAACGCGACGCCTTTCCGTTTTCGCCGTTATCGGCGCAATATTTTCTTTTATATCTAAAGTCAGCAAGGGTTGAAAGATTGTCGTCAGCCTTAAAAACGATATTGCCGCCTCTGCCGCCGTCTCCTCCGTCAGGACCGCCTGCCGCTACATATTTTTCTCTGTGAAAGGAAACGCAACCGTTGCCGCCGTTTCCTGCTTTAAGATGAATTTTTGCTACGTCTATAAACATAAAATCACCAATCTCTAAAATAAAAAGG
This sequence comes from Acutalibacteraceae bacterium, assembly GCA_045648445.1. Taxonomy (GTDB): domain Bacteria; phylum Bacillota; class Clostridia; order Oscillospirales; family Acutalibacteraceae; genus SIG607. The sequence continues at coordinate 69,213 of JAZRNY010000014.1, forward strand.
CTCAGGAATCCACCTGAGCCTCAATTTGATTTACTGCTCTACAGCGTAAATGCTAACCTGTTTACGGTCACGGCCTACGCGTTCAAACTTAACCTTTCCGTCAATAAGTGCGAAAAGTGTGTCGTCAGAACCCTTGCCAACATTATTGCCTGCGTGGATATGTGTACCGCGCTGACGTACGAGGATGTTACCTGCTAATACGAACTGACCGTCGGCACGCTTAACACCAAGACGCTTAGACTCACTGTCACGGCCGTTCTTGGTAGAACCCATACCTTTTTTATGGGCGAATAACTGAATGTTAATCTTTAACATGACTACACCTCCGAAAGTATAGATATTCTGTCACTAAACTGAAGACAAAGTTGTTCAATGTGAAGTTTAAAACCTGCAAGAACCGCCTGAGTTTTATCTGACGGGTTATTTACCCTTATTTCCATAAAACCGTCATCTACTTGGGCTTCAACCTTATCACCAATAATTTCGCTGATGGTGTTAGCCGTCATATAAGAAGCGGAAGATATTGCAGAACAAAGAATTTTGCCTTCTTCATCGTCACAGTTAACAGAACTGTGACCGCTGACCGAAAAGCCGTACAGTTTGCTTTTGTCAGCGTAAAATTTAATCTCGGTCATAATAATTAACCGATAGCCTTGATTTCAACCTTGGTGTACGGCTGTCTGTGGCCCTTTTTACGAGCACAGCCCTTCTTAGGCTTGTAGGTAAATACTGTTACCTTTTTACCCTTGCCGTTCTTGAGAACAACGCCCTTAACAGCAGCACCCTCAACGTAAGGAGCACCTACTTTAAGTTCACCGTTATTGATAGCGATAACTTTGTCAAAAACAACTTCGCTGTCAACTTCAGCCTCAAGTTTCTCAACGTAGATAACGTCACCGTCTGCTACACGGTACTGTTTTCCACCGGTTTCGATAATTGCGTACATTTTGTTGCACCTGCCTTAATTTCAGTCTCGCTACAGTAAGGCGTATGCCAAAAAGGGCATAACTTAACAAGCCTTCAATATGCGGCTTAACGATTATACCACAATGCATACTGTGTGTCAAGCATTATTTTTTATTGATAATTTTAAAGTTTTATGCTACAATATTAAAAAAATATAAAGGGTGAATAATATGATTACAGCAATTATTACGGGGGCTTCCTCAGGACTTGGCAAAGAATTTGCTTTGGCTATAAAAAAACGTTGCCCCGATATTGAATCTTTTTGGTTAATCGCCAGAAGAAGAGAAAAGTTAGAAGCGCTTGCCAAAGAGTTAGGCGAAGATAAATGTTTTATTTTATCCCTTGACCTTACAAGCGAAGATTACAAAGAAGAGTTACGTCAGGTTTTAAAGGACAGCGTTCCCGAAATCAAATACCTTATAAACAATGCAGGTTTTGGCAAACTTGATTATTTCGAAAATATTCCCGTGCAAGACTGCGCCGATCAAGTAACCCTTAATTGCGTATCTTTAACAGCCGTAACAAATCTTTGCTTACCCTATATGAACAATGACGGCGAAATTATCAACATAGCATCTATCGCCTCCTTTGCGCCAAATGCCCGTATGGCAGTATACAGTTCCACAAAGGCTTACGTTTTAAGTTTCAGCCGCGCTCTTCGTGAAGAATTCAAAATGGCAGGTAAAAAGTTAAACGTTTTAGCAGTTTGTCCCGGACCTATGGATACCGAATTTTTGCCGGTAGCAAACATTGATAAAGGCACTTCAAAAATGTTTGATACTCTTCCCCGCGCAAATCCCAAAAAGGTTGCTCAAAATGCTCTTAAAATGTCTGCCAAGAAAAAAGCAGTATACACGCCCAAACTTCTATTTAAATTTTACAGAGTTCTGTCAAAAGTTTTACCAACCGCTCTTGTTATGAAATTTGCAAAAACTTAAACGGACCTGCAATAACCCCCTCTTTCTATCATATATATTGAAGGAAAGAGGGGTTTTTATGTTTTGGGCATTTTTAGAAAAGATTTTTTCTACATTTTTATTTTTAGCGCTTCACGTAGCAAAAAGCGGCAATTTTCCGCCTCCGCTGTCAGCAAAAGAAGAAAAGGAATTGCTTATCAAAAGTAACCAAGGAGACATTAACGCAAGAAACAAACTTATTGAACACAATTTAAGGTTAGTAGCCCATATTTCAAAAAAATACTACACTAGCGAAAATCAAGACGACCTTATTTCAATAGGTACAATAGGACTTATTAAGGGTGTTTCAACCTTTAATGCCGAAAAAGGCAATCGTCTTGCCACCTATGCAGCAAGATGCATTGAAAACGAAATTCTTATGCATTTCAGAAGCCTTAAAAAAACTTCGCAAGACGTTTCTTTCTCAGACGCCATTGATACCGACAAAGACGGTAATACTTTAACACTGGGCGATATAATTGCAATCGACAGCGACATTGCCGAAGAAATTGACACCAAATTTAAAATCAAAAGATTAGCAGAGATATTCCCTAAAGTCCTTGACCAAAGGGAACGGCAGATTTTAACACTCCGTTTCGGTTTGTTTGGAACCGAAGAACTTACACAACAACAAATTGCAAATAAACTTGGTATTTCCCGTTCTTACGTTTCAAGAATTGAAAAAGCCGCGCTGAAAAAATTAAGACCGTACTTTTAGCGCCCACGCCCCGTAGGGAAGTATTTGTTTCTCGAACAAAATTCCCTGTATTGTTGTCAAAAGCCTCGAAAGGCGACAGCCTTTCTGCGTTTTATGGCTTAAATACAGTAAATTTTTAGTTCTTACGAAACTGCGAAGCACCTTAAAACGAAAATATTGAGT
>JAZRNY010000015.1:0-2507 GCA_045648445.1 Acutalibacteraceae bacterium
AATTTATTCTTACAAAACTGCTTGCACCTAAAAAAGATAAATTTTTAGTGGAATAAAAGGCGAAAAGCCGTGGTAATGCTGACGCATACCACGGCTTTTTAACACATTAGAACGCAAAAATTTGCTTTTTTAGGCATTTTATCCCTAAGAACAACTCCCGTTTTTGCGCGGCTTTAAAATTTTATTACAATATTAGTTCCATACAAATCTTTTGCTCATTCATTCCTAACGATTTATAAAACTCAAGGGCTGAAGGATTGCAACTCCACACGTTAAGGGTAAGGTTATAACATCCGTTATCAAAAGCCAACTTTTTAGCAGCATCAAATAAAAATTTGCCTATATGATGTCTTCTATGGTTTTCGTCTACGCATAAATCGTCAATATAAAGGGTTTTTATATCGGTAAGCACCGAACTTTCTTTATGGCTTTCATAAATACAAAAACAATAACCTGTAACCTCGTCTTTTTCATCAACCGCCACCAAAATAGGACGGTTTTCGTCAGTTAAAAGTTTTTTAAGTTCTTGCTCGTTATATTTTCTGCCGATTTTAAAAATATCAGGTCTTCCCTTATAATGCACCAAATCCACCTGTGACAGTAAATCTAAAATTTTCGGAATATCTCTTTCTTTTGCCATTCTAATCATATTCATTACCTGCCTTTTATTGCTGAGTGTTATTATATCTCTTTTAAATCACTAAAATCAACATAAATTTAATTTCCATATTCTTGACAAAGACAAAAATTAATTATATCATAGTTGTATTAAAATCACCAAACTGTCAATTTTCGTCAGGAGAGAAAATGAAAAATTTATTAGAAAAAGACACTTCCTTTTATAAAAAGGTAGCAAAAATTGCTATTCCCATAGCGCTTCAAGGACTTATTACCACCGGCGTTAATATGATGGATACCATAATGGTAGGCGCAGTCGGTGAAACCGAACTTTCCGCAGTTTCTCTGGCAAACCAATTTATAACAATTTTCCATATTTTTTGTATGGGAATAGGTATGGGCGCGTCGGTGCTTGTAGCTAGATATTACGGTATGAACGATAAAAACTCCCTAAAAAAAACCGTTTCTATTATGTTGCGACTTTGCCTTATTATGTCTCTTATTTTTTGTGTTGCAACGTTGTTTGCCCCCAGAACTATAATGAAAATATACACCGTTGAGGAAAATATAATCTCACTTGGTGTTCAATATTTAAAATACTCGGTAATTACCTACTTCCTTTTAGGTCTTTCTCTTACCTGTACAATAGTGCTTCGCAACGTAGGTCAGGTAAAAATTCCTCTTTATACTTCTATCGCATCATTTTTTATAAACGTTGGCGCTAACTATGTATTCATTTTTGGGTTCGAACCATTACACATAAATAAAATGGGTGTTGCAGGCGCCGCATTAGGCACTTTGGTAGCAAGAATTTTTGAATTTTCAATAATCTGCGGTTATCTTTTCTTCAAAGATAAAGAAATCGGTTTCAGAATAAAGCATCTCTTTAGTTCCGTAGGCGCTTTGTGGCGCGAATATATTCGTATAAGTATACCCGTACTTATCAGTGATGCAATTCTTGCTCTCGGCAATAACTCTGTGGCTATGGTTATAGGAAGACTGGGTGAAAGTTTTGTGGCCGCAAACGCCGTAACCGCCGTAGCGCAACAGTTAAGTTCAGTTATGATTCAAGGCTTTTCACAGGCGGGCGCTATTATTACGGGATATACACTTGGCGAAGGTGATAAAGAAAAAGCAAAACGTCAAGGATATTCGTTTTTACTTATAGGCGGAATTTTCGGTGTAATTGCCGCGCTTATTATAACCGTTATTTCTGCCCCACTTATATCTGCCTATAACCTTTCGGAAGAAACCAAACTTTTAGCAAAAGAACTTATGCTGTCAATTAGTATCATAATAGTTTTTCAGGCCACTAACAGTATAATGACCAAAGGTGTTCTTCGCGGTGGCGGCGATACAAAAGTACTTATGCTTGCCGATAATATTTTTCTTTGGGTAGCATCAATTCCCCTTGGAATTTTAGCAGGATTAGTACTTCATCTGCCTGCTTTTTGGATATATTTCGCACTTAAAATCGACCAAGTGCTAAAGGCTTTTTGGTGTGTAATAAGACTTAAAAGCGGTAAATGGATAAAGAAAATAAAAAGCGAATCGGAATTAAAACAAAAATAAAGCAAAGGGAACGAAAATAATCGTTCCCTTTTAATATATTAACCTATTGACAAAACTTAAAACATTTAGTATAATAGATCTCGTTGCAGCGCTACCTTGCAAAAAACCAGACTTATCGAGGTGTCGCCCAGTTGGTAGGGCGCTAGTTTTGGGAACTAGATGCCGCAGGTTCGAGTCCTGTCACCTCGACCAAACACGAATAATCCGAACCTCCGTCTAATAGGCGGCGGGTTCGGATTTTCTCTTTCAATAGACTATCCAAATTTTAACTCAAAGAAAAACGGAGGCTAGTTTATGAAAGACTTTATTAAAGAATT
>JAZRNY010000016.1:0-67878 GCA_045648445.1 Acutalibacteraceae bacterium
TAAAGCATCAACAAAATGGCACTTCATTTTACTGGGGCAAGATTTCGACTCATATGTTGATATGAAATTGAAGAACAGAACTGATGGAGTCGGTAACCTTTACAATTCGGAAGATGGAAGTGTTGCTATATCGGTATTAAAATGGTCTTCTATTATTCAAGACAATAAGTTCAAATATGAGTTTTTGCGCAACAAATTAAATTATAAGTTAAGTAGTGATCCTGATTTTGCGATGGATTATTTGTTAACAAAACATGCAGAACTCTTTTCTGCTGATAAGAAAAAGTAACACTAGAAGTGGGTGAAAATATTTGAGATGGAATAAAGCCAACATCCCACATAAAGGATGGGAATATATAGGCATGGAAGATTTGGGAGAAGATGTATATCCTGGTGAACCAATTCCTTACGAACAATGCGAAATGTGTGGGAAAGAAAAAATTCGATATGTTCACTTACTAAGGCACCCTGATTATAATGGTGAAATTAGGGTGGGCTGTGATTGCGCTTCAAAGATGCTGTGCGATTATGTGACACCGCAAGAAAGAGAACGGAATCTGAAGAATCGCATTAATCGTAGAAGAAATTTTATGAAACAGGAATGGTACCGCAAGCCAGATACCGGAAACTACACCCTCCGCTACAAAGGTGATCAAATTACTATTGTGAGAAGTAAGTATGGCCCAGGATGGGGAGTTGTTTTTAAGGGCGAATGGCAATGGGAATATCATGGCAGAAAAATCACCGATTTTGACACAGCAAAAACAGTTGCTTTTAACCTTTTTGATGAATTAAATGAGTCTTATCATCAAGAGCAGCCTTATTGGGATGGTGATAGATGGATCTATTTTTAATAAATGGATTAGTCTGCAGAAGTCTGTGATTTGAGCGAAAACAAAATATGACTTTGAATAGAAATGAGGTGCAAAATGCTTTTATATCATTATTGTGGATGGGATAAATTCAAATCCATTGTGCATTCCAAATCGTTATGGTTATCACAAATAGTGAGGTCTAATGATACGGAAGAAATAAATAGAACACTAAGAGTAATATGGGAAAGAATTAGGCCGGATATTGAAAATGGTATTCGTGGGTGCGAAAAAGCGGAAAATGCTCTGCGTATGCTAGATAAGCAAATGCAATTAGAAGAGTATGTATCTTTAGAAGGCGATGAAACACCATACGGCGTATGCTTAAGTGTGAATAAGGACTTAGCTCAAAACTGGAATGAATATGGTGATATGAGTCGTGGTGTAGCAATAGGTTTTTCCGAAGAACTTTTATCAGGAATACAGCACGATATGCCACATCCTAGCGCGGATTTTAACAACTCAATTGGTTGGAATCAGGTGTATTATGACAGTGAGGAGCTATCAAGACAATTCGTTCCGCTTTTTGTTGATGTTCTCAGAAACTCACCTTTGGGTTGGCTTACGGTACGAACAACGTTAAAGCATTATTCGGCATTTATAAAAAATCCAACTTTCAAAGATGAGAGAGAGGTTCGTATAGTTTATTATCCAAGCAAAAATCATGCTCCATCTTCGGATTTAGATTTTTCAGGGTTGGAAATGGAACCGATACCTCATTGTACATTGCCGTGGTTGAGGACGAACGATGTATGTGCACTAAAAGAAATAATTATTGGAACAAACTGTTCTTACACTGAAGAAGATATAAGAAATCTATTGGTACAGAACGGAATTAATAATAACATTTCAATAATCAAATCAGAATACTCATATAGAATTTCCATGAATAGATAATTAAGAGAAAAAGCGTCGCAGAAATGCGGCGCTTTGATTTTTGAGGAATCTATTTAATATGTAATTTTTGTTTTGTTTCATATTACTTTTCTTGTTTCATTGGGGTTGAACAAATTACGATGAAACAATGAGCGGTGTCTTCAGTCATATAAATGGCAGTAAATTGGCACAAAATTGGCAGAGTTTTGCCGATGACATTGGGATATGAATCATATATAATTGTTATTGTGAGAAAATATAATTAAAGAAAATTTTTGAGATTTGCCATATTTTCGATTTTTTATACGTGTTTAGATTATGAAGGGACAAATAAAGGCAGGGATATAGAATGTTCAAAACAAAATATTATGATTTTTCAGGAAGAGAGGGTCAAAGAATTAAAGAGGATTTGAAGATGTTTGGATTACATCATGCAACGATTTCTAATTTACCGGCGGATTTTTTTAGAATGAGCAAAAGTCAGTTAGAGAAGCTTTCAGAAAAAGCATCAGATGCATTTATTTCTGAAATGTATGATATTCCGCAATACCAAGTAGAAAAGCGACGGGGTGATTTTGGCATTACTCAATTGATGCATACTTTGAACCGAATGGAACGTGAAGAAGAGACTGCTCAAGTCTTTAAAGAAATCCTGAGAATCGTGTCAAATGAGTATAATAATGGCAATATTCCACATACTAACTCCACACCATTAAATAGTGAAAAGGAGTTTTTATATATGAAAGCCACAGGAATAGTTAGAAGAATCGACGACCTTGGTCGTGTAGTTATCCCCAAAGAAATCAGAAGAACGATGAGAATTCGTGAAGGAGACCCATTGGAAATATTTACCGGTGCGGGTGGGGAGGTTATCTTTAAGAAGTATTCGCCGGTTGGGGAACTTGGGGAGTTTGCCGAAAGTTACGCGCAGGCGCTTGTGCGTTGTTCGTCGTTGCCCGTTTTGATTTGCGACAGAGATTCCTGCGTGGCGGCGGCGGGTATTCCCAAAAAGGACGTTTTCGAAAAGACCCTTTCCCCTACCGTTGAGGAGTTTATGGAAGAACGCAGAGAGTATCTGGTAAGCGGTGATAAAAAAGACTCTGCTCTTGACGGAACAGCCTACACCGTTGCCTTTGCCTGTCCCATAATAACAGCCGGTGATTTAGCAGGATGCGTTATGCTGATTAACGACGGCGACTCAAAAACACCCACCGACAGCGATAAAAATTTAGTACGTGTTGCCGCGCAGTTTTTGGGCAAGCAGATGGAAGAATAAAAAATACTTGATTTTTTTATAAAAAGGTGTTATACTACTGATAGTTGGATAAAGGAACGTTAAGTGAGCGGATAAAACCGCTCACTTTTCTTTCGCAAATTTTAAGGAGTGATAAATTTGGCTAACATAGCAGAAACAGTAACGGCTCTTATAAAAGATACTGTTGCAGCGCAGGGCGTATCTTTATGGGACGTACGCTTCGTTAAGGAAGGCGCAGACTGGTTTTTACGCATCTTTATCGATAAGGAAGACGGCGTATCTATCGACGACTGCGTAAACGTATCCCACGCAATTGACCCTATTATTGACGAGGCTGACCCGATTGACCGTTCCTACTGTATGGAGGTTTCCTCACCGGGACTTGAACGCGAACTCACAAAGCCTGAGCATTTCGTTAAAATGCAGGGCAGAGAAATCAAAGTAAAGCTTTATAAAGCCTTGGACGGCTCTAAAGAAATTAAAGGAACCCTTGTTTCCTTTGATGCTAATCTTGTAATCAAAACCGAAGACGGCGAAAAAGAAATAGAAAAAAGTGCCGTTGCAAAGGTTTATTTATTTGAAGAAATATAACGGAGGTATAATGGAAAATGGCTAGAAAAACTGTAAAGAAAAAGGAAAACGATTATTCGGAATTTTTCGCAGCTCTTGCTGCTATGGAGGAAGAGAAAGGTATTCCTCAGCAGTTTATTGCTGAAAAAATCGCAGAGGCTATCGTTGTAGCTTCCCGTAAGGATTACGGCGGAAACGACGTTGTAAAATGCACTATCGACCCCGAAAACAAGATTTTCACCGTAGTTGCAAGAAAAGAAGTTGTAGAGGAAATAGAAAATCCCTATACCCAGATGTTAGTGGCAGATGCCGTAAAGCTTGACCCCAACGCGAAGATTCAGGGCTTTGTTGACATTCCTCTTGACCCTGCTAAGTTCGGCAGAGTTGTTGCCCAGAATTCCAGAAACAACTTCCATCAGGGCGTAAGAGACGTTGAACGCGGTCAGACCCTTGCTCAGTTCCAGAGCAAAACAAAGGAAATCGTTACCGCTTCCGTTCAGAGAATCGACCCCAAGACCGGCAACGCTACCATTCTTATCGGTCACGCAGAAGCAACCCTCCCCAAAACCGAACAGGTACCCGACGAGGTTATTAAGGAAGGCGACCACATCAAAGTATATATTGTTGACGTAAAAGAAACCGAAAGAGGTCCCCGTGTAATGCTTTCACGTACCCACGCCGACCTTGTTAAGCGTCTTTTCGAGGCTGAAGTTCCCGAAATTTTCGACGGCACTATTCAGGTTAAATCCATTTCACGTCAGGCAGGCAGCCGTACCAAAATCGCCGTTTACAGTTCTAACAGCGAAATTGATCCTATCGGCGCTTGTATCGGACCTCACGGTTCACGTGTAAACAAAATAGTTGAAGAATTAGCAGGCGAAAAAATCGACATCGTTAAATACAGCGACGATCCCGCTGCATTTATCAGCGAAGCCCTCTCCCCTGCCAAAGTTCTCACCTGTGAAATTATTTCAGAAGATCCCAAGGCTTGCAGAGTTACCGTTCCCGATTCTCAGTTATCCCTTGCAATCGGTAACAAGGGTCAGAACGTTCGTCTTGCCGCCAGACTTACCGGTTGGAAGATTGATATTCATCCCGAAAGCGGATTTTATGAAGGCGCATCCGAGGAATAAAATATGGTTAAGAAAATACCTCTTCGCCAGTGCACCGGATGTATGGAAAGAAAGGCTAAGAACGAGCTTATCCGCGTAGTTCGTACCCCTGAAAACGACATAGCGCTTGATTTTTCGGGCAAAATGAACGGACGAGGCGCATATATTTGTAAAAACAGTGAATGTCTTAGTCTTGCAGTTAAAAAGAAACGTCTTGAAAATGCCTTCGGCGTAGCTATTCCCGAAGAACTTTTTGAAAGACTTAAAAAGGAGTTAACTTCCGGTGAATGATAAAATACTAACTTTACTTGGTTTTGCCAGTAAATCGGGCAACCTGTCTTTTGGGGCTGACAGCGTAAAAGAAAGCCTTAAAAGAAGTAAAGCAAAACTTGTTATTATTGCAAGTGACATTTCGGACAAATCAAGTAAAGAAATACACTTTTTTTCCGACAAAGAAAATGTACCCGTTATAAACGCAGAGTATACTATTGAAACTCTTTCACACGCTACGGGTAAAAAGGGCGGAATTATAAGCGTAAACGAAAAAGGATTTGCCGATGCTATCAAAGGAGGAAATGCCAATGGCTAAAATAAAAATCAGCGATTTAGCAAAAGACCTTAACATGACTTCTAAAGAACTTGTTGCTTTTATCGAAACTGCTTTAGGCAATGAAAAAAAGAGTGCAGGCAGTGTTGATGAAACTGAATTTGGTATTATTATAGAAAAACTTACCAAGAAAAAGTCGGTTAAGAACTTTGATGAATACTTTGCTACAGGCGCAGCGCAAAGCGAAAAGAAGGCTGCAGAACGTCAGGCAGTAAAGGACAAAAAACTTGCCGACCAAATGGCTATTCTTGAACAATTAAGGGCGGCTCAGGCAGCACAATCTTCCCCCAAAGCAGAAGAAAAACCTGCAGTTAAAAAGGAAGAAAAGAAACCCGAAATTAAAAATTCTGAGGTTAAAAAGGAAGAAGTTAAAAAGCCTGAAGTTAAGAAAGAAGAACCCAAAAAGGCTGAACCTAAGAAGGCTGAAAAGAAAGCAGCGCCCGTAAAAGAAGAGCCCGAAAAGAAAGAATTTAAACCTTCTGATCCTAATCCTTTTAAAAAGAAAGAAAAGAAGGACAATGCAGGTGCGGCTCCAAACAGAGGCCCTGCCGAAATTCGTCGTGTTGATACCCGTACCAATACCATTGATATGGAAAAATACAACGAAAAATATGAAAATATTGCTCCTGCAAACTCTATGAAGGATAACTTCTCCAAAAAACAGAAAATCCGTCAGAAATCGCAGGATTATAAGCGTCCTCAAAGCGCAAAAAGAGAAACCGAAGCAGATAAACTTCGTCGTTTACAACTTGAAAAAATCAAGAAAACTCCTATACTTGTTACCGTTGCCGATGAAATCACCGTAGGCGAACTTGCAGAAAAATTAAAGAAAACTGCCGCCGAAGTTATTAAAAATCTTATGAAACTCGGTATGATGGCAACCGTAAATCAGGTTATTGACTATGATACTGCTGAAATCGTTGTTACCGAAATGGGTGGCAGAATTGAAAAGCAGGTAGTTGTTACCATTGAAGACAGAATTATCGACGTTACCGAAGATACCGAAGATACCTTAAAGAAAAGAGATCCCGTTATCGTTGTTATGGGTCACGTTGACCACGGTAAAACCTCTATTCTTGACGCTATCAGAAAATCCAGTGTTGCTTCGGGTGAAGCAGGCGGTATTACTCAGCACATTGGTGCTTACAGAGTAAACTACGAAGGCAACGATATTACCTTCCTTGATACTCCCGGACACGCCGCTTTTACCGCTATGCGTTTAAGAGGCGCTATGGCTACCGATATTGCCGTACTTGTTGTTGCGGCTGACGACGGTATTATGCCTCAGACCATAGAAGCAATTAACCATGCAAAAGCCGCAGGCGTTCAGATTATTGTTGCTATTAACAAAATGGATAAACCCGAGGCTAATCCCGACAGAATTTTACAGCAACTTACCGAACACGAACTTGTTCCTGAAAAATGGGGCGGTGACGTTATTTGTGTTCCCGTATCTGCTAAAACAGGCGACGGAATCGATACTCTTCTTGAGAACATTCTTCTTGTTGCCGAAATGCTCGAACTTAAAGCCAACCCCGACAGAAAAGCAAAGGGTATTGTTATTGAAGCGCGTCTTGACAAGGGTCGCGGTCCTGTTGCTACCCTTCTCGTTCAGGCAGGTACTTTACGTACCGGTGACATTCTTGTTGCAGGTACTACCGTTGGTAGAGTTCGTACTATGACAAACGAAAACGGCAAGACCTTAAAAGAAGCAGGACCCAGTGTACCTGTTGAAATTACAGGTCTTACCGAAACACCAAGCGCAGGTGATTCTTTTGACGCAGTTAGCGATGAAAGACTTGCCAGAGAACTTGTTGAACAGCGTAAAAACAAAATTAAAGAAGAAGAATTCAATGCCGCTACCAAGGTTACTCTCGATAACCTCTTTGGCAAATTAAGCGAGGGCGATATGAAAGAACTCGGCGTTATTATTAAAGCCGACGTTCAAGGCTCGGTTGAAGCTGTTAAAGATTCTCTTGTTAAACTTTCTAACGATGAAGTACGCGTAAAGGTTCTTCACGGCGGTGTTGGCGCCATTAACGAATCTGACGTTGTACTTGCCGGTACCGGCAATGCAATTATAGTAGGCTTTAACGTTCGTCCCGATGCAGTTGCAAAAGAACTTGCCGAAAGAGACGGTGTTGATATTCGTCTTTACAGAGTTATTTATGACTGTATTGATGAAATCGAAGCCGCTATGAAAGGTATGCTTGCTCCCAAAACAAGAGAGGTTGTTATTGGTGACATTGAAGTTAGAGACACCTATAAGATTTCAAACGTAGGCACTATTGCAGGTTGTTACGTAACAAACGGCAGAGTAACCAGAAACGCATCTATCCGTGTTGTAAGAGACGGTATTGTTGTAGCAGAAGATGCCATTGCTTCGCTCAGACGTTTCAAGGATGACGTAAAAGAGGTTGCTCAGGGTTACGAATGCGGTATAAGCCTTGAAAAATTCTCGGATATTAAGATTGGCGACGTATTTGAAGCCTATATTATTGAGGAGTACAGAGATTAATGGCCAGTCATAAAATAGACCGTATAACCTCGGACGTACGCGTGGCAATGGCAGATATTCTGCGCGACGTTAAAGACCCCAGAGTCAGCAAAATGTTAAGCATTATAAAGGTACAGGTTACAAACGATTTATCCTATGCAACCTTTTACGTTAGCGCTATTGAGGGCAAAGAAATGACCGATTCGTCGGTAAAAGCCCTTAAAGGCGCTGCAGGTTATCTTCGCAGAGAACTGGGGCTAAGGGTAAAAATGCGTAAGGTACCTGAAGTACGCTTTGTTGCTGACGATTCTATTGAATTCAGCGCTCATATTTCGTCTATAATCGATTCTTTCGGGGAGGGCGGTAACAGTGATGAAGAAAACAATTAAAATAGTTCCCGACAGCATTTGCAAAGAACTTAATATAAAGCAAACCTGCCGTTTTTTTAAAGAAAGAGATAACTTTCTTATTCTCTGTCATGCAACCCCCGACGGCGACACACTCGGAAGTGCATACGCTTTAGCGATAGGCCTTAACGCAATCGGCAAAAAATGTATGATAAAATGCGCAGACGAAGTTCCCGCTAAGTACAGTTATTTTACCGATGCATTTAAAAACAGTCCTATCGACTATGAAACGGTTATTGCCGTTGACGTTGCCGATTTAGTACTGCTTGGCAGTCTTGCAGACGAATTTGTAGGAAAAATTGATTTATGTATCGACCATCATATATCTAACACTCGCTATGCCGACAGGCTTTATTTAGACAGTGATGCCGCCGCAAACTGCCAGTGTATTTACGATATTTTCCGTCATTTTCCTCTGCCTCTTGATACAATTTCGGCTTCGGCTATTTATACCGGTCTTTCTACCGATACGGGTTCATTTAAATATTCAAACGTAACCGCAAAAACCCATAGAATTGCCGCTGAACTTTATTCTTACAATATTGATGCGGCTGAAATCGGCAGACTTATGTTTGATACAAAATCCCGCGGAAGACTCGAACTTGAAAGAATGGTATTAGACAGCGCTGAGTTCCATTTTGACGGCAAGTGTATGCTTCTTGTTGCCACAAACGAAATGAAAGAAAAAACAGGTTGCAGTGATAACGACCTTGAAGGGGTTGCAGTAATCTCCCGTTCTGTTGAAGGTGTTCTTGCAGGAATTTCAATAAAACAAAAGGAAGATAACACCTACAAAGTTTCCCTTCGCACCTATCCCCCTCTTAATGCTTCCGAAATTTGCCGTTCTCTTGGCGGCGGCGGTCATATTAATGCCGCAGGTTGCAGTTTAAGCGGTGAACTCAACGAAGTTAAAAAGCAAATTTTAAGTGTAGTAGAAAAAAATCTGGAGGTTTTAAATGCAGGGACTTCTTCTGATAAATAAACCAAAAGATATTACTTCATTTAAAGCAGTAGCAACTGTTAGAAAAAAAGCAAATACAAAAAAAGTAGGTCACACCGGTACCTTAGATCCATTGGCTACCGGTGTATTGCCTGTTTTAATAGGCAGGGCTACAAGTCTTTGCGACTATCTTTTAACCGCCGACAAAAGTTACGTTGCCGCCGTTAAGGCAGGAATTTCCACCGATACTCTTGATATAACGGGTGAAATATTAAGTCAAAAGTCGCCCGATTTTACGAAAGAGGAATTACTTTCTGCGCTTGAGCATTTCAAAGGCGAACAACTGCAAACTCCGCCTATGTATTCGGCAATAAAAAAAGACGGCGTACCCCTTTATAAACTTGCCCGAAAAGGACAAGAAATAGAAATTGAAAAAAGGAATATTACCGTTCATAGAATAAATCTTCTTGAATTTTCAAAAGAAGATTACACCTTTAAAATTGAAGTGGGTTGTTCTAAGGGTACATATATACGCTCCCTTTGCCGTGATATAGGCGAATATTTAGGTTGCGGCGCAACACTAACGCAACTGACACGCACAAAAACAGGCGGTTTTTCACTTGAAAACTGCGTCGATTTAAACGATTTAACCGAAGAAAATATTTCTTCTTATCTTTTAAGCGAAGAACTTGCCGTAGCGCATCTTCCCGTACTTTCGGTTAGTTTTAATCAAGCAAAACGGTTTTCAAACGGCGGAAAATTATCCTTTGACCGATTAAACGCCGATATTAAAGAAGATATATGTTACAGAGTAAAATACCTTGATAATTTCATAGGTATAGGCTTTGCTGATAAAGAAAATAAAGAAATACGAATAAAATGTCTTATAAATCCAATAAAGGACGATTAAAATGAAAAAAACTGCTATTGCACTGGGCACCTTTGACGGTGTTCATCTTGGTCATAAAGAAGTTTTAAAGACTGCTGTAAACAGCGGTCTTTTTCCCGTTGCAGTAGCATTTTCGGTACCTCCAAAAGCATATTTAAAGGATGAAAAAATTGTTCTTACCGATTTAAACGAAAAAACCCGTTTAATTAAGGAAACGGGGATTAAGCAAATTGAATATCTTGATTTCAGTAAGGTACGAGACGTAAGCCCCATCGGCTTTTTCGAGTTTATAAAAGAAAAATTTAACCCTCAAATGATAGTTTGCGGTTTTAATTACACCTTTGGACAATACGGACTGGGCGATACACAATTGCTAAAAATCCTTTGCGAACAAAATGGTATTACTTTAAAAATTGTCGACAAGGTTTCCGCCTTTGGTCAAATAGTATCAAGCACCCTTATTCGAGATTTTCTTAAAAACGGCGACCCTAAATCTGCCGAAAAATTTATGGGACATCCTTTTTCAATAAGCGGTAAGGTGCTTCACGGAGACAGTCGCGGGAGAAAAATTGATTTTCCAACCATTAATCAAATATTAAACAAAAAAACCGCCCTTTTAAAATTCGGCGTTTATATGTCTAAAATGGTAATTGACGGCAAAGAATACTTTGGTATGACAAATATAGGTTGCCGTCCCACCTTTCCGTCAAGCACTCCTATTTGCGAAACCAATATTTTTGATTTTAAAGGCGATTTGTACGGCAAAAATCTTCGTTTATATCTGCTTGATTTTATTAGGGAAGAACAAAAATTTTCGGGACTTGATGACCTTAAAATCGCCATAGAAAAAGATAAAAACAAAATTATAGAATTAATAAATAATTAAAAAGAGTTATGCCTAGGCGTTGTATCCTTACGGGTACAACGCCAGTTTTATTCGCCTTTGGCGAGTTCTATTGCTTCGCAGTTATATTCGGCTACCGCCGAGTGATATTGCCTTCGGCAGTTTGTTGGCGAATAAAATATCACTGAAACCGAAAGGTTTCAATATCACTTTTGATTTATCAAAAATATCACTGTGAGACCTGTCTCACAATATCACTATATAAAATATTTTTTGAGATAGTTAAACGGATGTGCAGAAATTCTGCACATCCGTTTTATATTTGTCTTATACCGTAACAAGCAGGGAAAATATACGGCACATTTTCCACTGTTTAGGAGAACCTAAAACCCTTAACCTAACTCAAAACTAATTGCAGCCTGTGGGGCAATTAGTCGGGCGATAAGAACAAATTTTAGAACTGTCCTTAATTGTACGCCCCATTAGCATAACTCTTTTTGTTTAAAGATATTCAGGGAACGGCATATAAAACTGATAATTACCGGTAATGTTTTCGCCCTTTAAGTAGGTGCCGTATTTTTCATCGGTTTCAACCTTGAAGCAATCCTCTATAACAGGCGCCATACCATAAAAATATTTTGCAACGGTAGCAACTGCATTTTCCTTACAGTATTCTTCGGGGAAGAAATAAACGGTTGCGTTTTTAAGTCCCTCTACAATAATTCTTCTGCGATATTTTTTGTTACACGCAGGGGCTTCACGCACACTTACTACGCCATCGTCTTGTTTTACAAAAACGCGACATTCAAGATGTTCGCATCTTGTAAATCTGTATTTACCTACACCCTTTTCGATTATTGCGTCACTTCCCAAAAATACGGGAATACCAAGCGGGAATTTAAGGAACATATCAACCGCTGTGGTTTGATTATATAGCGAAAAGAACAGGGCGTTGTCGCTGTTTGCTATGGTCATTGTAGTGGTCTTTTTACCCTCGTTATAATTTATAAAATCAATAGAGTAACCGAAATTTTTAAGTGCTTCTCTGATAGCAATCGGAGAATCGGTTTCAACGTTTATTTTAGGAACGTTTATATCGGTTACCTTTTCGAGATATTCACCTATACCGTAAATAATCACCTGTCCGCCACCATTTATAAAGGTAATAAGTTTTTGCTTAACCTCGTCACTTTCGGGAACGGGAGTAATTATTATACTGTTTTTATAAAGTTCTAAATCGTTTTTTAAAAATATGTCAGTAGAAACTACACAGTTTAAGGGAAGTGAATTATTTATAGCGTCAACTATATATCTGTCGCCCTTATACATTTGCTTAATGGAGTTTTCATCCATAGCGGTGCTGTACTCTCTTACGGGATATAAAAGCACAAGCGGAGCGGGTTTATCACCGGCATCTTTTTTAGCCTTTAATATATGGGGCAACGGCTCGTTTACACAACTGTCGGGCATATCGCCAAAGGAATTATCAATACTTAATATATTAAAGTTATCGGCAGACTGCACCTTGCCTTCCTTTGTTATGCGAGTAATAGCCATAGGAAGATAAATATCAATAGGTTCACCGCCGTAACGGTCATACCAAGGAGAATTTACCCACCACGGATCGTGAATGTAATAACGGAAAAGAAAATCGTCGCCGGGAAGTTCGCAAATTCTTGTCATGTGACCCATTATTTCAAGACCGTAGTTATCGTTAAGGGCTGCCCAAGGAGAGTTCGGAGGAGGTTCAATATTTAAACCGCTTTTATATATTTCATAAATCGGCACTGCATCGGTTGCATAGTCAACGCCAACGGTATTGTTTGTACCTCTTACTCTTACGGGGTAAGAACAATTTTCTCTAAAAAGTTTCCAGAAATTCATTACCTTTTGTCGAGTTTCTTTTAACTTTTCGGGATAAAAATTTTCGCCGTCGTATACTTTACCCTTTAGGCTCCACGGGTCAGCAGAAAAACCAAAACCGTTAGAAAGCCATATAAAATCCATTCCCATATCCTTTAGGAAAACTTCACTTTGTTTAGCAAGAAAGGTTGCAAGATGTTCGCCCTCGGGTATTCCGTTTTTATAGGCGGCATAGGATTTGCTGTCAGCGTGAAGAGTAGCGGTACAGTCCACAAAACCAAATTTGTCCAGAGTTTGTCCCGTACAAATTTCGGTATGATTTTTATATTTAAAATCAGATACTGCAAATTCGGGACCGATATCAAAGGTGTCACCCACCAAAATTTGTGCGTTTGGTAAAATCTTTTTGCCCTCTTCTTTTAAAATCTCAACTATGCGTTTCATAGTTTTATATGTTATAACGGGCGGATTTTTCATATAATCATATTTATACTTATGGGTACAAATTGCATCGTCACCCGTTGGATTATATGAAAGATTAGCAGTACCTATGTACTTAGCCCATTCCATTTCGTCGTCTAAATTTCCGGTGTACTCTAAAATTTCGCTACCGTCACTAGCCCAAAGCATTATTGAAACAGTTTGGCAAGATTTTATAAGGGCATACCACTGGGTGTAAATTTTTTTGCAGACACTTCTGATATACTCGTCATCAGTCTTTTTAAAGGGTTTAAAACTTACTTCAAGGGTTACATGTTTATACATAAAACTACCTCACAATTACTGCTTGTATTCCCAATACGTCAGCGATTTTTTTAATGGTTTCGGCATGGTGGCCAACACCGAGAGCGTAGTGGTGTGTAGGGCCTTCCATTACCCATTTTTTAACAAACTCTTTAGTGGTGGGTTCAAAGAAACCTCTGGTATTAGTATTACCTGTAGGCGGAATAGGTCCTTTTTTTGAAATGCCTTCGCCTATTACAAACTTAAACTTACCGTCAAAGGTTTGGGTAATACCCAGCATTGTAATGGGACCTTCTTTAATTTTAAATTCAACACTTGCTCCGCTTCCGGGTTTTCCGTGAAATTTAATAAGACTTCTGAGTACAGGCTTACCCTCGGCAATCGCAATATGATGAGGGCCGTCGTGACCTACAAGTATAAAGTCCTCTTTAAAATCAAAGGGATGGAATTCAGCAAAACTACCGCCAATGCCAAGTTTATCCATAATAAACATTGCGATAAGGGTTTTAATATCGAATTCGCCGCACATGGGAGTTCCCTGAGCGTTAAGGATAGAGTTACCTGCTATAAAGGAAGTTGCTACTTCGCGCTGAATAGAGCCTTCTTCGCCTTCGTAATAGTAAGCAAGACCGTCAAGTTTGTACTTTTCAACGAATCGGTCAAGCGAAGCGGCGCCCTTTGAAGCGTGAATAAGGTCCTTTTCGGTCAGTTTCATTGTAACGGGGTCGCTTTTGGGGTCGGGCATATCGAATTCTTCGCAAATGATTTTCTTTTTAGCATTTATTTCATCTTCGCTAAGATTAATATATTCGCGTACGATATCTTCAATTTCGAGCAAAGGAACGTGCACACCGAAAGCAGACGAAATGGCGGTGGGGTCTGCGTGCATATCGTACATAGATTCAAGCACGTGTCCCATAAGAGCGAATCTTGCACCCTTTAGACCGTTAAGTACCTTTGCAATATCGCACCACTCTTTAATCTGAGCCTCGGCTTCTGCATCATCATAAAGACAACCGATAACTACGTCCTTTACAGGTCTGCCCATTCTTATGGCAACACCGGTAAATTCGGGAACGGAGCAAATATTATCATTTTCAAGTTGCATAAAGGTTGATGCCTTTGTATAATCCATAGCCATACGAGGCTGAAGCGCAACAAGTACTATGGGCGCAGCGGTGTTTTGCACAACGGGCGCAAACACGCTGGATGTTGCGTATGTAATCATATTTGTAAAAATAACGTCGATTTTGTCACCGCCTATAAGGTCTGCAACCTCGAAAGCGCGGGAGTTACTTCCTACAATACCGTAGTCAACTACCGTAATGCCCTCGTTTTTCTCAATAAGTTTAATAGTATCGCGATGGAACTTATTAAGAGAATCTTCAAGTCCTTCAAACTGTTTAAAATAAACTTCGTGAACAACCGAGAAAAAAGCAATTCTGCCCTTTCTCGCTTTTTTGCGCTGTATCATTAAAATCAGTCCTTTCTGACTTGATTTTATCAAAAAAATCATATATAATCAATTTATAAAATAAAGATAAATTAGCACAAAATAAAGGTGAACACTATGGATTTTTGTGATATAAAACCCTTTTGCAGATACGTAAGAACTTTAAAAATTACCGAAAAAAGCAGTTTTCAACCCACACTTCCCCTTGATTGCCGTTTGTTTTTCGTAAAAAAAGGCGTTGGCGCAATAACGGTAGGTGAAAACGAATTGATGCTGACTACGGGCAGTTTGCTTTTTATAAACGCATACCAGCCTTACACCATTAAAAACTTAAACGTCGAATATCTTGCGGTTAACTTTGATTTTTCATTTAACAATGCTTCCTTAAAAACTCCCGTTCCACCCATACCTATTAATAAAAAGAATGTAATTAAACCCATTGAAAAGATTACTCTTACCTCTGCACCCTGTTTTAACGAATACTGTTTTATTAAAAATGCGTTTAGTTTTTCGGAGTTTCTTTATGATTTAGAAAAAGAATTTACCGAAAAGCCTCCCTTTTATACTCAAAAAAACAGCGCCCAGTTAATCCAAATACTTATAGAAATTTATAAAAAGGATGCGTTTTCGCAAAAAAATGAAGCCACCTTTAACGCCGAGGAAATCGCAGGGTATATACGCGAACATTTAACCGAAGATATTAACAACAACACCCTTGCAGAGCATTTTCATTTTCATAAAAACTATTTAAGCAGTCAGTTTGCCCGTTGTTACGGAAAGCCTATACACCAGTACATTTTAGAAATGCGAATTATAAAAGCCGTTTCTTTTTTGGAAACGGGCAGAAAAAGTATAGGACAAATCAGTGAAAGCGTAGGTTTTAAAGACGCAAATTATTTTGCGCGGTACTTTAAAAAAATTACGGGCGTTTCCCCCACCGCTTACATAAAATAGTTTTTCGGCCACATAAAAACTTAAGCAAATTTTTCTGTTTTTCAACATTTTTCAGTTACAAACTGTAATAAAAGAGTTACAATTTTTAATTTTTGTGCAATATTTCCATTGAAAAACTCCTTAATTTATGTTACCATATCTCTTGTGTTAACAAAATTCAAGGAGTTTTTATGTTGAAAAAGAAATTTTTATCGTTAATTATTTCGTTTGCACTTTTAATAACCGTTTTTTCAGTACCTGCTAACGCTTGGGTGCAATATACAAAACCAAGCCAAGTAAGCGGAAGCGATTATACCGATAATCCCGCTTTTGCAAGAGCGCTTGACAATTTATTTGCAGGCGATATTGACCTTTATACCGATAAAAGTCGTAAAAATGAAGTTTCGATGCCACTGGGCTTTAGACTTTCAATGAGCAAACAATATTATATGTACAGCACTTCCCGAAAAACCCAAACATACGGTTGGACCTGTTTTATTTACTCTAACGGCGCCTTTAATAAACTTTTCGGCGAATACGTACATAGAGGCGATGCCCTTAAAAACTGCTACATAGCAGTAGGCAAAGGCGCATCTAAAATGACCTACGACCTGCTCAAAAACGCCAACATTATAGCAGGTGCTTATATACGTACTTCTCCTAAGTCAGACGGTTCCTATTACGGCGAAGACGGACATTCAATGATTATTTTAGCCTACGATAAAACTCACATTACATATCTTGAGGGTAACGGTGACGGAAAGGGCTTAGTAAGAATTACAAAACGTACCTATGCTGAATTCAACTCTGCGCAACTTACAGGCAGAGGCAGAAAAATAACCCATATAGTTCAGCCTAAAGAAGAATGGTTCAACACCCTTTATCCGAATGGACCTGAATGTTATAACTACACATTTTCTTATGATGCAAACGGCGGAACGGGCGAACAAGAAAATATTACAGTTCCCTATAACGGTGAATTTTCACTATTTGCCGATGCTTTTGACCACTATAGTTACGATTTTAACGGTTTTAATATTTTGCGTAACACCGACGGCAAATGGCTTTGTGAAGACGGTTGGTATGAAGACAGTCAAATAACTTTAAGCAATCCTCGCCGAATTGTAAAGAGTGGCGAAAACTTAAAACTGGACGAAAGTTTTTTACCGGAAAACTTAAGTGACGTTTCATATACCGCCTATGCCGTATGGAAAGAGGTTCCTTATGAAAAGTGCGTTTCGGCTGAACTTATAAGCACCGCCAACACCCGCGAAAGTTACCCCTTAAACAGTACCGTTTCATTTGCAAACAGTGTAATTGAATTCACCTTTGAATCAGGGAAAAAAACTCAGGTAACGGTAAATAGTACCTGTAATAGCAGTTCAAGTCAAACCTTCCGTTTTAATAAAAATAATTACAGTTTTTATATTGACAGTTTTGTTGAAAAACAGGGCGAAAACCTGTGCACTGTACGATTAAATGATTTTGAAGGCGAACTTACTAAAGTAACGGGCGGAGAAGAAATTGTTTCTACCGGCCTATCGGGGCAACCCTCGGCAATTTGGGGTGAAAATGCGCAAATCACTCTTAACTACAGTTCATTGCAAAGTGAAACCGTAAAGGCATTAAAGTTCACAGTAATAAGCGAAGACGATTTAGTAAAGGGACAACTTCTTACCGACGGCGGATTTTATATTGACTGGGAATATAACGTATCTGAAAGCGAAACACCAACCGTCACCTATTCTTGCGGTACAAGTTTTGCACTTAAATACGGTGATATTAATTTAGACACAGAAATCACTTCGGTTGACCTAGCCCTGCTTAAAATAATTCTTTCGTCGCAAAATTCAAATTTATATAAGGCTTTTATTACCGGTGACTTAAATGCAGACGGTCAGGTTAACGCAGTTGACCTTGCTATTATAAAACTTCAATTAGCCGGTCTTCAATAAAAAAATATCACACCGCAGAAACTAAAATTTCTGCGGTGTTTTTTTATTATATACAAACTTGTAATTTTTCGTTTTTAAATTGTAACTAAATAACACAAAATCGTAACTTGACTTTTTGCACGTGTTATGTTATAATTTGTGTACGGCTTTATACGCCTTTAAAATTTGCTTTCTTTTGTGCCTATTGGCACTTATATATTCGGAGGTTATTATGAAAAAACTTATGTCCGTGGTCTTGGCCCTAATAATTGCAATTGCGATTATTCCGATTTCTTCTTTTAGAGTCCACGCTGCTGACTACAAAATAGAAAAAGCCATTGAATGGGCTATTGCTACAGCAAACGACAATACACACGGTTACAGCATGTCAAGCCGTAACGGCCCTAACTATGACTGTTCTTCTTTCGTTAGTTATGCCTTTAAAAACGCAGGTTTTGCAGTTAAAGGTGTTCCTAATTCCAGTTCTATGATTTCTACCTTTAGCAAAATCGGTTTTAAATCATATAAAAAAGGCACCGTTACCCCCCGCCGCGGTGACATTTACGTTCAACCCGGCAGCCACGTAGAACTTTATCTTGGCGACGGCTACTGCGCAGGCGCCCACGAAAACACCGACGGCAAAAGCGGTGACTCTAAGGGCGACGAAATAGACATCAGACCTTTAAGCAAGTGTTCTTGGTGCCGCAAGGAACAATACACTTATATATTAAGGTACGAAGGACCCGAAACATACACCTATTCCTTTACTTATAATTCTTTAAACAGTACAGATGCCGCCGGTAATTTCGTTGCAGAGTTCGGCAAAGAATTTACTATTGATTATACCGCCACTAAAGAGGGTTATGAACTCGCAGGTTGGAATATTCACCGTGGCAGAGATAACCGATGGCTTACCGAGGAAGGCTGGTTTACCGAAGAAGAAATTTATAAAAACGCTTCAAGCAAAAGCGCTTATATAAACGGCACCAAACTTACCTTTGGCGAAGATTGGACTTCTTCCTATAACTGTGATACTCTTTTTACACTTTACGCAGTTTGGATACCAAACAAATACACCATAAGTTTTGATGCCAACGGCGGTCTTAACGCCCCTGACGCTCAAATCAAAATACACGGAAACGATTTAATTTTAAGTGAAAAATCACCTGCCCGCGCAGGATATACCTTTTTAGGTTGGGCGGACACGCCTACCGCTTCGGTTCCTACATATCTTCCGGGCGCGTCTTATTATTATAACGATGCAACCACCCTCTATGCAGTATGGGAACAAAACGTTATGAGCGGAAGCTTTTTCAGCAAAGACTCGATTAACACAACCACTCTTGCCGCTTTCAAACTTTTATTATCGGGAAATGCAGCAATTAGCGATGAAACTATACCGATTGCCGACTATAACGCCGACGGAATTGTTAACACTTCCGACCTTGCAACTTTAAAATTACATTTGGCAGGTATAGCACTTATTAAATAAAAATAAAAAATGGGATGAGCAACGGAGCGTTCACTTAGGGATGAAATGCCTAAAAAAGTGAATTTTTGCGGTCTAATGTGTTAAAAATACACGGTATGCGTCAGCATTACCGTGTATTTTCGTCTGTTATCCCACTAAAAATTCATCTTTTTTAGGTGTATACAGTTTTGTAACCTTAAAATTTGTTACGTCGTAAAGTCGACAAACTGCAGTAATACTTTGTGTATTTCTAAGTTTGAGACAAAGCGACGGGGCAAATTTTAGTTCCAAAACCAATTCATCCCTAAGTGAGCGCTCCGAATCATCCCATTTTTTTATTTGCCTATATAATCTTTGTCCACGGTAATCACACATACAAAGGTTGGGTTTATTTCCCTCGCCAAAGAATTTATTCTTTCTTTAAAGGACTTTTCATCAATATTGGCTTCGCTGGGAAGCACGGCATCAAAAATAAGGTTTGTTCTTTCGTTTGCCAAGGGCGTCATACGAAAATCGTGAATGGTTACGTCTTGATGAATATTTTTCACCTTTTCACTTAAAGCCATTCTTACTGCGTTTACCGCTTCATTGTCAACATCTATAGGGTCACTGTGTATAGTAAGCAAAATTCCGAGTTTTTCGCCAATAAGTTTTTCACACAAATCAACCTGTTCGTGACAATGAACAATATCAATATTTTGCGATACCTCTACGTGTACCGAAGCAAGACATCTACCCGGTCCGTAGTTATGAACTATAAGGTCGTGAATAGCCGAAAAATCCGAAAAAGAAAGTATAATTTTTTCAAGTTCCGCTATAAGTTCTTCTTCAGGTGGCTGACCCAAAAGTTTATCTACCGTCTCTTTTGCCGCGCCTATACCCGAATAAATTATAAAGAGTCCCACCAAAAGACCCATTATTGCGTCAAGATTTATATATGCAGGTACAAAACGCGAACATACCGCCGACAAAATAATCACTACGGTGGCGATAGCGTCGTTTCGGCTATCCTGCGAAGTAGCGAAAAGCGCATCCGAGGAAAGTTTTTTGCCAAGTTTTTTATTAAATACAAAAAGCCAAAACTTAACGACAACCGAAATACCCAAAACTATGTAAACAATTATAGGATATTTTGGCGCAGGTTCCCCTGCAATCAACGCTTCTACCGAACTTTTTATAAGTTCAAAACCAACCAGTAAAATAAGCATTGCCACAACAAAAGCCGAAAGATATTCCATTCTGCCGTGGCCAAAAGGATGGTCTTTATCTGCAGGTTTGGCAGCCATTTTAAAGCCAACCATAGTAATTAAACCCGAACCCATATCCGAAAGGTTGTTAAGACCGTCTGCCATTACCGAAATACTGCCGATAATCACGCCTACGGCTATTTTCGAAAGGCTTAAAATAAAATTACAAATAATTCCCACAACGCCCGAAAGGGTGCCGTAAGCACTTCTGACCTTTACGTCATTTACGTTATCATTGTTTTTTACAAAAAGTTTAACAAGAAGTTTTGTCATATTTTGCTTCCCTTACTTCCCTTTGTACCGCCGAGTTTTACCCCTGCGAGTATATTGGTATCAATGGTAAAGGTTAAATCGTCCTTTTTGCGTTGTCTTCTGAAAGCAAGTGAAATCATACGGTCAAGAAGTTCTTTATATGGAACCCCTGCAGGTTCCCACAAATAAAAGGAAAGAGAACCGGGTATTGTATTTATTTCGTTTGCATAAACGGTATCGGTAGCAGTATCAATCATAAAGTCAATTCTTACAACACCGCAACAACCGAGGGCTTTAAAAATTTTACAGGCAAGGTCTTTTATTTCGTTGGTGCGATTTTCGTCAAGGTCGGCAGGAACTTTACGGGAAAGGGACGCCATACCTTTACTACCACCTGCTTTTTTACCGCCCGAAGTATACTTATCTTCATAAGAAAGAATTTCGTCGGTCATAAAGGGTTCTTCACAAACAGAGGCAATACATTCGTCGCTGTCGCCGAGTACCGAACAGTTTATTTCTCTAAGACCAACTACAGCCCTTTCAACAAGCACCTTATCGGCAAAGGAAACCGCCAAATCAATAGCGTCAATAAGGGCATTTTTGTCGTTTGCCTTTTTAATGCCTACGCTTGAACCCAAATTAACAGGTTTTACAATAGCGGGAAGCCCTATTTTCTCAATAATCTCATCAGCCATTTTGTCTTTATCGGCTGCATACTCTCTGGCGTAAAAGGTAATGCAATCCAAAACGGGCAGATTAAAACGTTTAAGCACGTCTTTAAATACTGCCTTATCCATACCAACGGCGCTTGATACTATATCACAGCCAACGTAAGGAATTCCCAAAAATTCAAAGTAGCCTTGCATGGTTCCGTCTTCACAGTTTGTGCCGTGAACAATGGGGAATGCTACGTCTATAACGGTTTGATTAGGTTTGCTGAACGCTGAGTTTTTAGCAGCGGTCATAACCACCTTGCCGTTCTTTCTTTTAAAGGTAACGCTTACGGTTTTTAAAAGAAGTTTCGGAATATCCTTAAAGTTTTCAATATCAAAAAGCACGTCACCCGTCACCATTTCGCCGTCCTTGGTTACGTAAACGGGATAAATATCGTATTTTTCTCTATCCATACTTGCCATAGCCTGAACCGCAGATATAATAGACACCTCGTGTTCAACACTTTGACAGCCAAAAAATACTGCAACGTTTATTTTCATAAAACTGCCCCCTATTTAAGATAGTTATCAGGTAAATCGTTTTCAATTAAAACCGCCGTATTACTGTCGGCAAGTTCCAAATATATATTATATGCCGCATTGAAGTTTTCTGCAACAAAAAGGTTTTCTTCATTAAAACCGCTTTTTAAAATGCCCTCTTTTATAGGCTTACTTCTTTCTTCGCCAACCAAAATAATATAATCGGCACATTCTCCGGCAACTTCGCCAAGGCGGAAATTATGCTTATATTCTTCCGCGCCCAGTTCCACAAGTCCGGGAGTAATAAGCACCCTTTTCATTGGCGCAAAACGTGAAAGAACCCTACAAGCCTCAAGACAGCCCACGGGATTAGAGTTATAGGCATCATCAATAAGGGTTGAACCTTTTGCGTAACGTTTGATTTCAAGTCGGTGTTCAGGGGCGGTAAGTCTTGATACCGCAAATCTTATTTGTTCGGCGCTAACACCGAAACTATGCGCAACAGCCGCCGCTCCGACAATATTCATAACGTTATGACTGCCTAAAAGTTTAGTGGTAATTTTAACCCTTTCACCGCGAAGATGTAAATCAAAGGTTTCGCCCTGAGCGGTATATTCAACGTTGTCGGCGTAATAATCAAAAGACTCGTTTGCGCCGTAAAGAACAACTTCTTTATCGGTTATTCTTGACATAATTTCTTGGGCGTCGCCACAGGTAAACACACTACCGTTTTTTAGTTTTACGCTGTCATAAAGTTCAAATTTGGTTTTAAATACGTTATCAACGTTTAAAAACGTATCAAGATGTTGCGGACCTACCGTAGTTATAAGACCGCAATCGGGATTTACAAGGTCGCAAAGTTCTTTTATATCCCCATTTTTTTTGGCGCCCATTTCGCAAACGAAAATTTCGGTCTGCGGTTTTAAAAATTCTCGTATACTTCTTACAACGCCAAGGGTGGTATTAAAGTTTTTCGGGGTGGTGAAAACCTCGTATTTTTCTTTAAGCATTGCAGTTAAAATATTTTTACTGCTGGTTTTACCAAAAGAACCCGTAATACCTATAACCTTTAATTTTCCGTTAAAGGAAGCAAGGATTTTTTTAGCGTCGTTTATATAATGATTTGTAATCATTTTTTCAACAGGGTACATAAGAGCCCAGGTAAGCAAAACGCTTATATAAGGGAAAACCGCCAACAACACGTTAAGGCTTAAAAACCAGTAAGCGTTTTCTTTAAGAATAAAATACTGCAAAGCGGTTATTAAAACGCCAATAACAATAATGGTGGCGTACATTCTTTTTACCCTCATTGTAAATTTTAGAGGAATAACCGATTTTTTTTGACAGGACACGCTTTTAATAATAGATATTACCGCAAATATAAAAAGCAATGCTGCGGCAATCCAAACTCCGCCCAAGCCTATTATAACGGCATAAATAATATAAAAAATTGCGCGTAAAACAAATTTGCCTTTTTCGTTTTCTTTAAGCCACGGAATATAACGTGACGGGAAATATGAATTTTGCTGAAACATCTGCATTTGTTTGGTTATGTTAAAAGACGCAGAAAGAACCGCCAACAATGATGAAAAAGCATAAAAAAATCTTACGTTAAATATAAATTCGATTATTTTTTCCATTTAAATCACCCGATTTTCATAAAGCTTTTTAGAATTGCATTGGTCTGCACCGCATTATCAAGGAATGAAAAATGTCCCGCGCCCTTGATTACGCAAAGTCCCGCATCTTTAATAAGGCTTTCTATAATTTTAGCATCCCTTAAAGGAGTGTCCATATCGTTTTCACCCCAAATAAGCAAAGTGGGACAATTAAAATTAGGCAAAAGATGTCTTAAATCAGTATTAACGACGTTTACCATAGTTTTTCTTAGCACTTCCGGAGCAGATTTATAATCACTGCTTCCAAAATGATTTCTTGCCTTTTCTAAAGCCTTAGCCGAAAACTTTTTAATAACAGGAAGTGTAAGCACCCTTTTAATAAATTTAAAGGTGGCAATCTTCATTTTCTTTTTAAAACTTTTTTTAGGAATAAGTCCTGCGCAGTCAAAAAATACAACCTTTGGCGGATTTATCATTTTTTCGCCCACAAGTTTCATTATAACTCTGCCGCCGTGCGAATGTCCCATAAGTACAGGATTATTAAGTCCCAGTTTTTCGCAAAATTTCATAACGAAATCGCAGTAGTCATCAACCGTCCACGGATTTTTCATAGTCTGGCTTTTTCCGCAACCGGGGAAATCAACGGCAACCACGCGATATTTGGCGCTAAGCAAATTTATTATATTGTTAAAGGGAACGTTAGAACTTCCCCAACCGTGAAGCATTAAAACAGGGTCTCCCTCTCCCTTTTCTACGTAATTTATGTTAAGTCCATCAATAATAATTTCCATAGCACGTTCCTTAAAAGTTTTATATTATAGTTTTTGCCGGTTTATATCTTCATTTACTATTTTTTTAGCAAGTGAAGAATTATTATAGCGTTTATCAAAGGTTACTTCCTTTATAACCCTTAAAAAGTCAGGAATTATAAATTCTTGTTCCTCGTTTAAAAGTTCTATTTCCAAAAACGCTCTGTCTTTCCAAAAGGGGAAAAGGTCAATTTCAAAATTTAATTTTTCAACGGGATAAACGTAACGTGTTTTAAAAATAGTGTTAGTACCCTCTGCCTTGCATTCAAGTTCCCTTAAGTATTCTTCCTCGCTTATTTCCCATTCTTTTTCTTCCCTTTTAATATGGTTAATATGCTTTTTTACGGTTTTTATAAAGGTAACCTTTCCGTTTTCTTCTATTTTTCTAATCCTTCCGCCGCCACTAAGATAGGTTTGTTCCATTTTAAGTTCTCGGCACAACGGATTTTTCAAAACAGTATTTAAAGGCGGATACTCTATTAAAAATTTGCGTTCGATTTCTAAGCCGTTTTTATTCATATACTCTCCAAACAAATCGGGCGGATGAACCGCCCGTATTTTATACTACGCCCAAAAGCAACGCCCAAGCAAGACCGTAGTATATAACCACTGCCACAAGGTCGTTTACCGTTGTAATAAGAGGACCTGATGCAACTGCAGGGTCAACACCTATTCTCTTAAACGCAAGGGGTATAAAGGTTCCCATAAAGCCCGAAACGGTCATAGCGATACACATAGCAAGACCTACACAACCGCTGGTCATAAAAGCCTGATTTATAGAACAGTCCTTAAAGAAGTATATATAAAATCCGATGAAAACCGTTGATAACATACCTACTATAACGCCGTTTAAAAATCCTATTCTCAGTTCCCTCATAACCTTTTTAATGCTATCCTTAAATGAATTTGTTTCACCGGTTATGGTGCTTATGGTAACAGCCAACGACTGTGTGCCAACGTTACCTGCCATACCGAGTATAAGAGACTGAAAAGCGACTATTAAGGCAAGTTCCTTTACAACGCCCTCGAAAAGCGAAGCAACCGCAGAAACAGCCATACCTAAAACAAGAAGTATTATAAGCCAAGGAATACGTTTTTTAATACTTTTTAAAAGAGGTTCTTTTTCGTCTTCTTCTCCGCTAAGACCTGCAAGTTTTGCATAGTCTTCTCCGCTTTCGCTTTCAACTATGTCAACTATATCTTGCGAGGTAATAACGCCTATAAGGCTTTTATCTTTCGGGGAAAGTACGGGAATAGAATCTTCAGAATATTCCTTTAACTGTTCAATGGTTTGACTGATGTTTTCGTTTGCGTAAACGTAAGGGTACGACGTAACTATTAAATCTTCAAGTTGAGCATTCTGACGAGCTATAATAAGATCCTTTAAGTCAATAGCGCCATAAAAACGGTTTTCTTTATCAACGGTATAAATAGTGCTGATATTATCGTTATCTGCCGCCTGAGTTATAAGTTGTCGCATAGCCTGTTTTATGGTTATATCTGCAGAAATAACTATAAAATTAGTAGACATTATGCTACCGAACTCATCCTCTTCATAAGAATCAATAAGTTCAATTTCTTCTTTTATTTCGGGGTCAAGAAGTTCAATAATCTCCTGACGTTTTTCTTCTTCAAGTTCATCAAGAATTTCAACCGCTTCGTCGGCATCCATACTTTCGATAATATCGGCCGCCTCATGGTTTTCAAGTTCGTCAATGTAAGTATCTACGTCGTCAAGATAAGGGAAAATATCCGATACTGCTTCGGTACCGAGTATATCGTAAAGTTTGTCACGTTCTTCTTTAGTTAAAAATTCAAAAGCCTGAGCAATGTCGTTATCGTGATAATCTTCAAGACTTTCGCTTATGGTTTTGGCATCCAGACCGCTTCTGATTATGCCAAGTATATCTTCAGTATAGTCACGGTTTTCAAAAACCGCTTCTTCTTTTGGTAAAATTACTTCGTTCTTTTCTTCCATAAATGCCTCCGTTTATTTACGGTGGCAAGTAAACGTAAACTGCGCACCGCATATTTTTAATTTTCTACTTCGGGGATTCGCGACCGCGTCCACGCAGTTCACCTCTCTTTTTATTAATTTTATATTTAATATATTATATCACTATGTATTTATTTTTGCAATAATTGTATTTATTGTTTTACAAAATTTTATTTTTATGTTAAAATAGCCTAAGAAAGATGCAAAGGAAGTGAGATAATGGACAAAAACCCATGTTTGCCCGAGGTGTTAAGCCCCGTAGGCAACCAGGAAATGCTTATATCTGCAGTACGCGCAGGCGCCGATGCAGTTTATCTTGGCGCAAAAGATTTTAACGCCAGAAGAAACGCGGATAATTTTGATTTAAACGCCCTTAAAAATGCTATAGATTATTGTCATATCCGCTCTGTCAAAGTTTATCTCACCCTTAATATTCTTATAAGCGACGACGAAATCAAAGAAGCATATAATTTAGCCAAAGAAGCCTATTTGCTTGGTATTGACGGCGTTATAATTGCAGACTTAGGACTTATAAAACTGCTTCACAAAAACATTCCCGAATTAACCCTTCACGCTTCAACCCAAATGACCGTTTATAATAAAGACAGTCTTAAACCTCTTAAAGAACTCGGCATTAAAAGGGTAGTTGCAGCAAGAGAAATGAGCAAAAACGAACTTAAAGAACTTTGCGAAGAGGGCAAAAAATTAGGTATCGAAATTGAAGTTTTCGTTCACGGAGCCCTTTGTATGTGCCTTTCGGGACAATGTCTTATGTCCGCCGTTTTAGGTGGCAGAAGCGGAAACCGCGGTCTTTGCGCCGGTCCTTGCCGTCTTCCCTTTAACGACGACTTCGGCTTTCAAAACGTATTAAGCTTAAAGGATTTATCCTTGCTTGATTACGTGGATGAACTCAAAGAAATGGGCGTTTCCTCGCTGAAAATCGAAGGCAGAATGAAGCGAAGCGAATACGTTGCCGCCGCTACCAACGCCTTTAGAACGGCTGTTGACTACGGCGAAACACCGGCAGAAATTAAAAAATGCCTTGAAAGCGTTTTTAGCCGTTCGGGCTTTACCGACGGGTATTACAGCGAAAATTTAGGTCAAAATATGTTTGGTGTTCGCACAAAGGACGACACAGTTTTATCAAAGGAAGTTTATCCTCTGCTTCATTCATTGGTGCGCCACGAAAGGCAGAGTGTTCCACTGAAAATAACTGCCTCTCTTTTAAAAAACGAACCCCTTTGCGTAACATTTAGCGACGGTGAAAATACGGTAACCCTTATGGGAGACGTGCCCGAAACCGCCATAAACAAACCTTTAACCAAAGAAATTTTAGCCGAACAACTGAGCAAATTAGGTTCTACACCCTATTTTGCCAAAGAAATCGACATTGCATTAGACGACGGCCTTACCATAAAAATTTCTTCTCTTAACGCTTTAAGGCGCGATGCCGTAACGCTTTTAGACCAAAAAAGAACTTTTTTAAATCGCACTGCAAAAGTTTTTCCAAAAGCATTACAGTCAGAACAACTTGAAAACCCCAAAAAATTGTGGATAAGGGTTGAAAAGGCAGAACTTTTACCCCAAAACCTTACCGATATAGGCGCTATCATATTGCCTATTGAAAATATTAGCAAAGTTGATTTGCCAATGGATATTTTAAAAATTGCCGAACTTCCAAAAGCGGGACTTGTGGGACAATCGCTTAAAAAAATGCTTTTAAAAGCAACCGAAACAGATTTTACCGCCGTTTTGGTGCAAAACACGGCGCAACTTGATATAGTCAAAGAATTAAAACTTACCGCCGTAGCAGGTTTTGGTCTTAATATTTATTCTTCCTACTCCTGTTTAACAGCCAAAGATATGGGATTTAGTTCCGTTATTCTTTCAGTTGAATTAACAAATCAAATGATTAATTCCATAAACAGTCCTTTGCCTACGGTATTTTTTGCATACGGCAGACTGCCTCTTATGGTAACTAAAAACTGTCCCGTTTCCTTTTCCGGTTGCAAAAACTGCAATAAAGACCGAAAAATCACCGACAGAAAAGGAATTTCTTTCCCCGTGCGTTGCAGATTTTCTTATACCGAAATTTATGGGGATCGTCCCGTATGGCTTGCCGATAAATTAAATTCCGTTAATTCGTCACCGCTTTTATACTTTACCGACGAAACCAAAGAACGCACCGAAAAGGTAATTGATATGTATAAAAAAAATAAAGAAGCCGACACATCCTTTACACGAGGAATGTTTTTTAAAGGCGTTGAATAAAACAATCATCCCCTGCATATCGTAAAGATAAGGGGATGATTTTTTTGAAAATAAATTATAAAAAATTAATACTGAATATCGCCATACCTCTTGTTGTCGGCGGACTTTCGGCGCTTTTTACAATGAAAAGTATGGAGGATTTTAAAACGCTTAACAAGCCCCCTCTTTCTCCGCCGGGTTGGCTTTTTCCGGTTGTATGGACAATTCTTTATCTGCTTATGGGAATTTCCTCATATCTTGTCAGCACTTCGGGCAAACCCGCAAGAAGCAAAACCGCACTTACCGTTTACGGAATACAGTTAGCCTTTAACTTTTTGTGGTCCATTATTTTCTTTTCGGTTAAGGCTTATCTTTTCGCATTCATTTGGCTTATAATACTTCTCATTCTTATTATTATAAACACCGTTTTATTCTACAGAATAAATAAAAAAGCCGGTTATCTTTTAATTCCCTATATTTTATGGGTAACCTTTGCAGGATATCTTAATCTGGCGATATATCTTTTAAATTAATCCTCGCCCGTTTTTCTTACAAAGGGTTTAATAAAGGAATATCCTATTCCCGAAATTATAAGAGTAAGTGCCACCACTATAAATACTATTACGCTTCGCTGTAAATATAATCCGCTTTTTATAGTTACTATTGCGCCCATACGCAATAAAAACGCAACAAATGACCAATATTTCGCATCTTCGCAACATTTAGTTCTATATAATATAAACGCAAAGGCAGTTTCAAACACAAACAGGGCTATAAGTTGAATAAGAAGTAAAAAACTGTTAAAGGCGGTTGTATTTAAAAACGCATCAAAATTGCTTTGTAAAATTTCGGGAACTTCGGTAAGTTTTCCCGAAAGATAAAGACATCCCGTTATAACGCTTAAAACGGCGGTAATGCCGTGGGCAAAAATCGTACGCGCAAAGGCAAAACCTGCGCCCGTCATAAGTCCCACGCTGTTATCGTCTTTTATTTTTATTGCACCTTTAAACCATATATGATAACCTATTGCTACGCAAACAGTTTCGATAAATACGTTTAAAATAACAAGCAATAAATCGCTTTTCGCTTTTTCGTAAAGAGGCGTCAAAAACTCGATACAGGTGGAAGCCACTGCAAAAATAAGGCAATAAAATATAAAAAACACTGCCGCGCCGTCAAAGGCGTTTCTTAATTTTCCGCCCAATTTATTTTTAATATAATATATTGCCGCAACGGGAATAATAATTGCTGCTATAGCCTCTAAAATGTTAAAAATCAAATTAACCGTCATTAGTTTTCCTCCGTAAATCATTTGAAACTTATTATACTATATTTTTTTATAATGTCAAATACGATTTGATTTTCCCGCTTATTCCCATATTTTTCCAAAAACCTGCGTACAAAATCAAAATTTCAAAGCACAAAAACAACACATAAACCAAAATATCTACGAAAACGTTGGGGGAAAATTATGCAAACCATTTGGATTGACGCCGCCGAATTTGAAAATAAGGGTGGGTGGAAAACTGAAACTCAGTTTGTAAGAAGTGTAGGAAGCGCATATCTTTTAGGCGTAGGAAAACCCGGAACACCTGTTGAAAACGCAACCACGTCCTTTAAGGTAAATGAAGACGGATATTACCGTTTCTTTGTTCGTACTAAAAACTGGAAATTCCCCGAAGCACCGGGACAGTTTACTTTAAGTGCTGACGGTCAAGAACTCCCTAATATTTTAGGCAAAATGCCTACTCATAAATGGTACTGGGAAATTGCAGGCGACGCTTATCTTAAAAAGGGCGAACACACCCTTTCGGCTATTGATAAAACAGGTTGGCTTGCCCGTTTTGCAAGTGTTGTTATTACTAACGATATGGATTTTACTCCCTCTCCCGAAATTGAGCGTTTCTTAAAGCAGAGAGCAGATATTAAGGGGATAAGCACCAAACCCGAAGAATTACATTTCGATTACGTAGTAGTAGGCGCAGGCCCTGCAGGTACTCCCGCCGCTATTGAAGCAGCAAGAAATGGTCTTAAGGTTGCTCTTATTTCGGGCAGACCTGCTATCGGCGGTAACGCAAGTAACGAAGGCACTATTGGTCTTGGTACGGTTCGTGTAGAATCAACCCTTGCTACCCTCGGTCAAGCAACAGGCGCTGCCGCTTATCTTTGCAAAAAATACGGCACCAATCCACGCGGAATTTACGAAAATCACATTAAAGAACTTCAGCAGTTACTTCTTCGTCACGACCTTACTATACCAGGTATTGTTAACGAGGACGAAAAAGATTTGGCAAGAACCGCTAAAGTTTCTGCATCAAGTTGCGCAGACGACGTATATATTCTTAAAACCAGCGGTGTAAGGGATGTTTGGGTTCCCCTTACCACCAAAATTTATTCAGGTCCTTACTGCCACGCCGCCACATATCCTGCCGAGTTTTACAAAGCGGAACTTAAAAATTTAAGTGACGAAGAAATTACTTTAAAAGCATATCTTTTGCAGTATAATCAAAAAGAGGACATAAACGAAACCATCGAAAAGATTGATGAATGTGAAATAATTTTAAAACCCAACTGTGAAGAAATTTTCGATTTACCCTTTAGAGAAAAATCAAAAATGGAGTGTTTTGCAGTTTCCTTTGAAGTAAATCCCAATGTTGCTTGGAGAAAACGCATTTACGTTACCGGCGGTTCTGCGGTAGTATATTACCTCGAAAACGGCAAAATCGTACAACATCCCCGTCAGGGTATGGAACTTCACTTTAACAGCGAGTTAAGTCTTTTGGCTGATACTTCTCCGGAAAACGTTATTAACGGTATCAATCGTCCTTTAGACGACGAGTTAAACGGTTGGGTATCCAAAAAAGGTCTTCCTGCTTCATTAACGCTTACCCTTAAAGAAGCCAAAAAAATCAGCGAAGTTCGTATTACTACCCGAGTTGAACTTACATATCCTCAGTACTGTTTTACCGGAGACACCATATCCATCGGTACGGCAAATGACGTTACCGTTTCGGTTAGAACGGGCGAAAATTGGACGGAAGTTGCCCATATAAAAGACAACGTAAAAAAACAAATGGTTGCAACCTTTGACCCCATTTTAGCGCAAGAAGTTAAAATAACTGTTAATAAATCCATTGCAGACAATTCCGCCCATATTACCGAAGTAAGAATTTACGAATAATAAAAAAGCGAAGTGAAAATCAATTCACTTCGCTTTTAATATGCATATTTACTGTCAATACCCAGATATTCTTCAAGGCACAGTCCGCTTTCTTTAATTTTTTTGGCATAATCCTTACCTACGTAACGTATGTGCCACGGTTCGTAGATATAACCTGTAATATTCTCTTTCCCTTTAGGATAACGAATTATAAAACCGTAACGGTGACAATTGTTTTCAAGCCACTCTCCAACCTTTTTGTAGGTAGTTTCATAAGCCGAAGAACTGGCACTGTTTACGTCAATTGCTAGTCCCGTTTGATGTTCGGAATGTCCCGGTCGGGCTGAATACATTTCAACGTTTGAAACAACGTCGTTTTTACAGTACCTTTCAAACAGGTTTTTTTGTGTTTTGTAACTTCTGAAACCCGATGAAATCCAAATTGAAATACCGTCTTTAAGTGCGTTGGCTTTCATTTCATTAAAAGCTCTTTTACATTCGTTTTTTATATCAGCGGGATTATAATCATTTGGCAGCGAATAGGTTTTATTAACAATTAAAATCCCGTCAATATAGGTAACGCCGTCCTTTTCTTCAATAAGGTATCCGTTTTTAGTAGAACCAAGGGTAGAAATAGCCGTCTGCCTCCCTGCAAGAACAAGTTTTAAAATCGAAAGGTCAAGAGACGTAATAATGTCGTCGTTATTTAAATCATATTCACTTTTTTCTTCATATAGTCCTGCCAGATAAAGTTTAAGTTTGGCAAGGTCGGACGAATTGAAATTTTGCTCATTTTGGGCGTTTGATTTAAAAGAAAACAGAGAAAAGCATAATACAATCGACAAAAAAACGGTTATTATCTTTTTCATTATACCCCCCCATTCTTTAAACAATAAATCTATTATAGTAATACATTATATGTTTTTCAAGTTTTTTCTTGACAAATTAAAATTACCTCTGTATAATAGATAGGCTATTGGTGGTAATATGCCCCTGTAGTTCCTTGCCGGTTAAAACCGGACGAAGTCCATAAGGAGGTGCAACACGATGACTAATAAGTATGAGGCTGCTATGATTTTTTCCGTAGCAAACGGCGATGACGCTACCAAAGCATTGGTAGAAAAGTTCAATGCCCTAATAGCTGAAAACGGTACCATCGAAGACGTTGCTGATTGGGGTAAGCGCAGACTTGCTTATCTTATCAACGACGAGGCTGAAGGTTACTATGTTTTCACTACCTTTACAGCAGAGCCCAACTTCCCTGCTGAATTAGAACGTGTAGCCGGTATTACCGACGGCGTTCTTCGTGCAATGGTTATTAAAAAGTAATTAAGAGAGGATGCGTTTAAATGTTTAATCTTGTTGTTCTTACAGGTCGCCTTACCGCTGACCCCGAACTCAAAACCACACCCAGCGGTGTGTCTGTAACCACCTTCTCTATCGCGGTTTCCCGTCGCTATAAGGCTGGAGAAGAAACTCAGGCAGATTTTATTAATATCGTTGCTTGGAGACAGACCGCAGAATTCATTACCAAATACTTTAAAAAAGGCAGTATGATCGGTATTGAAGGTTCTATTCAGACCCGTCGTTACGTTGATAAAGACGGCAAGAACCGCACAGTATTTGAAGTTATTGCCAATAACGCTCAGTTTGTAGAATCCAAACGCGATTCTGCTCCCGGAATGGATGCTCCCGCATCCTTCTCCAACGCTTCTGTAAACGAATTTACAGAGGTTCCCGGCGAATCTGACGAAGATTTACCGTTCTAATTAAAATTTAGGAGGTCTTTATAATGGATAAAATGGAAAGACCTGCACATAGAAAAGCCAGAAAAAAGGTTTGTCATTTTTGTGCAGACCGCGTAGAAGAAATTGATTACAAGGATATTGCTCGTCTTCGTAAGTTCATTTCCGAACGCGCTAAGATTCTTCCCCGCCGTGCAACCGGTACCTGTGCTGCTCATCAGCGCAAACTCACCATCGCTATCAAGCGCGCACGTCAGGTAGCAATTCTTCCTTACGTTAACGACTAAGGAAAACAAAACTAACAAAACCAAAAATCAGCAGTTAAAAACTGCTGATTTTTTTGCGCAAAATTTTACCTTTCAATAAATCAAACTCTGTGCTATAATCCATTTATAATTAATTTTTTTAATGGAGGTATTATATGTACTACTCAACTAATATATGTTGCGCAGACGAATTGGAAAATCTTATAAATTCCACTCCCGACGGAGAAGTTTGTACGCTCGAAAACAAAGAATATTATATTTCCCGTCGCGTTGTAATCAAAAACAAAAATAACGTTACTATAAACGGCAACAACGCAACTATTGTTTCTAAATACGTAAACAGCGATGATTACACAAAAAGCGTTGATGCGTTTTTAATTAAACATTGTAACAATCTTGCACTTACAAATCTTTTTATGGATACCTCTGTTCCCCCAAGCATAGTAGGTACCTTTAAAGAGATTGATAAGGAAAATAAAACTGCCGTAATAAAAATCGACGATGATTTTAAAATCAACGGTAACGAAGTTCTTATGACCTTTAATACCATTGATGCCGACGGCTCTTCCGATTACCATATGCATTATTACGCACAACACCCCGACCGGAATATCGTAACCGTTGTTTTTGGAGAGGTTGTTCTTGCCAACACCTATTCAAGCGCTAAATACGATTATTTAGGCAATAACACCTATAAGGTTTATTTTAACACACCTTTTTCAAACCTGCTGCGCGTTGGTGAAAGAGTAAGCATTCGTCACACAATGTACGGCCCTGCCGCAATCACCGTTTCGGACAGTAACAAAACCTTGATTAAAAACGTTACCATGTACCACGTTCCCGGTATGGCAATAGTTGTTTTACCCAGAAGTACCGATATGGTAGTTGACGGATTAAAGGTTGTTGCCAAAGAGGGTGCCAACTGCCTGATGCCCGGCAACTGCGACGGTATTCATTTAACAGGTCTTCACGGAGATTTCGTTTTAAAGAATTCAGTATTCGACGGTTTAGGTGACGATGCTCTTAACATTC
Organism: Acutalibacteraceae bacterium; assembly: GCA_045648445.1. GTDB lineage: Bacteria > Bacillota > Clostridia > Oscillospirales > Acutalibacteraceae > SIG607. The sequence goes on from JAZRNY010000016.1 coordinate 34,837, forward strand.
ACGCTACCGCAGGTACCATTACACAGCTTATTGACGAAAACACCGTTAAGTGTAACTACTGCAAAAAGAGTCCCGACGGCGTATTGCCTGTAAGATGGTGCGAACCCGGCGATACTATCATCACTTACGACCCCATAAATATGCAAAAAACCGCCGAATTAAAGGCAACCGACTTTACCGACGGCATTTTGAAATTCGAACTTATTTCGGGCGAATATAAATTGGGCGACACAATGCAGAATTTGACCTATGCTCCAACCTGCACGGTCGATAACTGCATTATAAGAAACTCTCGCGCAAGAGGCGTTGTAATTCAGACCTCTAACGTAGAAATCAAAAACAACGTATTTTTCGGAGCATCTTCCGCTGCTATTAAAGTAGCTCCCGACTTTAACTATTGGTACGAAGTTGGTCCTACCTATAACCTTAGCATACACGATAACGTTATAGAAAAATGCTCCTTCAGAAGCACTGTTGACCCCGACATCGTTGTATTTACAAAGCACAGCACCACCCCCACCGACGTTGAACATCTGCACAAAAACATAACGATTGAAAACAACGTTATAAAGAGAAGTTTAGTTGGCTGTGTTTCCATAACCGCTACCGACGGCGTTACAATTAAAAACAACCGTTTTGAAGGCAGACAGGACAGAACAAATCCCGCTATCAAAACCCATAACTGCACCGACGTAGTTATAGAAAATAACATAGAAATATAAAAAAACAGTTCTCAACAAAAGTTGAGAACTGTTTTTATCTTAATTCGTGAAGATATACCGTTCGGGAGTTTTTGTGCATATAAACGCTGAGCACCAAACCTACGCCTAAATAAAGACAGGAAAGCGAAGTACCGCCTGCAGAAAAGAACGGAAGTGTTACGCCTATAACGGGAAGTACCGACAGGCACATTCCTATATTCATAATAATTTGTGCCAGCAGCCAACCGAAAAAGCCTACGCATATAAGTTTACCTGCAAAATCGTTGGTTATTTTGGCAACGTGAAGGGTTCTTATGGTAATGGCGGCAAGAAGTATTAACACTACCGCCGCGCCGAAAAAGCCTAATTCTTCGCCTATAGTAACGAAAATAAAATCGTTATATCCTTCCGGCACACCTGCTCTGCCCATTTGGGTAAGGCTTCCCTTTAAATAGCCCTGTCCCCAAAAGCCACCGTTTGAAAGGGCTACTCTGCCCCTGTACTGTTGCCAACCGTCTCCTCTAATATCGGCTTCAATATCAAACATAGTTTGAATGCGCGCCTGTTGGTCGGCGTTCATTATAAAGAAATATATTACAGGCGCCATAACCAGAAGAACGCCAAAAGCAATAATAAAATATTTATATTTTACGCCTGCGGCCCACAACATTGAAACAACCATAACGGCAAAAACAAGGGCTGTACCGTCGTCACCCTGCATATGAATAAGCACTACGGGAATTGCGCCGTGAAGACAAACGGGAATAAGATATTTTAGTTTGTTAATTTCCTCTTTAACATTTGAAATATGATAGGCAAATGTAATCATAAAACAAGCCTTTAAAAGTTCCGACGGCTGAAAGGTTGTAAAGCCAAGATTTAACCACGCTTTATCATCGGTACCCGCAGGTCCAAAACCGACAACAAAGGTCAGCAATACGGGAATAAGACCCACCGCAGCCACCAAAACCCACCTTTTCATAAAGGTTTTATAGTCAAAAAGCGAAATTACAACTGCGGCGCCGCATCCTGCCACCATTGAAAAAACCTGAACTATAAACTGTTTGGGACTACCTGTATATTTGGTTGCCGACAGTACGGCAAAACATCCGTAAGTAGTGGTAAAAAGGCATAAAAACAACATAAATTTATCAACTTCACGAATATAGTCGGCTATACGCGCTAAAATTCCTTTCATACCTTTTCACTTCCTTTATTTAATCTTATATACTATTTTATAATAAAATTCCTCTTTTTTCAACCATATATTTTAGTTGAAAGTTAAAGTTATAGATGGTATAATATGTATATTATATTTTCATGGAGGGTTTTTAGTGGAATTTTTATCTTTATCACCGATTGATACCGAAAATTTCGCCTATAATTTTGCAAAAACCCTTCAGGGCGGGTCTGTTGTTGCCTTTCGCGGAGGAATGGGTATGGGAAAAACCCATTTTACAAGAGGTCTTGCCAAAGGCTTAGGTTTTACGGGGGATGTTTCAAGCCCTACGTTTGCCATTGTTAACGAATACCGTGGCGGTGTGTTGCCTCTTTTTCACTTTGATATGACCCGAATTGAATGTTGGGAAGACCTTTATTCCTGCGGTTTTTTTGACTATATGGAAGAAAACGGTATTCTTGCCGTCGAGTGGAGTGAAAACATTGAAGGCGCCTTGCCCGAAAACACAATTTACGTAACCATTGAAGCCACCGGCGAAAATTCACGAAAAATAACGGTTGAAGGAGCGAAAAGTTAAATGAAAATTCTTTCTCTTGAATGTTCTGCAAAATCCGCCTCCTGCGCCGTAAGCGAAAACGGTGAAATTTTGTGCAGTGATTTTAATTTATCGGGACTAACCCATTCGCAAACCCTTTTGCCAATGGTGACAAATATGCTAAAGGACAACTCCATTCCTTTTTCCGACATAAATACCTTTGCCGTTTCGGCAGGTCCCGGTTCTTTTACGGGAATAAGAATCGGAATTTCGGCTGTTAAAGGTATGGCTTTGCCCAACAACGCCCCCTGTATTCCCGTTTCAACTCTTGAGGCTATTGCTTATAATTTTTCAGAGGAAGAAGCGCTGATTTGCGCCGTAATGGATGCAAGGTGTAATCAAGTATATAACGCTAATTTCAGAATTAAAAACGGCAAGGTAACACGACTTTGCGAAGACCGCGCCGTATCGATTGATTTTTTAAAAAGCGAAATACTCAAAAGCAAAGTAAGAAGCAAAATTATTATTGCCGGTGACGGCGCAGAAATGTTCTTTGCTTTTGTAAACGCAAAAAAGAATGTTGTTCTTGCCGATACTGAAAATCGTTTGCAAAGTGGAATCGGCGTAGCAAAAGCAGCGGAACGCCTTTATAAAAAAGGTTATTTTAAAACTGCCGAGCAGTTATTGCCCATATATTTAAGATTACCCCAAGCAGAAAGAGAATTAAAACTGAAAAACAAGGAGATATAAAAAATGAAAATTGCAATTGGTTGTGACCACGGCGGTCTCGAACACAAAAACGCTATTGTAGAACATCTTAAAGAAAGAGGTTTCGAGGTAGCCGACTTTGGTATTTACGAGCAGGTGTCGGTTGACTATCCCGATATAGCCGTAAAGGTAGCAGGAAGCATAAAAGACGGCGAAAGCGAACTCGGCATTTTAGTTTGCGGAACAGGCATTGGTATGTCACTTGCCGCCAATAAAGTAAAGGGTATCCGCGCCGCTGCCGTAAGCGAACATTTTTCCGCTAAATATACCCGTCTTCACAACAACAGCAATATTTTATGTCTTGGCGGCAGAGTTATCGGTGTAGGCACTGCACTGGAACTTGTTGACCTTTTTGTTGACACTGAGTTTGAAGGCGGAAGACATGCAAAACGCGTTAACAAAATCACCGCTATTGAAGACGCTAATTAAATAATTGACAAATTGTTTAATTAGTGATAAAATATTTAAAACAAAGGCTTTGACGGAAAGAGTAACTTAAAATAAGTATTTAGAGAGAATCGCATTTGGTGAAAGCGGTTTTGCAAGTTTTAAGCGAAGACCACTCCTGAGCCGTATTGCAGTAAAAAGCAATACCGTTATTTCGCGTTAAGAAAAAAGAGTTAAACTTTAAGGTGGAACCGTGTTACCTGCACCCTTAATGCCCTTGGGCGTTAAGGGTTTTTATATTTTAATAAATCCTAAAAAGGAGAAATTATAATGAAAGTTATTTACAATGACGGACACGTTGCCGAAGTAGAAGAAAAAGAAGAAAAACTACACATACTTCGTCACACTGCCGCACACATTATGGCGCAAGCCATAAAACGTCTTTATCCCGAAGCTGATTTTGCTTACGGACCCGCAACCGAAAAAGGTTTTTATTATGACGTTGACCTTGGTGACAAAACCGTTGGCGAGGAAGATTTAGTTAAGATTGAAGCAGAAATGAAGAAAATCGTTAAAGAAAATCTTCCCGTTAAACCCTTTATTCTTGACAGAAAAGAAGCAATCGCTCTTATGGAAGAAAGAAAGGAAAGTTACAAGGTTGAGCATATCGGTGACCTTGCTGAAGACGCTGTTATCAGTTTTTATCAACAAGGCGAATACATTGATATGTGCGTTGGCCCTCACCTTACCTACACAAAGGCTTTAAAGGCATTTAAACTTACCAAAACCAGCGGTGCATATTGGAAAAACGACAAAAACAACAAAATGCTCACCCGTATTTACGGTATCGCTTTTGAAAGTCAGCAGGAACTTGACGATTATCTTACCCTTCTTGAAGAAGCAGAACGCAGAGACCATCGTAAAATAGGCAAAGAAATGAACCTCTTTATGATGAGTGAAGAAGGTCCCGGTTTCCCCTTCTTCTTACCAAGCGGTATGGCTCTTAAAAACGCTCTTATTGATTATTGGAGAGATATTCACTATAGAGATAATTACGTAGAGGTTTCAACTCCCCTTATTATGAACAGAAGACTGTGGGAAACAAGCGGACACTGGGATCACTACAAAGACAATATGTATTCCACCACTATTGATGAAGAAACATATTGCATTAAACCTATGAACTGCCCCGGCGGTGTTATGGTTTATAAGAGTCAACTTCATTCCTACAGAGATTTACCTCTTAGAGTAGGCGAACTTGGTCTTGTTCACCGCCACGAATTAAAAGGCGCACTCCACGGTCTTTTCAGAGTTCGTTGCTTTACTCAGGACGATGCGCACATCTTTATGACCAAAGACCAAATACAAGATGAAATTATGAACGTTGTTCATCTTATAAACGAAGTTTACGAGAAGTTCGGCTTTAAATATTTCATTGAACTTTCAACCCGTCCCGAAAACAGCATGGGTAGTGATGAAGATTGGGAGGCAGCAACCAACGGTCTTAAAGGCGCACTTGAAAAATTAGGTCTTCCATACACCATTAACGAAGGTGACGGCGCATTCTACGGACCGAAAATCGACTTCCATCTTGAAGACAGTCTTGGCAGAACCTGGCAGTGCGGTACCATTCAGTTAGACTTCCAGATGCCTATTAACTTCCAACTTGAATACACCGATGAAAACGGCGAAAAACAGCGTCCCATTATGATTCACCGCGTATGCTTTGGTTCTATCGAACGCTTTATCGGTATTATTACCGAGCATTTCGCAGGTAAATTCCCCGCTTGGCTTGCTCCCGTTCAGGTTAAGGTTCTCCCCGTATCCGAAAAAACCATTGATTACGCAAATGAAATTTACGAAACCTTAAGAAGTGCGGGAGTTCGCTGTCAACTTGACGACAGAAACGAAAAAATCGGTTACAAAATCAGAGAAGCACAGGCAGTTGACCGTGTTCCTTATATGCTTATTTTGGGCGCTAAAGAGGTTGAAAACGGTACCATTTCAGTAAGAAACCGCGACACCCTTGAAACCACCGAAATGAGCAAGGAAGATTTTATAAAAAATCTTTTAGACGATATAAAAAATCGCAAGTAATTATTGACAACTTTAGTATAATAAAATATAATGGTAACAATTAGTTAAAACAGTATTTTTAAATACTGTTTTAACGCCAAATCCTTGATTTGGCAACCGATTTGTTTGAAATCGGATTGTGACCATTGCAATGAATATGTTCAATTACCCTTGGTAATTGTTTGCGAATTCAAAGAATTCGCAGTCGAAATAAGGCTTTGCCTTGTTTCGACATCAACATAATCATTATAATAGTAAAATAAATTTTAAAAAGGTGTGATTTTGATGAAAAACGAGTATTTAATTTCCGTACTTGAAAACGTTAAAAAGAGAAACGCAGGCGAGCCCGAATTTATTCAGGCTGTTACCGAAGTTCTTGCCAGTCTTGAACCTGTAGTTGAACAACGCCCCGACTTTATTGAGTCCGGTGTTATTGAACGCATGGTTGAACCTGAGCGTCAGATCGTTTTCCGTGTTCCTTGGATGGACGATAACGGAAAGGTTCAGGTAAACAGAGGTTTCAGAGTTCAGTTCAACTCTGCTATCGGTCCTTATAAGGGTGGTCTTCGTTTCCATCCTTCCGTTAACGCTTCCATTATCAAGTTCTTAGGTTTCGAACAAACCTTTAAGAACAGCCTTACCAGTCTTCCTATGGGCGGCGGTAAGGGTGGCGCTGACTTTGACCCCCGTGGCAAGAGCGACGCTGAAGTTATGCGTTTCTGCCAGAGTTTTATGACCGAACTTTACAGACATATTGGCCCCGATACCGACGTTCCTGCAGGTGACATCGGCGTAGGCGCAAGAGAGGTTGGTTATCTCTTTGGTCAGTATAAGAGAATTCAGAACGAATTCACCGGCGTTCTTACCGGTAAGGCTGTTCCTTCCGGCGGTTCTCTTATCCGTCCCGAAGCAACCGGTTTCGGCGCTGTTTATTACACCGCTGAAGTTCTTAAATCCTTTGGCGAAGACATTAAGGGCAAAACCTTTGCAGTTTCCGGTTTCGGTAACGTTGCTTGGAGTACAGTTAAGAAGATTACCGAACTTGGCGGTAAGGTAGTTACTATTTCCGGTCCTGACGGTTATATCTACGATGAAAACGGTATTGATACCGATGAAAAGATTAAGTTTATGCTTGAAATGCGCGCTTCCTGTCGCGATAAGGTTCAGGATTATGCTGATAAGTTCGGCGTTCCTTTCTATGCTGGCAAACGTCCTTGGGAAGTTAAGGTTGACGTTGTTATGCCTTGCGCTACCCAAAACGAAGTTGGCATTGAAGATGCTAAGAACATAGTAGCAAACGGCGTTAAGTACTATATGGAAGTTGCTAATATGCCTACTACCGAAGAAGCATTCGAATACTTAAAGGCAAACGGCGTTGTAATCGCTCCTTCTAAGGCTGTTAATGCCGGCGGTGTTGCTGTTTCCGGTTTAGAGATGAGCCAGAACTCTATGAGATACAGTTGGACTGCTGAAGAAGTTGACGCTAAGTTAAAGCAGATTATGACCAATATCTACAAGAGTTCCTACGATGCTGCTAAAGAATACGGCCTTGACGGCGACCTTTGCGCAGGCGCTAACATTGCAGGTTTCTTAAAGGTTGCAGAAGCAATGAAGTGGCAAGGCTGCTGCTAATTACATATTTCATAAAAGAAAACTCGGTTTATAGGCGTAGTGTTCTAAAGGACACTACGCCAATTTTATTCGCCTTTCGGCGAATTATATTGCTTTGCAGTTATATTCGGCTATCGCCGAGTGATATTTGCTACGCAAGTTTTAATAGCGAATAAAATATCACTGAAACCGTAAGGTTTCAATATCACTTTTGATTTATCAAAAATAACACTGTGAGACCTGTCTCACAATAGCACTATTAAATTTATGTTTTTTGAAATAGCAAAAACGGATGCGTAGAATTTCTACACATCCGTTATGTATTACAATACGCTAATAATTTTTTTGCATTTTTTAATTGCATAATCAAGGGCGGTTTTAGTACCGCTTTTGCGAGTAGTAGGGGCGTTGAGTTCGTCGTAGTATACAATACAGTATTGGCTTTTATTTATCATTTCATAATTGCGTTCTACATAGACAGCACGACCAGAGCCCATGATATGTTCAGGATAGTATGTATTTTCATAAAATCCCAAAAGATAGTTTCTATATTGTTCGTTTATATTCGGATATTCTGCCCGTACATAAATTCGCTTTACGTGCGGGTATTTTTCTTTTATTTTGCTCACAAGTTCAAGACAAAGGCTATTAAATCGGCTCTTGCTCCCAAAAAGAAACGTATCTACTTTTTCGGTTACAATTAGTTTTTCAATAATCTCAATAAGTTTAGATTTTAATTCCTCGGTTTCGTTAATAATTCTATGCCCCAAAAAGCAGGCAGTATTTTTTATAGACATAATCCCTCTCGCTTTATAGTGCAAATGCACTTTGAATTTTACATTTTCTCTTAAAATTATACTATTGCTCTAAATATTAGTCAAGTGCTCTATCGTGAATACAGTAAAGATAATAAGGAAAAAGTATAATTGTATATAGAGAGGGTGATTTAGATTTTATGAGCAAACAAATAGATTTTAAAAATAAAGATAGATTTATTCAGTTAGGAATTGCCATATCAGCCTTACGCAAAATGCGCGGTATGTCACAGGAACAACTTGCAGAGAAATCAAACGTTAGCCGTTCACATATTAGCGCTATCGAAGCACCAAATTTAGTTCGTCCTTTCTCATTAGATGTATTCTTCAATATTGCAGATGCTTTAGAAATAGAACCTGCTGATTTGATTAATGCAACGGTATTCCCCGATAAAATTTTTAAAAACAAAAAATAATAAGTAACATAGATAACAAGTAGATGAAATATATCATTTTCCAATCTTTAGTATCTTTTAAAAAACTATAGCAAAAGGCAGAAACGATTTCTCGTTTCTGCCTTTTAAATTTTACTGTTCTTAAAAGTACAATACCTAACAGATCGGTTTTTATTTGTTATTTATTTTTTGCCGAGTTTTGAAAACCACGGGAAAGTGAGCGGCCATATAACGCCACCCGCTATTACTATCAGAAAATACCTGATACCTCTGGCGAGAAGTTCGTTACCGAAGATAAGTTCAAGTGGGGTTCGCATACCTTCTTTTACACAAAGCACCAAGGCAATTCCGCCGACTGCTTTTAGTATTTGCGCCCACCATACTGCTTTTACGGGGAAGTCTGTTTTAAAATAGCCAACGGTATATACCACCCAAAGACCCATTATACAGCCAAGCAAGGTACAGGCATTTTTAATTGCAGAGGTGAGATTTTCGTATGCTGCCATCGTGCTTTCGTCAACATAAGAAGTTATAAAAAATTCTAAATGTATGTGATTGCCATAAACGAAGTATAGCAACGCGCCTACTACCATAAAGGTTAACACTGCAAGAATTCCGTACATTACCTTTGGTGAGGTTTTTGCCTTTTGGAATAAGGGATAACCTATAAACACAAGCGATAATGCAATAAGGATAGAAACACCAACGTCTAAAGGAGTATGAACCCCTAAATAAAGGCGTGAAAAAGGCACAAGTACACACATTATAATACAAATAATTCGTATTGCTTTATTTTTATTTGCCCTTGCCACACCGCCGAACATACCAACCGAAGACTGTGTATGGCCGCTTGGGAAGGAATAACCCGTTGCCGCTTCCCTTGCCGATTCAACTATGGTGAAATTGGGGTCCTTTATCCAAGGACGCGGAACCTTAAAGGTCATTTTCAGCGTTTGATTGATAACGGTACCCGCAAACCCCGTAAGCAAAAGGTAATAACCCTGCCATTTATCTATACACCAAAAAATTATCATACAAATTGCCATAAAAATTGTTTCTTCACCAAAAATGGTAATAAAAGCAACAACGGCATCTAAAATAGGATTACGGATATTTTCGAGTAAATATAAAAGTTCCATTAGCCGAGGTCCTCCGTCTTTTTGTAGGATGCTATTACCGCTTCTATTGCGGCGCTTCTGAATTTACCCTTTTCAAGCGCCCTTACACCCTGTATGGTTGAGCCACCGGGGGAGCAAACCATATCTTTAAGTTCTGCAGGAGATTTTCCCGATTCCAAAACGGTTTTAGCCGCGCCCAAAACGGTTTTTCCTGCATATAAAAGCGCTTTATCACGGGGCAGTCCGCAAGAAACGGCGCCGTCAGCCAAGGCTTCGATAAATAAATCCACAAATGCAGGGCCGCAACCTGAAAGAGCAGTAGCCGCATTTATTTTGCCTTCTTCAATAAAATCCACAAGTCCTGCCTTGCTTAGCGCAAGGTTAAAACCGTCAATTTCTTCCTTTGTGACATTTTGGTTATAGCAATAAAGAATTACGCCCTCGCCCACGCCAACGGCTGTATTGGGCATTATTCGTATAATTTTCACTTCTTTTTCGCACAAGCGCTCTATTGTGAAAATTTCTTTACCTGCCGCCATACTTACTATGACCGTATCTTCATTTATAAAATCGCTTATTCCTTTAAACAAGCCCTCTAATCCTTGCGGTTTTACACCGATAAAAAGGTACTTTGAATTTTCAGCGGCAGTTCGCGCATCAACCGAAGTAACACCAAAAGAAGTTGCTCGGTCAATTTTTTCTTTATTACTGTCACAGGCGCAAATTTCATCGGGTTTTGCCGATTTTAAAACGGTATCAAGGATAATCCCACCCATATTGCCTATTCCGATAAAGCCGTATTTATATTTCATTATCGCACCTCTCCATTTCCCGTTATTACGTATTTATAGGTATTCATCGCCTCAAGTCCCATAGGGCCTCTTGCGTGAAGTCTTTGGGTTGAAATGCCTATTTCACAGCCCATACCAAATTCTCCGCCGTCGGTAAAACGCGTTGAAGCATTAACGTAAATTGCAGCACTGTCGATATGAGATGTAAAATAGTTTGCATTAACTGCATTTTCGGTTATTATTGATTCGCTATGCATAGTGGAATGGGCAGAAATATGCTCACAAGCCTCTTCTACGCTATCCACAATTTTTATTGCAAGAATATAATCAAGAAATTCGGTATCAAAGGATTTTTCGTCTGCCCTTTGACCGTCTATAATCTCTAGCGCCCTATCGTCTAAAATAAATTTACATTTATCCCCTATTTTTGCTTTAAGTTTAGGCAAAAATTCCTTTGCAACGGCGCTATGCACAAGACAAACTTCAGCCGCGTTGCAAACACTGGGTCTGCTCATTTTAGCGTTTTCGGTGATTTTTAAAGCCTTTTCAATATCGGCAAACTCATCCACGTAAATATGACAAATTCCCGTACCCGTTTCAATACAGGGTACCGTCGCGTTTTCGGTACAAGCCTTAATAAGACCTGCGCCTCCTCGCGGAATAAGTAAATCAACGTATCCCGTTGCTCTCATAAGCAAATTAGTTTCACTTCTGTCGGTAGAATCGGGCATACTTATAAGGTCTTCGGGAAGATTTGCTTTTTTAAGTCCCTCTTTAAGCGCTTTAACTACCGCGCTTGAAGACAAAAAGGCTTCCTTTCCGCCCCTTAAAATACACACGTTACCGCTTTTAAGAAGAAGGGCGGCGGCATCGCTTGTCACGTTAGGTCTGCTTTCGTAAATTACCGCAACAACGCCTACGGGAACAGAAACTTTTTTAAGATTAAGCCCGTTATAAAGGGTACGTTCTTCTAAAACCTTTCCTGCAGGGTCATTAAGTTTTGCCACGTCCAGTATACCCTGCGCCATAGCCTTAATGCGCTCTTTAGTAAGGCGAAGTCTGTCCGCCATAACCCCTTCCCCGTAATTTTCAAGGTCTTTTTTGTTTTCGCTTAGTATCAGTTCGGTGTTTTCAATAAGCGACCGACTCATAAGGGTAAGGGCGTTATTTTTTTCTTGCTCGCTTAAATTTGCGGCAAAGGTTTTTAAATCTTTAGAAACCTTTAAAATTTCACTGACTTTCATTATTTTCCCTTTCCTAAAAAGCGTGTGCCGACTCTTTTACCGTCAAAAATATCATAAAGAATGGACGCGTCTGCACCGTTGGCGATAATCATATCAATGCCCTTTTCGGTACAAATTTCTGCAGCGTGTATTTTGGTTATCATTCCTCCGGTACCAAGTTGGCTTCCGCTTCCCCCGGCAAGTGCCTTTATGCTATTATCAACGCATTTAACCTCGCTTATAAGGGTTGCGTTTTTATTTGTTTTGGGATCAGATGAAAAAAGTCCGTCAATATCAGAAAGAAGTATAAGAAGGTCGGCAGATGCGCCCACTGCGGTCATTGCAGAAAGGGTATCGTTATCCCCCACTTTAATTTCACTTGTGGCAATAGTATCGTTTTCATTAATAACGGGAAGTACACCAAGAGAAAGCAGTCTATCAAGGGTGTTACGGAAATTTTCATATCTATCGGTATGAGAAAAGTCGTCACCGGTCATAAGTATTTGCGCAACGGTATGGTTATATTCGCTAAAAAGTTTATCGTAAACGTACATAAGTTCACATTGACCCACTGCGGCGGCAGCCTGTTTTGTGGGTATATCGGTAGGTCTTTCTTTAAGGCCCAGTTTTCCGACACCCATTCCTATAGCGCCTGAACTAACGAGTATTATTTCGATACCCGAATTTTTAAGGTCGGAAAGAACCTTACAAAGATTTTCAATTCCCTTTATATTTAAATTTCCGTTTCCGTAGGTAAGTGTCGAAGTACCTACCTTTATTACTGCTCTCATAACTTTTCTCCTATGTTGTATATTTATTTTAGTATAATACTTCACCGCGTTAAAGTCAAGACAGGCACTTGCAAAGAAACGGTAAATATGTTAATATTTACTTGGTGATAAAAATGACTAAACTTTATTTACTAGTTCCCTGCTTTAATGAAGAAAAAGCGTTGCCTATATGCGCCAATACGTTAAAAAGCAAAATGGAAGAACTTTGCAGGTCGGGAAAAATAACTACCGACAGCCGTATCGTTTTTATTGACGACGGTTCAAGCGACCAAACAAAAGATATAATAAAATCCCTTCACAACAGTTCTCCGCTTTTTTCGGGCATATTTTTAAGTCGCAATCGCGGACATCAAAACGCGCTTCTTTGCGGACTTCACTATGCCGCAGATAAATGCGATTGCGCTATTTCTCTTGACTGCGATTTACAGGACGACGTTAATACCGTTGACCAAATGCTTGAGAATTTTAATAATGGTGACGATATTGTTTACGGGGTGAGATGCAGTAGAAAACAAGACAGTTTTTTCAAACGCTTTACCGCCCGTTGCTTTTATAAAATCACCAAATTTTTAGGTGGCGAAATAATCGAAAACCACGCCGATTTCAGATTACTCAGCAGTCGCGCCTTGGTTGCGTTAAAGGATTTTAAAGAGGTTAATTTGTTTTTACGGGGCATTGTGCCCATGCTGGGTTTTAAATCAAGTATCGTTTATTACGAAAGGTTTAAAAGGGTTGCAGGAAAATCCAAATATCCTTTAAGAAAAATGATTTCCTTTGCAAATGAAGGTATAACCTCCCTTTCAACGCGTCCGCTGAACATTATTATCGGCATTGGCTCGTTTATAACCTTTGTGTCGCTTATAATGCTTATTTATTCACTAATTCAGCATTTTTCGGGCAACACCGAAACCGGTTGGACAAGTACCTTTGTTTCCATTTGGTTTTTAGGCGGTATTCAACTTATTGCCATTGGTGTTATAGGCAAATACATCGGCAAAATTTATCTTGAAACAAAACACCGCCCACCCTATATTATTGAAGAAATAATTGAATAAAAAATAAACGAAGATAAGTTTTTTGCTTATCTTCGTTTTGTTTTATTTTAGGAAGCCGTTTACGATTTGTTCTTCGGCTTCTTTTTCGGTAAGACCCAAGGTCATAAGTTTCATAAGCTGTTCGCCTGCAATTTTTCCTATTGCCGCCTCGTGAATAAGTTCGGCGTCAATATGATTTGCAGTTACTTCGGGAATAGCGCTGACGCTGGCATTATCCATAATAATAGCGTCACATTCGGTATGGCTCATACACTTGGTATTGCCGTTAACCTTTGAGCGAAATACCTGATATGAATTATCCCTTGCAACCGACCTTGAAACAAGGTGAGCGGAACATTCTTCTCCGTTTAAATCAACTATAAAATTGGTTTCTGCCTTTTGTTTGCCGTGTGTCATAATTTTTTCTTTTACTATTAAGTTGGCACCTTTTCCCAAAACGGCAGAGGTATCGCGTATGGTAGAATCAATACCTTTTATTTGGGTGGTTTCCATTTCCATAACCGCGCCTTCGTCAAGTTCGATTATAGTGGTTGGGTTCATAACGTTTTCGCCCGTTCCTTCGCCTACACCGTAATGTTTTTCAACGTAGCGAAGTCTTGCGTTTTTACCAACGTGGAAGGTATGAATACCGTCGTGGGCAGAATCACCGTCGCCTCCGTTATGAATACCGCAACCTGCAATAATAAGCACGTCACTGTCTTCACCGATATAAAAATCGTTATACACAAGGTCTTTAAGACCGCTTTGGCTGATAATTACGGGGATATGCACACTCTCATTCTTTGTGCCCGGCTTTATTATAATATCAATACCGGGTTTATCGTCCTTTGGTACGATTTCGATATGCTCGGTAGAACGTCTGCCTGCAGCTTGTCCGTTAGAACGGATATTATAAGCACCGTCGGGAATGGCGTGGAGGTCGGCTACTTCGCTTAATAGGTTCTTTTGTATAGCGTCCATAGTCTCCTCCTTACAGTTTTTCGGTTAAGGTTTTGCAAACGGAAGAAGCCGCAAGAAGTTCAGGAAGAATTTCTTCCTTGCTTCCGCTTTTAATTACGTTTCCGTCAGCAATAACTATAACTCTGTCGGCAATATCTAAAATTCGTTCCTGATGGGAAATAATCATAATACTGCCGCCGATTTTTTCGTGCATTTTTTCGAAAACTTTAATAAGATTATTAAAACTCCAAAGGTCGATACCTGCTTCGGGTTCATCAAAAATTGAAACTGCGGTAGAACGCGCCATAACCGTAGCAATTTCAATTCTTTTAAGTTCGCCACCCGAAAGACTGGCGTTTACTTCTCTGTTTATATAATCTTTTGCGCAAAGACCTACTTCCGAAAGATAACCACAGGCTTCGCTTACCGAAATATCTTTACCTTTGGCAATACTAATAAGATCTTTTACGGTAATACCTTTAAAGCGAACGGGTTGCTGAAAGGCAAAACTTATGCCTTTTTTTGCCCTTTCGGTTATAGAAAGATTTGTAATATCCTCGCCGTTCAAGAAAATTTGTCCGCGGGTAGGGGTAACTATACCTGCAATAATTTTTGCAAGGGTAGATTTACCACCGCCGTTTGGTCCGGTAAGAGCAACAAATCTGTCATCTATTTTAAGGCTTATATCCTTAATGATGGATTTTTTTACACCGTCTTCATACACGTCAAAGCCGATGTTTTTAAGTTCTATCATACTTTAAACTCCTGAGGGTAGTGAATATTTATGCTCGTACTCATTAAATCTTTCAACGAAGTCAGGATTTTGTCCTGCATGAAGTCCGCGTAGATATTTATGAGCATCAAGTTGCTTGGTTTCAAGTTGTACGGTATAAACCGCAATGTTTGAACAGTGGTCGGAAACACGCTCGTAATTACCTAAAAGGTCGGTAAGCACAAATCCAAGTTCAACGGTACATTCGCCCTTTTGAACACGGGCAATATGACGCGCTTGAATTTCGGAACGAAGTGTATCAATAACCTGTTCGAGAGGCTCAACCAACGAAGCGGTTTGCTTATCGTTATTAACAAAAGAATCGGTTGTTAAATCAACGATTTCGGTTATTGCTTTAGTTATAACGCCGATTTCCTTTTTAGCGCTTTCAGAAAATGAAATACCTTTTTCGTGAAGTTCTTTAGCCACCATAGAAATATTTTCAGCATGGTCGCCTATACGTTCAAGGTCACCTATAGTATGCAACATTCTGCCTATAATATGACCTTCTTTTCCCGAAAGGGTTTTTGCCGAAAGTTTTACAAGGAATGTACCTAGTTTATCTTCGTATCTATCGGTAAGGGTTTCGAGTTCATCAATTTCTTCAATAACCTTTTGGTCATAATTATCAATCACGTCGATTGCCTTTTCAATAGCGGTGCGTGAAGTTTCAGCCATTTCACAGGTAAGTCTGAAACATTCGTCAATGGCAAGGGCGGGAGTATTAAGAAGTCTTTCATCAAGAAATACGGTTTTTTCCTGTTTGTTTTTATCTTCAGGAACAAGGAGCATAACAACCTTAATAAGAAGTTTATATGTAAGCCCCATAATAACTGCTAAAGCACAGTTAAATACCGTATGAATGATTGATACCTCAACAGTACCGATTTTTCTTTCCAGTATATCCTTTATAAAAGGAGTTACTATGGTCATAAGTATCATTGTAATAATACTTCCCACAGTGTTTACGTAAAGGTGCACGGCAACAACGCGTTTTGCATTTTTGTTTGTTCCGATAGAAGAAATAAGCGCGGTAACGCAGGTACCGATATTTGCGCCAAGTACCAACGGAATTGCCATTTCCCAAGTAACAAGTTCCGAAAGCGCAAGGGTTTGAACGATACCAACCGTTGCAGCAGAGGACTGAATAACGCCGGTAAATATAATAGAAACCAAAAGCGCCATCCAAGGATTTTCGATAATGCCAATAAATCTTTCAAAGCCGTCCATTTCTTTAATAGCGCTAACCGAATCGCTCATAAATTCCATACCGTACATAAGAATGGCAAAGCCCAAAAGAATAGAACCGATATGTTTATGCTTACTCTTTTTAGAAAGCATAAAAATTGCAATACCTAAAAATGCCGCTATTGGTGATAAATAGTCGGGGCTAAGAAGTTGAATAAGACTAAACTTATCACTTTGAACGCCCATAAGGTTAAGTATCCACGCGGTAAAGGTTGTACCAACGTTAGAACCGAGTATGGCGGCAATAGTCTGGGAAAAGTCCATAATGCCCGAGTTTACAAGACCAACGAGCATTACGGTCATGGCAGAAGAGGACTGCATGGCAATGGTTATACCTGCGCCAAGACCGAAGCCTAAAATCGGCTTCGAGGTGGCTTTTTTAAGGGTGGTTTCGAGTTTACCGCCCGCCATCTTTTCAAGGCTTGAGGACATTACGTTCATACCGAAAAGAAAGAACGCAAGACCTGCAAGCATTATAAGAACTGATTTTAAAATCATCTCCGAAATCTCCTTAAATCAGTTGATTAAAACTCAATTTTGCTTTCAATGTATGCCTTTACTTCGCCGATAGGCATACGAACAGATTCCATAGTATCTCTGTCACGAACGGTAACACATCCGTCGTTTTCAGAGTCGAAGTCGTAAACTACGCAGAAAGGAGTACCGATTTCGTCCTGTCTTGCATAACGTTTACCAATAGAACCAGCATCGTCATAGTCAGCCATAAAGGTTTTTGCAAGGTCAGCAAAAATAGCCTGTGCGGGTTCTGCAAGTTTCTTAGAAAGAGGAAGAACGGCGCACTTAATGGGAGCAAGAGCGGGATGGAAATGAAGAACAGTTCTTGCTTCGCCATTTTCTTTGGTTTCTTCGTCGTAAGCGTTGCAAAGGAAAGCAAGGGTTACGCGGTCTGCGCCAAGAGAAGGCTCAACAACGTAAGGAATATATTTTTCGTTTGCTTCCTGATCGAAATACTCAAGATTTTCACCGCTGTGGTTAGCATGCTGAGTAAGGTCGTAATCGGTTCTGTCAGCAATGCCCCAAAGTTCGCCCCAACCGAACGGGAACAAGAATTCAAAGTCGGTGGTAGCCTTTGAATAGAAGGAAAGTTCTTCGGGATCGTGGTCACGAAGTCTTAAACTTTCTTCTTCCATACCTAAATCTAAAAGCCATTTTTTACAAAATGCGCGCCAATACGCAAACCATTCAAGGTCGGTATCGGGTTTGCAGAAAAATTCAAGTTCCATCTGCTCGAATTCACGAGTACGGAAGGTAAAGTTGCCGGGGGTAATTTCGTTACGGAAAGATTTACCTATCTGACAAACGCCGAAAGGAACTTTTTTACGGGAAGTACGGCAGATATTTTTAAAGTTTACGAAAATACCCTGTGCAGTTTCGGGACGAAGATAAAGGGTAGATGTAGAATCCTCGGTTACACCCTGAAATGTTTTAAACATAAGGTTGAACTTTCTGATGTCGGTATAATCCATAGAACCGCAGGAAGGACAAGCAATATGATTTTCTTTTATGTAATTCATCATTTCTTCATCAGACCAGCCTGCAGGGTTAAGGTCAAGATTATTTTCTGCTACGTAATCTTCAATAAGTTTATCTGCTCTGTGACGGCTTTTACACTGTTTGCAGTCCATTAACGGATCAGAGAAACCGCCGAGATGACCTGAAGCAACCCATGTTTCGGGATTCATAAGTATAGCCGAATCAAGACCTACGTTTAAGGGAGATTCCTGAACGAATTTCTTCCACCAAGCCTTTTTTACGTTGTTTTTAAGTTCAACACCCAAGGGGCCGTAGTCCCAAGAGTTAGCAAGTCCGCCGTAGATTTCACTACCGGGATAAACGAAGCCTCTGCCTTTGGCAAGAGATACTATTTTTTCCATTGTTTTCTCGTTTGCTTTCATTTTTTTACCTCTTTTCGAATAATGGCGAAATTTTCGCATATTACTTCATTATATACACATTTATTTTACTATTAAAAGGCTTTAATGTCAACTCATTCTTGACTTATTAAGGTAAATAAGATATAATTTTTATAACAAAAAAGTTAAGGAGGAGCAGTATTATGCCCGGAACCATAAAATTACACGACCTTGAACTGAACGAATTCATTAAAGCGCTTGATTTATGCAAAGGCGACGTTTTTCTTGAAACCGAAGAAGGCGACGTTTTAAATCTTAAATCCAAACTCTGTCAGATTATGGGTATTGCAAACATTTTAAACAACGCAACCGTATCGGAAGCCGTTATTCGCTGCGTTAACCCCGAAGACGAAACTCTGCTTTTCCGTTTTAATCTTTACAGAGAAATTCCCGAAGACAATAAATAACATTGGAGTTGTATTTAAATGGCAGATTTTTTAACATATAAGGGTCGCCCCTTAGTAAGAAAAGGCAACACCGTTTACTACGGAAATATGAGTGAATCTCATATCGTTCGCTTAACCATTTTATCACAGCAAAACGATATTGCTGATGCTATCAAAATTGAACTTATGCTCAGCGATACAGGCATAAGTGACAAAGAACGCGTTAAAAAGACAAGTGAAAAACACGGTTTTTACGAAGCGCTCGACCTTGCTTCCGTTTGGCTTGACAGAAACAAATAAAAATTTAAGGAGAAACTTCAAAAGAAGTTTCTCCTTTTTTATTTAAAGGCTTATTAAAACTACTGCGGCAACGCCGATACCGACGCTAATATATTGACGAATCGAGAACCTTTCCTTATAAAGCAATAACGAAATAATGAAGGTAACAATCATTCCGAGTCCTGTTTTCAAGGGAGACGCTACCGAAAGATTCATATATTCGTAGGTAACGAGGGTAAGCCAGTTTGCTATACCGTTACTAACACCTGCCACCAAACCGTACAAAAATCCCGTTTTAATGGTCGGCTTAAGGCTATTTCTTTCATAAATAAGTCCTAAAATAAAAAGCCATATCGCACTTCCGACAAAGGTGATAATAAGATATTCATTTTTATAAATGTTATCGAATTTAACCTGCTGAATTTTACCTAAAATGCCAATTGCTCCATTGGATAAAATGGTCAAGAACATCGCGATTATCCATTTTACCGAAAACTTTTTCTTTTCGCCTTCCGTCTGCTTTTGATAACGCATAAGGATAAGGGAAATAAAAATAAGGACTATTGCGATACATTGTATAAGGCTTAATTTCTCATCCAAAAAAACAACGCCGAAAACTATGCTTACGATTCCAGCAAAGGATGCCAAAAGTCTTGAAACTCCAAACGGGCCTGTTCTGAAAGCAACGTACATCGTATAAAAGCCTATCGCAAACATAAGGGAATTTAAAATTGCGTAAATCCAGATACCTTTATAAAAATCAAATCCACCCTGATCGCTTATAATAAAGTAAATAACGGCAAAAAGGCACAAAAAGGAATTAAAAAACATTCCACCTTTGCCTTTTTTGTCACCGTATCGTTTTACGGTGATAGCTTCTATCTGATGGGCAAAAATACTCGCCGCAATAAGTAAAGCAACCACTGCCTTTACACCCTCTTTTAAAAATTATAGTTAGATTATATCACAAAAAAAAGGATTAGTAAATAGAAAAAAGCCGTTTATATCTTCAAAAAATCCACTTTAAATAGAAATTTTACACGATAAACTGTTTTGCATTTTTCATTAAAGTATGGTATAATGGTTTTTAATCAGTCGAAACAGTAACTGAAGTGAGCGTTTCGACAAACTATAATCATTATAATGATTGTTGTTTATCGAAACGCTGGAAAGCGCTTCGATAAGCCACTTTTCAAGTGGCTTTGGCAAAATTAAATAGTGGAATTTAATTTTGCACGACACTTATTGCAATGGGTAATGACAAATTTTCTTTGAAAATTCGTCATAAAATCAAAGATTTTATGACGAAACTTGTAAGTTTCGACTTTCATTAACCATTATAATGCATATATATTTTCAAAAAAGAGATGTTATTAATGCAGGAAACAAACAGTAAGTTTACCCTTCTTACTACGGGTAAAGTGGAAAAAGTAATAACAAAAATGGCTATTCCAACTATAATCAGTATGCTTGTTACCGCCATTTACAATATGGCTGACACGTTTTTTGTAAGTAAAATCGAAGACGTTTCAGCCCCTGCTGCCGTCGGCGTAGTGTTTTCAATGATGGCTCTTATTCAGGCGGTAGGTTTTTTCTTTGGGCAAGGTTCGGGAAACTTTATTTCAAGGGCCATGGGCAAACAGGATAAGCACAGCGCCGAAACAATGGCTTCTGTCGGATTTTTTTACTCCTTTTTTATAGGAATTCTTATCGCCGTTTTTGGCATTCTTTTTATTGAACCATTAGCATTATTTCTCGGTTCTACAAAAACCATACTTCCCTATGCAAAAGAATATTTAAGTTACATACTTTTAGGTTCGCCCTTTATAATTTCTTCCTTTGTTATAAACAATCAACTTCGTTTTCAGGGCAATGCCGCCTACGCCATGGTAGGTCTTGTTTCGGGAGGAATACTTAATATAATTCTTGACCCCATATTTATTTTTACTTTAAAAATGGGTACAAAAGGCGCGGCTCTTGCCACGGTAGTAAGTCAGATTTTTTCATTTTTACTTCTTATAATCGGCACTACGAGAGGTGAAAACATAAGAATAAAAATCAAGAATTTCTCATTTAATAAAAAGTATATCGTCGAAATAATAAAAGGCGGTCTTCCCTCCCTTTCACGCCAGTCAATAACAAGCGTTGCTTCTATTGTGTTAAACTGGGTTGCAGGCGGATACGGCGACTTTGCAATTGCAGCAATATCTATAGTTACAAGAATTGCTATGTTTATAAACTCTGCCGTTATTGGTTTCGGTCAAGGGTTCCAGCCCTTTTGCGGTTTTAACTACGGCGCCCAAAATTACGAAAGGGTCAAAAAGGGTTTTATATTTTCAATAAAGGTGACCACAATATTTTTAAGCATAATGGCGGTACTTGGGTTTATATTTGCGCCAACCTTAATTAAACTTTTCCGCGAGGATACGGAAGTGGTTGATTTCGGCGTTTCAATGCTTCGCTTTCAATGTTTAACCTTCCCGACTTTCGGAATTATCGTTATGGCGAATATGATAATGCAAAATTTGGGATTTGTTGGCAAAGCAACCCTTTTATCAATAGCAAGACAAGGCATTTTCTTTTTACCGCTTGTTTTAATTATGCCTTATTTGTTCGGTCAAACAGGACTTGAATCCACCCAATCGGTTGCAGATTTTCTTTCTGCAGTTTGCGCTGTACCTTTATCACTTTACGTGTTAAAATATTTAAATAACAAACAACTATCCAAGGAGAACTCAAAATGAAAATTACCGTTATAGGCCCCGGACGTTGGGGTTCGCTTATTACATGGTATCTTGATACGCGCCATCACGACGTAACCCTTTACGGTCTTGAAGAATCAAAGGAAATGCAGGGATTTTTAAAGGATCGCAAAAACTCCCTTTTAACTCTTCCCGAAACGGTTAAACTGTCCACCGACCTTTCCTGTATAAACGAAAGTGAAGTTGTGGTTATCTCTATTCCGTCTCAGGCATTACAGGGGCTTTTTGACCAAATAAATTCCTTTTACCCCAAAAACAAAATTTTTGTACTTTGTATGAAAGGTATTGAAATTTCCACCGGAAGACGCCTTTCCGAAATCGCAAAGGATAATCTTGACCCGTCTAATAAAGTTGCCGTATGGATCGGCCCCGGTCACGTTCAGGAATTTTACCACGGCATACCCAACTGTATGGTTATAGACAGCGACGACGAACAGGTTAAACTCCGTTTAGTACACGAACTTTCAAGCAAATTAATACGTTTTTATTACGGAAACGATATGATTGGCAACGAAATCGGCGCCGCCGCCAAAAATGTAATCGGCATTGCCGCAGGTTTTTTAGACGGTGTTGGTCTTTCATCCCTTAAAGGCGCTCTTATGGCAAGAGGTACCCGCGAGGTTGCCCGACTGATAGGTGCAAAGGGCGGTAACGAACTAAGCGCTTACGGACTTTGCCATTTAGGCGATTACGAAGCAACAGTATTTTCAAAATACAGTCACAACCGACAGTTTGGCGAGTCTTTTGTAAAAGGCGAAAAATTTGAACATTTGGCAGAGGGTTACTTTACCGTAAAAGCCCTTGTTAATATGGGCAAACAACTTAACATTGACCTGCCCATATGCAACCGCATATACGAAGTTCTTTATGAAGGAAAACCCGTAATGACAGCCCTTGACGAACTTTTCGACAGAGCTTTAACAGCAGAATTCGAATAATAAAAAAGAGGAGAAAATCTCCTCTTTTTTTCATTTTTAAGACTTGTAAAAGCACATATATTATGATATTATACTTGTAAATTATATTCGGGTGGGAAAATTATGTTTGAACAAAAATTAAAAGAAATTATGGCGCAAATAAAGACGACTACCGAAAACAAAGGCGCTCATAACGAACTGCCTGGTAATACATATTATCTTGATAACGGTGACGTGCTTTGCTTACCGAGAACTACCGGTGTTCACCGCTTCCCATATCAAGCCGGCGGTTTTACAATGTGGGCCATGTCAAACGGTGTAATAAATGCTGTTGACGGTATTTTGCGAGTTTTTTATCCCATACATACGGACCACGATTCTTCCATAAATTTCTTTGTTGGTTTGCCAAACGATGACGGTACCTATTTCCCCATTTCGATTTTAGGTGGCGGCAAACAGTTATTTGAGCCGTATAACACCAAAAGATATTTGGTTTACTCTCTTTCTGCTGCCTATTATATTGTTGATACCGATATTTCCACCTTTGCAATTCGCGCATCGGTAACCAAAAACAAACAAATGAGTTTTAGTTTCGGTTTAATAAACAAAACCGATAAACCCTTAAACTACACCTTAAACACCTATTTTGAAGCCTTTTTAAAGAATGGCGAATATGACGATATGTGGGTTAAAGGACAGCGCGTATCTATGCATTTAGGCAACGGCAAATTTATTTTAAAGCGTTCTTCAGGCGATTTTCACGCAATGCTTATTGACCGCAAGATAAACAACGCCTTTGTCGGCGAAACCTATCATACCGCTTGTCGACCCGAATATCTTCTTTATCAAAACTGTAATATAGGAAATGCCGAATCGCTAAAACTGGGCAAATTCGAAAAGCAGTCGGTTACCACTCGTAACAACACACCCGTAGCCGCCGAAATCATACATCTTGAAACTGCGGCTCAAAAAACCACGCGAATTGATTATTTATTCACTTTAACCAACGACAGAACCGTTGATTTAACAAAAGAAAATATTGAAATAAACGGTCAGGAAATTGATGATATTATTGCTTCGCGCGAAATCTACGACAAATCGCGTTTTGGCAACACAAAACTTTCTTTTAAGGATTGGCACAACAATAACATTCACGTTAACGTGCTTAATAACTTCCTTAAAAACCTGCAAAAACAGGTAGATTTTTGCGCTATGGGCGATAATTACGTTGAGCATATGCTGGGCGTTCGCGACGTATTCCAACAACTTGAACAGGCTATTATATGGAGCCCCGATAAAGCACGAGAAAAAATGATACGCGCCATTGGATTTATTGATTCCAGCGGAAGACCGCCCCGTCAGTTTGGTATTCCCCAGTATGAAGGTCACATTCCAAATATGGACCTTCGCCCCTTTATTGACCAGGGAAACTGGATTTTAACCACATTTTATATGTATCTTGCCTACACGGGCGATTATTCTATTTTAAACGAACAGTGCGGTTACTACCAATTTATTGCCACAAAAGGCAACGTTGTAAAGCCGTTAGACCAAAAAGACAGCATACTTGAACATTTAATCCGTATTACCGATTATCTTGTAAGCAATCTTGACCGTGAAGACGGCACCAATTGTCTTAAAATTCTTTACGGCGACTGGAACGACGCCATTGACGGTCTTGGTAAAACAACCGACGAAGGTAAAGAATTCGGCACCGGTGTTTCGGTTATGGCAAGTTTGCAACTTTATAGAAATCTTGCAGAAATGGCTGATATTCTTAAAAAGCAAAATCTTACCGACAAAGCCGAAGAATATTTAAATATTAGAAACGAACTTGCAAACGGACTTAAAAAACACGCTGTTGAAACAAACGAAAAGGGTGAAAAACGTATTATTCACGGTTGGGGAGACCACAAATCATATAAAGTCGGCTCTTTCTGTGACGTTGACGGCGCTTCGCGCATTAGTTTTGCTCCCTTTGCATATTGGGCAATTTCGGATTTGATTAGTCAAACCCCCGAATTACGCGAGGTCATTATAAATAATCTTCTTTCTCTTGATTCGGTTTACGGTTTGCTTACAAATCTACCAAAATTCACCCCCAACACCCCCGGAATAGGACGAATTTCCAACACTCTGCCCGGTTTTTCCGAAAACGCCTGCGCGTACGTTCACGCAAGTATGTTTTCTTGTGCTGCGCTGTTTTTATCGGGTGCTTCTGAAAACGCTTGGGAGCAAATTGAAAAATCAATGATTATCACACATAAAAATGCCGACAAAACCACTTTTGTTATGCCTAACTCCTATTGCAGAAATCTTGATTTAGGTGTTGACGGCGGTTCGCAAAACGACTGGTACACAGGCGCAGGAACGGTTCTTTATAAAAACTTTTTCCGCTTTGGATTTGGTATCGAGCCTAATCTTGACGGACTGACAATTCAGACTGCCGCTTATATGCCTTGCAGGGAGGCTACGGCTCAGTTTATAATGAAAGGTCATAATTTAACCCTTATCCATAAAAACGAGGGCAACTCAAAACGCGAAATTTTCATTAACGGTATAAAACAGCAAACCGTTTATGACGATATTATGAAAACCGAAAAATTGTTTATCAAAAATCAAGACATTCTGGACGATATGATTATAACGGTTACAGATTAAAAAAAACTCGCTAGTTACCTAGCGAGTTTTTAATTTAGTTTATATTATCGTAAACAAATCGGAAGAAGTCTTCCTTCATAAGTTTAAGCGATACTGCGTATCGGTTATCCACTATAGCACTGTAGTAATCAATATATTCCTGTTTTGCCTCTTCTGTCATAAGGTCAGCGGAGCCCTGCCATTCGGCCTTACCGTTGGTCGCGTTATACTTAACCTTATCGGTAACAAAACTCTTGTTATAAAGAATTGCCATATGGTCGTTACTTGAGAATACATCCACACCGGGCAACATTCTTGAATCATATTCAATGCCCAAAAGGTTAAGCGTTGTCGGCAGAATATCAATATTACAGCAAGGAACGTCGGTTACTATGGGTTCAATACCCTCGCAGTACATAATACAGGTTGATTCATACATCTGGAAATTGCTTCCTACGTCATACCCTGCAATAGCATCAAGTGAATTTGAAGTAAGGTAATATGGATAATGGTCGCCTGTAAGAACGATAAGGGTATTGTTAAGTTTTCCTGCTTCTCTGAGTCGTTTAACCAGATAGGTCATAGCCTTTTCAAGTTCATAATTGGCGGCAAGATAATATACGGCGTTATCGGGAAGTTTTCTTCCGTTAACAATTTGTCTTACCGTTTTTAAATTTCGTACGGCTATGGGATTTGCATCGGAATAAGGACCGTGACCCGAGAAGGTCATATAATAAGCGTGGAAACGAGGATTATTGATATAATCGTCAATACTCTGCTCCATCATTTCAAGGTCGGAAGACGGCCAAGAGGTAGTAAATCTCATTCCGTTTTCGCCACCCATAAAGCGCAAAGTTGTATAACCTAAATTGGGGTGAGTATCTTCTCTTGAATAATAATAACCTCTAAAGTTATGGTAAGCGTAGGTTTTTACACCTAATTTTTCAAAGGAATGACCTAGTGCGTAGGGCAAATGTTTATCCTGCGACTGAGTAAAACTACCTGAGGAGGAGTTACTGTCGGCATCACGGGAAACGTCGGGCCATAGACCGGTCATAAAGGAAAATTCGCCGTTTGTGGTTGTGTTTTTATAGGAGTTATAGTAATTGTTTAAAACTATACCGCCCTTACTCATTTTATAAAGGGTAGGTGTAACAACGGGGTCAATTGCCCATTTACTAAAACTTTCGGCGCAAATATAAATAAGATTATAATCCTTTAATTTGCCTGTATATTCATTTTTATTAGTACCCTTTTGACTTGCAAAATAAGCGCAAAGTTCTTTTTTACCGCTATCATCGGTCAGGGATGATAAAGTATTAAAATTAATTTTATTAATATTATTGGGCGAAAAATCTATTTGCGGAATTTGTTCATCGGGATTATCTAAAATTTCCAAAGATAAATCGTTACCGCCTTCGGAAGAACTACCGCCGAATACGCTGTGGTAAACCTCAACCAAAGAATTGGTAAGAACACCAATACGGCTTGAAGCGGTATCGGTATCTATTTTAGTAGAAGAATACGCTGCATAGGGGGAAGTATTTCCGGTTCCGAAAGGAAGCAAGAAAAGTACCGCAAGTACCCATAAAACTATGGTTTTTAAAAGAGAAATGAAATGCATTAAAGGCGAATACTTTTTAAAGTTGCGATTTGGCGAAAGATATGCATAAAGAGCCGCTGCAAATACGGGAATAAGACAAAGAATTATCCACCAAAAAGAATCTTTAATGGTATCCTTTAGCGCCCAACCGAAATCTTCCATAGCATCTGCGCCCATTCCTATCATAGAAATGGAGAACATAGAACCAAAAATACGATAGTACACAAGTT
Source organism: Acutalibacteraceae bacterium (assembly GCA_045648445.1). Taxonomy (GTDB): domain Bacteria; phylum Bacillota; class Clostridia; order Oscillospirales; family Acutalibacteraceae; genus SIG607. The sequence goes on from JAZRNY010000016.1 coordinate 61,993, forward strand.
GCGCCACGTAAAATGCAAAAGGAACAAGCATTATAATTGGCATTGCAATACGATTTCCGCGTCGTCTGAACCAACCGTTAAGCGAACCGAAAAACGCTGCTTCGGCAGGAATAAAGAAAAGGAAAAACCAACTCATATCCTCAAAACCCGTTTGTGTACGAAGCAAAAGTTCCCAAAAAAGAAGCGCGACAAAATAAACAAGTGAATATTTTGCGCTTGTTATAAGTTGCGGTTTCATTATATCGAACATACTTTTGTCTTCAACAGAGTTTTTCTTAGTGCTCATTTTCTTCTCCTTCTTTAAATTTTAAAAATCTTCAACCGCTATATTTTAACACAAAAAACTTAAAAAATCAATATTTTACATTGTTTTTTTACAATTTAGTAATTTTTTAACCGCGAAAAACCGCGGTTTTTGTTTTTATATCTCGCCTTTTTTTCTTCGTATAAAATCTTTGGTTATTTTTGTTATTGCCGTAGCAATAATAATTCCAAGGGCAAGGGCTGCTGCCAATGAAAGAGTGTGCATTCCCTTTTCCAAAAAACCTGCTCTGTCATCTTTAAAGGCATTTGCCATAGTATAATAAAGCGAACTACCGGGGATTAACGGCACCAAAGTTGTGGTAATAAATATGGTGGTCGGACTTTTTATAAGCATTGCTATTATTTCGGCATAAGCGGTCATTAAAAATGCTACAAAAAAATAGTTCAACGGTTCGCTGACAATAAATTTTGAAAAAACTACCAACAGCGTCCACGAAAGAAAACCGCCAAGCACTGTAAATATAAGTCTTTTATCCCTTATATTAAAAAGTACGGTAAAGCCTAAAGTGCCAATGGTTCCCGAAATAATCTGAATTATTTCTAACTTTGTCATAGTAAGAAACCTCCCAGCACTGTAATAAGAAAGTATCCTGCCGCTATTGCAAGAGCAGTCAAAACAACCTCAACTGCGCGTAAAAGTCCCGCGATACTGTCACCCGAAAATAAATCTCTTAAGGCGTTTGTAAGACCAATACCCGGAATAAGACTCATTATATTACCTATTATAACCTTATCGGCATCGCCTATAAGGTTAAGTTTTACCGCCAAATAGGCAATTAAAGTTGCCACCGCGCAAGATATAAATTTAGAAAACATTTTTGACGGCACGGTTTTATCGCAAAGTAAAATTGCAAAACGAACCACTAGTCCTGCAAACAAAGAAACGCACGTTTGAGCCAAGTTTCCGCCAAAAAACAAGGTGAACGCGCCTGCTATAACGCTATAGGCAATACATTCCAGCCAAAAAGGATAGGTCTTATGACGTAAAGCCTTTCTAAGTTCTTCTCCAATATCCTCTTTTGCCACCTTGCCTTCGCATATTAGACGCAAAAGATGGTTTAATCTATGTAGTTTTTCTTGGTCGGTACCGGTTGAAACAACACGGCGAGTTTGGGTGATAAAACCGCCATCGTCAAGAAAAACAGTTACCACCATACTGCTGGTTATTATAAAAACATCGGTACGCTTTGCACCAAAGGAACAACACATACGTTTTATTCCTTCTTCAACCCTTCTAACCTCAGCACCCGATATAAGCAACTGTTCGCCTATATCCATAGCATAAGAAAGCAATTTTTCCATAACTATAACAAGACTTCCTTTAATTCATCAATATCCCTAACAATAAAATCTGCGCCTGCAGAATTTAATTCCTCAATATTTCCGTAGCCATAAAGAACGCCCACGCCGAATACGTCGTTTTCTTTTGCTCCAATAATATCGTGACTTCTGTCACCTATCATAACGACACTTTCTTTATTAGGATTATCAAGTCTTAACAGCGCCTCTTTTATAACGTCACCTTTTTTAACGCGTTCACCGCTAAGCAAAGAACCTACGATTTCGGTAAAATAACCGCTTAAATTAAAATGGTCCAGTATTCTTTTTGCAAAAACTTCAGGTTTAGAAGTAGCCAAAACCACTTTAAAACCTTTGGCGTTTAGTTCTTTTAACAGTTCTTTTGCGCCAACGTAAACCTCATTTTCAAAAAGACCCGTTACCGAAAAGTATTCACGGTATTTTTCTACCGCTTCTATCGCTTTTTCTTTTGAAAAACCGTAATATTTTTCAAAAGACTCGTAAAGCGGAGGCCCTATAAAGCAGGCAAGTTCCTTTTTGTCTGCTATCTCGATGCCATAACTTTTAAGGGAATATGCCACCGAATTGGTAATGCCTTCAAAAGGGTCAGTAAGGGTACCGTCAAGGTCAAAAAGCACATATTTTATATCTTTGCTTATCATTTTTTCTCCTAAAAACAACCCGAAATAATTCGGGCTGTCCTTTTTTATTTTTTAAGGTCTTTAAGAAGCGAGTTAACCTTATCCTTATCAGAAAGAATAATTTCCATACCGTCTTCAATAGGCCACTGAATATTTATATCGGGGTCGTTCCACAAAAGACCGCCCTCGTCGTTCGGATGATAAAAATCGTCAACCTTATAGGCAAATTCAGCCTCATCACTAAGTACCAAAAAACCGTGCGCAAAGTTTTTGGGAATAAAAAACTGCTTTTTATTTTCTTCGGTCAATAAAATTCCCACGTATTTACCGTAGGTTTCACTTCCCTCTCGTAAATCTACGGCAACGTCATAAACTGCGCCCTTTATACAGCGAACCAGTTTAGACTGGGGAAAGGTTTTCTGAAAGTGAAGACCTCTGAGCACACCTTTTATGGATTTTGACTGATTATCCTGAACGAAATCAACGTCAATTCCGCCCTTTATAAAATTTTCCTTTTGATAAACCTCGGTAAAATAACCGCGTTCATCTCCGTAAACGGTAGGCTCAACAATAATTACGCCCTCTATTTCGGTTTTGTGAAAGGTGAAATTTCCGAATTTTTCGCCCATTAAAGTTCTTCCTTTCCGCTATACATCTTATCGTAGTACTTCTGATATTCTCCGCTTGTAACGTTTTCTACCCATTCTTTGTTATCAAGATACCATTTTAAAGTCTTTTTGATACCGACTTCAAAGGGAGTTTCGGGATACCAGCCTAAAGCATCCTTAATCTTCTGAGGGTCAATACCGTATCTTCTGTCGTGACCCTTTCTGTCGGTTACGTAACGTATCATATGTTCGCCAACGGTGTCGTCAACGTTTTCTTTTATATAGGAAATAATGGTTTTTACTATGAATATATTGGGACGCTCGTTATGACCGCCAACGTTATAAACCTCACCCAAAACACCGTCACGCACAACCATATCAATAGCTTTGCAGTGGTCCTCAACGTAAAGCCAATCTCTTATCTGCATACCGTCTCCGTAAACGGGAAGGTCTTTGTGCTTAAGGGTGTTGTTCATAATAAGGGGAATAAGCTTTTCGGGGAACTGGTAAGGGCCGTAGTTATTGGAGCAACGGGTAATGTTTACGGGGAATTTATAGGTATCTCCGAACGCCTTTACAAAAAGGTCGGCAGACGCCTTGCTCGAAGAATAGGGAGAATGAGGGTCAAGGGGAGTAGTTTCCATAAAGTAACCTGTTTCACCAAGACTTCCGTATACTTCATCGGTAGAAACCTGCAAATATTTTACACCATCTTTATAGGTGTCGTCACCAGTCTGCCATGCAACCTTTGCGCACTGAAGCATATTAACGGTACCAAGCACGTTGGTTTCAACGAAAATTTCGGGATTTGCTATAGAACGGTCAACGTGGCTTTCTGCCGCAAAGTTAACAACGTAATCTATGTCGTGATTATTAAAAATTTCAGTAATGGCTTCTCTATCGCATATATCAGCCTGATAAAACTTATAACGAGGATTATTTTCAACGCTTTTAAGATTTTCTAAATTTCCCGCATAGGTTAATTTATCAACGTTAATTATCTCTACGTCATCATATTTATTCAGCATATAAAGAACGAAGTTTGAGCCGATAAATCCGGCGCCGCCGGTCACAAGATAGGTTTTCATAAATTAGTCCTCAACTTTCATAATATATTCTTTTAAAGCGTCTTTCCATTCTCTCATTTCGTCACCTACAGCGCAGTCAAGTGCAAGATGGGAAAGAGAAGAAAATTTAGGTCTTTTAACGGGACTTGGATATTCTTCACTGGTACAGGGAGAAACCTCGCCCGATATACTGCTTAAAGCAACAATTTCCTTTGCAAATTCATACCAAGTACATTCACCGTTTCCGGTGCAATGATATATTCCGTATTCATTTGTGGCGGCCAATTTTAAAATATGGTGGGCAAGGTCATTAGCGTTGGTTGGGTTTCCGCGTTGGTCATTAACCACAGTCATCGCGCCCCGTTCACGCATAACACGTCGCACAGTTTTCACAAAATTCTTTCCGATATATCCGTAAAGCCAAGAAGTGCGTACAACAAAAGCCTTTGTAGAAAAACTTAATGCGTAACTTTCACCAAGAGCCTTAGATTTGCCGTAAACGCTTTGCGGGTCAACTTTGTCCCATTCACAATAAGGAACGGTTCCTTCTCCCTTAAAAACGTAGTCGGTTGAAACGTGAAGGAATTTCGCGCCTACATTTTCGGCGGCAACGGCTAAATTACGCACACCGGCAGCGTTTACCTTATAGGCAACGTCCTGCATGGTTTCACATCCGTCAACGTTGGTCATAGCCGCGCTGTTTATAATAACGTCAGGCTTTTCATTAAGGCAAAGTTCATTAACGGCGTTAAAATCGGTAATATCAAGATTGTCAATATCTACACCTATGACGGTTGCATCTTTAAAGCAAAGGGGGATTTCGCCTATTTCGCTTTTACCGTTCTTTAAAATAGCGGTAAGTTCGTTTCCCAGTTGCCCGTTACAGCCCGTTATTAAAACCTTCATTGGCATTTCCTCCATTTTTTAAGATACTTTAATGCAGAAGATAAATGTAACATTAAAAATTTAAAATTTTTAGCACTTTCGCGTTTCCAGAGATGCTTAACGCTGACATTCGGTTCAAAAACGACTCTGCCGTATTTTTTAACCTCTCTGGACAAATCGGCATCTTCCATATACATAAAATACCGTTTGTCAAAACCGTCGACTTTTTCAAAAATTTCGCTTCTGATAAGGAAAAAACATCCCGTGCAAAACTCAATATCGGTGGTATTTTTAATTTTTTCGTCTTCTCTTGTATATTCCTTACGAATTTTTTTGAATATACCGCCGAGGCGGGAGAGTCTTCCTAAAAAAAGATATTTAAAGGTTGGATTTCGCTTTGGAAGATGCTGTTCGTTGCCGTCATCACCTATAATTTTCGGGGTAATCATAGCAATATCTTCATTTTCTTCCATAATATCTACAAGTTTTGAAAGAGCGTCGCAATCAAGTTCAATATCGGGATTAATAACCGCGTGATATTTGCCCAAATTTTCACCTAAAACCGTGTTATGTCCTGCGCCAAATCCAACGTTTTCGGGCTTTTTAATAAGTTTTATATCGGGAATTTCGCCTAATTTTTCAGCGGTATCGTCGGGCGAAAAATTATCAATAACGTAAAGGGATAAAGGGTATTTTTTGGTATTATCAATGACTGAATTAACAGTTTTTACAGCCTGCTGTGCGCCACCGTAAACGACGATAGACGCGCTGAGCATTCTTTTTTCCATATTATCCCTCCAAAACTTCACATATATAATAGATTATAGCACAAAAATATAATAATTTCAATTAAAAAAGAAAAGGAGCCTCTAAAAGCTCCTTAAAAACAAAAAAGCAGTCAACTGAGTGACTGCTTTAGGTTCACACCTTCAAAACTGAACAAAGGAAAAGCAAGGAGAATCGAAATATAGGTCAAGCCCTCGGTCTATTAGTACACCCTAGCTTTGACATCACTGCCTTTAGACTTGGTGCCTATCAACCCGGTAGTCTTCCGGGGACCTT
>JAZRNY010000017.1:0-2652 GCA_045648445.1 Acutalibacteraceae bacterium
ACAAAAAACGGGTAGCGAGTATATAATATTCCTGTACGACGAAAACGGTACCGCCTACGGTATGCTGATTAACGAAAACGGCGTTGAAAACTACTATTATTACCTTTTCAACCTGCAGGGCGATATTGTAGGCATAATGGACAGCAACGGCAATACCGTAGCGGAATATACCTATGATGCATGGGGACAGCTACTAACCGACCCGGATACGCTCGCCAATACCATCGGCGAAAAGAACCCACTTAGATACCGCGGATACTATTACGATGCCGAGACCGGATTCTACTACCTAAAATCCCGCTACTACGACCCATACGTGCAAAGATTTATTAATGCGGATGGCTATGTATCTACAGGAACAGGATTGTCCGGTTACAATATGTATGCGTATTGTAATAATAATCCGGTGAATATGTGCGATTGTTCAGGCGATTGTCCACATAATGGAATTATAATAGAGAAATACAATTACGATTGTTGGGGTTGCTTCCCAGAGATAGAATCAAATTCTTTTAAATTGTATTCCCCACACTCAAAAAAGGGTACCACAAATCCTGCCAATCGTCAAAAGCATCAAGATGGGGAAGCTCGTAGACAAAAAGATAATAATGGCGAAAAAAAGAATCAAAACCCAAATTGGAAACCAAACCCTAATAAACGCCACCAAGAAACTAATGAATACAATTTTAGCACATGGGAAAAAATTGAGTATGGAACTATTGCGGTTGTAGCAACGATTGTAATAGTATATGTAGTCGTCAATGACGTCACAGGTGCCGGAGTTGTAGATGATATTGCAATAGTGCCATTAGCAACTGTAGTGTGGGATAATGCAACAAAAGTTTTTGCATAGGAGGAAACATTTATTATGTTGAAAGTGATAAAAGAGTTATATAATACTTCAAAATTTGCGTGTATATATGTAGATATAAATGATACTCATAAATTTATTTTTGGTATTATTTTGGCTGTAGATAACCAAAAGGTGGCTATTCAAATGATTTCGCCATATGGTGAAGATGATGGAATAGTTGTTATAAATATTAATACAATAATTAAAATAGAAATCGAAAATTTATATGTTGCTAAAATGCAACGGCTTTATTGTAAAAAAATGCCTATATACAATTTAGAAATTATTAATAACAATGTTATTGATAGCGTACTTTTATTTGCTTTTAGAGAAAAATTAATGGTGTCAATAGAGTTGTTAAATAGTGGTCATACTGATATTGTTGGAATAATATTTGATATTAACGATATACATTGTGAAATTCAAATTTATGATGAATATGGGAATAAAGATGGAAAAACATTTTTTTTGGTTGAGGACATAACACAAATATCTATTTTGTCACAAGAAGAAAATGCAATTATGAAGTTAGTTGAGTCGAGTAACACAGGGGACGGTTCCTTGTGTTGACGAAGTGATGTGCGCTTGATAAAATATTCAAGGGTGATAATAATGCCAAGACAGGCAAGTTTCAATGTTGTGAGGAAATTCAATTAACACAAAGAACCGTCCCCTGTGTTTGAAGTGGATAGTGATGTTTCATTTTTGTGGAATAGAATTGTGGGTGCTTCAAAATGAAAAAAGTTTTTAAAATAATTATTTTATTACTTGTTTTGATTTCGATAATACTGTCAACAATGGTTGTAATATCGGTAAAAAAATATTATGATATAAATAGATTATGTACTTTGATTAATGCTAACAAAACAAACGAAGCAAAGGAAATGATAGGGAAAATTAAAAATGTCAATTCTTTTACAGCACCATTATGGTTGAGAAAAATATACAATATGAATGAATATGACATAAGTACGCCTTTGATAATAGCATGCGAAAAAGGCAATGTCGATATAGTAGAGGCTTTGTTAGATAAAGGTGCGGATCCTAATTTATCTTTAGATGGTGGATGGGCACCGTTGGAGGTATTATATGCTAGAAAAAGCGATAATAGGATCGTAATAGCGAAAATGCTTATAAACACAGGCGTGCAAGTTGATTTGTTCAGGAGTTACAAAAGTGCATTATTCATTGAAGCAGAAAGTTGTATTTATAAAACAACATTCAGTGAAGATGAGAGAAACTTCTTAACTGAATCTATAGTCCTGTTGTTAGAAAATGGAGCTTCACCTATAAATGAAAATGGAGATACAATAATTCATTATCTTGCTTATGGCGGTCAAACCAAAACCATAGAACTGCTTGCTTCAGATTACGGATATTTGTTCGAAAAAGAAAATTTAAAAGGTGAAACACCGCTTGATTGGGCAAAAGAAAACGGAAAATATTCCGAAGAATTAGAAAAACTTTGCAAAACACATGTGACGGTTCGAAACCACTGAAAAAGAGTAACACAGGGGACGGTTAGCGTGAAACCAAAAAAGCAGTAAAGTTGCAAAAAGGACACACTAAACCAAGCCGCGTAAGACAGGGGACGGTTCCGCGTCTTAATGCATACTTGTAGGGGCGGATGCCCTTCATCCGCCCGAAAATATTTGGTACTACTCTGGGCACAAAAACCGTAAAATACGAATATGATATATTCGGAAACGTTTATCGCCTTACCGACGGTTTTACGGGAAATATTACTACTTACAATTATGACCTTTTAGGCAGAATAAAAAGTATTAATAAATCGGGTA
>JAZRNY010000018.1:0-10109 GCA_045648445.1 Acutalibacteraceae bacterium
TGCACCTAAAAAAGATAAATTTTTAGTGGAATAAAAGGCGAAAAGCCGTGGTAATGCTGACGCATACCACGGCTTTTTAACACATTAGAACGCAAAAATTTGCTTTTTTAGGCATTTTATCCCTAAGAACAACTCCCGTTAGTCGGTTTTTTGTTACCCAAAGAAATGTTCAAAAGGATTAAAGGGATCAAAGGTTGAGCCTTGCTCTTCTTGTTGGCCGTCTTGCTGAGCGGCAGACGTTTGTATTTGTTCATCTACCGTAACGGTTATTTCCAAAGTCTGACCTTGTCTATAAACAGTCAGTTTAAGTTTGTCGCCCTTTTTGGCTGCCGAAACAATTTTCTTTAAATCGTTTGAACTACTGATTTTAGTTGAGTTTACAGCAGTTATAATATCCTTAGCCTTTACGCCTGCTTTTGCAGCGGGTCCGTTTTCGGAAACTGCAACAACTGCGGCGCCTGCAGGAAGTCCGTATTGCTGATTGCTTTCACTTACGTCCTCTATCGATACGCCTATATATGCTTTGCTGATATAACCTTTTTCTATAAGGCTTTTTATTAAATCAATAACGTTATTCATAGGAATAGCAAAACCGATATTATCAATTGAAGCCTCGGAACCGCTTCCTGTAGAATACTTAGCGTTTGTTATGCCTATTACTTCGCCATACATATTAAACAACGCGCCGCCCGAATTACCTGAGTTGATTGCGCAGTCTGTTTGAATAAGGTCCATAGATATTCCGTTAGACATTGTTACTTCACGGTTTAAAGCGCTTACAGAACCTGCAGTAAGCGAAAAAGTAAGTTCGCCCAAAGGATTACCAATTGCAACTACACTGTCACCTACGTTTGTATTGTCGGAATTTCCCACCGTAACGCAACTTAAATTAGCAGCATCAATCTTAAGCACCGCTAAGTCGTTGCTTTCGTCATAACCTATAACGGTAGCATCGTAACTTTCGCCTGAATAGGTTGCAACCTTTACGCTGGTAGCATCGTTTATTACGTGATAGTTTGTTATAACGTAACCATCGGCAGAAAGAATAAAGCCGGAACCCGATGCGGCGGAGGTTGTAGGATAGCCAAAAAAGTTAGTGGTTACCGAGGTAGAAGTAATACCAACGGTAGCGTTTACGTTTGCGGCATAAATTTCCGCTGCAGTAAGTACCTTACCCGTTTCAATTTTATTCACTTTAACTTCAACCTCGTTACGCTGACCTTCATTTATGATGGTAGAACCGTTTGCAAAAGACATTCCGCCACCGATTGCCATAGTTATTATTGAACCTAAAATTGCGCCTACCAAAGAACAGCAAAGGGCGATTATAACAATTTTACCCGTTCCCTTTTTTTCTTTTTCCGGTTTATTTACAACAGGTTCCTCCGGTTGTGTAAAAACGGGGGTAACGTAGGTGTTGTTATCTTGATTTTCATAAGGGTTATTTCCCGTTTCAAATCTATTATCGTCGTACATAAAAACTCTCCTTGAATTTGAACTGTGTATATATTTAATATTATAAATTTTTCTAAATTTTAACACAATTATGAACAAATTGCAAAATCTGTTTGACAACCGCCTTTTCAAACAATATACTTTAATTATAAAACATCTTTATTTTGAAAGGATAAAACGCTTTATGAAAAAAACTTCTTTTTGTGCTATTATCCTTTTTATTTCGGTTTTCTTTTTTATTCTTTCCTTTTCGGTTGCGCTTATAATTATGTCAAGACCTATTTATTATACCCAATTAGAAAACTATAATCTTGAAAAATTAGGTCCTTATTCAAAGGAACAAATAAAGGAAGCCTACGATGACGTGCTCGATTATATTACCTTTAAAGAAAAATCTTTTTCTTGCGGTGACCTTAAATTTTCAGCATCGGGCGCCGACCATTTTAAAGACTGCAAAAAACTTGTTGCTCTTGATTTTGCGGTTCTTTTAACGTCGGGCATCACCATAACTATATTACTACTTTTCAAAAAAAGATGCAATCTTTATTTTAAGCGACTTCCCGCCCCTTTTTATTCGGGAATTTCAGCAATTTTTTTAATCCTTTTAATTTTACTGCTATCTGCTGACGGCTTTACCTTTGCTTTTATAATTTTTCATAAAATATTTTTTATAGGCAAAACCAACTGGTATTTCGATGCGTCTACTGATGAGATAATAAACTATATGCCCGAAAGTTACTTTTTAAACTGCGCAGTCGCTATTGGAATATGTATAATTATTTTATCCGCAATAACAATTTTTTTAAGTTTTAAAATTGGAAAGAGGAAATAGAATGGACTGGGAAAAATATTTTGACATAAAAAACGAACAACCCCTTGACAGTTTCCCCCAAGGAATAAGCAATACCGCCGTTTTTAGAAAAATCGCCTTTGTGGGCGACAGTCTTTCTTCGGGTGAATTTGAAAGCAAAGATAAAGACGGAAAACCCGGTTGGCACGATTACTACGAATACTCTTGGGGACAGTATCTTGCGCGCAAAAACGGTCTTACTGCCTACAATTTTTCAAAAGGCGGAATGAGAGCCGATACATATATAAACTCCTTTGCTGATGAGCAGGATTTTTGGAATAAAGACCTTGCCTGTCAGGCTTACGTGATTGCGCTTGGCGTTAATGATATATTAAACGCAAAACAGGAAATCGGAAGCGTTGACGATATTAAGGAAAACTGGCAGGATAACGCCAAAACCTTTGCAGGATATTTTGCGACTATAGTAATGCGATATAAAGAAATTCAGCCACGCGCAAAATTCTTTTTTGTTACTATTCCGCGCAGTATCGACCCACAGCGCAACCAACTTGCAAAAGAACACGCGCAACTTTTATACGATTTGGCAAAATATTTTGAAAACGCATACGTTATCGACCTTTATAAATATGCGCCGGTTTATGACGAAGAATTCAGACGCCGTTATTTCCTTTACGGTCATATGAACGCAAGCGGTTATATTTTTACTGCAAATATGGTTGACGCGTATATTGATTATATCGTTCGTCACAACCCTGAAGATTTTAGAAAAGTAGGCTTTATAGGAACCGATTTGGAATAATTTATACACATAATAAAACACAGAGAATGTTAAAATTCTCTGTGTTTTTTATTCTATAACCTTTGTGGGAACTCCGTTATTATCAAAAAAGTTTGCTACTTCCTTTAAATAGTTCTTTTCGTCAACGGGAAAACTCAGCCCGTGACCTGCGCCCGCCACCGTAACAAGTTTTTTTGGAGCGTTACATACCGCAAAATTTTCTTTACTCATATCAACGGGAACAAAATCGTCGCTTTCTCCGTGGAAAAATATTACTGGCACCTTGATTTTTTGCACTGCTTCTTTTGCTGATGTTTCTTCGATATTAAAACCGCCGTAAAGTCTTGCGCCTATTTTTACGAAAGGATAACTTAAATTAGGCGGTAATTTCATATCCTTAATTACCTTTTTAATAATATCCTTGGCGGTTGTAAATCCACAGTCGGCAAGTACCCCTACGACATTTTCGGGAAGTTCTTCCCCTGCCGCCATAAGTACGGTGGAAGCGCCCATAGAAATTCCCGTAAGAATTATTTTACAGTCACTGCCAAAGTGATTTATCATAAAATCAATCCAATCAAGGCAGTCGCGCTTTTCTTTTATACCGAAAGAAATTATTGTACCGTCGCTGTGACCGCAGCCGCGCTGGTCAACAAGCAACGCGTTTCTGCCAAGAGCAAAACAACGCTGAACACCGCCGCAAAGGTCCCTTTCAGCCCTACCCCTGTAACCGTGTAGCATAAGTTCAATGGGGGCGCCTTTTTTATATTCGTAATATTTTCCTCTAAGGGTTAATCCGTCAAAAGAAGTTATCTGAACGCGCTCGGTTTCGGTGCCCAAAACTTCATCAGCCCATTTTTGCATAATATCCTTATAGGCTTTATAAATTTCACCGTCGGGCAAACAAAATTCATCGCTTACTTCCTTTTCGCGTTTGCTGAAAAATGCCATTCTAAAACAAACAAAGGAAACCAGCAAAACAAAAAGTACCAAAAAAAACACTATGCCGAGACTAATATACAAAAAAGACACTGTTATCACTCCTTATATACATATTATACCACCAAAGAAATAGTTTTCAAACAAAAAAAGATTGTGTTTTTTTGTTTTTTAATGTAAACTTATGATGAAAATAAAATTTCGGAGATATTTATGGATATAGAAGTTAATTATAAAAACAAAAAACGCTATAAAACCGCAAAATACCCTATTCGCCAACCCTTATTTTTTGTATGGCTTATTTGGTTGCTTTCAAGAATAATGTTAATAGGCAAAAAGAGAAAAATCGAAAAAATAAATATGGAAGGTTTAAAACCGCCTTATATATTGCTTAGCAACCATATGCATTTTATAGACTTTGAACTTGTTGCAATGGCAACACTCCCCTACCGCGTAAACAACGTTGTAAATATCGACGGCTATTATATGCGCCCTTGGCTTATGGAACTTATAGGCGCTATTTGTACCCGCAAATTTACCCGTGATTTGCATCTTGTAAAATCAATTTCAAAGGTAATTAAAAGAAAAGATATTCTTTGTATGTACCCCGAAGCCCGTTATACTCCGTGCGGTACAACATCTTTTCTGCCCGATTCCGTAGGAAAACTTATAAAACTTAACAAGGCGCCCGTAGTAGTGGCTATCCACCGCGGCAACCATCTTTACGCGCCCTTTTATAATTTCCGCCAAAAAAGAAAGGTTCCTCATCACACCACATTAACACAGGTTTTAACAACCGACGATATTAAAAAAATGTCGGTAAAACAAATTAATCAGGTTATAAAGGAAGCCTTTTATTATAACGATTACGAATATATTTTAAAGGAAGGCTTTAAAATAAAGGAAGATTACCGCGCCGAAGGACTTCACAAGGTTTTATATAAATGTCCACATTGCCAAAGTGAAGGCGAAATGAACTCAAAAGGCAGTGAGATTTTTTGCCAAAAGTGCAATAAACGTTGGACTGTAAACGAGGATATGACCCTTACCGCCCTTAACGGCGAAACAAAATTTTCCTTTATTCCCGACTGGTACAACTGGGAAAGAAGCGAAGTAGAAAAAGAAATTCTAAGCGGAAATTATTCCTTTGAAGATGAGGTTGAAGTTTTTTCTTTGCCAAGATGTTATAAATGGCACAAATTAGGCAAAGCAAAGGTTTCCCACGATATAAACGAAGGCTTTATTTTAGAAGGTTTTTACCGAAACGAAAAATACAGAATTCACCGCACCCCTTCTCAAATGAATTCTTTGCACGTCGAGTATGATTGCCCTTATGTAAAGCCTCTTGACTGTTTTGATATATCAAGTGAAAACGATACTTTTTATTGTTATCCAACCAAACAAAATATTGTAACCAAACTTGCATTTGCTACCGAAATCATTCATTTATTAAACACTAAAAATAAAGATTGATTTATTTTTAGATTTTTGGTATAATCGTCAGTGTGTTACTTCATACAAAAAACCTAAAAGGGAGAAAAATATGGATAATAAAAACAGTTTTAAGCCCTATATCCCTGCAGAAAGAGTAACCCCCGAAATAACCGTTACCGCCGTTATTATGGGTATTCTTCTCTCGGTAATATTCGGCGCAGCCAATGCCTACTTAGGACTTAGAGTAGGTATGACCGTTTCGGCATCTATTCCCGCAGCGGTTATTGCAATGGGCGTAATCAGAGTGATTATGCGCAAAAACTCAATTCTTGAAAGTAATATGGTTCAAACCATAGGTAGTGCCGGCGAATCTCTTGCCGCAGGCGCTATATTTACTATGCCCGCCCTTTATCTTTGGGCAAAAGAAGGCGTTATGGAAAAACCCAGTCTTGCTACCATTACGGTAATTGCTCTTATCGGCGGTCTTCTCGGCGTATTCTTTATGATACCCCTTAGAAATGCTCTTATAGTAAGAGAACACAACACATTGCCCTATCCCGAAGGACAGGCCTGTGCTGAAGTTATGCTTGCAGGCGAAGAAGGCGGTTCAAATGCTTCTACAGTATTTGCCGGTATGGGATTTGCCGCGCTCTTTAAGTTCATCATTGACGGACTTAAAGTTATCCCCGGTGAAATCACCCTTAACATTAAAAAACTTTATCCCTCTGCAATAGGCACACAAATTTATCCTGCCGTTATGAGCGTTGGTTATATTTGCGGACCCCGCATTTCCTCATTTATGTTTGCAGGCGGCGTATTAAGTTGGATGGTTCTTATTCCTATTATCGTTCTTTTCGGCGCTAATATCGTTATGTACCCCAGCGCCGACGCTACTATCGGTGAAATTTTTGCCGCTGACGGTGCAGCAGGTATCTGGTCTTCTTACATTCGTTATATAGGCGCAGGCGCACTTGCCGCAGGCGGTATCATCAGTCTTATTAAATCCTTACCTCTTATTGTGCGCACCTTCAGAGATGCTATAAAGGCTATGTCTATTAAAGGCGAAGCATCTACACTTCGTACCGACAAAGACATTAACATGGCTTTTGTTATCGGCTTTATAGTACTTCTTACCCTTATAGTATGGCTTGTTCCCGCCGTTCCCGTATCACCCATCGGTGCAGTTATCGTAGTTGTATTCGGTTTCTTCTTTGCTACCGTTTCTTCACGTATGGTAGGTATTGTAGGAAGCAGTAACAACCCCGTTTCCGGTATGGCAATTGCCACACTTCTTATTTCTACACTTATTCTTAAGTTTACAGGTACTACCGGTGCTGACGGTATGAAAGCCGCAATTGCAATAGGTTCTATAATTTGTATCGTTGCCGCTATTGCAGGTGATACAAGCCAAGACCTTAAAACCGGTTATCTTTTAGGCGCTACTCCTTTCAAACAGCAAATCGGTGAAGTTATCGGCGTAGTTGCAGCAGCTTTTGCTATTGGCGCTACCCTTAATCTTCTTGATACTGCATGGGGCTTTGGCGGTGAAGAAATTGCTGCTCCTCAGGCAACCCTTATGAAGATGGTTATTGAAGGAATTATGGGCGGTAAACTTCCTTGGGGACTTATCCTTATAGGTGTGTTTATTGCAATTATAGTTGAAATTCTTCGTTTACCCGTTCTTCCCGTTGCTATCGGTATTTACCTCCCCGTACAACTTAACGCTTGTATTATGGTAGGCGGTATTATTCGCTTCTTTATGGATAAGATTAAGAACGAAAAACGCAGAGATACTGCCGTTAATAAAGGTATTCTCTTTAGTTCCGGTATGATTGCCGGCGAAGGTCTTGTAGGTATCATCCTTGCTATTCTTGCCGTTGTGGGTGTATCGGGTAAAATTGACCTTTCCGCTCTTGTAAGCAAACTTTCTCCTCTTGCTTCAGGACTTTCAGGCATTGCTTTCTTTGCCGTAATAATTGCCGTATTCCTTATTTTCTGCTTTGCAGGCAAAAAGGCTGACAAAAAAGACTAATGGCAAAAAAGAAAAACGTAATAAGCAAAAACTATCTTGAAAAGGTGCCTATCAGAAGTCATTTAATCGACTGGAAAGAAAAGGACGGCATAATCACTTTAGAGATAGAAAATAAAGGTTGGGCAAACCGCATTGCGCAAAAACTTTTTAACAAACCAAAATCAAGTTTTGTGCATCTCGATGAAATGGGAAGTTTTTTATGGCCCCTTTTAAACGGAGAAAAAAATATAATCGACCTTGGCGTTCTCGTTAAAGAGCATTTCGGTGAAAAGGCTGAACCTCTTTACGAAAGACTTGCCCGCTACTTTCAGATTCTTGAAAGTTATCATTTTATAACCTTTATTGAAAAATAACCAAAAGCCCCGATTTAATTCGGGGCTTTAAAATTTATATGGAAATTTTTTGATAAATGTAGTATAATAACCCTATATTATTCTTTTCGGAGGAATAAATATGAAAATTGTTATTGTAGGCTGTGGAAAAATCGGTACTAACGTAATTGCAGATTTAGTTAAAGAAAATCACGACGTTGTTGCCGTTGACAAAAACCCTGCCATTATTGAAGAAATAACCACCATTTACGACGTAATGGGGGTAGTGGGCAACGGCGCCGACTGCGAAACGTTGGAAGAAGCGGGCGTAGACGAAGCAGAACTTTTAATTTCGGTCACCGACAGCGACGAAATGAATATGCTTTCCTGTTTTCTTGCAGGGAAAATGGGTGCTTCCCATACCATAGCAAGAATAAGAAATCCCGAATATAACGATAAGAGTCTGGGCTTTATGAAGGAACAACTCAGTCTTTCTATGGCAATAAATCCTGAACTTAATGCCGCTAAAGAACTATTTAGACTTTTAAAACTTCCCTCTGCCGCAAAGATTGAAACCTTTTCGGGCAGAAACTTTGAAATGGTTGAAATAAAATTAAAGGCCGACTCGGTGCTTGACGGTCTTTCCCTTATAGAATTCCGTAAAAAATATCAGATTAATCTTCTTATCTGTGTTGTTAAGCGCGATGACGAAGTGTATATTCCTGACGGTAATTTCGTTCTTAAAAGCGGCGACAGAATTTGTGTAACGGCTCGTCCCGCCGAAATTATGAACTTCTTTAAAATTTTGGGCACTCCCCGTAAAAGAAGCAAGAACATTATGATTCTCGGCGCAAGTAAAACAGCCTTTTATCTTGCAAAAATGCTTTTGGATGCAGGCAGTAACGTGAAAATAATTGACCTCGACAGTGAAAAATGCGCACAGTTCAGCGAAGATCTACCGGGTGCCGTTATTATACACGGCGACGGCGCAAGACAGGAACTTTTACTTGAAGAAGGAATTCAAAACACCGATGCCTTTATAAGCCTTACGGGAATGGACGAGGAGAATATACTTATTTCTTACTTCGCCGCAAGTCAAAACGTACCTCAGGTAATCACAAAGGCTAACCGTGAAGAATTTGTTGCAATGGCTCAGCGACTTGGTCTTGACACTATAGTCACTCCCAAAAAACTTATATCCGACGTAATGGTAAGTTATGCTCGAGGTCTTCAAAACTCCTTGGGTAGTAAAATTGAAACCCTTTATAAAATTATGGACGGAAACGCCGAACTTCTTGAATTTATAGCGCAAAGCGACTGTACCCTTAACGGTATTGCCTTTAAAAATCTTAAAATGAAAAATTCTACCCGTATAGCAGGTATTATTCGTGGAAGAAAAACCATTATCCCCAGTGGTGAAGATTGTATGCTCAGCGGTGACAAGGTTATTGTTGTTACGGCTATAAAGGGTCTTGACGACCTTAACGAAATAGCAGAATAAGAGGCGCACTATGAATAAAGCGATGGTTTTTAAAATAACCGGAATTATTTTGCAAATAGAAGCTCTTTTATTGCTTCTTCCGGCTGTTGTCTCTTTAATATACCGCGAATCTACCGTTTGGTCATATCTTATTACAGCAGGTGCTTCTGCCCTTTTCGGCACTCTGCTAAGATTTATAACAAAACCAAAAAACACTCTTATATATGCAAGAGAAGGTCTTGTTATAGTGGCTCTTTGTTGGGTATTTATGTCATTTTTCGGATGTCTGCCCTTTATTATAAGCCGCGATATTCCAAACTTTTTCAACGCTTTTTTTGAAACGGTCAGCGGTTTTACCACCACGGGCGCTTCGGTTTTAACAGGCGCTCAGTTAGACGCCATGGCAAAAGGCAATCTTTTTTGGAGAAGTTTTACTCACTGGATTGGCGGTATGGGTGTACTTGTTTTCGTAACGGCGGTTATTCCGAATATGTCCGACCGTTCAATTCACATTATAAAGGCTGAAATGCCCGGCCCTATCGTAGGTAAATTAGTACCAAAGGTAAAGGATACTTCACGCGTTCTTTATCTTATATACATTTTGTTAACCTTTGCCGAAATCGTATTTCTTCTTTGCGGCGGTATGCCCTTATTTGACAGTTGTCTTTATACATTTGGTACCGCAGGTACAGGTGGTTTTTCTATAGACAGCGCAGGTATCACCTCACCCTATGCACAGTGGGTAATCACTGTATTTATGCTGATTTTCGGCGTAAACTTTAATCTTTACTATCTTATTTTAATGAAACGCGCCCGTCAGGCTTTAAAGAGTGAGGAACTGTGGTTTTATATTTCTATGGTAGCGGTCT
>JAZRNY010000019.1:0-30813 GCA_045648445.1 Acutalibacteraceae bacterium
TATACCTACAAAGGCGGTTATATCTTCACCAAAGATGCACTCATTGATTACCTTGTTAAGACCGCAAACGATAAAGGCAGAGGTTATACAATCCGAGGTGAGAAGAAATGTTGAGCAGCTTACCGCAAGTGCTGTCGGGCGAGCAGGTTAGGTGCGCCTTGCATATCAGTAAACGTAAATGCGCTTGGATGCTCAACAACGGTTTTATCAAATGCCAAAACACCGGCAAGAGAACAAGAAAATATACCGTGCTGAAGGACGACCTGCTTACCTACATAGAGGACTCTGCAAAGCATCCCGAAAAATACGTTACACCCTACGCCGAATTCTCCACTGCAAAGTATGGGAACATACGAAAACCCCGACCGCGCAAAACAGGATTTCCTTCCTCTCTGCCGTCACACTTCCGCCCTTGGCTCGAGCAAGAATTCGAAACCGTTCCCGATGCACTCACCATACCGCAGATCATCGCCACCACAGGCTATGCCGATAACACCGTCAACCGCTGGCTCCGCCAAGGCCACCTGAAGTCCGTCCAAACCCAAACCACAAAGATAATCCCAAAACTCTGGCTCATCGACTTCTACTGCTCTCACGCCTACACAATAACAAATATGTCCGATAAACACATCAACCTCCTGCAAAAGTTTTTCAATAAATAACACAGAACCTCGGCTAAAATTGGAAGTCATCCAATATCTGCCGAGGTTTCATTTTTATGAAACTTATTTAATTAAGACAAAAATTCGATTTTCAAGGAAAAATGTAGTTATCGCTATATTTATCAGTTGCAAAAATTCAAGTATGGTGATATAATAAATGTGTCGAATTATAATATTTTATGAGGTGTACTTATGGCTGTTAGTTACAAAAAACTATGGAAGCTCTTAATTGACCACGATATGAAGAAAAAAGATCTTGCCAAGGTTGCAGATATCAGTAATTATACCATCACTAAAATGAGCAAAGGTGAAAACGTTACTGTCGATACCCTCGGCAAAATTTGTGCTGCCTTAAATTGCACTATAGATGACATTATGGAATTCATTCCGGAAAAATAATACAAGAAAAGGTGCTATGGTATGGGGACAAAAGCAAGACCAAAAGATATGACCGAAATTGAAAGTATTCTCGAAAAAAATAACGAAATTAACTATTACGACAGATGGCACCCGACTTCGGTTGGTTGCTTTGAAAAAGAATTGTCTCGGGGTGCTTTTAGAGGATTAGGAAAAGAAGTTCGAAAAAATATAGCATATTCATTACAATATTTACAATTTCTTCAAATCGAAATTGAGGAGTTACATCTTCATAATATTGTTGATACTTTGGTGAAAAAATCGTATATTGTTACAGCAATGGGGATTATAGAAGCGATACTTTTGCATTTAGTAAAAAGTAATGGATATCAAAAGAAGGAAGCTTGGAGTCAAGAAACCCCCATTCACACGAATGTTTTCAAAGAAAACGGTGTCAAGAAGAAGTATATCATTACACAAAGTATCGAGTTGGCAAAACCGATTGAAGCTGAAATGGATTTTGAATTTCTAATTAATAAAGTTCAAGAGAAAAAGCTTTTAAATTTGAACTATCAAGCATTCCCGTTATTAAAGGGCTTAAAGCGAATAAGAAATAAAGTGCATTTACAGATTGTACGATACGACAATGACACTGATTATATGTCAATCTCTATCTATGATTATTGGTTAATGAGAACATTACTCTATTTGATTATAAGAAATAGTGTTTTTGATCCAGTCTCTCTGAAAACAACTTGTCTTTCGTTTATTAGACCAGAGGATGAACAAATAGAACGGCTAAAAGAACACCTCAAAAAGAAGAAAGAAGAAAAAAAAAATCAAGAAGAGATCTGATAAAGTAGTGTGTTTTTGCGCTGAACATAATAAGTCACCGCAAAGTTTGGCTTATTGCAAGTTAGATGTTATAGGTTTGATATAAGGAGTTCTTTATTTATGATTACGATTAAGGATTTATCCGTATGGATAAAAGAGAATACATCCTTGAGCGACAGTTCGATTTATAAATATTCTCATGCTGTAAATACCATTTCAAAAGAAATGCATCAAAAAGGTATTATTCCTGTTGATTTGTTTGCTATGTCGGAGTTACAGTGCGATATATATTTGCCTATTATCCTGAAAGATCCCGACTTTATTTCAAAAAATAGTACAGGGAATAACATGTACAGTAATGCATTGAAACAATACCGTTTATTCAGAACCGCAACTTCTGATAAGGTTGTGGATCAGGCAGAAGTGGAGAAGGCTATTTCAGATTATGCAACGCTCGCCGAAACCGAGCGCATAGCTATCGTTAAATCAAGAGTCGGTCAGGGGCTCTTCAGAAAGCGCTTGATTGATAAATATAAAGGCGCCTGTATTATTACAGGTGTTTCTGCCAAAAAGCTTTTGGTAGCAAGTCATATAAAACCTTGGGCAGTAAGCAATAACGAAGAAAGATTAAGCGAAGAAAACGGTCTTTTGTTGAGTCCGACGTATGATAAACTTTTTGATTACGGACTGATTTCATTCAGCAATCAGGGCAATATGATCATTTCGTCACAACTTTCGGATGAGGATAAAACTAAACTTCATTTATCTACAAACATTCAATATGATTTGAAAATGTCTTCAAAAATGATGGAACATTTGGATTATCACAGAGATATTATTTTTGTTCGTAAATAACGCTGGACTTCTAAAAATGTTTGGATATACTTGTGTTATGAAAAGGAGAAACACAGATGGATAATCATACTCCCGAGCAACGGCACAAAAATATGAAGGCCGTTAAAAACAAAGACTCGGAAATTGAAAAGTTATTACGTAAAGAGTTATGGTCTCGCGGATTGCGTTACAGAAAGAACTATAAAAAGGTAATCGGAAAACCTGATATTGTATTTATAAGTAAAAAGGTTGCTGTATTCTGTGATAGTGAATTTTGGCATGGTTATGATTGGGAAAATAAAAAGCAAGAGATTAAATCTCGACAGGAATTTTGGATTCCTAAGATCGAACGTAATATGCAACGAGATAATGAAGTAACAAAAGCTCTTGAAGATGAAGGATGGACAGTTCTGCGCTTCTGGGGTGCTGAAATCAAGAAAAACACAAAAGAGTGTGCTGATATAATAGAAAGGACGGTAATTTCAAAAATGGGGAGATTAAAGTCTATCGACTTGTTTGCTGGTATCGGCGGAATTCGGCTTGGCTTTGAAAACGCATTTAAAAATCAGATTGAAACCGTGTTCGTAAGTGAATGGGATGAACACGCCCAAAAAACATATAAAGCAAATTTCCAAGATGAGTTTGAAATTGCCGGTGATATAACAAAGATAGATGAAAAAGATATACCGGAGTTCGATATTTGTTTGGCGGGATTTCCTTGTCAAGCATTTAGCCTTGCAGGTAAACGCCAAGGCTTTGACGACAATTATAAAGGCCTATGCAGAGGAACCTTATTCTTGGATGTAGCAAGAATCTGCGAGTATCATAAACCACGGGTTATCTTCTGCGAGAATGTAAAAGGGCTTGTGATTCATGACAAAGGAAGAACACTTCAAATTATCAAGAAGACTTTCGCAGACTTAGGCTACAAAGTGTTTACTAACAATGATACAACTCTTAACAGTAAGAATTTCGGCGTACCTCAAAACAGAGAACGAATCTATATCGTAGCATTCAGGAATGATATAGCACCCAAAGTATTCAATTTTCCACAAGGCACCGATGATACAAAGAGAATTAAAGACATCATAGAGGAAAAACCTGTTCCTGCAAAATATTATCTAAGTGATGTTTATCTCGAAACCTTACGTCAACATAAGGCAAGACATGAGGCTAAAGGAAACGGCTTCGGATATGAAGTCAGAGGGATGGATGATATCGCAGGGGCAATTGTCTGTGGCGGAATGGGCCGCGAAAGAAATCTTATTGTAGATAAGCGTCAAAAAAACCTTACCCCTACCACGCATATTAAAGGCGAAATCAACAAGGAAGGAATTCGTAAGATGACGCCTCGCGAATGGGCAAGACTGCAAGGATTCCCCGATAGCTTTAAGTTACCCCTTGCAGATGTTCACTTATATAAGCAATTCGGGAATAGTGTAACTGTTAATGTAATTGAAGAAATAGCTAAAGAGATAAAAAAGGTATTAAAATAGCTGCGGATAAAACTATCCGCAGCTGTAGTCCAAGGTTATTGATTTGAGTGGAAAATATAATATTCTTTTTCAATTCCTTTTTCTTTATTCTTTGGTATATATTCAATATCCATACCATACTCAGATCTTACATATCGTAATTGGCGAGTCCACTCTCTTGTTTTGGCGATAACTGATAATTTGCCAACGTCTATAGGCGTGTCTTTATAATGTTCAAAATAAAGTCGAAGACGTTCTTTGGTGTTTGTTGCAGCTGTAATTCTTGCCATAAGTTCCGGGTTTTCGCTTTCAACAAAATTTTTCTTGCCTTCGTTACAATCGCCGCAAAGAACTTGCAGATTTTCCAGTTCGGTTTTTCCACCCCAAGAAAGCGGAACAATATGATCAATATGAACTCGAATATGATCCTGTTTGACTGATTTGCCGCACATTTGGCATGTGCTGTTATCTCGAATCATTACCATGGATCTAAGTTTTGTGCTTATATAACGATCGTCCTTGGGAGCGTTTTGAGGATCGGCATACGGAAAACAATAACATTTTGTACTTCTGTTATAATCAACGATATATCCGTCATCTCTTAATGTTCGCAGCGATCTTTCCCAGCTTCCGACGTGTCCAACCAATTCTTCCAATATATCTCTGTGGATTTGTTCACCGACATGTTCTTTAAAGTAACGTAAAAGTTTTGGTTTTGCGCCTTCGGATTTAGCCATATTTATCTTCCCCTTTTTAGTAGTTTATTTATATTTTATCACAAAGAGTTGCAAATGTCTATACGGAGGAATTTTAGAAACCATGAATGTAATAAGTTTGTTTTCCGGAATTGGTGGTATAGATCTTGGTTTTAAACAGGCAGGGTTTGAAATCGTATGGGCAAATGATAATGATGCAGCTGCTTGTAAGACGTATAGAAATAATTTTGGGAAAATGAGTATATGCGAACAAGATATTCGCTTGGTGTCTGTACAAGATGTTCCGGATGCAGATATATTAACGGCTGGTTTTCCTTGTCAACCGTTTTCGGTCATGGGCTATCAACGTGGATTTAATGATCCTCGAGGAAATTTGTTTTTCGAAATAGCAAGATTTATTGATGCTAAAATGCCAAGGGTAGTTTTTCTTGAAAATGTTCAAAATTTAATAGAACATGATAACGGTAAAACCTTTCTTGTTATTTATAATACGCTTGCACAATTTGGTTACTCTGTTAAATATAAAGTGATAAATGCTACGGATGTTAATATTCCGCAAAATCGAGCACGCATTTTTATTGTTGCTTTTCGTGATATAGAAGACTGTGATAAGTTTGTGTTTCCGGAGGCAATACCGCTTGAAGCAACGATTGAGACTGTTATTGACAGAAGCGTAAAGCACGATGATATTTACTATTACGGCTCCGAGAGCCGATATTTTAAGGTTCTTAATGCAAAGATTGTCGACAAAACAGGAATTTATAGAATAGATGATACTGGTGTTGCCACTCGCAAATGGGATATTTGCCCTACGTTAAAAGCAAATATGGGAACATATCATGACCGCGTGCCGATTATTCGGGATGATTTTGGGATCCGCAAGTTAACACCAATGGAGTGTCTCGCTTTTCAAGGATTTCCTGAAAAATATACTTTTAGAGGTATTTCATTGGAGAATGCATATAAGCAGTGTGGAAACACAGTGTGCGTTCCAATTATTAAAAATATTGCTAATAAACTTTTAAATTGTATGCAGTAGAAGGAGATAGTGTATTGGAAATTAAGAATGAATACGGAAAAAGTCAAGTGGTGGTTCTTAATGTAGGCCAAGATGATGTTGATGGTATGCTAATCAATTGGGATTTAACAGATGACGGACAGTATGACTATATGGAAAAAGAGTTTGTTAATTCTATCATGAACTATTTACCTGAATATGCAATGGGATATGACGCAGGAAACATATCTAATTCTAATGTTATGGAATACGTAAGAGAAACAGCCAAAAGCGTTATTCAAATAAAGAGAATAAATGAAATAAAAGAGTATTTGGAAACTGGAACACCTTACGATAAATGGGATCAAGAAGTCTTGAGAATTTATAATGCAAAAGGTATTTTCAGTGAACTGATTTTGCATTTTTTATTAAGAGATATGAAGGGTACATTGCCCTTGATCTCTAAAATATATTTTAAAGATTCTATTTCTGTTGAAGCACATGGATTTGACGCGGTTCATGTTTTAGATAATAAATTATATTTAGGCGAAGCTAAGTTTTATAATGACGGAAAACTTGGTATCAAGGCTTTAATTGATGACTTAAACAAACATTTTAAACACGACTATTTAAAAGAGCAGTTTGTTATAATAAGTCGCGCTCTTGTACATAACAACGAGATGCGTGAGGAGTGGATTTCCAAACTTTCTTCAGCTAAACGATTGGAAGATAAGCTTGATATGATTTACATTCCGTTGTTGTGTGTATATGAGGATAAAGTTGCAACCGATATAATAGAGGAATTAAACAACAAAGGCAAAGCGGAGTCTATTTATTTCGATCATGTGGTAGAAATGAAAAACTTTTTCGATAAATATAATACTTTTCCTCATCAAGAAAAGGTTCAGCCTTTGCTCATCTTACTTCCGGTACAGTCGAAAGACCGAATTGTGTCTGCAATATTGAGTAAAATCTACAACATGCAAAATATTTAGGTGATATTATGAAAGAATCGTTAATGGCTAAACTTCAGAATCATACTGTGTTAACTGATGAAGAATGCTTTGACGTTGCTAATGATATTAGTAATCTTTTGAATTCTACGGAAGAATCACTAAGGCAGGATGGCCGCAATTTAATAATTCGTCTTCTCGACAATTGGGATAATATATCAGAAAGCTACAGAGAAATTTTTCGTGATCTTGTTTCTGCAGCTGGATTTTACCCTTATCTGAAAACATTGGGCATATCTGGTTATGATTTAGGTGATGAAATAAGGTTGGAATATCATAAATCCGAACATTTGCCCGACAAATATTTTCATGCAGAACAAAAGAAACTTGCGGATTTGATAGAACAACAGGTTAATGTTATTGTAAGCGCACCAACGAGCTTTGGAAAAAGTATGTTGATTGAAGAAGTAGTGGCAAGTCGCAAGTACAAGAACATTGTGATTATCCAACCAACACTTGCTCTCTTAGATGAAACACGCCGCAAACTAAAAAGTTATTCCGAATTTTACAGAATTATAGTTAAGACATCTCAAAATTATAGCGAGGACAAGGGGAACATCTTTTTGCTTACGGCCGAAAGAGTATTGGAATATCCGAAGATGCCTCAAATAGATTTGCTTATTTTGGATGAATTCTATAAATTAAGTAACAAGCGCGGAGATAATAGAAATAACATTTTAAATACTGCGTTTATCAGAGTTATGGAGAACCCTGACTGTAAGTTTTATATGTTAGGCCCTAATATAGATGCCATTCCGGAAGGGTTCGTTGAGAAGTATAATGCGGTATTCTATAAAACGGATTTTTCAATGGTAATTACCGAGATGGATAATCAATATGAAGCCGTTCACAAAAAACGTGGGGGTAAAGTTTCCGAAGAGGATATTTTTAGTGTTTTAGATGGTCTAAATGAGCAAACTTTAATTTATTGTTCTTCTCCTAAAACGGCACGTAATCTTGCATTTGCATACTGTGAACGTTTGATATCCCGCGGAGTTCAGCCTAAAACTCATTTACCGTTGATCGATTGGATTCATGATAACTTGACATACAGGTGGTCTCTGGCGAAATGTTTGCAATATAAAATTGCGGTACATGATGGAGCTATGCCAAAACATATTACTTCGTCTACGATTCAATATTTTAACGATAAAGAAATCACATATCTTTTTTGCACCAATACGATTATTGAAGGAGTAAATACGAGTGCTAAAAATGTTATTTACTACGACAATAAAATTGGAAACAAGAAAATTGACTACTTTGATTATTCTAATATAAAAGGCAGAGCTGGACGTATGATGGAGCATTACGTTGGCAAGGTAATTAATCTTCACAAGCCGCCTGCGAAAGAACAGATGATAGTAGATTTTCCGTTTTTCGATCAAAACCCAATAGCTTCCGAAGTGCTCGTGAACTTAAATGAATCTGAAGTGAAAGATATAAATGATAATCTTCAAAGATATCGCAATTTCAGGTTAAAGGATAAAAAACTTCAAGAATTATTAATTAGAAATGCTGTTTCAATTGAAGGACAGGAAGCGATCCTTACTCAACTGTTTGCAGATTTAGCTATACCAGAGAAACGCAGGTTTATTATTTGGAACAAAATAGATGGAAATCTATATGAACGTTTAAATTATATCTTTGAATTGTGTTGGGAGAATTTATCCAATGAAGATGAGCGAAAATCTTTCGGCTCACGAGGTTGGGTGGTTAACAAAATCGTAGGAAGTTGTTACCAAAGCACAATTAACGATATGATTGAACGCGATTTGGAATATCGTTCTAAAAAGCTCGCTGAAGAAAAAGAAGTGAGGTTTATTTCTATTGACGATATGTTCGAAAAATTTCCTGCAGAAATGCAAGAAAGAACAGACAATCTTATTGAAATGATGTTTGCGTTGCAAAAGAATTGGCTTCAGTATCGTGCGCCTAAATGGATAAATGTTGTTGATTCATTGCAAAAATATGCAACAGAAAAACTTGAGTTGCCTTCGGGTGACTATTCGTATGTGGCTGAAATGATTGAAAATGAATTTGTTCAATCTAATTTTAGAATTTTGCTCGAATTTGGTATTCCTAAATCTGCAGTTCAAAAGATACAAGTACTTTTAGAGTTACATAGGCTTTCTTCAAAAGATATGTCAGAAGATGATATTTTGAAATTAATAAACGATAAAAAAGAATTTCTTGAAAAATATCTAAGCAAATATGAGATGGATATTGTTCATAGAGCTTTGTGATTTTTAAAAGTACACACAGAATTATATATTTTAGTTATTCGTAAAAATAGAGGAAGACGTAAAAGAGGTTAATAATATGATGGTTATACCACGGCAAAAAATAAAAGTGTTTATAAGCTCTATTTGCGGAGTGGAAAAATATGATGCTCTTCGAGTAAAATTAAAACAGTTAATAGAGGATACTAATCTTGCAGATGTGTATTTGTTTGAGGCGACAGGTGCGTCAACTTTAACTGCTCAACAACATTATGTTTGGGATTTAGAAAACAGTGATATCTGCATTTTTATTATTGATAATGCAGATGGTGTAAATTCTGGGGTGCAAAAAGAGATTGACACTGCAAAGAAACATAATAAAAAATCGTTTTTCTATTTTTGCGATGAAAAATCAAAAACTATAACAGCAATACAAAAGGGATTAACCGGACCCAATGCTCCCAAATACAAAGTAGTGCATTCATTTGATGAACTGCTCGGAGGTGCACAAGGCTTAATAGATGATATTACAGCAATATATAAATACTATTGTGAAGGAAGATTGGAGCCTAAAGAGGATGTCGAAGTGCAGGTTTCTCTCACAGAAGAATCAAGCGACATTTCATTAATTGTTTATAAAACAATAATTGCAAATACAGATCGCTGCAAATTGTATTTTCATAAAATGTTTTCAAAATTCGAAAAAGAAGAACACGGAACTTCTGATTTAGATGATTGGTGTTCTCGATTTTTGCCAATACTTTTTGAACACGCTTCTATTAAAACATTTAATACGAGTATGTTCCTTAAAGAATTGAAAAAACATCAATCAAGTGATCATTTTGCTGTGGTTGAAAAACGTTGGGAGGCAATTCAGCACTATTTCAATAGCAATCTAACAGAATGTGTCAAATCATTAGAAGAGGCACTGGATGTAGCGAAAAAAAACAATCTCTCAGAATGGTTTATTAAAGATATACTTATTGATTTGAGAAATAAGCGTTCGGAACTTCTTGAAACAGAAAATAAGATTTGCTTAGAAGATCCAGCACAAAAGGAATTAACAAACAGTCAACAAGTTGTATATTATCCTTTGATTGATAGAATACAAGGCGACTTATACGAGAAATTTGCAAAAGATACTTTTAAGACAAAAATCCAATCTCCGCACACTGTTTCAATGGGATATAATATTACACAGACTGATATTATTTCAAATTGCTTTGTAATCGCTATGTTTAATGGATCATTAACATATTTACTTTTATTGCATGATAGAATAAAGACCTTGGCATTTTGGATGAGCAGTAAATTCAGTAATTGGGAATTTAGAATGCTTTTGCTACAAGAAATGATTTTTGATGGTTCTAAAAAGGAATTAGATTCACTACATCGTGCATTTCCTGATGTATTAGTTAACCTTAATCATTCCGATGCTATATCGCTATATGATTATTGTAGTAATCATCCCACAAAACATAGAAGAATGATATCTCAATTAAAGGCGTTGGGGATGGTAGGATATTATTTAGATGATGAATCTTTTTCGAAAATTATTAACGAAACCATAAAGTGTATCAAGAGTTGGCTTCAAGAAGAAGAACCAGTTTTGTCAATAGGTGATTATATCTTTAAAGCTTTAAAAGACATTGGGCATAGAGTTGATCAAGAAACACTTGCGGGTATATGTTGTGAGTTTATAGATCACGGATATTCTCGATTCTATTCGGATATGTTTGAAATGATTTCATCGCGAATTGATATTACCAAACTTTCACAGGAATCGTCTAATGTCTTGATTGCTCATATAATGATGATAATGGATGACGAAAAGCTGAAAGTTCCAAATCTTGATAAGTTGCTTATAACGCTCAGAAAACAAAGCGATGACTTAACCCAAGATCTTGATAAAGACATTTCTGAAAAGTTACCAGAGTTCTATCAAAATAGATACAGACTTGAAACTTCAAATAATGACGAGGATGATGTTTTCTTTATAAACAAGTACATAGAGCAAATAAAAGCGCATAATCAAGAGCAAGGCAAAGGTGGCGTTTATCACGGATATGCCAGTTGCCCTCATGATACGATTCGAAATATTCTGTGCATTAAAGGTGGAGAAATTGAACTGGACGTAATTAGTTCCGCATTTAAAGCAAGTTGTGAAACGTTGATGTGCGACAAACAAAATATCGCAACAAAATGCGAAGCAATGGATTTAATTATATATTTACTTCAACACTATCCTGAGTTAGAAACAAATAATTCTAAAGTTATAGAAGAAATTAGATTAAATACGAATCAAGTGTTGAACTGCGAAACACATTTTTTTGATTCGAATATTTCAGATGTCAGTTTGAAGTTTTCGTATTATTTACTGTTGACGTTTTTGGACAGCAACCTTTCGCTTAGATTGCTTGAGGTTCTACCTTATGCGCAGAACGAGATACCAGATCAACTTAGAATTTGTAAAACAACGCTTAATTTCTTGGAGAATAACAATACGGCTTCTGTAGAATCACAACTGGAGTCAATTCTGTTGCACACGATTCTGACTTGGATTGATTCTGAGAGCGTAGATGTAAGATGGTATTGTGTTAAGATTCTGTTTTTGTTAGGGCGCAATCCGGCATTGGATGATATTATCAGTTATCAGGTGATCAATCTAATAGACAATGATAATGTTTATATCAAGAATTTGATTCAAAGATATATAATTGAATCGAATGTTGATAGTAACACCAAAGAGTATGTTTTCTCTAAATGTCAAAATGATAATAATTATGTTGTTAGAATGGTTCACAATGAGTTGAACAAGTAGATTCTACCGCATAAAACCGATTTGCGTTAGAGGTGTTTATGATTTGCATATGGAAAACGTGAACTTCTAATCGGTTTGTTTTTACTGGACTTTGCAAAATCTTTGTAGTATGTTGTTGTACTGCAAAGGAGGATGTTATATATGCGAAAGATTATTAAAAATGCAATTCAATGCAAATTATGCGGGGATATTATTGAATCAACTGATCGCCATGACTATGTAGAATGTAAATGTGGTGCTTGTGCCGTAGATGGTGGTCACAATTATTTGCGCAGAAGTTTTAAAAGTAAGGATTGCTATATTGATTTATCGATTACAGAAGAACAAGACTAAAGGTCAAGGGCGTCGCAGGAATGCGGCGCTTTTACTTTTTATATCGAAAAACGCTGGACTTGTGAAAGGTGTTGTGGTATGTGTTTGTGTTGCAAAAGGAGGTGCAACGCACATGACAACACTTGAAGATTTATACTATGGCAACATCAGTCCGCACGAAAGGTATATCAAGCGCGGGACGAGAGTGGACAAACTCGTCAAGCTGATCTGCAAAAACGAGGATGAATTAACAGCAGGGTTAACAGAGAAGCAAAAAGAAACCTTTGAAAAATTCAAAGACTGCACAAGTGAGTTAACCTGCATTACTGAGCGTGAGGCGTTCAGTTCGGGATTTATTCTTGCTACTCGCATAATGGCGGAAGTAATGCAAGGTTTGGAGGAGGTCGAGGATATATGAGAAAACTCATTATTCTTCTCTGCTGTGGGGTGCTAATCAGTATGGTAGGACGCGGTGGCAACACCGCACCACCGCATAACGAAAGTCTACTGATAACTGTATCGGAAACGGCAATAACAGACACGCCGCCTGTAACGGCGGTAGAACCGACAGAAAAAGAAGCAGTTTCTATTGCAAGTCAAGAACAAACAAGCGAGCCAACCTCTACTGCACTGCTAACAACGAAAAAGTCAACAGTAGACATAAAGTCTCCCGAAGCAACGAATACATCAGAAAACGGTACTGCTGAAGTCGTGGAAACAGTGACAAGCACAACATCGCAACCTGCCGAAATCGAAACAACCGTAGCTGAACCGACAAAGGAAATTGTATCAGAATCCGAAATTACACAATCCGAGTTTGATGTCCAATATTGGGTATTATCTGCCCAAGAGGATGCTATAAGCGTTGGATTGACACTGGATAGTGAAGCGGCGAGTTGCTGGGATAACCCTATCGGTGCAGGTGCACACTGCATTTATCTCGAAAGAGATATCAAAAGCCGACTGAACCGCTATGCAAAGGACGAGAAAATTACTGACGTATGGATCTGGGCTGAATCTGCAAGTAATGATTGTTACGATATTTATATCGGCTACGCTTAAGATGGCTTCCGTCACAGCGAAGGGCGATGGTCGTATGTCGGCAGTTCAAAGTATCCATACATTGCAGTAGGCGTAACCTAAGCAAATGGAAAATGACATGTCGTCGTATTAATGAGTGATAAAAACTACGGGGATAATCCAAATTAATTTCAGATAAAAAATGACTCGGCTTTTTACGAGAAGCCGAGTTAATTATCTTCTTTGGTGTTCTCCCCAGAAACTTTTGTTTTGAACAAAAGAAAAATATTGCGCGCAAATAAAAACAAAATTCTGATTTCTCGAAATTTATTCGCAAAAACGCGAAAAAGATTTTTTGGGCGCAAAATAGACAAACAGAATAATAAACATCGCTTGACAAATCGTCGCAAGGGGTGTATAATGTAAAAAACAAGGAGGTCGATATAAATGTCAATGTTTGATGGCTTTACATCGTTTAATTTCGACGAAGGAGTCCCATATGTTTCAATCACAAAAAACGGTGTAACTTTTAATAAAGCTGTTATTATGAAACTGGATTATCCTGCTTTTGTACAGTTGCTGATAAATTCCGAAAGCAAGCAAATAGCTATAAGAACTTGTGGTGAGGGAGAACAAAACAGTACGTCCTTCTATAAGAAAAAAGAAAACTCTAATGTTCTATCTGTAAGATGGAATGTCAAAGACTTACTGAACACTCTTCAAGAAATCACTGGTTGGGATCTTACTACTGATGGATATAGAGTTGACGGTACTTTGATTAAGGAAGAAGGAGCAATGCTCTTTGATCTTAACAACGGAAAAATACTTATCTGATGTCATGCGATGTCTATCGCTGGACATAAAAAAAGTTCCATTTAAGTTGCAGCTTAAATGGAACGATCCTGAGCGAGCAGGCAGAAATAAATCGCCTACACATTCATCCAGTATTGATAGTGTAACATTTTTGCCCGCTCGTTTCAACAGTTTCGCGAATTCGTTCGTGAAAAATCTGAAAACGAGGAGGAACGTTGCATGATTGATGTTTCTAATAAGAGTCTACGTCGCGTTTATGTTTCGTATATTACGCTCAAAAACGGTAGACGTATTTACGCACATCAGTATGGCAAAAAAGCTTTTTGCTTTTTGGTAGACTAAGCTAATTAACACAAAGGGTGTTGGCGATTTCATCCTTTCATTTTTATATGGAAGGAGGTAATAATATGTCTTCGAAAATTATAGAATATGACCTTTGTGCGCCTGGAAAGAACTACGATGAATTATATGATGCGATTAGGTCATACGGCGTGTGGGCACGCGTGACAAAATCTACATGGTTTGTAAAAACCACCGATTCGTGTGTTGCCATTCGCGACAAATTACTAAAGCATTTGGATAGTAATGATCGTATTTTTGTTGCCGAGCTTACAGGTAGTGCGGCATGGCAGAATGTGATCTGTGATAACCAATATCTAAAAGACAACCTTTAACGACTGGAAACACCCAATGGAACCGATGATTCCATTGGGTGTTTAATATTGAAGAGCATATTTTGAATATTTGTCACTACGTTCTCCAGCGCACATATAGGTTTACGTTTGAAAATGCCATCTAACAGCAATTAAAACTTGATAGAAATAGCTAACCGTAAGTTATTGAAAGTTCTTTCAAATAATTTACGGTTATTTTTTGCGAAAATAGGTCTACAAAATTGTAGTTTTTAGACATTAAGTGAAAGGGATTTTTTGAAAACGGTTTACAAAATTGCTTTCCGGTGCTCTACCCATTGAGGAGAAATAATTTTTTTGAAAATGGTTATATTTTTTGCGTTTTCCTGCTCTACCCATTGGGGAGAGAAAATATTTTAGAAGAATATTAAAAAAATTTTCAAAAATGCCTGTACAAAAGTGTGATTTTTGGACATTAGGTGAAGGAGATGATTTTTTCTTTAAAAAGTACTGGTAGCCCTCGTTGTTTTTAGACATTAAGTGAAGGAGATTATTAAAAATATTTTTTAAAAAATGGGTGTACAAAAGTGTGATTTTTAGACATTAGATGAAAGGATAAAAATCTTGGTTTCCAAATCTCAAAAAAGTGTGGAATACAGGGTGAAGATAATTTTTTTGAAAAACGGCTATATTTTTTGCTTTTTCCTGCTCTACCCATTGAGGAAGGGTGTACAAAATATAAATTTCATTCCTATACATATGTGAGAAAAATTGAAAAGTGGTTTACAAAATCAATTTTTCTTGCTCTACCCTATGAGAGATTATTTTTTCAAAATGGTTCTAAAAATCGATTTCTTGTGCTCTACCCATTGAGGAGGTGGTTATTGCAAAAATTACAACACCCACAAAAATTAAAACAAATTAAAGAAAGGAAGTGGCGGAATGTCAGAAATAATTATCAGAAGAATGTCGGAGGTGGAACTTCAAGAGGTGCAGTGGCTATGGAAACCGTATATCCCGTTCGGGAAGCTCGTTATTATTCAAGGCGATCCCGGCGAGGGTAAAACAACTTTTGCTTTGCGACTTGCCGCCGCTTGTTCGTCAGGCGTGGCTCTGCCCGGTATGGAAACCACTGAACCATTTAATGTGATTTACCAAACGGCAGAGGACGGACTCGGCGACACCATCAAGCCAAGGCTTATTGAAGCAGGTGCCGATGAGAATATGGTGCTCAATATCATTGAAGATACCGATCCTCTTTCTCTGTCGGATGAGCGCATTGAAAAAGTAATAACTGAAACGGGCGCTCGGCTTATGATACTTGATCCTATTCAAGGTTATATCGGTGAGGATGTGGATATCAACAGAGCAAACGAGATACGAACAGTGCTGAAAAAGGTTGCAACCGTTGCTGATAGGACGGGATGCGCAATCGTGATGGTCGGTCATCTTAATAAAGCCAAAGGCGCAAGCTCGCAGTACCGCGGTCTTGGTTCCATTGACTTTCGTGCAGCGGCTCGCAGTGTGTTGCTTGTTGGTCGGCTTCGCAAAGAACCCAATGTGCGTATCGTCGTTCACGATAAATCTTCGCTGGCACCTGAGGGAAAGTCGGTGGCATTCAATCTCGGAAACGATCAAGGTTTTTATTGGCTTGACGGTTACAGTGAGATAACCTCAGAAGAACTGCTCTGTGGTTATTCTGCCGAAACCAAAACGGCAGTTGCGGAAGAACTGATTAGGGATATGCTTGATGACGGTAAAGAGGTAATGGCAGACGAAATCTTTCGTACGGCAGAGAGCAAAAACATATCGCGCCGAACGGTCAACGAAGCTAAAAAGAAGATACATAATATCCGAACCCGAAAGGTTGGTAAAGGCTGGGCGTGGTCGATACCCGAATAAAGATTGCAACATTGCAGTGTGTCCTTTCTGCATTGTAAAAATGATGACACTCAGAGTCATTTGCATTGTTGCATTGTTAAGTTGATTCGCACAAATAACGCCGTGCTTCGCCCTGTGTGCCGTGTTTGACCTCACAGTCGAGCAAACATACGTCCCAACCAAAGCCAAGCGATTTTGGGCGACTTTGACAACAGGGTAAGATTACCGGGTGTTGAGGCGGTAGCGCACTTGGATGAAACAAAAGCAGGAGAAAGGAAGGGCGTCCCGTTTTGTCGCCCTTCCGCAACACATCGGACGGCAACGCCGACCGTTTGGGGCTTTTAGAGCATTGAATACAGTGAAAATCAGGTAGCACCCCTAATTTCTCGAAAATTCCCTTGGTAGCACACCTGAAATCAGCAATAAATACAAAAAAGGAGAATGAAAAATGCCTGTATCAAAAGATAAAGTGAAATTCATAGCGCACCTTTATCCCGAAACCGTAAAAATGATTAACAATATGTTTCGGCAAGCGGACTGCAGATCGAGGTCGCAATTCGTTGAACAAGCCGTTCGTTATTATGCCGGATATTTAATGGCTGACGATGATGCATCGTATCTTCCGAATGCTATGCTCGCAACTATGAAAAGCCTTGTGGCTGAGAGTGAAAGTAAAATAAGCAAGGCTTTTTTCAAACTGGCTGTTGAGTTGGGAATGATTCAAAACGCCTTTGCTTATTCTCATCAAGACATTACCGAGGAAAGTCTTGCTCAACTTCGCAGAGCTGTTGAACATGAAGTAAAATGCATTAACGGCATGCTGACATTAGAAGATGCTGTTGAGTGGCAAAAAGAATAACAAAGAACAAATAAAAATATGAAAGGAGAATCTTCATGAGTTACAGATATTATTTCAAAATGTTTAAGAACGAACCAGATGTATTGACCGTGCCGGATGTGGTAAGGCTGTTGCAATTCGGGAAGAACACAGTTTACAGTCTTATCAAAGAAGGACGTATCAATAGCATCAAGCAGGGCAAGAAAATTATTGTGCCGAAGGTGTGTTTGGTTGAGTTTCTGACCGATGCAGGAAACTATCAGACACCGTCCCCGACAGTCCCGAATAATCTCTGGACTTATGAAGATGGTTGTGATAGTGTTGGTGTTGCCCGAGAAACCGAAGGACAACTTCAAAAGAAAGGAGCGTGAGTAAATGAAACGAATCACAGGACGACTGACCGAGAAAAACAAAAAGTGGTATGCGGTCATCAACCTATATGACACCGAAGGCAAGCGCAAAGAAAAGTGGTTGGGGCTAAACCTTGATACGACAAGAGGAAACAAGCGTGAGGCGGAATACCGCCTCCGTCAAATTCTCGAACAGTACAACACTGACGACCTATACAAGCGTGAGAACATGTCCCACGCCGACAAAGAGCGTAGCCGAGTAGCACATATGCAGGTGGCGGATTACCTTCCCGAGTGGCTTGAGTCGCACAAAGTAAACGTGTCGGAAACCACCTATGAGGGATATAAACTGATGATACAGTCGCGAATGGTTCCGTTCTTCCGTGAGTGCGGTGATCTCAAGGTCAAGGATATTACGGGTGATGAAATCAACGATTACTATATCCGCATCCGCAACGACGGACTCAAAGGCACGACAGCATAACGCCATCACGCGCTGTTGCATCTGGCTTTTAAGTCGGCGGTAAAGCGCAGAATCATACCAAGCAATCCTGTGGAACAAGCCGACAGACCGAAAGCGCAACAGTACATCGGCAAGTATTATAACGCCGGAGAACTGAAAGAGTTGCTTGACAAGACGGTGAACGACCCGATACACATAGTAATCTTCCTTGCAGCTTACTACGGACTCAGGCGAAGTGAAGTGCTTGGGCTCAAATGGTCGGCTGTAGACTTCGAAAACAAGACAGTCAGCATCAATCACAAAGTGGTGCAGAATGACAAAGGCGTTGTGGGAATGGACGTTATGAAAACAAAATCTTCTTACCGAACCTTGCCGTTGATACCTCAAGTGGAAGAAGTTCTCCTTGCCGAGAAAGAAAAGCAAGAGGAAATGATGCGTGTGATGCGCCGAGGTTACTGCAAAAAATACACCGACTACATCTGTGTGGATGCAATCGGTGAACTAATAAAACCAAACTATGTGACCGATCATTTCAAAGTGGTGCTGAAAGAAAAGGGATTAAAACCTGTACGCTTTCATGACCTCAGGCACAGTTGCGCATCACTACTTCTCGCAAACGGTGTGCCGATGAAAATGATTCAGGACTGGTTAGGCCACAGCGATATGGGAACAACGGCAAATATTTATAGCCATATCGATAGTGAGAGCAAGAAAGCAAGTGCGATGGCGATTGGAAGTGCCTTGGGATAAAAGAGAAAGGCTGACCCCAATCGGGTTCAGCCTTAAAAACCACTAAAATTCATGCCACGTATGTGATTCTATATGTCTATCATTTTCTGCATTACTTTTATTATTTCTAAACTTGATATAGTTTTTTCTAAATTTAAGGTTTAATAAATATATGATAACACAAACAGCAATGAGAATTAAAATGTAAAGCACTATGCAAAACGTGAAAATTTTCCATGATGTAATATCTAAAAACATTACTATGCACTGTGAAATCCATGCATAAATAATTAATGAAACACCCATTCTCGCTTGGCTTCTTTGTACAAGTAATGAATTATCATTTTTGTCCATTCCATCAATGGTAATTGATTTATATAAATCCGTGGACTTAAGTTGCAAAATACTTAGCACCGCATATATGGTACCAATTACATTAGTCAAATTTATTATAATCTGCAAGATATTGTTGTAATACATTTTAAATTGTCTCCTTATCAATTGATGTACTATATAAATTGATATTTTTTCATAAGTTGAAAAAGTAATTGACTTATGATAGTTGAATTGATGTTATTTACTGTTGTTGGATCCATCCGTCCATTCATGTGCTTGTCCAATAGATCTGAATAATACTGTGTTATAAACAGAATGATACTCGATTTATCTATTGATTCGATGTAATTGTTTGAATACATCTTGCATATAGAACGAAGACCATAGTAATTAAACAAAGATTTAATAAATGCAAATAGTTCATCTAAATCTTTTGGGAAACCGTTTGTAGAGAGTATTTCAATCGCATTTTCATACGGTCTGTTAACATACTCTAATATGCTTTTTTCGCCAAATGCTGTAACTACATTTTGATTCATAGAAAAAGTGACTTCGTCATCAATCGTTTCAGTTTGCAACACCCTCATAAATTCAACTTGAGCGGCATGGTATTCTGTATATGCAATATTTACAAGATATTGTCTAATGTCATTTTTTGAATATTCTTCATTATCAAGCATATGAGTAAACTCATGATATATTAGATGTTGTGAAAAATCATTCACAAGTTCTGGATATATAGTCAATTCATATGTCTTTGTTGAATAATCATATTTTGCTGAGGCCCATGAACCATACACTCTTTCAAAAATAAGATCTGATGAAATTGTACAAGGTGTTATCTTGTATTTAGGCAGTTTTGAAATGTTCATAAATTTCAAAAAGTCACATTCACACTTTTTGATAAAGTCAATCGACTCTTGCTCTGTCATATCATCAACTCCTATTTGAAAAATAAAGCCGCTTTGGATTGCTCCAAAGCGGCATCTGGCGGAGACGGCGAGATTCGAACTCGCGGGGGATTGCTCCCTAACTGATTTCGAGTCAGCCCCGTTATGACCACTTCGATACGTCTCCATATAAAATTGTATAGGCTTGCGCCTTGATACCAAATTGCGAGAAAACTGCGAGATGCAAGTTTTCAAAAGTGCAGTTGCACGTGGCGTAAACGCCGATGAATAGCGGAGTTTCAAAGAGTAGTGCGTGACACACCCGACTATGTTTCGAGTCAGCCCCGTTATGACCACTTCGATACGTCTCCAAATATGATGAACATAATGTCCAGTAAGAAGTATTATAGTTTGAATTCAAGGATTTGTCAAGTGAATATCATTTAATTTCTATATTGTAGTTTTTAACGTTATGATGTATAATATAAATATTAATGCTTAGGCGGTGAGTTGATGTTTGCTAAGGTTAGCAGTATTGGGCTATTTGGTTTGAATTCGTATGCAGTTGATGTTGAGGCCGATGTTTCGCGTGGATTACCTGCTTTTGATGTTGTAGGTCTGCCTGACGCTTCGGTAAAAGAAGCGCGGGATAGAGTGCGTTCTGCAATTAAGAACTGCGGTTTCAAATTCCCAAACGCTCATATTACTATTAATTTAGCGCCTGCAGATTTAAAGAAAGGCGGTTCACATTACGATTTACCTATAACATTAGCAATATTAATTGCTTCCGGTCAATTAAAACTAAATTTGGATGGTAAAGCGTTTATTGGTGAATTATCACTAGATGCAAGAATTCGACCGGTAACGGGCGCTTTAGTAATGGCTATAACTGCTAAAGATTCAGGTTATGATGAAATATACCTTCCTGTTGAAAATTCTGCTGAAGCATCGGTTGTTGAAGGAATAAACGCATATGGTATTTCTTCATTAAAAGAATTATTATGGCATTTAAATGATATAGAAAAATTAAGCCCTGTACGAAAACCTGATTTTATAATTGAGGATATTAATGAAGTTTTGGATTTTTGTGACGTGCGAGGGCAGAGTAGAGCAAAAAAGGCAGTAGAGGTTGCTGCTGCTGGAGGCCACAATTTGCTTATGATTGGTACTCCGGGCTCGGGTAAAAGCATGATTGCTAAACGCATACCGACTATTTTGCCAGATATGACGTTTGCCGAGTCTATTGAAACTACAAAAATTTATTCGGTTGCAGGTATACTTGATGAAAATCATCCATTAATTCGACAAAGACCGTTTAGATCACCTCACCATTCTATTTCTGCTAACGGATTGACGGGCGGAGGTACTATACCTCATCCGGGTGAAATTTCATTATCACATAATGGCGTTTTATTTTTGGATGAATTGCCTGAGTTTGGAAGAACTACTATGGAAAGTTTACGTCAGCCGTTAGAAGATGGAGTAGTAACTATTTCAAGAGTAGCAGGTTCACTAACTTATCCAAGTAATATAATGCTTGTTGCCGCCATGAATCCATGTCCGTGTGGTTATTTCGGCCATCCTACCCACAGTTGTAGTTGTGGCACACAAACTGTACGCAAATATTTAAACAAAGTGTCCGGTCCTTTGCTCGATAGAATGGATTTGCATATAGAAGTACAACCGGTAGACTATGACGCGCTAAATTCTGAACACAAAGAAGAACCGTCTTACGTTATTAAGGAAAGGGTGAACAAAGCGCGTTTAATTCAGCAAAAACGTTATGAAGGTACGGGAATTAATTGTAATGCGAGATTGACTCCTTCTATGCTTAGAGAATATTGTAAACTTGATGACGAGGCTACCGGATTGCTTAAAAATTTCTTTGAAAAATATGGTATGTCTGCGCGTGCGTATGATAGAATTTTGAAGGTTGCTCGTACTATAGCTGATTTAGAAGGCAAAGATGTAATCGAAATGTTGCATATTGCCCAAGCAATTCAGTTTAGAAGTTTAGATAGAAAATACTGGGGTTCAAACGATGAATAGTGTATATCATACAGTAGTTATTGGTGGTGGCGCATCGGGTATGTGCGCTTCAATACTTTTGAAAAGAAAACTGAATAATGAAAAAATCGTCGTATTAGAATCTTTGCCGAGAGTAGGTAAAAAACTTAGTTTGACGGGTAACGGTAGATGTAACATAACAAATTGCAATTTAAGTTTTGATGCTTATCATGGTGAAAATTCTATGTTTTGCCACAATGCATTAACTAAATTTGGGTATGATTTTACTGTTGATTTTTTTGATTCTATAGGTGTTCCTTTGTGTAGCGGTGATAACGGTAAAATGTATCCATATTGTTTGCAGGCTTCGGCAGTTGTTGATGCATTACGTTTTGAAATGAAAAAAATCGGTGTTGAAACTATTAATGAAATTATTGCTATCTCTATTTTAAAAAGCAATGGATTAACGGTTGTCAATACCGATAAAGGCGATTTTAAATGCAAAAATGTTATAGTTGCTACAGGCAGTACAGCCGGTGGTGAAAAAATTGGCGGTACCGGAGACGGATATAAGATTTTAAAGAATCTTGGACATAGTTTGATTGAACCAACAGAATCTCTTGTTCAATTAAGAACCGAAATTAATAATATCAAATCTTTAAACGGCATTAAAGTTAACGCTAGTGTTACTTCCTTAGTTAATGGTAAAAAGCAACGTATCGAAGTTGGTGAATTATTGTTTACCAAATACGGCATTTCGGGTCCTCCGGTTTTACAGATATCTCGCAATAAAATCAAGGGTGAAAGATGTGTTAAAATTAATTTTTTTCCTGAAAAAACTTATGATGAAATAGTAGATATGTTAATTTCCAGAGTTGAAGTTTTATCTGACAGAACGGCTGAAAACTTTTTTGTTGGTCTGCTTCCTAAGATGGTTGGATATACAGTTCTTAAACTATGCAACATAAGTCTTTCCGATAAAGTATCATCATTCGATAACCGTATTTGCAGAACTTTGGCAGAAAAATTGTATTCTTTTACCTTGAAAGTTTTGGGAACTAACGGAATTGAAAACGCGCAGGTCGTTGCAGGTGGTATTTCTACAAACGATTTCAATGAGTGTACTATGGAATCACACATTTTTAAGGATTTGTATGCTATTGGGGAAGTGCTGGATATTGATGGAGATTGTGGCGGATATAATCTGCAATGGGCATGGTCCAGTGCTGCTGCCGCTGCGGAAGGAATAATCGGTAAAGAAATATGATACTTATTAATAACGTATATTTATCACTTGATACGGATTTTTCTTCAACAGATGTATTGGTGGCCAAATCTTTAAAAATTCCCCCTAAAGCAATTATATCTTCATATTTGTATAAAAAGTCTGTTGATGCAAGAAAAAAAGATAACGTTTTATTTTGTTGTTCTTTTGTTGCTCATCTTGAAGAAAAAATAGAAAAAAGAATTTTAGGCAAAAATAAAAATGTTGCTACTTTTAATAAGTTTGAGTATTGTTGGAATAAAAAATGCTTACTTGATAAAAGACCTGTTGTAGTTGGTTTTGGACCTGCAGGTATATTTGCCGCTTTGCTTTTGGCAAGAAGCGGATTAAGACCAATCGTTGTAGAACGCGGAGAAGATGCTGATAACCGTAAAAAGTCGGTATATGCTTTTTTTAACGGAGGTTTGCTGAATACTGAATCAAATGTTCAGTTCGGCGAAGGCGGTGCCGGAACGTTTTCTGACGGAAAATTAAATACTGGAATTAAGGATTTTAGGTGCAGAACGATTCTTGAAACTTTTGTTGAGTTTGGTGCGCCCAAAAAGATACTTTATGAAGCAAAACCGCATATAGGAACCGATATTCTTATCGATGTCGTTAAAAATATCAGAAAAGAAATAATATCACTTGGTGGACAGGTGTTATTTAATACTCGAGTGGTGGGATTTTCTTTTGAAAACAATATAACTTCGGTTAAACTTTCGGATGCGACCGAAATAACTACCGATAACGTTGTATTGGCAACCGGTCACTCAGCGCGAGATATTTATAAGTATTTGAACGAAAACGGTGTGGATATGTGTCAAAAACCTTTTGCCGTAGGAGTTCGAATTGAACATTTGCAAAATGATATTAACGAAGCACTTTACGGGAAATTTTCGACACATCCTGCTTTAGATGCTGCCTCATATAAATTGGCGGTACATCTAGGCGATGGCAGGGGGATTTTTACGTTTTGTATGTGTCCCGGCGGACAAGTAATTAATTCTTCAAGTGAACGCGGGTGTCTCGCTGTTAACGGTATGAGTTACAGTAAACGCGATGGTAAAAATTCTAACAGTGCGCTGCTTGTTAGCGTATTGCCTGAAGATTTTCCTGACGATGATATACTTGCTGGTTGCAAACTGCAATACGAAATTGAGAAAAAAGCATTTGACATTGGCGGCGGAAAGGTTCCGGTTACTACTGTCGGCCATTTGTTGAATAATGACAAGCCGGAGTTTACTGATATTTTGCCTACAGTTAAGCCGTCAACTATTTTTGCAGAACTTAGCGATATTTTCCCAAATTTTATTGTAGATTCTTTAAAAGAGGGTTTACCGCTTCTTGATAAAAAAATAAAAGGATTTGCAAAATCTTCGGCGATTATTACCGCTCCAGAAACAAGGAGTTCTGCTCCTGTTAGAATTTTAAGGGATGATAATTTAGAAAGTTTAACTATAAAAGGGTTGTATCCTTGCGGAGAAGGTGCCGGTTATGCGGGGGGAATTATGTCTGCTGCGGTAGATGGATTGCTCTGCGCTGAAAAAATTGCTGAAAAGGCGCGATAATTCTTACTCATTATTTACAAAATGTGACGGCTTTGCATTAAAATTATTGTGTTTTTTTCCGAATTATTTACAATGATAAAAAAATAACAAAAAATACTTGAAAAAAATTTGATTTTAGGATAAAATATTAAAAGCAAAAAATATGCAAATTATTTAGGAGGTATTTCTCA
Source organism: Acutalibacteraceae bacterium (assembly GCA_045648445.1). GTDB lineage: Bacteria > Bacillota > Clostridia > Oscillospirales > Acutalibacteraceae > SIG607. The sequence continues at coordinate 25,208 of JAZRNY010000019.1, forward strand.
TGGTTAAAGTTGCTATTAATGGTTTTGGCCGTATTGGCCGTCTCGCTTTTAGACAGATGTTCGGTGCCGAGGGTTATGAAGTTGTTGCTATCAACGATCTTACCAGCCCTGCAATGCTCGCTCATCTTCTTAAGTATGACTCTGCTCAGGGTAGATATGCTCTTGCTGATACCGTAGTTGCTGGCGAAGACAGCATTACTGTTGACGGTAAGACCATCAAAATCTATGCTGAAAAGAACGCTGCAGATCTTCCTTGGGGCGAAATCGGTGTAGACGTAGTTCTCGAATGTACCGGTTTCTACTGCTCTAAAGAAAAGAGCCAGGCTCATATCGATGCTGGCGCTAAGAAGGTAGTTATCTCTGCTCCTGCAGGTAAAGATCTTCCCACTATCGTTTACAGCGTAAACGAAAACACTCTTTCTGCTGATGACAAGATCATCTCTGCTGCATCTTGCACCACTAACTGTCTTGCTCCTATGGCAAACACTCTTAACAATTATGCTCCAATCCAGAGCGGTATCATGACTACTGTACATGCTTGGACTGGCGATCAGATGGTACTTGACGGTCCTCACAGAAAAGGCGACCTTCGTCGTGCTCGTGCTGCTGCTTGTAACATCGTTCCTAACAGCACCGGCGCTGCTAAGGCTATCGGTCTTGTAATTCCTGAACTCAATGGCAAACTTATCGGTTCTGCTCAGCGTGTTCCTGTTCCTACCGGTTCTACTACTATTCTTGTTGCTGTTGTTAAAGGCAAAGACGTAACTGTTGAAGGCATCAATGCTGCTATGAAGGCTGCATCTTCTGCTTCCTTCGGTTACACTGAAGAAGAACTCGTTTCTTCCGATATTATCGGTATCACTTACGGTTCTCTCTTCGATGCTACTCAGACAATGGTTACTAAGATTGACGACGATACCTATCAGGTACAGGTTGTTGCTTGGTACGATAACGAGAACTCTTACACAAGCCAGATGGTTCGTACTATCAAGTATTTTGCTGAAATCTAATTGGTTTAGTTCTAAGACTTTAAATCGCTTCATCTTGTGTGAAGCGATTTTTTGTTTTAAAATAATTAAATTTACATATACTATGTTTGGTGATTTAAATGCGAACAGCAGGTATTTTAATGCCTATATTTTCTTTAGCGGGAGAATTTGGCATCGGCACACTTGGAAAAGAAGCCTATGAATTTGTGGATTTTTTGGAAAAAGCGGGGCAGTCATACTGGCAAATTCTGCCTTTATCTCCCACTAGTTTCGGAGATTCTCCATATCAGTCTTTTTCTGCCTATGCAGGCAATCCGTATTTTATTGATTTTGAACTTTTAGTAAAAGATGGTTTGCTTAATACAGATGATTATTCGAATATTGAGTGGGGCAGAGGTGAAAAAATAGATTATTCTGTTTTGTATAACAATAGATTTAATGTATTAAAAAAAGCTTTTAATAGATTTATCGAAAATCCTGATGAAGATTATTATTATTTTTTAGACAAAAATAAATCTTGGATAAACGATTACTCACTCTTTATGGCAATCAAAACTGTTAATAATGGTAAAAGTTGGTCCAGTTGGCCAAAAGAATTAAAATTTAGAGACAAAGACACTTTGCAAGAAATACAAAAGAGTTTGTATAAAGAGATTGAATTCTTTAAAGTTGTTGAATATTTATTTTATGTTCAATGGAGCAACTTAAAAAGTTATGCCAACAGTAAAAATATAAAAATTATTGGCGATATACCGATATACGTGGCGTACGATAGCGCTGACGTTTGGTGTGAGCCTGAAGTATTTAATTTGGACGAATTTTTAAATCCTATAGAGGTGGCCGGATGTCCACCGGACGTTTTTGCAACAAAAGGGCAATTATGGGGTAATCCTCTATATAATTGGGACTATATGAAAAAAGGTCCTACTCCATATGATTGGTGGTTCAGAAGGATTGATCACACATTAAAATTATATGACGTCATTCGTATCGACCATTTTAGAGGTTTTGAATCATATTACGCTGTACCTTTCGGTCACGAAGATGCAGTAAACGGTACTTGGCGCAAAGGACCGGGAATAGAATTTTTCGAGGTTGTGAAAAATAAATTTGGAGAACTTCCGATAATAGCGGAAGATTTAGGCTTTTTTACCGATGAAGTTAAAGTAATGTTGCAAAAATCCGGTTTTCCGGGAATGAAAGTGCTTGAATTTGGCTTTGATGAGGCAGGAAACAGCGATCATCTTCCGCATAACTGTTCTTTAAACTCTGTGGTTTATACAGGTACCCATGATAATGATACGATTATGGGCTGGTTAAATACACTTGATGATTATAAATTGAATTTTTTAAAAAAATATCTAAATATTAAAAAATATTCCGATATAAATTGGGAAATGATAAAAAGTGCTTTTGCAACTAATTCTAATATGGTTATTATCCCTATACAAGATTATTTAGGAATTGGCAGTGAAGGACGTATAAATAAACCCGCTACTTTGGGTTTAAATTGGCAATATAGGATAAAAGGACACGAAATCAACGATAAACTTGCTGAGAAAATTTATAGGTTAACCAAACTTTATAGCAGATAAAATGAGTAAAAAAAGAAAGAAGAGTTTGCTTCTTTCTTTTTTACTTTTTATGACTTTTTAAGACGCATTATGCAAATATTAACCTTTTGTTAACAAAAATATTGACATATATTATAAAATATGATACCATCACTTTATAAAATTATAGGAGGTCTAATTATGAAAAAGACTGCTAATGTTAAAAAAATAGCACTTCTTATTTTTGCGGTTATAGCTCTTTTCATTTTTGCTGCAATTCCTGCTTTTGCTGATGAACCTATTGTTGGCGCAAGTGAAGGTAGTATCTCTGCTGACGAATTAAACGTTAGTGAAATTTATATTGACGCTGACGGAAATGAACTTGATTTAACTGTATATGATGATGCTAAAACTTACCTTGACGCTTACACCACAAACAAGGAATTTGACGACAATTTTGAAGCAAATTCTAACCTTGCTATGAATACCGTACGCAGTGATACACCTTTGTTCGGTAGATTCTGGTCGTTAATTCCTCCAATTGTTGCAATTTTACTTGCTCTTATAACAAAAGAAGTTTATTCTTCTTTGTTTGTAGGTATTCTTGCCGGTGGTTTTATGGCTGCTAACTTTAAGCCTCTCGCTGCTATGGATAACGTTATTGGTGGCGGTCTTATTGATGCAGTATCCGGAACTGCAGGTATTTTCGTGTTCCTTGTAATACTTGGTATAATGGTTGTTCTTATGAACAAATCAGGTGGTTCTGCTGCATTTGGTAGATGGGCTGCCAAGAATATCAAGTCCAAAATCGGCGCTTCTTTAGCTACTTTTGTGCTTGGCGTACTTATCTTTATTGACGACTATTTCAATTGTCTTACTGTAGGCTCAATTATGAGACCTGTTACAGACGCCAATAAGATTTCACGTGCAAAACTTGCTTTCCTTATCGATGCAACCGCTGCACCTGTTTGTATGATAGCCCCTATTTCTTCTTGGGCTGCCGCTGTTGCAAGTTATGCACCCGAAGGAGAAGGTCTCAAATTATTTATACAGGCTATTCCTTATAATTTCTATTCTTTACTTACTTTTGTGTTTATTATTGGTCTTACCCTTATGAAGTTTGACTACGGTCCCATGAAACTTCACGAGCAAAATGCGATTAATGGTGATTTATTCACATCCGGTGAAAAGGTTTCTGAAACTCTTGAAACTGAAAAGGGTAATGAAAAGGGAATTATTCTTGATATAATTTTCCCCATCGTAGTTCTTATTATTTGTTGTGTTGCTGCACTTGTTTATAACGGTAACGGCAATACCTTTGCAGGTATGAACTTCATTGATGCATTCTCTAATACCGATGCTACCGTTGGTTTGCCTTGGGGCGCTCTTATTGCTCTTGTTATTTCTATTATTTACTACGCTATCAGACGTGTTGTTAAATTTAAGGAATCTATGGAGAGTGTTCCTGCAGGATTCAAAGCAATGGTTTCCGCTATCACAATCTTAACAATGGCTACTGCTCTTAAGAACATGACCGGTCTTTTAGGTGCAAAGGTTTACGTTGCTGCTCTTATGGATAGCGCTGCTGCAGGTCTTGATAAACTTCTTCCTGCTATTATCTTTATCGTTGCTTGCGTTCTTGCGTTTGCTACCGGTACTTCTTGGGGTACTTTCGGTATTCTTATTCCTATTGTTACTGCAATGTTCCCCGAAGGCGGCACAATTATGATTATCGGTATTTCGGCTTGTCTTGCAGGTGCTGTATGCGGTGACCACTGTTCTCCCATTTCGGATACAACTATTATGTCTTCCGCAGGCGCTCAGTGCGACCACTTAAATCACGTATCAACACAGTTGCCTTATGCAATTACTGTTGCAGCAGTTTCGTTTATTAACTTTATAATTGCTCCATTTATCAACAATGCTGTTATTTCTTTGGTAATTGCCGCTGCTATGATGATTGGTATTTTGTTTGTTATCAAACTTGTTACCAACAAAAAGGTTGTTGCTTAATAATTTTGTTTGAAAAAAAGAGTCGGTACTGTTATAATAACAGTACCGACTTTGTTTTTTAGGAGTTTTTATGGAACGATATAAAGAAATAGAACGCAGTATAATAAAAAAATTCCGTAAATCTATTTGGAATCCGTTTTGTGGTGCGTTAAATGATTATGAACTTATTAGTGAAGGCGATAAAATAGCGGTTTGCATTTCGGGCGGAAAAGATTCTATGATTCTTGCTAAATGTATGCAGGAACTACATAGACATTCTAATGTGAATTTTGAAGTTGTTTATATATGTATGGACCCCGGTTACAGAGAAGATAATAAAAATCTCCTGCAAAAGAATATTGAAATACTGGATATACCTGTTGAAATATTTAATAGTGATATTTTTGATATAGTAAATACTGCCGGAGGCTCTCCGTGCTATCTTTGCGCAAGAATGAGAAGGGGAGCGCTTTACGCAAAAGCAAAGTCTTTAGGTTGCAATAAAATTGCTTTAGGTCATCATTTTGATGACGTTATCGAAACACTACTTATGAGTATGATGTATTCGTCTGAAATAAAAACAATGTTACCTAAATTAAAAAGTTCTAATTTTGAAGGTATGGAACTTATCAGACCTCTTTATAAAGTGAAAGAGAAAGATATTATAGCCTGGGCAAAATCGAATTCTCTTGAATTTTTGCAATGTGCATGTCGTTTTACCGAAGACTCGCAAATATATGAAGGGCTTTCAAAACGAAGAGAAATTAAAAATTTGATAGCAGACATCAAGAAAACCAATCCAAATGTTGATGATAACATTTTCAGAAGTCTTCACAACGTTAACCTATCACAAATTGTAGGCTTTAGAGAAGCCGATAAAGGTGAACTTCACAGTTTTTTAGAAAATTATGATTAATAAAAAGCACCTCGTAATGAACTGCCCCAATTTGTGCAGACAGCATAAAAAGGCACACTATGGTAGTGCGTATTGAATTTTAAGCGACATACTGACTTCGTTTTTCAAGCGGAGTCAGTTTTGTTTTTATCTGTATTCTTTCATGATTGTAGAAAT
>JAZRNY010000020.1:0-11020 GCA_045648445.1 Acutalibacteraceae bacterium
CATTTGCCTATAATGACATTCTTGAAAAAATGATATTCACTGAAGATAGCGTTATAGGTGCTAATATCAGTTTTGCACAAAGCAATAAGTTATCCCACGATAGCCTTATGAGTATTATTAATGCTTTAAAGGATTTTAGAACCTATAAAACTTATACTTACAATGGTGGTATGGTTTACGATAATGTAAATAATTGCCCCGATTTCTATTCTACAATCACCGTAACAAGTAACTATAGCGATGCCGATTCCCTTAGTTTAGATGGAGTGGACGAAAACAATAAATATCAACAAGTTGATATTTATTTTCCGGGTGGTACAGCCGATTATTTTTATCATTTAGCAGAGTGTCCACTCGCAGATTTGGAAATTAAAACTTTCAGTTGTAAACCTGCTGAAGGTGCTGAAGATATAGCACTTGAGTATGAATTTACCTATATCAAACCCTATATTGAACCCACTGTGAATAAAACCCTTACCTTACACGCTGATGCTAAAGCAAGACTAACCGAAGACGAACTAAAAATCGCAACCGATAAGGGTTGGATTTTAAACTAGTTTTAAGAAAAAATACTTTATTTTTTGCGAAAATTGTAGTATAATAATTGGGTTAATAACCCAAGGAGGCAATATTATGCAGAAAATAGAGATGAAAACGCCGATAGTTGAACTTGATGGCGATGAAATGACAAGAGTTTTGTGGGAATGGATAAAAGATATTCTTATTCATCCTTATATTAATCTTAAAAGCGAATACTACGATTTAGGTCTTCCTTATAGAGATGAAACTAACGATAAAGTAACAGTTGAATCGGCTGAGGCTATTAAAAAATATGGTGTCGGTGTAAAGTGCGCAACCATCACTCCTAATGCTCAGCGTGTTGAAGAATATAATTTAAAAGAAATGTGGAAAAGCCCTAACGGTACCGTTCGTGCAATTTTGGACGGAACCGTTTTTAGAGAACCTATTATTGTAAATGGCATTAAACCTGTTGTTTCTAATTGGGAAAAGCCCATTATTATTGCCCGTCACGCTTATGGTGACGTTTACAAAAACGTTGAATTTAAGGTTAATAAAGGCGAAACTGCCGAACTTGTTATTAAGGATGAAAACGGCAACGAAAGAAGACAAACCATTTTAACCTTTAAAAACAGTGACGGTATCGTTCAGGGACTTCACAATATAGATTCTTCTATTGAAAGTTTTGCCCGTTCTTGTTTCGAATACGCGCTTGATAAAAAACAAGACTTATGGTTCTCAAGTAAAGATACCATTTCAAAAACTTACGACCATCGCTTTAAAGATATTTTTGCTGAAATTTATGAGGCAGAATACAAAGAAAAATTTGAACAAGCAGGTATTGAATATTTTTACACCCTTATTGACGACGCTGTTGCCCGTGTAATCAGAAGTAAGGGCGGATATATCTGGGCTTGTAAAAACTATGACGGTGACGTTATGAGTGATATGCTTGCTACCGCTTTCGGAAGTCTTGCAATGATGACAAGCGTTCTGGTTTCTCCCGATGGTAAGTACGAATATGAGGCTGCTCACGGTACCGTAACCCGTCACTATTACAAATATAAAGCAGGGGAAGAAACAAGTACCAACCCCGTTGCTACCATATTTGCTTGGACCGGTGCTATGAGAAAAAGAGGTAGTCTTGATGGAATTAAAGAATTAGTTGCTTGGGCAGATAAAATGGAAGAAGCAACCATTAAAACCATTGAAAACGGAATAATGACTAAAGACCTTATCGCTCTTTCAACAATCGAAAACAAAAAGGGCGTAAACAGCAAAGAATTCTTGTTAGCAATTAAAGAAACTTTTGATAATATGTAAAAAATAGCGAAGTCTTATGACTTCGCTATTTTTTATACCATATCATCCATACCAACGTTATATTCTTCTTTTAAACATTTTTTAATATCTTTATAGTTTTTGTATTTATTTATAATCTTTATGAATTCTTCGTCGGTTGGACCTTTTTGTCTTTCTTTGTTAACCTCTAAAAATGACCTTCCAAAGTATTTTTTTCGGTATTCTAAAGGTGACATACCAACGTGATGACGAAATGCCGACGAAAAATAATTCGCAGTTTCGTATCCCACCGTTTGAGCAATATCAGTAACGTTATAAACGGTTGAAAGCAAAAGATCTTTTGCGTGGTTCATACGTATATTTATAAGAAATTGTGCCGGAGTTACAAGTTCCATTTGCTTAAACATTTTAAATAGTTTAGTTGCAGACGTTCCCGAAACCTCTATTATTTCATTTATATTAAGGCTTGCGCGTGTGTAGTTTTTAATAATATGTCTTTTTGCTTTAACCAGTGGTTTTGGAAGGAAGATATTAAATACTGCTGCGCCCGTTTCATTAAGAAAATCATATAAAAGATTTGAAAGTTGTTCTTCGTCAATTTTCTCATCGGCGCTGTTGCATATAGAGATAAGTAAATCGGAAAGATATTCGTCGTCAAAATAATCTGCATCGCCGAAACCGTAGTGGTTTAACAGTTTATCAGCACTGCTGCCGTTGAATGTTATAAAACAAACGTGCCAGTCATCGGTAATCGGAGTATAAGAATAAGGAACGCCTTTGCGTATAAAAAGCAGTTTTCCTTTGTTTGACGAATAATTTTTATCCCTAACGGTAAATTTTCCCATACCCGATAAGGTTAATATAAAGTGATGATTATTTGCTTTGTCTTCAGTATCACCTTTTGATTGGTGAAAATCTGCGCATGCAGAACGAACGTAAAGGGGAAGGCAAATCTTTATTCTTGAGTCATTGGCCAAAAAATCAAAATCCATAGTTCTCATCTCCTTGCTTTTATTATACATAATTTTTAACCTTTTTCAAGGAGTTTTAACAAGAAATATGTAATTTTGGCGGAATTATTCGCTAAAAATGGTTAAAAAAACACCCCGAAGGGTGTTTTTTTAACCGTATATTCTGTTTTTAAGATTATAAAATTCTTCTTTGGTTACGCCGTTTCTAACGTCTGCAGTAAGCGGAACAAGGAAACAAGGATCTCTGTCATCGGGGTCGGTTTCGCGTTCTTCAGGGTAGTTTGAAAGTTTGCCCGTATGGTCGGTACCGCCACACATATAAATCTTTTTATCTTTAGCGAATTCTAAAACTGCTTGAATGTCATTTTCATCGATGTCGGGGTGGTCGTACTCAACTGCGTTCATACCCATTTTATAAAGTTCATCAAGATGATGGGTAATGCAGTGTGGATGAGCAAGACCGATTACACCGCCTGCATTACGTATCATTTTAATAACTTCATCAGCAGGTTCATAGATAACTTTTGATGTTTCGGCAACAGGAGCAGCACGGAAGGTTAAAAAGAACTGTCTGTAGTCTTTTTGCGTGATGTGGGTTCGTTTAACCAGTGAATAAAAAATTTGTTCATTACACATCCAAACGTTACCGCCGCAGTCGTCAAGTACGTTTTGCCAAGTGATTTCGGGGATTAGTTTGTTTTTAATTAAAGAATCAAACTTTGCTTTTGCGTTAACGTGCATGATTTCGTGGTGGTATTTAAGATAGTTTGCAACCTTCGTATCGGTGATGTCAAAGTCAAAGCATACAAAGTGTAGGTTACCGTCATTTAAAATACCGTTGGCTTCCATGCCTAAAATATAATCCATATTATGCTTTTGTGCTTTGTCTTTAAAATCATCCCAACCTGTAACCGTGTTGTGATCGGTAATAGCAAGAGCACCATAGCCCATTTCTTTGGCTTTGGTAAAAAGCTCGTCGGGAGTTTGTGCGCCGTCGGAATAGATGGAGTGTAAATGAAGATTTGCGAATTTCATATTAATTACCTTGTTTTATTACTTTTATTCTTTCAATGCCGTAGTAGGTTAGGCATTTTATAACTGTTTCGTCTATCTTTTCACCGCAGGTTATTAGAGGAACGGCGGGAGGACAGCCTATTGTTATTTCGCTGACAACTCTGCCAAGGCTTTCCTTAACGTCGATTTCCTCGCTTTCGCTAAAAAGCGCTTCTTTTGCGGAAATTACTCTTTCGCGTTTTTTTGCGGTGGGGGGAAATAGTATAATCGGGTTTTTCGCTTTTATTGAAAGTAGTGCTCTTTCTATTTTTAAAAGGTCGTTTCCAACGTTTAGCATCAGCACACAAAAGTCGTTATCGCAAAATTCGGGCTCGATTCCTTTGCTTCTGAGAATTTCGCCGAACTCTGTTCCGCTATAGCCGTAGGATTTGGTGCAAATGGTTATTTTAAGCGCTTCTTTTTCAAACAGACTATAGCCATTGGTACGAAGCTTTTTCTTTAAATTTTCAACCTTTTCAATAAAACCTTTCAGTTTTTCTTTATATTCGTCATTTATATAGAGATTTACTTTATCAAGAGAAGCAAGTATCAGATATGAAGGACTGGTGGAACCGAACAGAGCAAGTGCATCCTTTGCCTGAGTTACCCACTCTTCGTTTTTAACGTGAAGATATGCGCCACCCGTAAGGCAGGGAAGTGTTTTATGGGCGGAAGAACAGCAGATATGGGCGCCTAGGTCGGTAGGATAAAGGCTGTTTGGTAAAAATTTCAGATAGGCTCCGTGAGCGCAGTCAACCAAAAATAAAACACCGTATTTTTCGCAGATTTCACCTATAACCTTAACGTCGCAAAGATTTCCGAGATAATCCGGAGTTGTGATATAAAGTGCGTCGGGAGCGCTTTCCTTTATAACCTTTTCAAGCTGAGTAGGGTTTATATCAAGGGAAAGATAGTTTTCACCGTAAAGCCATTCTACATCTATATCAAGCAAAGCGCAGGCTTGTACAAAGGTTTTGTGCGCGTTTGCCCCTGCGAGAATTTTTTTGACACCGCGTTTCTTTGCTAAAAAAAGCATTGCCCTTATACAAAGAGAAGAACCTTCGGTACTGTAGAAGGTGGGACATCCAAAAAGGGAAGAAGCGTTTTGTTCGCTTTCCTTTATAATGCCGTCTGCTTCATAAAGACTGTCGGCGCCTTTTATTTCGGTAATATCGTAAATTTCGAACCCTAAAAGATTTTTACCTTTATGGGCTGGCATATGAAGTCTTTCGGTATTGCTTTTTGCATAGTTACTAATAAAATCAAAAATAGGCGTGTTCATTAGTTTTCTTTTCCTAACTGTCTTGCGATGTTAAGCATAATGGCGCATTCCATACGTTTTTTGAAAAGTTCGCAACCGTATTCATAAACACCAGTAACACTGCCCGTTGCGTGATAAGCATTAGCGGCGCAACCGCCCGAACAGTAAAGACGTGCCCAACAATCTCTGCATTCCTTATGGGAATAAACGTTGCAAGCCATAAATTCATCTTGGATTTGTTTGTTGGTTACACCATTCCAAATATCGCCGAGTTTGAATTTTTCTTCACCTACAAACTGGTGGCATGGGTAAAGGTCGCCCCAAGGCGTAACTGCCATATATTCGGTACCGCTGCCGCAACCGGAAATGCGTTTATAAATACAAGGACCGCCCGTAAGGTCAACCATATAATGATAAAAGGTAAAGGGCTTTCCTTCTTTTTCCTTTTGGAGCATTAGTTCGGCTAATTTTTCATACTGTTCCATAACAATTGGAAGGTCGTCGTAGGTGAGTTCATTTTTGTCGCCTTTAGCACATACAACAGGTTCCATACTTAGTTCGGTAAAACCTAAATCAAGCATAGTCTTTATATCGTTTAAAAAATCGGGGTTTTGATGGGTAAAGGTGCCGCGCATATAATAGTTTTTATTGCCTCTTGCTTTAACGAACTTTTGGAATTTAGGAACTATTTTATCGTAACTTCCGTTGCCTGCATAGTCAACTCTATAGCGGTCGTGAACTTCTTTTCTGCCGTCTAAACTAAGTACGATATTGCTCATTTCCTTGTTACAAAAATCAATAACGTCGTCGTCAATAAGCATACCGTTGGTGGTAAGGGTGAAACGGAAATTTTTGCCCTTTTCTTTTTCAATGCTGCGGGCGTACTTAACCATTTCTTTAACCGCATCAAAGTTCATAAGCGGTTCTCCGCCGAAAAAGTCGACTTCAAGGTTTTTTCTGCTGCCTGAATTTTCAACAAGAAAATCAAGGGCACGTTTTCCCGTTTCTAAACTCATTAATGCTCTATCACCATGGTAGTTACCTTGACTTGCAAAACAGTATTCACAGTTTAAATTACAGGTGTGGGCAATATGAATACAAAGGGCTTTAACAACCCCTGCGGTTTTTTCTTTAAGTTTTCCTGCCATATCGGCAAAAGTATCTTTTGTAAAAAGTTTTTCGTTTTTTACAAGTTCTTCTACCAAGCCGTAACATTCCTCTATTTCTTCTAAGGATATTTTGGGATATTTACTTTTGATTTTTTCTAAAAGGTCGGTTTTATCCAATTCTTTAAAATCGGCAATAATATCGTATGTAACGTCGTCAACAACGTGAATAGAACCGCTGTTTACGTCTAAAACAATGTTATAACCGCCTAATTTATATTGGTGTATCATAAAGACTCCTTACTATACTATGAAAAAACGCCGCTTGTGCGGCGTTAATCTTATTTGTTTTCTTCTTTGTTTTCGCACTGCTGATTAGCAATACCGCAACTGGTTTTACAAGCGGATTGACAAGAAGTTTGACATTCGCCGCAACCACCGTTTTTAGCGCTTTCGCAAAGATTACGAGTTTCAATAGTAACAATATGTTTCATTATAATGACCTCCAACTTGGTTTCTTTTAAAATAATAACATATTGACGGGAATAAGTCAATAGTTGGAAATGAATTATGTAACAAAAATCTCCGAGATTTTTCTCGGAGATTTAACATTTTAATTTTCGCTGAAGATTACGGTTAAATCGGGGTGAAGTTGAAGGATTGAAGCAGGAACTTTAGGAGTTATTTCACCAAAGAATGCTTTTTCTAAAATTTCTTTCTTTGCCTGACCGTTAGCAATAAGAAGAACCTTTCTTGCCTGCATAATAGACATCATACCCATAGTTATTGCCTTTGTAGGTACGTCGGCTTCGCTTTCAAAAAATCTTGCATTAGCCTTTATAGTAGAAGGGTCTAGGGAAACTAAATGGGTAGCGGCGGTGAAAAATTCATCGGGTTCGTTAAAACCAATGTGGCCGTCAAGACCGATGCCGAGCAGCTGAATATCAATTCCGCCAAGGCTTTTTATAAGTTTATCGTATTCTTCGCCCTCTTTTTCAATATCCTTTGCGGTACCGCTGGGAACATAGGTGTTTTCTTTATTTATATTAACACGGTCAAAAAGATTTTTATTCATAAAATAACGATAACTTTGTTCATTTGAGCCGTCAAGACCTACGTATTCATCAAGGTTAACACTTGTTACTTTAGAAAAGTTAATTGTGCCGTTCTTGTTGTATTCAGTAAGTTTGTCATAGGTTCCTACAGGGGAAGAGCCGGTAGCAAGACCTAAAACACAATTTTCTTTGTGGATGATTTCGGCAGCAATAATATCTGCCGCTTTTTTGCTTAATTCTTCATAGGTGTTAACTTTAATAAAATTCATAAATAATAGTCCTTTCAAATTTTTCTTCTAACGATAGTAGTTGTTGATTTTACAATACTGTCACTAGGGTAAACACCGCGAAGCATAGTTAAAGGATATACACTTGTATTTTTTCCTATAACAGTTCCGGGGTTTAATACGCAACCGCAGCCAATGTCTGCTCCGTCGGCAAGAATACCGCCTATTTTTCTTAGTCCGGTATTAATTTCTTGTTCGCTGTGAATGACAACAGGTTTGCCGTCAGATTTTAAATTAGAGCAAATAGAACCTGCGCCCATATGACTATGGTTACCTAAAATACTGTCACCTACATAATTATAATGCGGAACTGTAACTTTATCAAGTAAAATTGCATTTTTTATTTCGCAAGAATTTCCGATAACACAGTTTTCGCCTGTAATTACGTTTGAGCGAATAAACGCTCCCGTTCTGATTTCGGTATTGTGACCGATAATGCAAGGCGGTTCAATAACAGCGGTAGGTGCTATTTTGACATTTTTACCAATATATATATTATGCATTATTTCCTCGTAATCTTCAAGACCTTTTTCAATAATATTTAAAATAAATTCATTAATGTGAGGTAAAATCTCCCAAGGGTATTCAAATTTTTCAAAAAGGGGAGAAGCAATACTGTCTTTATAATCAAAAAGGTGAATGTTTTTAATCAACGCTATGACCTCTTTCGATAATTTTGTTTTTTAAACGTTCCACATAAATTTCGCATTTTTCTTTTGTTTCGGCTTCAGCCATTACACGAATAACGGGTTCGGTTCCGCTTTTTCTTAGTAACATTCTTCCGTTATCTCCTATTAAAGACTCAATGTCAGCCTTTTCTTTTAAAACTTCGCTATCGGTAATAACTGCGTTTTTATCTTTAACACGTACGTTTACGGTTATTTGCGGGTAAAGGGTAACGTTTTCGGCGAGTTTTGAAAGACTTTGTTTAGTATCGCAAAGTTCTTCGGTAAGCATAATAGCAGTTAAAATACCGTCGCCGGTGGAGGCGTATTTCTTTAAAATTATGTGGCCTGACTGTTCACCGCCTAAGGAATAACCGTTTTTTTGCATACATTCGTATACAAAGCGGTCGCCGACAGCAGTTTCTTCACAGCCGATTCCCGCTTCTTTAAGACTTTTTACAAAACCGCTGTTTGACATAACCGTTACCGCTACCGTATTGTTAAATAACATATCTCGGTTTTTTAATCTTTTGGCAAGAATATACATTATGGCATCGCCATCTATTACGTTACCGTTTTCATCAATTGCCATACATCTGTCTGCATCGCCGTCAAATGCGAATGCTAAATCAAGATGTTTTTCTTTGACCAGTTCACAAATTTTTTCAAGATGCGTAGAACCGCAGTCTTTGTTTACGTTAAGTCCGTCAGGTTGAGCGCCTATTACAACGGTTTTTGCGCCAAGAGCAGAAAATACGCTGTCGGCGATCATCCAAGAGGCACCGTTTGCGCAGTCAAGACCGATTCTTAATTTTTTATAGGAGTTGGAGGCAAGGGAAATCAGGTATCCAACGTATCTGTTTCTGCCTGAAACGTAGTCTATAATTTGTCCTACTCTGTCACGGGTTGCTAAAGGTAAGTCATCATCGTTTGTGCCTAAAAGTTTTAAATCACCGTCTATATAGGCTTCAATGAGTCTTGTGGTATTGTCGTCAAGTTTTTCGCCATATCGGTTTATAACCTTTATGCCGTTATCGTAAAATGGATTATGGGAAGCGGTTATCATAATACCGCAATCGAATTCATCTTGTCTTGTTACGAAAGAAACGCTTGGTGTGGTGGTAACGTGAAGCATATAAGCGTCTGCTCCCGAAGCGGTAATTCCTGCAACAATAGAATATTCAAGCATATAACTTGAACGTCGGGTATCTTTACCTATTACTATTTTTGGACGGTAACCTGCTTCTTTGCATCCTGAAAGGGAAGAACCAAAATACCAACCTAAAAATCTGCCTACCTTATAGGCTTGTATTGAAGTGAGATTTACGTTTGCTTCTCCGCGAAAACCGTCGGTACCAAAATATTTTAGAGCATTACCGTCGTCTTTTGGTTTTACCGATATTTCGTTACGCAAAAGATTGTCTGCCGAAATGCTGAAAATTTCACATAACTGTAAAATTTTATCTAACTGAGGTACGGCAACATCCATCTCCCATTTAGAAACCGATTGCCTTGAAACTTCAAGTTTTTCGGCTAACTGTTCTTGTGATAAATTAATGGTTGTTCTTAAGTTTGAAATTTTTTCTCCTAAAGTCATTGTTATTCCGCCTTTCTTAAAAACGTTATATTAATATTATGATAACAAAAGGCACTTTATATATCTACCAACCGAGAAGTTCCAAAAAAGCAACCATAGGTTGCATAAAAACTAAATCAGATAAATAAAAAATGCCGAAAACATAAAAATATTTTATAAAATTGCCGAATTTGGTAACTATTATGCGCAAGTGCCGAGCAAATATGATTTTATCAAAACGGAAAATGCAAATCAATTTAAAAATAAAATACTTAAAAACCTGTTTTTTTATATTGACAAATAAATAAAATGTGGTATAATAGTTCTTGCTGATTTGGAGCATTAGCTCAGTTGGTTAGAGCTCCCGGCTCATAACCGGTCGGTCCGGGGTTCGAGTCCCTGATGCTCCACCAGATATGGCGGATGTATTCATCCGCCATATAAATTAAAAATTAAAAATAGGGGTATGGTGTCAATGGTAGCACACCGGTCTCCAAAACCGTTTGTGAGGGTTCGAGTCCTTCTACCCCTGCCATTAATATCCACAACGGATATTAAAAAAGAACAGTGATGATTCACTGTTCTTTTTTTATGTTTTTCTAATTATTTATTCAAAGATATAAAATTAAATTTCACCGCAAAAAATGTACATTACGTATTATTTGACAATTCAAATTCACACATTATAGTACTGTAATCATTGGTATTACGACTTGCATTAATTAGCAATCCATATTGCATAAGCTCGGCACCATAATACTCTTTGCCGGATTTATTGTCGGTATAAACTTTATTTTCATCTAAACCCTTAAGTTTTATGGTTGTTTGCAAGTTAATTGCATGGGTTTTAAGGCGCATTAAACCTACAACAACTTTGTTTTCATACACATACTCAAAAACAGCATAATCATCAGTTTTAGGGTCTGAAAGTCTATAATATTTACCATTTTGGAACACATCAAAGTTTTTATTATAGAATTTAATAAATTCTTTTATGTATTCTCTATCAGCTTCATTTATCTTTTCAGGCGCTAATTCATAACCGAACGAGCCTGTGATCGCAAAGATATGTCTTGCCGCCATAGAGGTTGTTCTACCTGTTTGGTGGTTAGGACAAACCGACACGTGTGCTGACTGACAACTCATAGGATAAATAAGTGAAGTACCGTATTGTATTTCTGCACGCTCAAGTCGGATCGTAGCCATGTCGTTCTGTGAGCCAAGG
>JAZRNY010000021.1:0-1607 GCA_045648445.1 Acutalibacteraceae bacterium
CCACACCTAAAAATAGGCGGTTATGCAAGTTGCGGTTTTTATGCTATTACAGATAGTCATACTAACGTTGGTGCCTGTTCACCAAGATACCAGTATTTTATTGATTTCTTTGACGGATTTTTAGCATATATTAAGTCGCATAATTGCCCTCTCGACTTTTTCTCGTGGCACAGTTATGCAGACGTTGAGGCAAATATCAAGTGGGCAGAATACGCTCGAAACAAATTAAATGAGGCAGGCTATAAAGATACAGAGCACACTTTAAACGAATGGAATTGGCAACCTGAATTAAAAGGAACAACCAAACACGCTATACTCACTTGTGCAATGCTACTCTCTTTACAAAACACATCACTTAACAGTGCAATGTTTTATGACGCAGGTTGCAATACGGGAATATATGCAGGACTTTTTGACTGTGTAACATTCAAACCATTGCCAACCTATTATTCCTTTGTAGCTTTCGGTGAACTTTACAAACATGGTAAACAAGTTTATGTCGGTGAATTGCCCGAAAAAGTATATGCTTGTGCATCAAAAGAAAAAGACGGATGCTTTGTTATAGCAAACACAAATGAAAAAGATATAAATATTACTCTTGATGTGAATGGTATAAGTGATATAACGGAATGTAAAATTATAAAAAACGGTGTTGTTTGGGAAGATTATGAATTTAAAAATATCCTCCCCGCAGAATCTGTAATTTATATTAAATTCGATTTATGATACCATTCATAAAAGAACTTTATATTCAAAAGATAAACAAACTTGAATTTGTGGAGATGTCATTATGGAGTTAAATGTTAATTCCCCAGCATATTATACGGACCATTATGGAATTGATAATGAAGTTTATAAATTTTTTCAAAAAGCTTATTTTTACTTTTCAGATAAAGAATATAGTGAAATATTAAAATTTGTCGGTATTTTACCAATAGCAGCACCGCAGGAGCTATATGATAGCGGTGCTTGGAAAGAATCTGTGCAATTAATAAGCAATAAAAGTTGTGCTATAATTTCCCTAAGAATGAACTTTGAAGAATACTATGGTGCTGATAGTACTAAAAAAATAATGTTAACAAAAGAATTGATTTTAAAAGGCATAAGAACAATAAAATCAAGAGTTGGTTTTAATTATGAAGAATTTGAAAGAGATTTTAATCAGCTAAGTATTGATTAACAAATTCCAATTTGTAGGTGAGATAATATTTCCCCACTTTGCTAACAGCAACACAGGCAGCTATTAAGGACTAATTCTTAACTGAATTATTCGGGAAAGCAAATGTATAAACGAATCCCCTTGGAGCAATCCAAGGGGACTTTTTATGTGTTGAACAGAAAAAGAAAAAATGTTATAATATAATCAATTCAGAAAACTTGAATTTGACGGTCAATTCTTACTCTACCATAGGTTTACTTCTCCTCACTAAACCAATGGTAGGTGTATTTTCTTATCAAAATTATCTATACTGAATACGAAAGGAGGCAGCCTATGAACCAAATTAAAATCGGAAGATTTATTGCCGAATGCAGAAAGAAAGCAAACTTAACACAAATGCAGTTGGCAGAAAAACTATGCATCACCGACAGAGCAGTATCAAAATGGG
>JAZRNY010000022.1:0-199375 GCA_045648445.1 Acutalibacteraceae bacterium
GATGTAATATTACCAAAACTGAAATGGTATTCAGTATCTTTTATTGTTTTTTCATAATCATCAACATTTATTCCCTCGTTAATAGCACCATAGAGAAAATAGCACATAAAATCACCTCTTATCCATTATACAAAAATACAAGGTGTTTTTCAAGTGATATTCCGACTGACGTCGGAGTGATATTTTTGATAAATCAAAAGTGATATTGAAACCTATCGGTTTTAGTGATATTTTATTCGCCAATAAACTGCCGAAGGCAATATAACTTGAACGAAGTTCAAATATAACTGCGAAGCAATACAACTCGCCGCCCGCGAATAAAACCGGCGTTGTATCCTTATGGGTACAACGCCTAAGAAAGGCACCCCTTTTTTATATTATGCTTTCTGCATAACGAACGCCCTCAAGGGCATCCTTTGCATATTTATCTGCGCCGATTTTATCGGCGTATTCCTGTGTAAGTACCGCGCCGCCTACCATAACAACGCAATCTTTCACGTTTTTATGAATAAGTTTTACGGTTTCTTCCATAAAGGGTACGGTGGTGGTCATAAGGGCGGAAAGTCCGACGATTTTCGCCTTATGCTCTATAACCGCCTCTAAAACCTTTTCGGGAGCAACGTCCTTTCCCAAATCAACTACGCTAAAGCCGTAATTTTCAAGAAGCAATTTCAAAATATTTTTGCCTATATCGTGAATATCGCCTTTTACGGTAGCAATAACGATTTTTCCCTTATTTTCATTATTTTCGCTTTTAATTGACGCTTTTATAACCTCAAAAGCCGATTTGGCGGCTTCGGCACTAATAAGAAGTGACGGAAGATAGGCTCTTTTTTCTTCGTAGGCTATACCGACTTCGTTAAGGGCAGGAATTATTTTAAAATTTACTATATCAAGGGGATTTTCGCTTTTAATCAGTTCCTTGGTAATCTCCCCTGCTTTATCCTTAAAGCCCTTTATTATTGCCGTTTTTAATGTCATTTGTCCTTTATCGGCTGCCACCTCCTGAACCTTTACTTCACCGCAATTTTTAATATATTCTTCGCAGTTTTCGTCCTGTCCTTTAAGCAGGTTAAAGGCGTAATAGGTGTTCATCATTTCCTTTGAAAAGGGGTTCATAATAGCCGCGCTAAGTCCGTTTTCAAGGGCAAGCGCAAAAAACGCGCTGTTAATTATATCACGGTTAGGCAAACCGAAAGAAACGTTAGAAACTCCTAATGAAGTATGGCAACCGCAAGTTTCTTTAATTATTTTTAAAGCCTTTAAGGTTTCTTTGGCAGCATCTTTTTCGGAACTTACGGTAAGGGCAAGGGTATCAAAAACTATATCGTTTTTACTAATGCCGTATTTTCTTGCTTCTTTTAATATTTTTTTGGCGATTTCAACCCTTTGCTCAGCAGTTTGGGGAATACCGTTTTCGTCAAGAGTTAAGGCGATAAGAGTACCGCCGTATTTTTTTATAAGCGGAAATACTGCGTCCATACTTTCCTTTTTTCCGTTAACCGAATTTATAAGGGGTTTACCGTTATAAATTCGCATTGCTTCTTCAAGGGCTATAGGGTCGCTTGTGTCAATCTGCAAAGGCAAATCGGTTACCGCCTGAAGTTCTTTAATAGTCAACGTCAGCATTTCTTTTTCATCAATTTCGGGCAACCCCACGTTAACGTCTAAAATGTGGACACCCTTTTCTTGCTGAAGTACGCCCTCGTTTAAAATATAATCTATTTCGTTGTTTTTTAAAGCCTCTTTAAATCTTTTTTTGCCTGTCGGATTAATCCTTTCGCCAATAAGCAACGGTTTATTGCCAAAAAATACGGCATCTAAATAGGAAGTAACTGCCGTGTAATTCTTTTTAGTAATCGGCAACGGCTTTTTATCATTAATTTTTGCCTTTAATTTTCTGATATATTCGGGGGTTGTTCCGCAACATCCGCCTACACCGCGTACTCCCTTTTCAATTAAAGCGCAAACGCTATCGGCAAACTCATTATCGGTTATATTAAATACGGTTTTGCCGTTTTTTACGGTAGGCAAACCTGCGTTAGGCTGAAAAACAACCGGTACCGTTGAATATTTTAAAAGTTCTTCCATAACGGGATAAAGTTCTTTAGGGCCAAGAGAACAGTTGGCGCCTATCATATCCACCCCTAAAGACGAAAGCATAATAGCCATAGTTTTGGCGGTTGCGCCCGTCATTAGTTTTTTATCTTCACCGTAAGCGTTGGTAACTACTATTGGCAAATTACTGTTTTCCTTTGCCGCTAAAACTGCCGCCTTTGTTTCATAAGAATCGTTCATGGTTTCGATTATTATAAGGTCGGCGCCGTATTTTTTGCCCAGTTTAACGGTTTTGGCGAAAATTTCTACCGCCTTTTCAAACTCCAAATCCCCAAGGGGTTTTATAAGTCTGCCCAAAGGTCCAATATCAAGGGCTACGAATTTTTCATTTTTATTAGTGCTTAGTTTTGCCGCTTCTTTTGCGTTTTTAATGGCTGATTTTATTATTTGCTCAAGTTCTTGGTCATTAAATTTAAGGGCAGACGCGCCAAAAGTATTGGCAGTTACAACGTTACTGCCGGCATTAAAATAGTCGGTATGTATTTGGATTATAATTTCACCCTTTTGAACATTCCATCTTTCAGGAAGTTCACCCGGCGTAAGACCTTTTTGTTGTAAAAGTGTACCCATTCCGCCGTCAAACAGCACTATATTGTCCTTTATAAATTTTTTAAAATTCATATTATACTATCCCCATAAACGCCGTTACTGATTTGCCAGGCGACATTGTTTGACTTTCATTTAAAGTAAGACCTATATATTTATTAGGGTTTAAAAGGCCGAAAATCTGCTTTTGGATTTCAAGCGTTAAATCTCCGTACCCTGCGCTAAAACGAGGCGAAGTTTTAAGGTTTAAACTTTTGACAAATTCATCGCATAGCGCTTCTATTCGCTCGGTGGCAAATGCATCAATTAAAAGCGCTTTTGACGGAGAAATTCGGCTGTATTTATTAATAAGTCGGTCAATTTTTGCGCCAAGAGTAGCGGCAAATATTACTGCCTCGCTAGATTTAGAAAGGTTTTTGCTTAAATCTTTGCTTTTAAAAGAAAAAAACGGAAAGACACACAAATCGTCCCTTGTTTCTACCGGTACTACCGTATAGCAAACTTTATATTCTATTTGATTTTGGCAATCGGTTATAACCTCGTCCAACAGTTTTGAAATATCGTCAGACGGATTTTTCACCTTTGCGTATCGCAGTATTTCTTTTTTATTTACGGGTGGGGCCGTAAAAGTTTTTACGTTTATTTCGTACATAAATCTAATATTTCACTTAAATTACTTTGTATTTTTTTGGCGACGGTCGGCTTATTCATAGAATAAACGTGTACTGCGTTTATGCCGTTTGCAAAAAGGTCGATTATCTGGTCGGTGGCATAGGCAATACCTGCTTGCATCATAGCGGCAGGGCTTTCACCGAAGCGGTCAACAAGACTTTTAAAACGTTGAGGCACAAAGGAACCCGAAAGTTTTATAGCTCTTTCAAGTTGATTGGCCGCCGTAATTGGCATAATTCCCGCAACGACCGGCACGGTAATTCCCGCTTCCCTTATTTTATAAAGGAAGTTATAGAATAAATTATTATCAAAAAACATCTGCGTGGTTAAGAAATCACAGCCTGCGTCAACCTTTTCTTTAAGATATTTTATATCTTCCTTTTGGTTGATGCTTTCAACGTGAATTTCGGGATAACACGCGCCGCCCACACAAAAATCACCCGACGCTTTAAGTTCCCTTACTAAATCTACGGCGTATTTATATTCCCAGTTGCTTTTATCGTCGTTTTTCATATCTTCGGGAATGTCGCCCCTAAGAGCCATTACGTTATTTATACCTGCCGCTTTAATTTCGTTAATGCGTTCCTTTATGGACTGCTTGGTCGCGCCAACACAGGTTAAATGTTCAAGCGCAATTACACCCTGTTTTTTTAAATTTTCGGCAACCGAAAGGGTATAACGTCCCCCCTGTCCCCCTGCGCCGTAGGTGACGCTCATATAAGAGGGATTAAGCTTTGCTATTTCCTCGGTAGCGGTTTTTACGCTTTCAAATGCCGTTTCGTTTTTGGGAGGGAAAACCTCGAAGGATAACGACGGTTTATCAGCATTAATTACATCTGTTATTTTCATAATGTCACTCCTATCTGAGCTGTAATGAATATAAATCCTTATAGGTGCCTTCTTCTTTTAAAAGTTCTTCGTGGGTGCCCTTTTGGGTCACCTTTCCGTCGTCGATTACCGCTATGGTATCGGCGCTTCTTATTGTAGAAAGTCTATGGGCGACAACTATGGTAGTTCTGCCCTTGCAAAGCTCGTCCAGAGCGTTTTGAATTAAAATTTCGGTGGTATTGTCAAGGGCGCTGGTGGCTTCGTCAAGAATAAGCACCTTGGGGTTTTTAAGAAAAACTCTGGCTATACTTATTCTCTGCTTTTGTCCGCCCGAAAGGCGAACTCCTCTTTCGCCTATTTCGGTATCGTAACCTTTTTCTAAAGTTTTAACAAATTCGTGAATATTAGCGCGTTTTGCCGCCTCTATCATTTCTTCTTCGGTTGCGTTCAGATTACCGTACATAATATTTTCTCTAATTGTACCCGAAAAAAGAAATACGTCCTGCTGAACAATGCCTATATTATTTCTTAAACTGTCAAAGGTAATGTCATTGACGTTTATTCCGTCAAAAAGCACTTCGCCTTCTTGCACCCTGTAAAAATTAGGAATAAGATGGCAAATGGTGGTTTTTCCTCCACCCGAATGGCCCACAATGGCAAATTTTTCACCCTCGTTAACCTTAAATGAAATATTACGTAAAACGTCGCCGTCTTCGGTACCGTACGAAAAGGTAACGTTTTTAAACTCAATTTCGCCCTTTACGTTATTAATGGGCTGCGCGTTTTGATTTTCCTTTTCAGGTTCTTCATTCATAATTTCAAGAAAACGAGAAAAGCCCGAAACACCGTTTTGGTACTGCTCCATAAAACCTATAAGTTGGGTTACGGGATTTATAAAAATATTAACCGACACTATAAAGGTTGAATAATCACCAAAATCAATTTTACCTGCATAAAGGAAAAGACCGCCTGCAATTATAATTATTACGTTAAAAACGTCGGTAATAAAGGTTGAGGAAGAATGAAACTGCGCCATTGCCTTATAGGATTTATGACAAGCCTTAACAAAAAGATTGTTATTTTCCTCAAACTTTTCCATTTCCCTTTTACTGCCCGAAAAGGCCTTTGTTACCCTTATTCCTGTAATACTGCTTTCGGTGGCAGAGTTTATACCGGCAGTTGTTATTCTGCGTTCTTTAAACGCTTCTTTCATTTTTTGTCGCAAAACGGCAGAAACGAAAATAAGAAAAGGTACGCAAGCAAAAATTATAAGTGTTAAATAAAGATTTATGGTAGCAAGATAAATAAATGAACCTATTACCGTAAGACTGCTTATAATTAAATTTTCGGGGCCGTGGTGGGCAAGTTCAACCACGTCGAAAAGGTCGTTGCTTATACGAGATATTAAATCGCCCGTTTCGGTATTATCGTAATATGAAAAGGGCAATTTTTGAAGATGACTGAACATATCGCTTCGCATTTTTGCCTGCATACGAGTACCGATAAGATGTCCGTAATACTGCACGAAGTATCTTAGAAAAGTACGTAAAATATAAAGGAACAACACAAAAAGTCCTGCAAAAACAATAGACTTATAAAGTTTATTCGGTATAAGTTTATTAAGCATTATATTGGTTATAACGGGATAGGTAAGACCTATAAGGGATATAAAAAGCGACGCTATCATATCAAGCACAAAAAGTTTTGTATGAGGTTTATAGTAACTTAAAAACTTCTTTAACATTCATTACACCTTCCTACTCTGTTTAAGTATAGCATAAAAAAAGCGTTTATTCAACAATTCGGTTGACAAAAACCTTTTAATGATATATAATTTTAGTGATATTTAAAGGCGTTGACAAAAGAAAAGTAGCAAACCGCTTTTTACTCAGAGAGGCTCCGTTTGGTGAAAGGGGCTGTAAAAACCTTTTGTGAATACACTTTTTAAGCCGTGAAAACCGCGTTATGCCCGTTAAAGCATAGTGTTTTTAACACACCGAGGTATGCTTATGCATATAAATAGAGGTGGTACCGCGAACTTTCGCCCTCTGTCTTTTGACAGAGGATTTTTTTATTTTTTGGAGGAAAAAATATGGGAATTTATGAAGAATTAGTTGCCCGCGGTCTTATTGCTCAGGTAACCAACGAAAGCGAAATCAGAGAAATGATAAACAGTGGAAAGGCAACCTTTTATATAGGTTTTGACTGTACCGCAGACAGCCTTACCGCAGGTCACTTTATGGCGCTTACCCTTATGAAGCGTTTACAGATGGCAGGTAATAAACCCGTTGCCCTTATAGGTGGCGGTACTACCATGATAGGTGATCCTTCCGGCAGAACCGATATGAGAAAAATGCTTACCAAAGAAGACATTGAACACAATGCAGAATGTTTTAAACGTCAGATGGAGCGTTTTATTGAATTCGGCGAAGGCAAAGCAAAAATGGTTAACAATGCCGATTGGCTTTTAAATCTTAATTACGTTGATTTACTTCGTGAAGTCGGCGCTTGTTTCTCGGTAAACAATATGCTTCGCGCTGAATGCTATAAGCAGAGAATGGAAAAAGGTCTTTCCTTCCTTGAATTTAACTATATGATTATGCAAAGTTACGACTTCTACCATCTCTATCAGCACTACGGCTGTAATATGCAGTTCGGCGGTGTCGACCAATGGAGTAATATGCTTGGCGGTACCGAACTTATAAGAAGAAAACTCGGTAAAGATGCCCACGCTATGACCATTACACTTCTTACCGACTCTCAGGGCAAGAAAATGGGCAAAACCGCAGGCAACGCAGTATGGCTTGACGCTAACAAAACTTCTCCTTATGAATTTTTCCAGTACTGGAGAAACGTTGCCGACAGCGACGTACTTAAGTGTATTCGTATGCTTACATTCTTACCTCTTGAACAGATTGATGAAATGGACAAGTGGGAAGGAAGCGAACTTAACAAGGCTAAAGAAATTCTTGCTTACGAACTTACAAAACTGGTTCACGGTGAAGAGGAAGCAGAAAAGGCTTTGGCTGCTGCAAAAAATATTTTTGCAGGTGGAAAAGACTCTGCAGATATGCCTACCGTAACACTTTCGGAAGACGATTTGGGTGAAAACGGTATCGGTATTCTCGATATAATGGTAAAAAGCGGTCTTTGCGGTTCTAAGAGTGAAGCAAGAACCTTGGTTACTCAGGGCGGTGTTAGTGTAAATGAAGAAAAACTCACCGTACCTGCCACCTTCTATACTAAAGAACAACTCAGCGCAGGTCTTTTAATCCAGAAAGGTAAAAAGAAATTTATTAAAGTAAATATTTAATGAGTAAAAAAACGCAGGTAAAACCTGCGTTTTTTGTTATTCATTAAGACCTGAGGTTTGTTTAAATCTTACCTCGCAGCCCAAATACTGCTGACATTCGGTAAGTCCCTTTGCTACAATATCCTTTGTTCGTTTATAGGAATTTTTACCCGTAGACGAAGAAAGACCCTTATTGTAAAATGCATTTTCGTCGGGCAGAGCGTGAAGAATATATTCTGCGTTACTTCCGCTTCCCTTTTTTTGTACCCAAGCGGGAATAATATCAACACCGCTAAGCACTACCTTGCCGTCACTATACTTATCAAAGGTATAGTAGAAAAGCATACCGTCTTCGGTGTGTCCTGTAGGACAGTCGGAATACAGTTGGTCAAGTCGCTGATTTGAAACGGAGTTGCCCATAGAGTAAAGACAAACCGTTTTACGAGTGCCGTCGGTAGAGGTTAAAAGTTCAACAGGCTGAATAACGTGAGGGTGGCCTCCTACGATTACGTCAACCCCAAGGTCGCAAAGTTTTTGCGCAATTTGTTCTTGCCAACGGTTTTGTTCTGTTTGATATTCGTTGCCCCAGTGCATATAAAATACTATAGCCTCGGCGCCGCTATTCTTCATATCCTTTATAACGTTTTCGGCCTCGATATAAAATTCATCCAGTCTTTCATAGCAAAAAGAAGCAAGCAAGGGAGCAGCCTCGCTGTTTACAATTCTGCCGTTTATGGATTTACTGCCACCGCCCTGATAAACGTTTTCGTAGGTATAGCACGCCATACCGATTTTAATATTATTTACGTCCTTTACGGTATAAAGAGATTGGTCAACGCTTTCTCTTGTTCCGATAAAGGGCATATTTTTTTCCTTTAAAACACTTGCGGTACGTTTAAGACCAAAAAGTCCCGTATCGTAACAATGGTTATTTGACGTAAGAAGCATATCTATTCCTGCCGCTTTTAAATGGTCAATAAGGTCATCGGGAGTATTAAAAGCCGGATAACCGCGATAGTTTCCCGATTCTTTGCCGCCAAGGGTTACTTCAAGGTTTGCTATGGCAAGGTCAGCATCGTTAAAATACGATGAAACCTCTCTGTAAAGCGGTGAAAAATCATAACCGTCGCTTTCCTTTGTTGCCGTCAACAAAGGAGAATGTATAAGAATATCCCCCGTATTAACCACCTTTGCAGATGATACCACGTAAGGTTCTTCAGGTTCGCTTGACTGGTTACCCTTATCAATTGATAAATCTTCGCCACCCGAACCAATAAGTTTACTTATACCGCAACCGGCAAGAGAAATTATAAGACAAAGTACACTTGCGCAAAGGCACAAGAACAAATTACGTCTTAAAATTTTTTGCTTTCTTGTCAACTTCCCCATTTTTATATCCCCTGTTATTTAAACATATTTTCTAAAAATTCCTTACTGTGTTCAACGCTTTTTTTGGATTTTGCGTTATCTTCTAAAAGCGTACCCTCTATATTCCTTAAATAGATTTTTACGTTATCGGGAATTTTAATATCTTTGTCAAATGCGCAACTATAATAATCTTCTTTTAACGGAATACCCTCTTGTTCCAATACGCCGGTAAGGTAGTTATCGAAATAATTTTTGCCCAAGTCCCCTGTGATTATAAGAACACACTCGGCATCGGTTACAATAACGCTTTGCAAACGTTGCATCATAGTATTTTGATACTGCGCGGTAGAAACGCCCGTTTGATAGGTACAGTTTACAACCTGAACGTAAACCTCACCGTCGTTGTTATAATCTTTACAAAACTGCGCAAAATAATCCTGAATTTCAGGAACGTACATATCGGCAAGTATTCTGTTATCGTAAACAACTATTTTTAAATCGGGTTTTTTCTTATTTAAACAAGAAACGGTAGCAAAAACCACCACACCAACACACAAGGCAACAATTATAAGCGTTTTAAAATGATAGTATAAAAAATGGCTTATTTTTTCGCCCAAAGTTTTGGGTTTTATTTCATTTTCATAGGGCGTATGCTCGGTTTGACCCTCTTGTGTCGCTTTTGCCTGCATTGCTTTAAGTTCAAGAAAATCTTTTCTTGCCTTATCGCGTTGGACTAAAGTTTCGCTTTTATTGTTTTGGCTCATATCTTACTCCTTTAAAAATATGGCAGGACTTTCCATTTCGAGTATTTGCTCGTTATAAAACTGTGATTTTTTTTGCAGTTCGGCATCAAGCATTTCGTATCCGTATTCTTCGGTCAAAGTTATGGCAGTCGAAAAAAGATTTGTACCAAGACCTAATTTTTCACCTTCAATAGTGGCCCCTAATGCAGCAACGGTGGTTGGGAACAAATCAAAGGTTGCAAACTTTCGGTTTTTTTGGTTAACCGGGGTAACCGCAGAGTTTATAAAGCAATTATAAACGGTGCGCGTATAATTTTTGTCAATACTCTTTAAAAATTCGGGGTCCATGGTTAAATGGTCACCGCATACCACTATTGTAGTATTCTCGTAAAAGGGCTGTTCTTTTATCCACTCAATAAACTCTAAAACCCTTTTTGACGAACAAGAAAGAACGTTTGCGTATTGATTATCCCACTTTGACTTACAATCTTTACATTCATAACCGTCGGGAAAATGCGTATCGGCGGTCAGCATAGTAAAATTAAAAGGCTTTCCGCTTTCATATAGTTTTTCTACTTCTTCCTTTGCAAAGTCAAATAGTTTATCGTCTT
This sequence comes from Acutalibacteraceae bacterium, assembly GCA_045648445.1. Classification (GTDB taxonomy): domain Bacteria; phylum Bacillota; class Clostridia; order Oscillospirales; family Acutalibacteraceae; genus SIG607. The sequence goes on from JAZRNY010000022.1 coordinate 10,179, forward strand.
CAAAACCCCACCATTGACGGTAGTTTTTTTCCAGTCTGTTTTCAGCCTTTAAAGAATTTATATCAACTATATTCATATTTCCGTGTTCGGAAAAATAGGTCTTTCTGCCGCCAAAATCCGCATCGCTTCCCACTAAAAGAGTTTGATTATATCCTTCTTTTTTAAGAATTTCCGCAAGCGTAGTTACACCGGGCATAAAAGAATTTTGACCTCCATAGGCTTCACTGGCAATAGGCACCTTTATAAGCATACCCGAAGTTTGCGCTACCATAGCCGCAGAGGTCCATGTAGTGCCCGAATAGGAAAGTGCGCCGCCAAAATCGGAATCATTTGAAAAGTTTACGTTATTTTCGGCAAGTTCTTTTAGTTCTGGAATAAAATTGTCGGTAACATTACCGCCAGCATTGGTATCAGCATAGGTACATTCCATAGATTCAAGGAATATATAAATAAGATTACGCTTTTGTTTGGGGAATGTTATTTTAACTTCATTTGGATTTTTATAGTTTTGAATAATAAAATCCGATTCGGTAGATGCAACGCTGATATAACTTACAACCTCTAACTTTGCGACAAAAAGTGTTATGGCAACTAAAAGTGTTGAAAGTCCAACGGGCATGGCAATCTTTTTAATAAAATCACAACATTTGCCCGTGCAGTACTTAGCATATTTTTTATACTTTTTAAGTTTTTCAATAAAACCGCCAAATAAACGATAGGCAAAAACTTCAATCAAAGTCAGCACAACGGGATATACACCCACCTGCACAACAACGCTGCCCGCCAGCGTCCGATTTGCGCCGTTAGCGGGAGATTTTAACTGAAATAGAATTTGATCAAGATAAATATGGTCATATTTTCTTAAAAGCCATATTGTAAAAAAGAAAAGCAAATTACCGAGAAAGGTTAAAACAAGGGCGGTAATAAGTTTTTTATTTATCTTTTTTTGTTTTAACAAACATAAGACCTCTCTTCAAAAATGCTACCTCTATTTTATATCTTTAATGCAAAATAGTCAAGTGGTTCAAAATTTTGCCTCTTGATTAACCGCATAAAAAAGAGTAGAATATAAAAAAAGAGTTTACGAGGTATTTTATGATAATAATGAGCGTTGACCGCGGTAAGGCGCGTACAGGTATTGCTTATAGCGATAAAAGCGAAAGTTTTGCCTTTCCTCACACGGTAATTACTGAATATAACTTTGATAAACTAATCGAAAAAATAAAAGAATCCGCCCTTACTTTAAAGGCGGAAGAAATAGTTGTGGGACTTCCCCGACGTACCGACGGAAGTCTTGGCGACAGCGCTCAGGAATGTACCCTACTTGCCGAAAAACTAAGGGAAATTTTATCGGTTCCCGTAAACCTTTACGACGAAAGATTTACCACAGTCAGTGCACATACAGCCCTAAACTACACCGACACACGCGGCAAAAAACGCAAAGAAATTATCGACGCCGTTGCCGCTACAATGATTTTAGAGGATTATTTAAAGTACAAAAAGAATATGGGCTAACTATATTCAAAAGCACCTCAACTTTAAGTCGGGGTGCTTTTTGTCACTGTTAATCACCAAAGGGGTTTATATTGCAGTAAACCTCCAATAAACATTTACTGCACACCTCACCAACGCCTATTACATAATTAGTGCGCTTATCTACCGGTGTATTTATAAGAGTATTGGTAATCTTACCGCACACTACGCACTTTTCAAAAACTTCTTTTTCCTTTGTATTCATTTTATCCCTTCTTTTATGCTTTTCTTTCGCGTCTATCTGCAATTAAAATTACAATACAGGAAGTTCCGCTAAGAAATGCCAAAACCATCCAGAAATAAACGCTCTTATCCATACCCGTGTCAGGAACGACGGGGTTATCTATATTGCAAATATTTGTAAATTCTGCATTTATTTCATTTGTTTTATTACCATCAACAAAGAAGTCGGCAGAAATTTCATAATCTTCATTTAAATATGGTTTAATTTCTACCGTATAGACCTTTGAGTCGTAGGTAACACCCTTTTCTTCGTTATTTTTTTCGTAAAGTTTAAAGATAAGGGTTTTGTCGATATTTTCTTCTGATAAAATTACTTTTAATTTACCATCACCGTTTGCATCGGTTTTTAAAGTTTGTTCTTCTGCCGTTTCGGTATTAACGAGAACAAATTCAAAGCCTTCGGGAGTTCTCTTGTAACTTCCCTTATTATTTACTCGTTTTGTCACAGAGATATGAACGGATTTATCCTCAGGTACCGACGGTTTAAATGTGTTATTAAAAACAACATTAATAGAAAATCCGTTTTTATATTTTGTAGAGGTTGTATGTTCGCTATTTTTTATGTCGGAGATTTCGAGGTTTCCGTCCATATCTTTGTCTGTGACAACGATAGAAAAGGAATTAATCGTTGTATCATAAACCAATCCTTTAAGTTCGCCTTTTTCCTCGGTCATACGAAAATCATATTCGCCGACCTCACCAAAGGTAAGTTTAGAAATGGCTTTAGTAAAATCAAACTCAGGTTTAAAGTTTTCTTCACTATAGGTTATGGTTTGTTTATCAAGTTTAATCCATTGACCGTTACTGCGGTATTCAAGAATAAAGGAGAAGGTGTCTTTTTCTTTCCACTCTCTGCCTTCCAGCACCTTTTTACCCTTTAAGATTATATTATTGGCATCAACAGCCTTTGGAGTATAGGTGTTAACAAATTCCGCCTCGGCAAAACTTATTTCAGGAACAACAACTGTTATTTGGTCTTCGCCTTTTTTGGCAAAACCATTTAAAGTTACGTCATTTTCCTTGATTTTAACATTTGTACCTACTTCTATGCCCTCAATAGTAAAAGGGACGTTAGGCTGTATTTTAGCGTTAAGATTGCCTTTTTCGTCGGTCTTCATTTCACCAAACGTAGTTTTAAGCGTAGTTTCGGCATAATATTCGCCAAAAGAAAGGGTGAAATCAAAGGTAATATTTTCGGGGATTATATAATCGTCTCCAAAAGGATGCTCAACCCTTTTTATTACCGAAACACCATTTGTTATTTTTTCTTCGGGTTTAAAAACGTTAGTCAAAGTATCAGTTTTTGAAACCATAAAGCACAGGGTGGTATTGACGGAAGACACAATAAGAGTTATCAGCGATATAATCAAAACCGCCGATTTAATAATCTTTTTATGCACCGTTACACCTCCCTTTCTATCTGTATTTCACAAAGGGCAAAAAAGAAAATAAAAGTCTTTTTTTATACTTTTTATAATATTTCTTTTCTTCACCCGAACAACGCTCAATTTCGCTGTTAAGATACTTTAATTCGCTTTTAATTTTTGCTGAAAATACCGTTAATTTGACCGCCAAAATCAAAACGAGTAACGTCATAGTCACAATTATTGGCAGTTCCATTATCGTTATTATTTGTTGTTATAAACTACCTTTACGCCATCGTAGGTCTTAAGGCCCTTAACACCCTGTCCACCACCGAACAACTGATCAAATTCTATAAGTACATTATGAGACTCATCGTCATTGTGATTACAAGCTGATAAATCAATACCATTTGTTCCTGTACCTGCTTCGACACGAGCATACTTGTATTCACCAGGGCCATTGTAGCTACCTTCACCAAGATCTGCATCTTCGCAATAATGGTAGTTCACCCAATCGCCATAGATAACTTTTACATTTTCGCAAGTGACATAGCCGGTGGGGTCAGCAACTCCATTCACACCGTCAACATGACCAATCAACATACCACTGTAACGGTAGAGCCAATACTGGTAGTTAGCTGCAACGTCATTGATTGCATCTAACTGGCAAGCAACAGTAACGTTGGAGAGCGTTACGTTGTTTCCAGCGTGAACTAAACCAACAACACCGCCTAAACGAACATCGTAGGTACCCCAAAGAGGACCGATAACGGTATCTTCATCAACTGTAATGTTTGTGAAAGAACAGTTTCCGTAACATTCAGCGGCAACACCACCGGCGGAGTTGTTATACGCAATCAAAGTGGTATTGGAAATCGTGATATCGGAAAATGTTGTATTGACAGCATTGCCGACAATGCCTGCTGCTTCATTTTTGCCGCTGGAAATGTATGCGTCAGCAATAGTTACATTCTTAATGGTAGCACCGTTGGTATAAGCGAAAAGACCGTAATATTCACCTTCATACTGCCATGCAGAAAGGTCGCTCTGTTCGTACATATTGGAAATTGTGTGTCCCTGACCGTCAAAAGTGCCGTTAAAAGACTTGCCGTTGCTGGAATGACCAATGGGATTAAACGCTAAAGAAGCAAGGTCTACATCCTTATCTAATGTAAGGGTTTTTCCTTGGAAGGTATTGCCATCATCAACGAGTTTAGCAAGACCTGCAAGTTGTGCAGCGGTGCTGAGTTTATACTCGGTCTGGGGATTAGCAGGGTCATACCAAGTGGTATCTACTGTGCCGTCCCACTTACTTACGAACTTAAGGTCCATTTCTTCGCCGTTATTTACACGGTTTAAAACGGTGAAAGCTTCTTTTGCGCCTGCAATGAATTTATCAAGGTTAGCGTCGTCATCAAGAGCAATGGTGCCTACAGCATCTTTTGCATCTACAAAACTGTCTGCCTGAATAGCGGAAGCAACAACCTTTATATTCATATTTTCAAACATAGCAAGCTGCTGAGCATTGAATTCCTTGGGAACGTTTAAGCCCTTGAAAAGAACGGTTTTCTCGTCTTTTTCAAGATAGTGATAATAGGTGTAACGAAGTTCATAATCGTTCATTCCGGTGGTATAGTATCCATCATAAGGAATAACAGTATCGGTATCCATAAACCAGTTACCGCTATACTGTAACCAATATTCAGAAATGGTCTTTACAGAGTCAACCTGTAAAACCTTTTCGGGCATCTTATCGCCTGTAATGGTAAGACGCATACCGGTAGCGTTACCGTTTGCATCTGTTTTGGTATAGTTCATACCGAAACCGTCGAAGATATAATCATAAATCTGCTGAATTTCTGCTTCGGTATAACCTTTAGCCTCATAAAATTCATCAATAGCCTTATTGATTTCAAGAGCGTTATTGATAGTTACTTCAACTGCAACAAATGCAGGTCTGCTTCCTGTATTTTTAACAGAAACTTCCTTTTTAAGATAGTCACCGGGCATAACGTTTTCATAGGTAGCGCCGTTATTGTCAGACGTTACGGTGGCGGCGCCGGTAGTACCTACGTCTTCGGTAAGATTAATTGCAATATTTCCTACGGAAAATACGTTGCCCTTTTCTTGAGGGTCAACTGTGAGATATGCAACAGTTCCTCCGATTGCTACTGCAACCATAAGGAAAAGAGATATGCACATTATAAGTGTTTTCTTCATATTTTTCATTTTTTTCGCTCCATTCTTTGATTTATTTTTAAAATTACCATCCTCGGTAAGCAAAAAATACAACCTAAACCTATGGGTTATACCCTTAGCTTACCGCCCACTCCGTGAGGTAGAGTGGGAGGTAGCAAAGAGAGTTGTAATTAGTAAACGTCAACGCCATCAACAATAACGTTGAGTTTATCAGTACCCATAGAGTTTTTGTTACCCCAAAGAGTTGTACCGGTATTAATACCCTTGTCGTTAATTTCGTAGCCGTTAACAACTGTGTTATTAACGATTAATTGATAACTTCTGCCATAATCATTACCGATTTCAATAGCAGCCTTAAGGTCGGTTAAACCGCCCTTATCGTTAAATACGCAACCGTTTACTTCGAGTTTGGTATCGGCTCCGCCGTAAAGCAATATTGCCTTTCCGTCAGAATTAAAGGTACAGTTATTAAGAGTAACGTTTTTAGCAGCCCAGGTCCAAAGATTATAGTTATCTCCGGATATGTTGAATACACAGTTATTGAACACACTGTCGCCATATAAATTGTAGGTTCCGTCAAAAGTACAATTATTGTAAGTTGCGCTTAAACCTGCATAACCTGCAAAAGAATGGCTATCGGTAGTAATAACAACGTTTTCAAACGTTACTTTAGAGCCCTGAAGACTATAGTCACAGCCCTCAGAAGAACCGGTGTTCTGAACAGTAACCTTTGTTGCACCGTTACCTATAATTGTAAGGTTTTTGCCCGCTGCAGCAGCAGGAATAACGAAATCGCCAGCAGGAAGTTCAATTACAGTTTCGCCATCTTTAATAGCCTGTTCAAGAGAAGCGTTAGAATCAGCCTTTGCAGGACCTACACTCCAAGTGCCGTCGCCGTTCTGGGTAAGCTTATAACCTGATGCGATAAACTGAGCCTTAGGCTTGATGCTGAAAGTACCGCCGTATATAGTGGTGTTGTCACCATAATCGCGTACTTCGCCGTTAATTACACCGCCGTTGATGGTGTATTTAGCACCGCCTTGTGCATCTATCAAGCAAGAGGTCCAGCCAAAAGTTGCTGTTCCGTCGGCAATAGAATATTCACCGCCGTTTATAACTACTTCACCGCCGTAAGCAAATATTCCTGCATTACCTGCGTTGCCATTATAGAAAGTACCGCCGTTAAGGGTTAATTTTGCAGCATTTCCGTAAATGGTATGTTTTCCGCTACGACTATTGCTGATATTACCGTTATTTACTGTTAAATCAGCAAAGTTCATAATACCATTTTCAACAGTTATACCGTTTATAACCATTTCACCATAGTTACGAACAGAATAGTTGTTGGTAGCCTTTATAGTACCGTTACCGCTAAGTATTACAGTACCGTTGTTTACAAATGCGCTGCTTGCGTTTACTTTTGTGCTGTCGTATGCAACTTCGGTAATTATATCTTTACCGTTAAGGTCAAGTTCCACGTTTACACCTGCGGGAACCATAAAGCTATCACCTGTATTGGTAATGTTATCAGCAAGTTTTATCTTACCGCCCTTTTTAAGTGCCTTTGCAAGAGAAGCTGCATCTTTTACTTGCCAAACGATTTCGTTTTTAAGGGTAGAGAAAGCGGTCTTTGCATCAGCAAAATTATCTGCCTGAATAGCAGAAGCTATGATATCTATATTAAGACCGTTGAACATATCAAGCTGCTGAGCATTAAACTCCTTAGGAACGTTAAAGCCCTTAAAGAGAGTGGATTTTTCGCCTGCTTCAAGAAGGAGATAATAGGTGTAACGAAGTTCATAATCGTTCATTCCGGTGGTATAGTATCCATCATAAGGAATAACAGTATCTTCGTCCATAAACCAGTTACCGCTATACTGTAACCAATATTCAGAAATGGTCTTTACAGAGTCAACCTGTAAAACCTTTTCGGGCATCTTATCGCCTGTAATGGTAAGACGCATACCGGTAGCTTTACCGTTTGCATCTGTTTTGGTATAGTTCATACCGAAACCGTCGAAGATATAATCATAAATCTGCTGAATTTCAACTTCGCTATAGCCTTTAGCCTCATAAAATTCATCAATAGCCTTATTGATTTCAAGAGCGTTATTGATAGTTACTTCTACTGCAACGTATGCAGGTCTGCTTCCTGTATTTTTAACAGAAACTTCCTTTTTAAGATAGTCACCGGGCATAACGTTTTCATAGATAGCGCCGTTATCGTCAGATGTTACAGTTGCAGCGCCTGTGGTACCTACGTCTTCGGTAAGATTAATAGCAATATTTCCAACTGTAAAAATATTGCTTTTTTCAACAGGGTCAACTGTAAGATACGCGATAGTTCCGCCTATTGCAACTGCGGCAATAAGGAACAAAGACACGCACATTACAAGGGTCTTCTTTAAATTTTTCATTTTTTATAACCTCGACTTTATTTAACAGTAACGTTTGCGGAACCGCCTACTACTAAGGTAGAGATATTATCAGTAGTAAGTGCAACGCCGCCGATAGTGCAGTTCTTGAAGGTAACTTCTGCTACTGCCTCAAGGGCATAACCTGCTTCAAAATCACAATTTACAAATTCGGTAGGCGCATAAGGACGGCAGAAAGCATAACCTGCGCCTTTTCCAAACTTACAACCGTCAAATTTAACGTTACCGATTGTTGCAGCATAAGAAGTCCAACCGTTAAAGGTAGAATTGTATGCGAAAAGGTTCTGATTTGTACCCTGGTCGCAAGAAATAGTGTAAGTAGGTCCATCGATAATTACGTTCTGAAGAATAACGGGTTCGCTGTGTGTGCTGTTGTGGTTTATAAAAATACCACGGAAGCCCTTATCAATAGTAAGGTTTTTAATGGTACCACCGGTAGTGCTTATAGCGCTATCCCAAGTGTCGCCCACGTTTACGGAAAGAGTGTTGCCTTTACCGTCGATAAGTTGGCCGTTCATAACGTTAACACCGGTCTTACCATAGGAATTGCTTTCACTTGCGGAATTAATTGCAACGTCGCCTGCAAAATATACGTCTTTGCCTTCTTTGGTAGCAGCCACAAATGCATCACCATTATCAATTAATGCGGGAATGGGAGCACCTTCAAACCAAGCAACTACATTGTCTTCCACCTTACCGAAAGCTTCGGTTAAAGCAGCTTCTGCGCTGTCAAAACCTGCAGCCTGAACAGCCTGAGAGAATACGAGAATATCGTAGGTGCCGTTTTCGTTGCCGTCAACCTTTGTTACTTCTTCGTTACCACAGTTTTTGTTCATATATACCTGTAAAAGAGAAGGAATAGTGGTGGTGTTGGGAGCAACAGCAGTGCCGTGAACAGCTTCCCAAATCATATAGTTTTCACCGTCGATTACTGCTACGAAAGGTGTGCCCCAATTCCAAGTTCCGTCAAAATCGAACTCTGCGCCATTATCAGCATTGGTGGAAAAACCAATAACCTTGTATCTGAATTCGTCAATGGTAGCATATTCGCCCATTTCGAAAGCGAATACGGTACGAACAAAAGCATCAGACTTACCTGTATTTGCTACAGAAACATATTTGTCGACCACGTTGTTCATAGTAAAACTTCTGTATGCGCCGTCTGCTTCAGTTGTATTTTTCCAACCGAGTGTGCCAACGTAAGGCATAAGGGGTTTAGCCTGTGTGAAATCAACGAGTTCGCCTGATGCGTTGTATTCCTGTTCGATTTGCTCGATTTCAACACTTCCAACGGTCATTACGTTGGTTTTGGAATCAGTGTCGGTAAGATATGCAATAGTTCCTGCTATTGCAAGCGCTACTACGAGTACCATAGCAAGACACATAATGATTACTTTTTTAAAGTTTTTCATTTCTTTTTCTCCTTAAATAAATTATTTTTGTGTTATAGTCCAAGCCTTTTCGGCTGAATCTATCTCGGTTATGCTGCCGTCACGCTGAACAGCGTAAGCAGTAAAGGAAAGGGTTGGCATTTCGGTAAGTTTATTGAACATTTCCTTTGTTACGGTATCCTTAACCTTTACCTGATTATCCTTAAGTACGGGGAAGTCCTGATCGTCTTTATTGTTATCAACGGCTCTGAAGTAAACGCCGTCTACGTCCTTTAAAGGAGTCCAGCCGTCTGCAACGGTAAATTCCATAAAATCGTCAAACTTGGCAGGATCACCAGATTTTTCGATTTTTACAAAAAGCCAACAGTCCTCGCTATTCTTTTCAACTGTTACGGTAGGGTCTTTGGAAATTTTATTACCGGGAACCATACGGTAAGTGTTTGTATATGGATCGCCGTCGCCGTCGTTTGTATCGCTTTCCTCAAGAGTGATATCAATATCACCATAGGTAAAGGTATTTACAACGGGTTTTGTTTCTGCAACAAGCCATGCAAAAGTACCGCTAACAACACTAAAAACAAGAGTTGTTACGCTAATCATTAATAAAACCGTTTTTAAAAATCCCTGTTTTGTAAAAAGTTTAGTTTTCATATTGTTGCGCCTTTCTTTAGTTAATTTGAATATCAAATGCTGCCCACGCCGCATCTTCATTATCAAATCCGGTTTTTTGAACTGCGTTACCTACTACAGAAATCTTCATTTCCTTAATTTTAGCGAGTTCTTCGCCGTTAATTTCTTCGGGAACTTTTATTTTCTTAAACAAAGGCTGTAGCACCTTGTCATCCTTTACTTTATCTATAGGTTCTTTATAGCGAAATTCATAAGTAACGGTATCGTCACCGTTATCGGTAATTTTCACACACTTCCAAATTGCGCTATCATAACCTTCTACATAATTTTCGGGTAGAAAATCGTCACCTAACACAGCCTTAATATCAGCCATATCGCTTATGGTAACAAGCATACGAATATATGAAGCCTCGCTTCCCTTTTTAACAGTTAAAGTAGGGTCTTTAACGTAAACTCCGCCGGGAATAAGATGATATTCATTCTCCTTGACTCTTTGGGAACTAATGACTTCGCCAAGTTCATTTACGTCTGCTTCATCAAGTGTTATCTTTACGTTGCCGACTGTAAAGGTATTGACAACTTGGTCTACGTCAGCAAGATAAGACACAGTCCCCATTACCGTTGCAAAAACCAGCAAACAAACACATACGCTCAGCAATACCGCCTTAATTTTTCTCATTGCTTTTTCTCCTTTTTTTATTTTTATTGGGTTCTTCACCCGTAATATAATCAATCATAAATACGATTATTGTAAGAATAATTCCTATAGCAAGTCCTAAATACATACCGGGTTGAGTTGTAATAAAACTTGCCGCATAGCCAAGATAAGGGATTTTAAAAATTGGTTTGCCCATGATATTATTCATGTGCACCTTGCCGTTATCTGCAGTTTTGTTAGCGTCACCCTTTGTATTAAAATAAAGAACGTCGTTTTTTTCTTCAATTGCCACAATTCTGTGAGTTACGGTTGTGTCGCTTGATACTAAAAATGTTATAACGTCGCCTACTTCAAGTTTTTTAGGGTCAACGCTTTTAACGTATATTATGGCGCCTGTTTTGTATTCAGGTTCCATTGATGGTGACAAAATCGTATAAACCTTTAAACCAAAAATTTGCACCCCGGCAACAAGAAAAGCAAAAAGAACAACAAGGGAAACTATGCTAACAGATATGCTTTTTAAAAAAATTCTTAATTTGTTAGTCAATTTCTAATAGCCCCTCCCAATATATAGGCAAATATTTTATGATTTAAATTTCATTTTCGGGGGAAAATAAATACTGTATATACCAATCGGCTATTTCGTTTATTACCCACATAAACGATGTTTAAAAATCCCCTGTGCGAATCGGCACAGAGGTACGTTTTCATTTATTACCCACATAAACGAAAGCGAAAACAGATGCAATATACACGCATTCCAAAGTCGTGGGTACTATTATGACACAATTAAGCCGATTTGTCAACAAAAAATGCATAATTTTTCAAGTGTTAACAAAAGTTATTGTATAATTCGGACTTAATTATGGTCAATTTTACCGTCAAAATATAGTTTGCGCGAAGGGATGAAAATAAAATGTCACGTAGAGGAGAATGTATCTACAAAAGGAAAGACGGCAGATGGGAGGCTCGATATGTCAAAGAAATAGGCGTTGACGGAAGAAAAAAATATGCTTCAGTCTATGCTGCAACATATAAAGATGCTAAAGAAAAACAACTGAATGCTATGCATAATATTGCTAAAAATTTAACAAAGTTTGCAAGTTTATGCACTAAAGACGTTGTAGAGGAGTGGCTTTTATGGGTAAAAAATCAAATAAAGCCGTCAAGTTATATAAAATATGAAAATTTATGTAAAAATCATATAATAAGATTTTTTGGTAATATCGCCATAAATAAAATAAGTTCGGTAATGATACAGCAGTTTGCAACCGATTTAAAGGATAACGGCAGAAAGTATGGTGGAAAACTTTCAGACAAAACGGTTAACGATATATTGATTATATTAAGTAGAGTTTTTAATTATGCACAAGAAGAATATTCTATAACTCCGCCAAAAATAAAATGCGTAAAGCAAGAAAACAAAGAAGCGCGAGTGCTAAGCGGTGATGAACAAAATCGACTTTGCGCTTATTGCCTCAATTGTACCGATTGTTATAAATTTTCGGTGTTATTGGCTCTTTATACCGGAATGAGAATAGGTGAAATATGCGCACTTAAATGGCAGGATATAACCGACGATTATATAATTGTGGATAAAACAATGCAACGGTTAAAAACAGATAGTGGCGATACCGAGATTTTTGTAACCGGTCCAAAAAGTCAATCTTCAAACAGAATAATCCCCTTGCCTGATTTTATAAAAGAAATGATAGATGGTTTGCGAAAAGGTGACGGATATGTATTGGCAACTTCAAGAAGTCCGTATTGCGAACCGCGAACAATGCAAAACCGCTTTAAAGAAACTGCAAAACTTTTGGGTATTAAAGGCGCTACCTTTCATACTTTAAGGCATACTTTTGCTACCCGTTGTGTAGAGGCTGGTTTTGACATAAAAAGCCTTTCGGAAATTCTGGGACATTCGGACGTTAAGGTGACACTTAACAGATACGTTCATTCCTCATTTGAACAAAAACAAAAAAATATGCAAAAACTGACTTTCACGAATATTGCTTAAATGGTCAAAAAAATGGTAAGAAGACAAAAAATTCGTTTGTTTTCTTACCATTTTTTTGTTTTTTCGTTTATGTGGGTAATAAACGAAAACCTCTTAACCGCTAAGTGTTAAGAGGTTTAATTTTTTTATAAATCTCCTATTATCTGCAGTAGGGTGGTTTGAAACCGGGGGCGAGGTTTTTGTTTTTAAAAAGCAACGAGCCTCTTACTACGGCGTTCTTGCCGTATTTTAAGCAGATTTTACTAACCTGCCTTTCTATTTTTAAAAGTTTATCTTCATCTTCAAAATTGTTAAACAAATCAAGTTGTACGTTGGCGCCTCCCTCTTTAAGTCTTATTGCTCTTAGCCCTACGCTGCGACAAGGAAGACAACCGTACTTTTTAAATAGGTTCATTGCGTATCGTGCCAATGTAACTGCCGTTTGTGTACCCGAATCTATTCGTACGGCATATTCGTTTGTATTTAGATTGGTATCTCTTACAATTAGAGTAACTCCCGTCGCATATATTTCTTTTTCTCTTAAATTTTCAGCAATTTCTTCTGAGTAAAAAAGAAGTTCTCTGAAAACTTCATCTTCAGTTTTAAAATCTTCCGATAGGGTGCGTGAACGCCCCACGCTTTTAGGTCGGTCGGTATTTTTGGGGGTAACAACAGCGCTGTCGTCAAGACCCATTGCGCTTCTTTTTAGCATAATCCCGTTTTTGCCTAAAATTTTATTCAGCATTTGGTCGTCTGCAAGGGTTATATCCCCTATGGTAAAAATTCCTCTGCCCTTTAATTTTGATGCGGTACTGTTACCCACAAAAAGCAAATCGCTTATAGGAAGATTGTATATTTTTTCTTTAAAGTTTTCTTTATTTATAATGGTTAGCCCTTCGGGTTTTTTCATATCACTGCCCAGTTTTGCAAAAGATTTATTAAAACTTACTCCCACCGAAGCGGTTATTCCCAGTTCTTCCTTTATATCTTTCATTATTTTTTTGGCTATAGTTTCTCCATCGCCGAAAAGCAAGTAACTTCCCGTCACGTCAAGCCAACATTCGTCCATTCCGAAAGGCTCAACCATATCGGTATAGCGATGATAAATTTGATTTGCCTTAACCGAAAACTCCTCGTATTTATCGTATAAAGGCGGTAAAATAACCAACCCTGCGCATTTTTGCTTTGCTTTCCATATAGGTTCTGCCGTTTTTACGCCGAATTTTTTGGCTATTTCGTTTTTTGCAAGTATTATTCCGTGGCGCTCCTGCACGCTTCCTGCAACTGCAACGGGTTCGCCCAAATAAGTTTGATTATAAAGAAGACTTACCGAAGCAAAAAAATTATTAAGGTCACAATGAAGAATTACTCTTTCCATTTTTATTCTCCTAACTTACGTAAGACGGTGTTAAATGTTCAAGCGCGTTAAGGTGAATTCTTTCTACCTGACGTTTGCTGTAATTAAGTATAACTGCCGTTTCTTCCAGCGTTTTTCCGCAAAGATATTTTTGAGCAAGTACCTCGCTTTCCACTTTATCGGTGATTTTTTCTATATCGTTTTCAATAAAATCTCTTAACAAAGCCGCTTCGGTCATTTTTCTTTTATATTTTTCGCTTTTATCCGCATTTTTAGCCGACAATAAGTAACAACGGTTAATAATAGCCAAAGTTAGAGGGTATTGTTCAAGATAAATTCTTTTTTCATCAACCGACATATCCGTCATAGTATCCCTGCTCCTTTTAATGCGTAATACTGACCGTAACTTAATTTACAACCGTGGCGTTTATTATAGACATCCACTTCGTTTACTGCTTTAAACAAAGGATCTTTTTTTCTTTCTTCCTCTTGTTGTTTTTGTTTTAAAAACATTTTTTCTCCGAGTTTTTTGCAACTCTCGCTACAGTATCGACGAACGCTGAGCCCCGTAGGCCGTCCGCAATAACTGCAATAATTGCCTCGCTTTTCGCTATAGTTCATTCCTGAACAATATGGACACAACAAAAGTTTTTCGCTCCCCTTCGGTGTCGGTTCAAAATAAACCTTTGCGAACTCAAACTCCATCCGACAATCCGAACAATAATACAATTCCGTTTACCTCCGTAAAAATAAAAATTTTGCTTGACTTCGAAAACAAAACGTTATATAATGTTCTTGTTCCCGAACACTTGTTCTATTATATTACGGAAATCCGTAATTGTCAAGTGTATGCGCCAAAATTTTATAAAAGGTGGAAAATTTTATGGATACAGTTTATGAAAGAATTGAAAAACTCTGCAAGGAAAAAGGGATAACAGTTACCGATTTATGCAGAGAGTGCACCATTCCCCGCGCAATACTTTCAGACTATAAAATGGGCAGAAGTAAAGCTCTGTCCACCTCGGTTTTGTCAAAAATTGCAACATTTTTTTCGGTAAGCGTTGAATATCTTTTAGAAGGAAAAAATTCGAAAATTTTAGAAAATCAGTTAAAGGTTGCTCTTTTCGGCGGAAGTGAAGACGTAACCGACGAAATGTGGGAAGAAGTGAAACGGTATGCAAAATTCATCTATGATAAAGGACAAAACTCTTAGCGACCTATATAAACTTGCCGAAGAAGACGGCATAAAGGTAATGAGTTTTAATCTGCCCAAAAATAAAGCCGTCACCGTAAATATAGGCGACGACTGTTATATTGGCGTTGACCCTGCCGTTTTTGGCAGAGAATGTGAAGAACGAGTGGTGCTGGCTCACGAAATGGGGCATATTGCCACAGGCGGTTTTTACGATACCGACTGTTCCGATTTACAACGAAAAAAAATCGAACAAAAGGCAGAAAAATGGGCAATTCAATTTCTTGTGCCAATTAAACTGTTAAAGGAAGCAATAAAAAACGGCGTTTACACCACAAACGATCTTGCCGAACATTTTTCGGTGCCGGTAAGTTATATGGAAAAGGTTTTAAAATATTATTCCGAAAAATAAAAGTACACCTATTTAACTTAGGTGTACTTTTTTTGCATTTAAAAGATCGGCTTCTTCACTGCTGTGAGATACAAATATAACCGTTTTATTTTCGGTATATTTATTTATAACAGACGCCGTGATTTTTTTTGTTTTTTCATCAAGACCGTTAAGGGCTTCGTCAAGCAAAAGCAAATCAAAATCTTTTGATAAAGCGCGTGCTAAAGCAACTCTGCGTTTCATACCGCCCGAAAGTTGGTCTATTTTCATATTTTCGGTACCTTTAAGTCCAAGTTCAAAAAGAAGCGTTTTTGCCGTTTCTTCATTCGAAAAGAGAGATATATTTTTTTCGACCGTTAAATTTGGCAGTAATCTGTCCTCTTGAAATACAGCGGAAATTTTTGCTTTTGGATCTATTTCCACCTTTCCTTTTTTTGCCTTTTCAAGTCCCATTATAAGACGAAGCAGAGTGGTTTTACCTTTGCCCGAAACACCGCTAATCCATATTTTGTCGCCTTTGTTTACAAAAAGACTGAAATCTTTAAGCACGTTTTCTTTACTTCCTTTATAGGAAAAGGTGACGTTTTTAAACTCTATCATTTTTCCACCCCATAACTTATGGTAATTTTTAATAAATACTCAAAAATTACGCTGAAAATTACAGTAACGGCGGTTACGGCGAAAACTTCGTCATAATCTATAGCATTTTTGCCTATCCACAAAAGGTTGCCAAGAGAAGTTTCGGTACGGCTTATTACCTCTGCCGCAACACCCGACTTCCACGCAAAGCCAAGACCTGTCACCAGTGCTGCCGAATAGGCAGGTTTTATAGACGGAAAGGTAATATATCTAAAAATTTTTGTCTTTTTAAGACCCAAAACCCAAGCCATTTCCAAAAGGTTTTTATCTACCGAACAAAGCGCATTATAGGTGGCATCCCAAATTATAGGCAACACCGTTAAAAAGGCTATAAGAGTAGGTATATTTTTTTCTTTAACCCACAAAAAAACCAAAATTATAAAGGCGGCTACGGGAACGGCTCTCATAAGACGAAGTAGCGGAGAAATTAATTCGCCGATTATTTTTACTTTACTTGAAACAACGGCAAATACCGTTCCGACAACAGCGGCAAATATAAAACCCTTTAACACGCGATATAGTGAAAAGAATGCTGAAAGCCAAAAGGAAAGGGTTTTAGAAAGTCTTAAAAAAGCCTGTGCTACGCTTAATGGCGTAGGTATTGCTATAAGCAGGTTTTTATTTGCAAAATATGCTATAACCTGCCACAGCAATATAAAAAACACAAATATTAAAAATTTTTTTAATATTATTTTAACCTTCATAATAGAAGTTGTCTTCGGGAAGTTTTCCGCCTACCGATTTAGGATTAGCGTCATACATAACCTTTAAATAGCCCGAAAGTCCTTTCTTCATTTCTTGACCTGCAATATAAGTAAGACCGCACTGAGGAATAGCCTTTGTAGCAAGGGCTGCCTTTGGAATAATGCCGTATTTTTCGCAAAGTGTACCTGTTAAGGCAGCATCGGCAACTGCTGCATTTATAGATTCTTCATATTCTTTAAGGAAGGTTTTTACTGCGCCTTCATTTGCCTGTAAAAATTCGTTTCTGACAATTACGCAACCCATATAAAGACTGCTGTCGCTTGATACCTTTGTCCATTCTTCACCCATATCCAAAACCTTTTTAGCGGTAGGATAGTTCATAAGAATACTTGTAGCAACGGGTTGAGGAGCCATAATTATGGCGTCTTTATTTTCTTCTTTTGCCCAAATAGCAGGAAGTTCGCTTCCGTCGGCAACAAATTTGATAGTAACGTCCTTTTCGGGATCAATTCCGTTTTTGGTAAGAACGTAACGGAGAATATATTCGGGATTAGCGTTCTGACCGGGGGAATAAATCGTTTTGCCCTTAATATCTTCTTTACTGTTTATTTCAACACCGTTTGTTAATACCGACAAAACGCTGGTAGTATTTACGGCAAGTACGGTTACGCCGCCGTTTGTTTTGTTATAAAGTGTAGCGGCAAGATTTGTTGCTACTGCGGCAATATCTGCTTCGCCTTTTGAAATTGCTGCAACGATTTCATCATTTGCGGCTACCATTTTAAAGTTGTATTTATTAAGAGTGCTGCCCTCTTCACTTTTTGCGCGAAGATTAGCGGCGCCTATACCGGTAGGACCGGACAAAACATAAACGTTCATTTGAGCGGTTTCGGGTTCCTTTTCACCGCATCCTGCAACGGTTAAAATCATTAAAAGAGCCATAATCAAACATAATAATTTTTTCATTTTAATCACCTTTCTTGCGTTTTACGCTATAACAATTATTGAATTATCCTTTCGGACAATCATTTTTTTGTGTTCTAAACTTTCAAGGCATCGGTAAAGAGAAGTTCTTCCCATACAAAGAAGTGAAGCAAGTCCCGTCATTTTGCCTTCATATCCGCCGTTTTTACACAAATAATCATAAAGTTTTGCCTCTGCACCGCCATGCATCATTAAAGCAAGACGTTCATTTAAAAAACGGATACGGTCGGTTAAAAATGACATAAAATTAACCGCAACTTCAGGATGTTTTTTGAAATTGTTGAGAAGACTTGTTTCTTCTATAAACAAAACCTCGCTAACGGTTGACGCTTCTATGCGGCTGATATAGTTTTCATTTTCCGAAAAGAGCGCCGCCGCGCCGAAGATACTGCCTTTACCGAAGGTGGTAAGAGTACCCGTGGCTTCAAGGGGATATGCCTTAAGACTTCCTGAAATCACCACGCCTATAGAGTTTTTAAATTCCTTTTTATCATATACTGTATCTCCTTTATTAAAGGTAACGGGACGGTTTATCTCTAAATCCTCCACCGCCAACCTGTTATTCCTAAAAAGATAGGTATCTAATAAAACTTCTCTATACTTCTCCATTCTTCACCTCTAAACTGTACCATTTGGAACACTTTTTATTTTATAATACCTCATTGTTTACAATTTGTCAATAAAATATTGAATAAAAGACTTTAAAAAAATTTTTAATGTGATACAATATAAATAACTATTTTAAAAGAAGGTAATTTTATGGCAAAAAAACAGTTTAAAGCACAATCTAAGCGTCTTTTAGACCTTATGATCAACTCAATTTACACAAATAAGGAAATTTTCCTTCGTGAACTTATTTCAAATGCAAGTGATGCTACCGATAAACTTCATTATTTGTCCTTAACCGATGAGGTGGCAAGAAATGCGCTCAAGGACAATAAAATAAAAATTATTGCCGACAAAGAAAACCGCACCCTTACCATAAAGGATAACGGTATCGGTATGGACGAAAAGGAACTGGAAGAAAATCTTGGTACAATCTGCAAAAGCGGATCCCTCGCATTTAAAGAGGAAATGAGCGAAGCCGAAGAAAAAGAAGCCGTTAATATTATCGGTCAGTTTGGCGTAGGATTTTATTCTGCATTTATGGTTTGCGATACCCTTACCGTTAAGAGCCGTTCTTACAAAAGCGAACAGGCTCACCTTTGGGAAAGCAACGGTGTTGACGGATATTCTATTAAGGAATGTGAAAAAGAAAGCGTTGGTACCGAAATTATTCTTTCCTTAAAGGAAGACACCGAGGACTTTAAATATTCCGACTTTTTGGAAATTTATAAATTAAGAAGCCTTATAAAGACCTATTCCGATTACATCCGCTATCCTATAGTTATGGATATTGAAAAGACAAAGGAAGAGGGCGAAGGCGAAGAAAAAACATCGGTTACCTATATTGAAGAAGAAACCCTTAACAGTATGGTACCCGTTTGGAAAAAGAGTAAAGCAGAGCAGACCGAAGAAGAACTTAACCGTTATTATAAGGACAGTTTCTTTGATTTTGAAGACCCGCTTTTCACCATAAGCGTTTCTGCTGAGGGCGTTGTTTCCTATAAGGCTCTTCTTTACGTTCCTGCAAAAACTCCTTACGACTATTTCACCAAGGAATACGAAAAGGGACTTAAACTTTATCAGAGCGGTGTTATGATTATGGAAAAATGCTCCGACCTTATTCCCGAGCATTTCCGCTTTGTAAAGGGTGTTGTTGATACCGAGGATTTGTCGCTCAACATTTCCCGCGAAATGCTTCAGCAGGATGCAGGACTAAAGACCATTGCAAAAAATATTGAAAAGAAGATACATTCCGAACTTAAGCGCAGTCTTGATAATGACAGAGAAAAATACGAAACATTCTGGAAAGCCTTTGGTATTCAGCTTAAATACGGCGCCGTTGCGCAATACGGAATTTATAAGGATAAATTAAAGGATTTACTTCTTTTCTGGTCAAGCAATCAGGGAAAGCTTATTACCATCAGCGAATATCTTAAAACCATGCCCGAAGACCAAAAGCACATTTATTACGCTTGCGGTGAAACGGTTGCAAAAATCAACAGTCTTCCCCAAACAGAACTTATTAAGGCAAAGGGCTATGATATGCTTTGCCTTACCGATGAGGTTGACGAATTCCTCGTTAACGTACTAAGAGAAGAAGAGGGCAAGGATTACTGCTCGATTAACTCCGATAAGGCAGATTTAATCGACGAGGAAGACGAAAAGAAAACCGAAAAATTAGGTGAAGAAAACGCCGAAATGCTTAACTTCCTAAAGGATGCCCTTAACATTTCCGACGTAATCATTTCCAAAAAGCTAAAGAGTCATCCCGTTTGCCTTTCTGCAAAGGGCGGCGTAACGCTCGAAATGGAAAAATACTTTGCTACACTTCCCGGCGACGATAAGGAAAAGGTAAAGGCAGAAAGAGTGCTTGAACTTAACCCCGACCATCCCGCCTTTGAAACCTTGACTAAAGCCTATAACGAGGACAAGGAAAAGGCAAAGGTTATTGCCGAGGTACTTTATCAGAGTTCCTTGCTTATTGCAGGAATGTCTGTTGAAAATCCCGCAGACTTTACCGAAAAACTCTGCTCGTTACTTTAAGCAAAACTAAAACCGACTATCAATAGCCTCGGGTGCTAAAGGACAGTGAAAAAAGCCGATATGGATTTTATTCCGTATCGGCTCTTTTCCATTTCACTGCCACCTACAGTGGTGAGTAAGTGCGCATTTCCTGATAGTTTTTAGTGATATGCTGTCTTCAACAGCGTGATATTTTTGCTTTGCAAAAGTGATATTACTCTGCAAGCAGAGCAGTTATATTATATTCGCCCATAAACTTGCGTAGCAAATACCACTCGGCTGGGACCGAATATCACTGCGAAGCAATATAACTCGCCGGGAGGCGAATAGAGTTGGCGTTGTGTCCTTAGGGACCCAACGCCATTGATAGTCGGTTTATTTTTTAATCACCGAAAAGGTCTTTAACCTTATCGAAAAACGATCTGCGTTTTTTGTAGTTTTTATCATTAAGGCTATTATCAAAATCAGCCAGTTTTTCTTTTTGTTCCTTGTTTAAGTCCTTTGGAACTTCTACGATAATTTTAACGTATTCGTCACCAAATCCCGAATAGTTAAGGCGTTTTATACCCTTTCCGCGAAGTTTAAATTCATCGCCCGGCTGTGTGCCCTCGTGAATATTGAATTTCGCCTTGCCGTCAAGAGTTGGTACGGTGATTTCACCGCCTAAAACCGCCTGAGCATAGGTAATGGGTACTTCGCAGAAAATATCATATCCCTCGCGCTCGAAAATAGGATGAGGACGAACCGATACCGATATAGTAAGATCCCCTGCAGGACCGCCGTTTACACCCATATCTCCGCCGCCGCGAAGTGTAATTCCCTGACCATCGTCGATACCTGCGGGAATTTCTATGGTTTTTTCTACGGTATTTCTCACTCTGCCTCTGCCCGAGCAGGTTTTACAGGGATTTTCAATTATTTTACCTGTACCGCGACAGTTTTCACAAGCCTGTTGTGTTTGTATGGTACCAAAAGGTGTGCGCTGTCCCATAACCACCTGACCGCTACCCTTACAGTTAGGACAGGTTTTTGCAGTCGTTCCCTTTGCCGCGCCACTGCCACCGCACTCGCTACAACTTTCGGTACGGGTTACTTTTATGTTCTTTTTACAGCCCTTCGCCGCTTCTTCAAAAGAAATAACAATATTTGTTGAAGTATCGGCTCCTCTTCTCGGCGCGTTGGGGTCACGTCTTCTGCCACCGCCAAAACCGCCGCCAAACATTGAGCCTAAAATATCGCCCAAATCACCAAAGTCACCAAAGCCACCGCCGAAACCGCCGCCAAAGGGATTTCCACCCTGTCCTGCGCCGAAATTAGGGTCAACGCCTGCGTGACCGAATTGGTCGTAACGGGCGCGTTTGTCTTTATCAGAAAGAATTTCGTAGGCTTCGTTTACCTCTTTAAAATTCTTTTCAGCTTCGGCATCTCCGGGGTGAAGGTCGGGGTGATATTGCTTTGCTGCTTTTCTATAGGCTTTTTTTAGGTCGTCGTCATTAACGTTTTTGTCAACGCCCAGGACTTCGTAATAATCTCTTTTATCAGCCATAATTACTCCTAGTAATTAGGGAATAGGGAATAGGGAGTAGGGAGTAGTATCACACCCCTTTATAACTATTCCTTTTTTCCACCGGATTTATTTGATAATTTAATTATCATTGCATTTATCATCTTTGAAATTTCTTCACTTAATAAACTAGCTTTATATATATGTTCTTCTTTAACGTATCCCAATCTTACGCATATAAGCAGTTGTGTATAGACCTCAGAATTAGAGCCTCTTGCAATTCCTAAAAAATTTATATATTCCTTTATGGAATTGCGAGAATTTCCCTCTGCAATATTCGAAGGCACCGACACAGCAGCCCTTTTAATTTGAGCAGCAAGTGAAAACGTTTCTTCTTTTGGCAAAAAAGCGGAGATCTTATAAACCTCTTCTACTAAATCCATAGCTTTTTGCCAAACCAACAATTCTTTAAAAACCATATAATAAATACCTTTAAGCAAGGGAAAGCGGAACAGGAAACTATTCCCTATTCCCCCTTCCCTTTAACCTCAATAACTAAGTCGCGACTTAGTTATTGTCATTTACGTCAGAGAAGTCTGCGTCGTAAACGTTATCTGCGCCGGGTGCTGCATTAGGGTCTTGACCTGCCGCCTGTTGCGCTTCGGCTGCTGCTTTATATACCTTTTCGCTTACTGCATAGATTTCTTTCTGAAGCCCTTCGCTTGCAGTCTTTATTGCTTCAATATCGGTACCCTTAAGAGCTTCCTTGAGTGCTTCTTTTGCGGTTTCGATTTTGCCCTTTTCTTCATCGCTTAATTTATCGCCGAATTCGCTTACAGTCTTTTCGGTCTGATAAATCATCTGGTCGGCATTATTACGGATGTCAACCTCTTCTCTACGCTTCTTATCTTCGCTTTCGTACTGAGCAGCCTCTTGAACAGCCTTTTCAATATCTTCCTTAGACATATTGGTGTTAGAGGTAATGGTAATGGACTGTTCCTTGCCTGTACCAAGGTCTTTTGCAGATACGTTAACAATACCGTTAGCGTCGATATCAAAGGTAACTTCAATTTGGGGGATACCACGGGGAGCAGGAGCAATTCCGTCAAGGTGGAATACGCCAAGTTGTTTGTTATCTCTTGCAAATTCTCTTTCACCCTGAAGAACGTTTACCTCAACAGAGGTCTGACCGTCAGCAGCGGTAGAGAAAATCTGGCTCTTTTTAGTAGGAATGGTGGTGTTTCTGTCAATAACCTTTGTGCAAACACCGCCCATAGTTTCAATACCAAGAGAAAGAGGAGTTACGTCAAGGAGAAGAAGTCCTTTAACGTCGCCGCCGAGAACACCGCCCTGAAGCGCTGCGCCGAGGGCTACACATTCGTCGGGGTTAATACCCTTGAAAGGTTCAGTGCCGATAAAGTTTTTAACTGCTTCTTGAACGGCAGGAATTCTGGAAGAACCGCCTACCATAAGAACCTTGTTAATTTCGTTTTTGTTAAGACCGGAGTCAGCAAGTGCCTGACGAACGGGGCCCATTGTTGCTTCTACAAGGTCAGCGGTAAGTTCGTTAAACTTGGCTCTGGTAATGGTAGTTTCAAAGTGCTTAGGACCTGTTGCATCAGCAGTAATAAAGGGAAGATTTACATCAGCAGTGGTCATACCGGAAAGGTCAATTTTAGCCTTTTCTGCTGCTTCTTTAATACGCTGCATAGCCATTTTATCGTTTGATAGGTCAATGCCCTGTTCAGCCTTAAAGGTTGCAACGATATAATCCATAACGCGTTTATCGAAGTCGTCACCGCCAAGACGGTTGTTACCTGCTGTAGCCAAAACTTCCTGAACGCCGTCACCCATTTCAATAATAGAAACGTCGAAGGTACCGCCGCCAAGGTCATATACCATAACCTTTTGGTCGTCTTCCTTATCAATAGAATAAGCAAGTGCCGCTGCGGTAGGTTCGTTTATAATTCTTTTAACTTCAAGACCCGCAATTTTACCTGCATCCTTTGTTGCCTGACGCTGAGCATCGGTGAAATATGCAGGAACGGTAATAACTGCTTCGGTAACGGTGGTGCCCAAATAACTTTCGGCATCAGCCTTTAATTTTTGAAGAATAATAGCGGAAATTTCCTGTGGGGTATAGTTTTTGCCGTCGATAGCAACGGTGTTTGCAGTACCCATATCACGTTTAATAGAACTAATGGTTCTGTCGGGGTTGGTGATAGCCTGACGCTTTGCAACCTGACCTACCATTCTTTCGCCGGTTTTAGAAAAAGCAACAACGGAAGGAGTAGTTCTTCCGCCCTCTGCGTTAGGGATAACAACGGCTTCGCCGCCCTCCATAACTGCTACGCAAGAGTTAGTTGTACCAAGGTCAATACCAATAATTTTACCCATAATAATTTTCTCCTTTTATATTAAATATAGTATTAATTAGCAACTTTTACCATTGCAGCGCGGATAACGGTGTCACCCATTTTATATCCCTGCTGCAAAACTTCGGCAATAACGTTTTCGCCCAAGTTTTCGTCTTCTACGTGCATTACTGCTTCGTGGAAGTTGGGGTTAAATTCATCTCCTACATTTGCAAGTGGAGTAACGCCCATTTTTTCGGGAAGATTAATAAACTGCTTGATTATCATTTCTAAACCTTTGCAGTAATCTTCGCCCGTAGCATCGGCAGATACTGCTCTGCCCGCATTGTCAAGAATAGGAAGAAACTCTTTAAACTGACCTGCCTTTGCATATTCGGCAACGCTCAGTCTTTCTCTTTCGGTTCTCTTTTTAAAATTATCAAACTCTGCTGCTGTTCGAGCAAGTAGGTCTTTCGTTTTAAGGAGTTCCTCGTTTAATTTTTCGGTTTCTTCGTTCTTCTTTGTTTTTTTGGCTTTCTTTTCCTCTTTGACGGGCTCGGCTTCTAAAGTTTCGCCCTCAAGATTTTTTTCCTTTTCGCTCATCTTTATACCTCCTCTTATCGTTATTCGAAAGTTTCATTCATAAGTTCGCTAAGCCGTAAGGCTATGTGCGCAACGCTTGGCAATATTCTGTCATAGGACATTCTGGTAGAACCTATAACACCTATTCTGCCAAGTGGGAAATCCTTTGTTCCGAAAGGAGCAACGGCAAGGCACCTTTTGTTTAGGGCGCTATATCCCGTGTCACTTCCGAAAATAACCGTTGCCTGACTTAAAGGCCGTTCAACTATTGAAAGAATTCCCTCTTTTCTTTCCATAAAGGAAATAAATTCGGCGGGAGAAGTATCGGATAAATAAAGATTATGTTCTCCGCACAAATTTATATCCGATTTACCTATATCCTTTATCATCTGCGCAAAGGCAGAAACAAGGGGTAAAAAGTCAAGAGCATCAGCGCCCGACTTTAAGAAGACGTTTTGAAGATTTCCAATTGTCAGTTCATTAAGTGTTTTTCCCTCAACCCCTGATTTTATAAGTAAAGAAAATCTTTTTACCGCTTCACCGTCAAAATAGGTTGCTGTTTTTAAAAGTTTATTTCCCGTTCTGCCGTCCGATGTAAACGCCACAAGCATAAGCAGGTGCGCCCCCATTGGCATAACCTCTACCCTATTAAGAACCACGCTGTCATCACTAAGTTTTGCATAAAATGCAGGAAGTCCGGTAATACTGCTTAAAATACCGGCGGCGGCGCGCGTTAAGGTTTCAGTATCTTGCGAAGCCATTTTTAGTTCGTTATCAATGGTTTCTTTAAGGGGTTCCGGCAGCGCGTTTTCCGACATAAGTCTGCTAACGTAAAATTCGTAACCTTTACTTGTGGGAATTCTGCCTGCCGAAGTATGAGGCTGAGCAAGGAAGCCTAAAGAACAAAGGTCGCTCATTTCATTCCTTAGGGTTGCCGACGAGGGAGCATTTTCTAAAACTCCTGTCAGCCATTTTGAACCGACCGGCTCGCCTGTCGCAATGTGATATTTTACTATTGCTTCAAGTATAGCCATTTTTCTCGGTGTGAGTTCCAGTTCCCTCACCTCTTTCTTTTTGGAATTAGCACTCTAATAGGGCGAGTGCTAACGTACATATAATATAAACCTTATTTTGCCATTTGTCAATAGATTTTAGCAAAATTTTTAAAAAGTTTTTTGACTTTCTCTGACCTTAAGCAAACACAAATAATTCCAACCTGATTTAGAAGGGTGGATTTTCGCTATCGCTTAATAAAAAAGTGGTGACAAATCAAGGTTGCTGTGTTATACTATGTGTATATTATTTTTATGGTGGTATTAAATATGTATTACGATTCTCTTATTAAATTTTTAGAGCCTTTTTTTAAAGAGCAGGAAATTGCCGTAAATGAAGACGGTACATTTAACGGAAAAGACAAAACAATAAAAATTGAATATAACGAAAACAGCAAGTGTTACGAACTGTTTACAGCCGATGCTGACGGTGAATTCGTTAAAATTTCTTCTTATCTTTTTGATGACAGTCAAAAGGAAAGCGACATTGAAAGCGTTGCCATTGACTTTGCCGACAGTTTAAGAAAAAATTTAGGAATTAAAAATAAGCGCAGCGCGCAGGCTATTGAACTTCCTACCGATGAAGGCGGCGAAACGGTTAGTCTTTCAGGTCTTACCCAAAAACTTCTTGCCATCTTCCCCGCGCATAAAGATACTTACAAGGTACATTGTTCCGAATACGGTCGTTTTTTACCGGTAGATTTTTATAAGAAATATCTTATCCCCGCCGTTAAAAATCTTCTTTCTTCAGGTAACAAAAAGCAGATTAAAAAGTTTTACGATGCAATGCGTGAAATTTATATAAACGGCGACACCGAGACCGATTCCTTTACTGTAGCAGTAATTGCCGCAGCCGTTTATGATAATGAAGAACTTAAAAAAGAGGCTATGATTCAAAACGAAACCGAATGCAGAACCTTTAGCCAAAACATTGAAACTTTCTGCGGTCAAATCAAATCAAGCAAAAAACTCCGCGAATCCCTTGTAAAATAAAATAAGCAAAAAAATTTCGCCCAAGATAACTTGGGCGATTTTTTTATATATATTAAATAAATGAAATTAGTTCTTCATTAAGCAGGTCGCAATAAATTAGGTCGTAACCCAAATTACTTTGGCTGTCTACTGCGAATAGCGAAATGGCTTTGCAGTTTTTGTCATTTTCAAGCACTACGTTTGTATAAACAGTATAGGTGCCGTCTTGATTTTCGATATAATTTTCAACCGAATGAGTTTTGATTTCACTTAAATGGTTAAGTAAATTTTCAAATCTGCTTGACAATACTTTCGTCCGGTCAGCCTGCGCAACGCTTTCCTGTGGCACGATTTTAACGTCGGCGTTTTTAACGTAATAAAGGGAGGCAAACATTAAAAGATGTATTGATAAAAAAACTATTAATGCTTTTTTCATAAATTTTCTCCCTTCAACATATATTGTATATATTATATTATACACACTACATATAGATATTTCACCACAAATCTATTACATTTTGGTTACAGTTTTGTAATAAACCACAATATATAGTGGTCGCATTTTGTCGGATTAATATTCTTGTGTACTGAATATACAAAAATTATTAAAATTGTTCAAAAAATATGTTGATAATCACGATAATCTATGTTATAATTACCTCATAATAAAACTTTGTCTGCTATATGGCTTTCAAAAGACAAAAAGGAGTGCTCACTATGAAACAATTCACCGCAGAAAACATTAAAAACGTCGTGTTACTCGGCCATGGCGGTTCAGGTAAAACCACCCTGGCAGATGCACTGCTTTATAACGCAGGTCTACATGATCGAATAGGTAATCCGGGTGACGGCTCTACCGTTATGGATTTTGATGCAGAAGAAAAGAAACGCGGTTCTTCGGTTGGTCTTTCCGTTTATCCCATAATAGCAGGCGAAAACAAAATTAATCTTTTGGATGCTCCCGGTCAGTTTGATTTTGTTTCGGGCGCATACGAAGGTCTTTCAGCCGCTGAAAACGCCGTTATCGTTATTTCGGGTAAATCAGGTCTTACGGCAGGTGCCAAAAAGTCATACGATTTAGCAAAAGAAATGGGTAAAGGCGTTGCCTTCTTTATTGGAAAACTCAATTCTACCCACGCCCATTTTTACCGTGTAATATCTGCACTTACCGCTTCCTACGGCGCAGCAGTTTGTCCCGTTGTTGCTCCGCTTATTGAGGGCGACGCAGTTACGGCTTACGTAAATCTTATTACCAATACCGCTTACCGCGCCGACGGTCTTAATCTTACCGAAATCAACTATACCCCCACCGACGAACTTATTAAAATGCGCGATCTTCTTTTAGAGGCTGTTGCAAGTACCGACGAAGCCTTAATGGAAAAATATTTTGACGGCGAAGTTTTCAGCGAAGACGAAGTTATTTCTGCTCTTAAAAACGGTATGAAGGCGGGCGATATTTGCCCTGTATTCTGCGGAGTTCAGGCAAGCGGCGACGCAATCAGCCTTTTTGCAGACATTCTTTATAAAATTCTCCCCTCAGCAGATATGTCACCTGCTTTAACGGTTGACGGAGACCAAATCGCAATAGATAAAGACGCAAAAACCAAACTCTTTGTATTTAAAACCGTTGCCGACCCCTTTGTCGGACGTCTTTCATTCTTTAAAGTTATTTCCGGTGCCGTTTCAAACGATACAAAACTGATTAACATTCGTACGGGAAAAGAAGAACGCATTTCAAAGGTTATGATAGCAAAGGCAGGAAAACAGGAAGACGTATCCTCGCTATTTGCAGGTGATATTGGTTGCGCTTCTAAACTGGGCGACGTTAAAACCGGAGATACTTTAGCAATAGCGGGAAATCAGGCAATAAATCCGACTGCATTCCCCATTCCTTGCATTTCCTCTGCCGTTTATCCAAAAAACAAAGGCGAAGAAGAAAAGATTTCTTCGGGAATGGCGCGACTTTGCGAAGAAGACCCCACCATTTCTTACGCATTTAATACCGAAACGGGCGAATACGTACTTTCCGCCATGGGTGAAGTTCACATTGACGTAATTGCTTCTCGCTTAAAGGCAAAATTCGGCGCAGACGTGGTTCTTCAAAAACCGAAGGTTGCCTACCGCGAAACCATTCGCAAATCCGCCAAAGTTCAAGGCAAATACAAAAAACAATCGGGCGGTCACGGACAGTTCGGTGACGTTTGGATTGAATTTTCTCCCTGCGAAGAAAACGAACTCGTTTTCACCGAATCGGTTGTCGGCGGTGCAGTTCCCAAGAACTTCTTCCCTGCCGTTGAAAAAGGACTTCGCGAGTCGGTCACAAAAGGTGTGCTTGCAGGCTATCCGATGGTTGGTGTTAAAGCCAATTTGTACGACGGTTCTTACCACCCTGTTGATTCATCCGAAATGTCATTTAAAACAGCCGCTTCTCTTGCTTTTAAAGATGGAATTCCTAAGTGCGCACCTGTTCTTCTTGAACCGTTTGGCACGCTAAAGGTTATTCTTCCCGAAGATAACCTTGGCGACGTTATAGGCGACATTAACAAGCGCCGAGGAAGAATAATCGGTATGAACCCCCTTGACAACAAACAACAAGAGGTTGTGGGCGAAGTTCCCATTGCCGAAATGAGCGACTTTGCTACAGCAATGCGTTCAATAACGGGCGGTATTGCTTCCTTTACCCTTACATTTGAAAGATACGAAGAAGTTCCGTCCCATATTGCACAAAAAGTTATTGAAGAAGCAAACAAATAAACAAAGAAAACCCCGACTTCAAATGAAGTCGGGATTTTTTATTTACAAAAGTTTTCGATATATCCGTCAATGGCGGCTTTAATGATTTTCTTTGCTTCTTGCGCGCCACTGAATTCATTTACAACCGTTTCTTTTCCTTCAAGTTCCTTATACACCTTAAAGAAATGACGGATTTCATCAAAATTATGCTGTGGAATTTGGTTTATATCGGTATAACTATTATAGGTCGGATCGTCAAAGGGAACGGCAATAATTTTTTCGTCGTTTCTTCCCGAATCCATCATAGTCATTACGCCAATCGGATAACATCTGACCATTGTCATAGGACGTATTTTTTCGCTGCAAAGAAGCAGTACGTCCAACGGGTCCAGGTCATCTGCACAGGTACGTGGAATAAAACCGTAATTGGCAGGATAATGGGTAGAGGTATAAAGAATTCTGTCAAGCATTAAAAGACCGGTTTCTTTATCCATTTCATACTTACATTTGCTACCCTTTTCTATTTCAATAACCACCATAAAGTCGTCAACGTTTATTCGTTTAGGACTTATATCATGCCAAATATTCACTAAGCATTTCCTTTCATATATATTTTTTTATTTCGTTGTTTAAAACCTCTCTAAATTTAATTAAAGTCAAATCCTCCTCAGGACAGTAGGTGAACTTCATTTCGCCAAAGAAGTCTTCAATAAGTTTTATTGCCTTTTCTCTGCCTGCCAGTTCGCTTAATTTCATAAGGGCTTCATAATCAAGTATACCCTCATAAAACACCTTCATTCTAGCGCTGCAAAGGGCGGTGCCGTCATTATCGGGGTAAACCACAAAGGAAGTGCCCGGATAATTACCATAGTTGCAGGGGAATACCTTTACGTCGCACTGGCCGTGGCTTAATTTATCGTAATAATAGTTAAAGCCCCAGTGCAAAAATCCACTCATACCAAAGTAGAACATTTGAATACCAACAATTCTGTTACGAGGCGCAGTTGTGGTAATAAGACGGTTGGTAAAGCCGTCAACAAGACTTTCGCCCGTATAGTAAAGCCAACGGTTTTCAGCATTTTCGATAAACTTGGGCATATCCTCGCTGTTAACCGAAATAATAGGTGTATGAATTTGAGTCTTTTGGTATACGTCGAAATGAGAAATAGCATCGCCATTATCATAACCCTCGATTTCGGGAAGCACTATTTCAAGACATTTTTTATAATTTTCAAGATGCTTGTCAGATGGCTCGTCGGAAATATGGAAAAGAATATTTTTGTTTACTCCCGTTTTTTCAAGCACCGGTTTTAAGGCTCTTAGATAACTCTTTATAAATAAAGCGTATTCTTCGCTATAGGAAACGGTATCCCAACCGAAAAGTTGTTTATATTCGCCATTTTCGTAACCCATAATTTTAGGCGCAGAGGTAGCCCCCCATTGAGAGAAAAGGTGGCTATGTTCAAAATGAGTTTGACCTGCTCTGTGGCAAACCTCGATAAAACGTTCCATTAAACTAAAGTCAAATTCAAAACCGTCTTTAGTTTTGGTCACCTTTACAAGTTGAGCAGTTTTTCTTTCGCCGTTTTTAGAGGTATCAAGAGGCGGTGTAAAGGCAGGAAGAAGTATCATATTCATACCTGTATCGGCTGCAGCCTTTGCAAAAGATTCAATAATCTCAAAATGCCTGTCACTAAACATTTCTACGTTATACATATCTGCAAGACAGTCGCAATGGAACCAGTTGGTATAAATAAGTCGCTGTTCACCCAGAGTTGCATTAATAACCTCTACAGTAAACTCACAGGTAGCCTTTATAACCTCTTTAGAAGCATCGTAAAATCTTATGATAAATGAATGTTCGCCGGGAAGCATCGGAGTGTTTTTACCGCCCAAGGTAACCCACAAAGACTGCCAAGAGGACGTTGCGTTAAGAAGGTGCTTTTCATTCTTTTCAAAGAATATATTTCCCCAAGGAAAACCCTCACCGCTTATAACACTGTGGTTTTGTCTTTTATAAAGAATGTCGGGATAAAGACCCGGCTCTGTTCTGTCAAAATATTTATCGGGATTAATGGGCAATGCGTTGATTACCGGAACGTATGCCACTTTATAGGTTTCATAATCGTCAATATCGGTTTCAACCTGTGCGTATAAAAGTTCGCTTGGTCTATTTTCGTCAATTCTGTAAGCAATCTGAAAGGATACGGGTTCATCGGCAAAGACGGAAATTCTGTCAATTTCACTTCCCTGAATTTTATCAGGAAAAACCTTGCCTAGTGAAGAAATAATTTTTGTTTCAAGTTTCATAATAAAACACCTCCGTAGCGATTTTATTTTAACATACTATTATTGTATTTTGCAATAACAAATTGCAAAAAATAAGCCGTTATGTTAAAATAACTTTGGTGATGATTATGTTTTCATTTTTTAAGAAAAAGAAAAATCCTGTTTTAAAAGAAATGGACGGCAGAGAGGTTAAATACGTTACCCGACGCCAACATTTAGGTAACAACCAAGTTCGTGAAGAAATTTTAGGCAAAGACGGAAGAATAGTGCTTATCGAAGAGGAAATACGGGTGCTTTGCGGTGAAATCGACGTTTTTAAGGGCGACGTTAATACCTGCGAATACTTTAGGCTTATGTCGGGGGACGGCATAACCGTTTCGGGTTTTAATAATATTATAAATAAAGAAGATATTATTACTGTTTATTATAAATACCATAGATAAAGAAAACGGCAGGTCTTATGACCTGCCATTTTCTTCTAAAAAGGAGAAAAGTTCATTTTCATCAAATGAAAATAATAACATTTTTGCTGTGTTCTCTGCCATAAAGCCTTCCTTTACCGTATGGTCAATAAGGGCTTTAAGTGGGTCGTAATATCCGCGGATATTAAAAAGCGCCATCGGCTTTTTTATCTGTCCCAAAGAATTAAGGGTAAATACCTCAAAAAATTCATCATAGGTTCCAATACCGCCGGGAAGCACTATTATAGCGTCGGCTTTTCCCTCAAGCAAGGCTTTTCTGCTTCGCATATCCTCGGTAAATATAAAATCGGTGCATTTATCATAAAGAACGCCGTCGGGTTCAAAAAATTTTGGGGCAATTCCTATTATCTCACCGCCACATTTAGTCATTCCTCTGGCAACTGCGCCCATCAGTCCATTTTTACCGCCCCCGAAAATAAGGGTATGGCCACGCTTTGCCATTTCTTCACCAAGTTTTTCTGCAAACCTTTTATATTCCTCGTTAATGGTTTCGCGCGCCGCGCCGTAAACAGTTATATTCATAAATTAAACTCCGTTTCTAATGCCACTGTAACAGATACCTTTTTCTATAATCTTATGCAAAACAATGATTTTGGAGAACAAAGTCGCCTTTTTTACTGTTTACCTGTAGAACCAAATCCACCTGCGCCTCGCTCGGTTTCGTCAAGTTCGGCTACTTCGTTAAACTCTACCGACAAAAAGGGCATTATAACAAGTTGAGCAATTCTATCGCCGTTTTTAACGGTACGGGCAACGTCGCCGTCGTTATGAAGGGCAACGATATATTCGCCTCTATAGTCCGAATCTGCTACACCAACGCAGTTTGCGGGACGAAGGCCCTCTTTTGCGGCAAGACCGCTTCGCGCAAAAATTGCGCCGAAATATCCGTCGGGAACGGCTATACTAAGTCCTGTTCCGATTTTTACGGTGGTATGTGGTGCAATTTCGACGCTTTCTGCCTCTAAACAAGCATAAAGGTCATAACCTGCTGCTGCCGTGCTGCCGCGACTTGGTAAAACTGCTTTTTCATTTAGTTTTTTAATTTTAATTTCCATATTATTCTCCTAAAGATTTAAAAGAACCACTTCGCCTTTTTCTCTTGTGGCATTCATATCAATAAGTCGTTGATTTTCACTGCCCCTGAATTTAAGCATTAAGTTTCTTTTATCTTTTTCAAATCTTCCGTCAACCATAACGTCAATTAAAGAAAGCATTTCGCCGGTATTCTCTGTATTGGCGTAACTTCCATTTTCAAGAAGTTCCTCATAGGTAAATCCCGTATAGCACCAAACGTCCTTATTTGGAAGTTCTTTTTTTATGCGCTTTAAAAGTTTAAGGCACTGGGGCTGATTTTTAGGTTCCATAGGTTCTCCGCCAAGAAGAGAAAAGCCCCGAACATAGTCGGGGCGTAATGCCTCAACAATTTCGTCTTCGGTACTTTGCGTATAAAGTTTTCCAAAGTTAAAATCCCAGGTTGCACGGTTAAAACATTCTTCGCAATGATTTGTACAGCCCGAAACGAAAAGGGCAACCCTTACGCCTAAGCCGTTAGCAATATCACGCTTTTTAAGTTCACCGTAATACATATTATAAATGAAGCACTCTTTCTTTAATTTCTTGAGTACGTCCCTGATTCCAGTACTGAGTACCAATATAACCGCAGGTACGTCTTGCAACGTTCATCTTGGTTTGGTCAACGTTACCGCAGTTGGGACACTTCCAAATAAGTTTTCCGTCTTCATTTTCGGTTACTTCAATTTCGCCGTCAAAACCGCAACACTGACAGAAGTCGCTCTTGGTGTTAAGTTCAGCATACATAATATTATCGTATATAAACTTCATAACCTCAAGAACTGCCTCAATATTATTTTGCATATTGGGCACTTCTACGTAAGAAATAGCACCACCGGGAGAAAGTGCTTGGAATTTTGCTTCAAGTTCCAATTTCTCGAATGCATCAATAGGTTCGGTAACGTGAACGTGATAGGAGTTGGTAATATAACTCTTATCGGTAATATCCTTAATGATTCCAAAACGCTTTTGAAGCGCCTTTGCGAACTTATATGTTGTACTTTCAAGAGGAGTTCCGTAAAGGCTATAGTCAATATTTTCGGCTGCCTTCCACTTAGCAGTATATTCGTTAAGTTTTTTCATAATAGCAAGACCGAATGCTTCGCCCTCGGGTTCGGTAAGTTTTTTACCGGTCATAGCGTATACACATTCCCAAAGACCTGCATAGCCAAGAGAAATGGTAGAATAACCGCCGTGGAGATATTTATCGATAGTTTCGCCCGATTTAAGACGAAGTAGCGCGCCGTGTTGCCAAAGAATTGGCGCTGCATCGGAAAGAGTACCGGTAAGACGCTCGTGACGGCACTGTAATGCTCTATGGCAAAGTTCCATACGCTTATCAAATATATTCCAGAATTCGTTTAAATCTTTTTGAGCAGAAAGACCAATATCAACAAGGTTTACGGTTACAACGCCCTGATTGAAACGGCCGTAGTATTTGGGATTTCCGTCTTCATCAACAAAGGGAGTAAGGAAACTACGACAACCCATACAGGTGTAGCAGTTACCGTTGCCGTTTTTGTCAACTTTATTGGCAAGCATAATCTTTTCAGAAATATAATCAGGAACCATACGCTTTGCGGTACATTTAGCAGCAAGTTCGGTAAGATGCCAATATTTGCTGTCTTCCTTAATATTGTCTTCTTCAAGAACGTAAATAAGTTTGGGGAATGCAGGGGTAATCCATACGCCCTTTTCATTCTTAACACCCTGTACGCGTTGCTGAAGTACCTCTTCAATAATAAGTGCAAGGTCAGCCTTTGTGCGTTCGTCCTTTGCTTCGCCTAAATACATAAATACAGTAACGAAAGGAGCCTGACCGTTGGTGGTCATAAGGGTAACAACCTGATACTGTATCATTTGAACGCCCTTGCGAATTTCTTCAAGAAGTCTCTTTTCAGCAATGGCGTCAATCTGATTACCGTCAAGGGAAACGCCTGCTTCGGCATATTCGTCCTTTACCATACTTCTTATCTTTTGACGGCTTATTTCAACGAAGGGAGCAAGGTGTGTAAGAGAAATACTCTGTCCACCGTACTGACAGGAAGCAACCTGTGCAATAATCTGGGTAGCAATGTTACAAGCGGTAGAAAAACTGTGGGGTTTTTCAATAAGAGTACCGCTGATAACCGTACCGTTCTGAAGCATATCTTCAAGGTTTACAAGGTCACAGTTGTGCATATGTTGCGCAAAATAGTCGGCATCGTGGAAATGGATGATACCCTGTTCGTGCGCCTCTACAATATCTTTAGGCAAAAGCAAACGCTTGGTAATATCCTTACTAACCTCACCTGCCATATAGTCACGCTGTACCGAGTTAACGGTGGGGTTTTTGTTACTGTTTTCCTGTTTAACCTCTTCATTATTACATTCAATAAGGCTTAAAATTTGTTCGTCGGTAGTGTTGGACTTACGAATAAGCGCACGAGTATAACGGTAAGTAATATAACTTCTTGCTACACTAAAAGCGCGTTGATTCATAATTTGGTCTTCTACCATATCTTGAATTTCTTCTACGCTTAATGCTCTGTTGACGTTCATACAAGCCATCTCAACGTCTTCGGCAATACGTTTAATTTGAATTGGGGTCATACGTTCACTGCTAACAACACTTTCGTTAGCCTTTGTAATAGCGGTAACAATTTTAGCCGCGTCAAAATCTACTTCTCTACCGCTTCTCTTAATAATTTTCATTGCGTTTACCTCCGTTTTTATTTTTCATCAACCACTATATGTTGTATATCTAAAAATGGGGACCCCTATTCCCCATATTTGTTGAGCCTTATCATTATACCATATATAGTGTAAAAAGCAATAGGCAAACACAAAATATTTTTATTTTATCCGTTTTATACAAATACGAATGTAAATTTTCGTCTTTTTCACTATTCGACAATATTTTTTGTCTTTCGGCAAAAAACAAAAAGGCGGTTTCCCGCCTTTTAGTTTTCAAAATATTTATCAATTCCGTCTGCAATGCCCTTTGCCATTTTAAGTCTGTATTCTTCGGTGGCAAGAAGTCGGTCTTCCTCAGGATTGCTCATGTAACCCATTTCAACAATGGTTACAGGCACCTTGCACCAATTTATACCACTCATGGTATCGGTTTCCCATACCTTTTCACGTTTACATCCCGATGCATTTACAACTCCGTCAAGAACACACTGTGACAAAGCCTTGCTCTCAGCATAAAGTTCTGAGTTATAGGGATTATTTTTGGTCTGACAAATAGTCATTGCGCCCTGACGCGCAGAATCCTCGCTTCCGTTAGCGTGAATCCTTATAAAAGCATCTGCATAAGCGTTATTGGCGACCGCCGCGCGCTCGGAGTTACTTATATTTACGTCGTGAGAGGTTCGCACCATAATAACCTCGTAGCCTCTGCTTTCAAGTTCCGCTTTAAGTTTAAAGGCAACGTCAAGATTAAGCACGTATTCGTAAATCTTAGTTTCAACACCACGAGTACCGCTGGACACCTTGGCTTTTTTATTTGTAGC
Organism: Acutalibacteraceae bacterium; assembly: GCA_045648445.1. GTDB lineage: Bacteria > Bacillota > Clostridia > Oscillospirales > Acutalibacteraceae > SIG607. Next base: position 47,060 of record JAZRNY010000022.1, read on the forward strand.
GCCCGGACCGACGGGCTCTTTATCGTAATTGCCCTTTGCCTGATGTCCCGCATCAATAACAACGAGTTTTTTATCTCTTTGAGGTTTTTCTTGAGGTTTTTCTTCAGGTTTTTCTTGAGGTTTTTCTTGAGGTTTTTCCTGGGGTTTTTCTTCAGGTTTTTCCTGTTGCGACGAAGAGGTAGAAGACGGAACACTGCTTAAAGCATCCTCACTTGATACCTTTTCCTCTGCCGAAGAAGAACCTATATCCTCCTTAATATCCTCACCGTTTTGAAAGCAACCCGAAAACGAGCAAAGAATTATTAAGGTTAAAAATATTAAAAGTAATCGTTTTAGCATTATCTGAACCCTTTTGATTTTACTGACTTATATTTATTATAAATCTAAAGGAAACTCTGCGCGATGCCGCCATATCCACCTTGCCGTTTTTATCTTTAACGGGTTTACTGTTGGAGTAGCCAACCGCTTCTAAGGTAGAGGCAAGTTTTTCATCCTTACTTTCGCAGTAATCTTTAACCGTATTAGCCCTTTGTTTCGAGAAAGGCATACCTTCGTCGTAAGAAACGCCCGAAACGGGAGCAACGTGACCTTCTATAAGAGTTTTTGCTACGAAGCCTTGGTATTTTTCGTTAAATATAACCGACGAATAAACGGCTACGAATTTATTTAAAAATTCTTTACCCTTATCGGTAAGTACTGCCGAGTCACCGCCGAAAAGTACCGAGGAGTCAAGGGCAAGTTCGCCTGTTTTTTCGTCTGCCGTTACGGTAATACCCTCTTTTTCAAAGGCAGAAACAAGGTCATCCATAAGATTTTCTTTTTTCTTATATATAGCCTCTATCTGAGCGTCGCTGAGCGCATCGAGTGTGCCTGTCTGGTCTTCTGTCACGTAATCGGAAAGAGAACCTCTTATTCTGTCAGAGTAACTGTCGTTATAATAGTAATTATTTTCACCGTCGGTAAGAACTATTCCGTCGTCACCGCAAAGAAAATATACGTACTGATAGGTCTTGGTGCCGTTTACCCACGGAACCGTAAAGGTAAACAGACCGTCTTCGGTCATTTCGGCAATTCCGTCGTAAACCTGTTCGCCGTCAACACCCTCAAAATACATTCTTGACATATCGTCATCGGGAGAATATCTAAAGGTTATATTATCAATTCCGTCTAACGCCTCACTGTTTTCGGAAAGATAATTGTCAATATACAAATGGTCCTTTTCGCTGTACGCATCAAGTCCGCACATAATATCAACGCTGGTATCGCCGTTTGAAAGGGTTAAATGTCTGCCTTTAAAAGCAAAGGTGTATTCAAGGGTATTTTCGTTAAAGGCGTACTCAATGGTTTTATTGTCCTTATCTGCCTCAAACTTTTCAAGAGGTTTTAAAATAAGTTTATTGCCCTCAACCGTATAGGCGCAAAGCATAGTATCAAGACCTACGTTGGTTCCGTAGTTGCGCATAAAATGAACGCGTGTCCAGTTATAACCATTAATATCATAAACCATATGATTAAGGGTATTTTTACCGCTTTCAAGACACATAGGAACGGCAGAAATTTCGATTTCTTCACCACAGTGGGTAAATTTTACGTAATTTGTTTCGGCGCCGAATTTTTCTTCAGCTGCATCCCCGCCCAAAAGGCTATAAATGCCAAAAAACATTTGCTCGGTATATTCAAGTTTTGCATATATATCCGATGCATTAAGTTTTGTTTCGGGGACGCCCATAGGAACGGTGTTAACGGTGGAACTGCTTCCCTTAAAAATGAATCCGTTTTCGGTTTTAAGATTATTTCCCTTTCCGCCACAAGCGCAAAGGGTAAAAACCATAATAAATGTAATAATTAAAGCAATAATTCTTTTCATTTTTTACTCCTTCTCGCTATCGGTATCCTTGCAGAAATTAATTATAAGAAGGATTGCTCCAACAATAGGAATAAAGCCCATAAATATGTAATTCCAATTTTTGCCGGTATCACGAATACGTCTTACCGAAAGGGAAATAGTGGGTAAAGCAACTGCAAAACTAGAAAAAATTCCTAAACCGTAATTTATAATCATTGCGCCAAGAACTACAAGTCCGGTAAACAAATAACCAAACCAAAATTCGCTGCGAGAAGCCTTTCCTGTAAAGTTTACAATATTTGTAAACAAAAGCGCAATTGCTTTGCCAAAACTTACACGGCCGTTATTTTTAACATCATCGGTCTGCTGATAATCGGGCACGTAAACAGGCTGTTCTACAGGCTGTGCCACAGGTTCGGGAATGTAAACGGGTTCTTCAACCTTAGGTTCTTCTACCGCTAAGGGTGCAACTTCGTATGCAGGAACAACAGGAGTTTCCTCAACGGGAATATCAACTATCGGCGCCACTTCGTAAGCAGGAGTTTCTGTCTTTGGTGCTTCTGCCTTAGGTTCTTCTACTGCTACGGGTGCCACTTCATAAGCAGGTTTTACGGGAACTAAAACCTTTGCGCCGCAATTGGAGCAAAATGATGCGCCCTCTGTTACTTCTTTTCCGCAATTTGTACAAAACATAAATAAACCACCTTTTAAAAATTTTACCTACTAATTATATCCCACACTTAAGTTATATTCAAGCACATAAATAAAAAAACTGCCCGAATTTTTATTTCGGACAGTTTTTTTGTTTATTTTTCTACGTAATCGAAATTAAAGTAATTGGTCCATTCCCAAACTTCACCGATTTGGCTGGTTTTTCCGCCATTGGTCATATAGTATACCTTGTTATCGTTGTAACTTCTTATCCATACTTTGTTTTCAAACGTATCGGTAAGACCCGATGTGATTTTATAACCAACCTTTGCTTTAAATCCGCTTTCTTTACTGTAAGCAACTGCATAAGCAGGACCGTGATAGGAAGAACGGACAGTACCTTCAGCGCCGGGGCCGTAACCTGTCGCATCTACAGTATCAATGTAACTGCCGTCCCATTTATAATACTCAACGGTATCGGTAATTTTTATACCGTTTGTGTATCTGCCTATTGTAAACATACATACCATAGGAACGTCGTTTTTAAAGTTATCAACCAACCACGTAACCTTTTGGTCTATGATTATTCCGTTTTTGCTATTGATTTTATAGTTAAGATAATGTTCGCATACTGCAGTACCTTTCAGATTTTCGGCAGTACCTGAAGCGCATCTATACATTGTTGTATCGGTTTCAAAAGTGATTTCTTTACAAGGTGTTAAGCCCTTTGTTTGACCGTTTATGGTTATTTGTTCACCGTCAACGTAAAGTTTTGCATATTTCATAATTTCGTCGCCGTGGTAACCGCCGATAAAATCAACCGCGCCTCTTTCTTTTATAGCAAGTTCGAGTTCGCCTTCGTGAAGAACACCTTGCATTTTAACAGTAAAGGTATCTCCGGTTTTTTCGGTAAGATATGCACCTTTAATTCGATATGTTTCCTGATTATTGCCGCTATTGGCTTTGTTAGCCGCCACTAAATCCTGTTCGCTATTTGTGTAACAGAAATTATAACGAATATAATATTTTCCCGATATGTCGCTTGTAGGAATATAAACATAAATATCTTTATATTCTTCCCCCACGTCAACAATTTCATAATACATATCTTTTGCGTTAAGTTTTTCCTTTACACTGTTAACGCTTTCATTTAAAACTTCGCTATAGTAAACCGTACCGTCACTCAACACAACATAGCCCCTAATAATCAAATTTTTGTCAAAATATTTTTCTTTTATATCTTTAAGATATGCGCTAAATGTGGTTTTCCCGCTAAGTTGGTCGTAATCCCAACAAGAACTTAAATCGGTTATTTCGGTTTTAAATACGCTATCGTTTTCAAGATTCAACTGAGACTGGTCTGAAATATTTTCTGCCGATGCATATAAAACACCGCGTTTTTCTATCTTTTTAGATTTTGTATCGGTAACTATATTTTCATCTTTTAAATCGTAATTGAAATAAAAACGGAGTGCCTGAGTATCGTTTTCATTTTTAAGTATAGAAGTTCCGCCGCTTGATACTACCTTACTTATTATAAGGGTATCAACATAAAGTATAACTGCATCGGTAGATTCAACGCTGAGTACGGGTGCAAGATAAATTTCTTTATTTTCAGCGGTTACGTTAGGAGTATAGTAAAGTTCTGCCGATTTCCAAATGGTACCGTCGTTTAACTGTTCTTTTGAAATTGACAAAGTATTTTGTGTAAGATTTTCGCCCTTTTGTATGGTAAATGCATCGTTACCCGATGTAAAAGCAAAAGTAACAGCACCGGCATTTTCAGTATTTTCTGCGCGGTAGCGAAGTGTTAAGCGATAGGTTGCGCCGTTGCTTAATTCATAACCGTTACCTATGTATATAACGCTTTCATCAGCATTTTCAGTTACTATTTTTAAAGATTTTTCGCCGGTATAAGCAGTTTGGTTACTGATTTGCGCATTTTCGGGAATAGCCTGACTTAAAGTTTTAAAGCCTATGTTGGTTTGATTTTTTATATCTTTTCTTAATACATAATCATCAAAACCGCAGAATACTTCTTGATTTTCCAAAGTAACGTTTTCGTTTGCAACGTAATAAGTAACGTCCTGACCGTCAAGGAACACAGGATTACCTACTACGGTTTCTAAGGTTTCTTCTTTATAAAGAGTACTTGCCTTTTTAGAAAGGATAACCTTTGAAGAAATCAGATACTTTTCGTCAACTGCCTCTTCTTGTAAAGCAAATTTTTCACCGGATGCGCCGTAATAATAGGTATCAACACCCGAATTTACGTCATGCACGATTATTTTAGACATAGGTGTAACCTTTAAATAAGTAAGGGTTATATCAACGTCTGATTTATCGGTTGAGCCAAGCAAAACGTAAAGTCTGTTATAAACGGAAGAGCCGTCTTTTGCCAATTCGCCTGTGGTAAAATAGCCCACTATAGTTGCGCTTCCCGTTTTGTCTATGGTCGCATTTTTGTTAGAGCCGATTTTTTCGGTTGTCTTTATGTTTGCAGCTTTGCCGTTGGTAGCTACGTCGGCATTTCCGCCCTGAGAAAAAGCAGCGGTCAATACTATGGTAGCGCCTTGACTTAAAACTGTGCAGTTATAAGTAAGTTCAATTTTATAGCAGGTATGAGCAGTTACTTCATAAATAGTGTTGCCCGCTTTACCGGTTTTGCTTACGGGGAAAGCCTTATGACCACCAAGGGTAGTTCTGTCACCACCGCTTGGGTTATAAAAAACTTCGTTAGCTTCGCGCTTATAACGAAGACCGTCTTCGGTTATATTAAACGCAAACTTGCCGACAATCTCTTTACCATCCGAATCATAAATCTTTTTAAAACACTCTGTAGAAGTAAAGCTGCTAAAATCTGTTTCAAAAGAAGTAGATGCGGCATTAGCCGATATTACTCCGCCGAAAAGCGAAAGAGTCAGTATTAATGCCAGTATAATGCTTAAAATCTTTTTCATAAAATTTCCTCCTAATAGTTATTATTATCACTATTATAACACATAATTAATTTTGTATCAATTACAAATAAAACCACAATTGCATTACAAAAACAAACATTTTGGGGTTTTTTTGAGTTTTTATGTACTTTGTTGGCGGAAAACCGAAATGAGATATAAAACACCGCGTAAAATAATTTGCATCCGAAAAACCTTTGTCTCTTAATCCCGCTGATGCCAAAAAGGGTTGCCAAGCGGCTAAAAACATTAACGCTACCTACGATTATAACGATTTCTTTATTAACGTTGAAGGCGCTTGGTACGCTGCTCCAAAATTCCCCTTTTCTAATTTTAGGATTGGGATTTTTTATGATACTAAAAGTATCACGTGGTTTTATTGTGGAATAATTTTGAGTATGGTATAATTTATTAAAACTAATCGAAAGAGTGTTGTTATGGAATTTAACGAAAAATTACAAAACATGCGAAAGAAAAAAGGTTTAACCCAAGAAGAACTTGCCGAAATACTTTTCGTTTCTCGTACCGCCATTTCAAAATGGGAGTCCGGCAGAGGTTACCCTGCTATTGATTCTTTAAAAGCCATTGCAAATTTTTTTGGCGTTACCGTTGATGAACTGCTTTCAAAGGACGAATTGCTGACCGTTGCCGAAGAATCGGGCAAAAAACAAGAACTTTCTTTTAAAAAACGGATATTCGGCTTGCTTGATTTAAGCGCCGTTATGCTGTTTTTTCTCCCCTTTTTCAGACAATTTCAAAACGCTTCTTTAAACGTAGTCTCTCTTTTACAATTAAATAACATTTCTTTATATCTTAAAATCGGTTTTTTCGTTTTAGTTTTAAGCATTATATTTTGCGGACTTTTAACGCTTATTATAAATGACGAACTCCTTCTTTTTTGGGATAAATACAAAACCAAACTATCTCTTTTTTTAACCTCTTTAACCGCCCTTTTGTTTATCCTTGCTCTTCAACCCTACGCCGCTTCCCTTTTATTCATATTTTTAATAATAAAAGTACTATTTATCATAAGCATACACTAAAAATACCGCAACGTGAAATTTAGTTTCTTTTAAAAAATTATACCTGCCTTTAAAATTAAAATGAAAGGCAGGTATTTTTATGCACAAAAAATCAATCAAAAATTTTTATTACGCGCTGATTTCTTTTATTCTTTTTACTTTATTAACTATTCTTTTACTTTTTGTTGACAAAAGCCCCATCGGTGTCAACGGTACCATCGTCGGCTTTTCTACTATTAACGGCTTTTTGCATAATCTTTTCGGCGTCCATTTAAGCCTTTACCTTATTACCGACTGGTTAGGTTTAATTCCCGTTTTTATATGCTTAGGTTTTGCCGTTTTAGGACTTATTGAGTGGATAAAACAAGGCAGTATAAAAAAGGTTGATTTCAGCCTTTTGGTTTTAGGCGCTTTTTATATAATCACCTTTTTAATTTATATGCTTTTTAACTCGATTATAATCAACTACCGACCAATTCTTATAAACGGCTTTTTAGAAGTTTCCTATCCGTCGTCCACAACAATACTTTCCTTATCTTTTATGCTAACGGCTCTTATGCAGTTTAACAGTCGCATAAAAAACAAAACCTTTAAAATAATATTATCCTTTTTAATATATTCTTTTACAATTTTTATGGTGGTAGGACGGCTTATTAGCGGGGTGCATTGGTTTACAGACATTGTAGGAGGTATTTTAATAAGCGCCTGTCTGCTTTTTCTATACAAGGGGGTTATATTTCTAACTGAGCAAGATTAAAAATCGTAAGTCCTTTATTTTTGGCTTTTTTAGCAAATTTATAGGCGCCACCCCATGTATGCGCAACGTAGCAAAGGCAAATATCCGACCTTGCTATCATCCAACTGTTTCGTCTTTCAATAGCAAATCTTTTAGGCGCATTTTCAATGCCGTCAGGATATATGCTATATTCACCATAATAATTATTTTCTTCCTTAACGGTCGGCATATATGCAAGTACCACGAAAAACGTTATTTGCATATATTTTTCTTTTAAGGTTTTTAAAACAGAAAAAACCATACTGTCAAAATACCCCTGATGCCCAACGTAAAAGTTATTAACACCCTTTTTAATAAGTTCTTCAATAGAAGTCTGCAAAACCTTTGGTTCTAAATCAAAACAATCCCTATGCCCCAAAAACATACAAGTCATCGCAACACCCCCTTGGTTAGTTATATATCACTAGTATAACACAAATTTTAGCGTTAGTGAAGTATCACTAATAGAGAAAGTTAATTTCGGTTATCATATTAGTGATAAATCAACCGGAGGTGGCAATAATGGATACTGCTAAAACAATTGCAATTCGTATTCGAGAACTTTGCAAAGAACGTGGCATAACGCCTAACGGTCTTAGTAATTTAGCAGCCGTACCGCAAGCCACTATAAAAAGTATTTTAAACGGTGAGAGCAAAAATCCGGGAACAGTAACAATTAAAAAATTATGTGATGCCTTTGAAATCACCCTTGGCGAATTCTTCAGCACCGAAGAATTTGATGCTTTGGAACAAGAGATTAAATAAACAAAAAGGACTATGGAAATTCCATAGTCCTTTTTTGATTAAACTGTGGTAAGAAGAAATAGATAAGTTCTTATATCTTCTTATAAGTTCTTATAACTTGTTATTTAGTCCAAGGGTTTCATTGTGGGGAGTATGAAATGGCTTCATAATCAAAAGTAAAATATCTTACCTCATCTTGCTTTTTCGTGATTTTTCCTACTCGTTTTAATTACTGCAGTTTTACTCTCAAAAAATTATCTTACCTCAAATTACCTTTCCCACACATATCATACCTCTGAAATGGTCTAAAAAATGGCCCAAAACTTATATTTTTACAAAACATTTCCATTTTAAATGATTTATGATATAATGAATAAAAAGTTTCTGAAAGGGGTTTTATATATGAAAACAATTAAATGGTTAAAAATCTCAATCATTTTACAAAGTATCTATATATTTTCCTGTGTTTTCTCTACTGTATGCTTTGCAATAAACCATTATTTGGGAATATATAAATTTTTCAGTTTAGGTATGCTCGCAATTCCTGGTTGGATGCTTAATCCTACAGGCATATTAACTGTTGTATTAGGTTTATCGTTTTACTTTTCCGAAAAAAGAAATGAAGATTTCAAAAAAATCATCGGCAAAAAATGGATTTGGTTTATTGTATTTTTTGTAATTGATACATTCTTGTATCTTGCGTGTGGCGGAATGATGGCAGTATTAACGGGCGGTGTCTAAAATACATCTGTTAATCAAAAAGGACTATGACTTTTCGGTCATAGTCCTTTAATTTTAGTCTAACGGCTTCATTGTGGGGAAGAGGATTACTTCTCTTATGGAGTCGGAGTTGGTGAGGAGCATTACGGCTCTGTCGATACCGATACCCATACCGCCTGTGGGGGGCATACCGTATTCCATAGCGGTAAGGAAATCTTCATCAAGCATTTCTGCCTCGTCGTCGCCGCGTTCTCTGAGTTCAAGTTGCTTTTCAAAACGCTGACGCTGAACGATAGGATCGTTAAGTTCGGAATATGCGTTTGCAAGTTCGCTATGGCAAACGAAAAGTTCAAAACGTTCGGTCAGTCTTGGATCAGCGGGAGAAGCCTTTGTAAGAGGAGAAACTTCAACAGGATACATTGTAATAAATGTAGGCTGAATAAGTTTTTCTTCAACTCTCTGGTCAAAACAAGCGTATAGTGCGTTACCCCAAGTTTTATCGGCAGTTTCGGCAAGTTCTACACCAATAGCCTCGGCAGCCTTAACAGCCTCGGCATCATCAGTAATTGCGCCAAAGTCAACACCTGCATATTCCTTAACGGCATCAACCATAGTAAGTCTGCGCCAACCGGGAGTAAGGTCGATTTTTTCACCAAGCCATTCTACTTCATAGGTGCCGTGAATTTCCTTTGCGGCGCCCGAAATAATGCCTTCGGCAATATCCATCATATCGTGGAAATCGGCATAAGCCTGATAAAGTTCAACTGTGGTAAATTCGGGGTTGTGTTTGGGGTCCATACCTTCGTTACGGAAAATTCTGCCGATTTCGTAAACCCTATCCATACCGCCGACAATAAGGCGCTTTAAGGGAAGTTCGGTAGCAATTCTCATATACATAGGAATGTTAAGAGTATTGTGATGTGTAACGAAAGGACGCGCAGCAGCACCGCCAACAATGGTGTTAAGCACGGGAGTTTCAACCTCGATATAATTCATATCGTCAAGGTAACGTCTCATAAATTTAATAAACTGAGAACGGATAATGAAGTTACGTTTAACGTCTTGGTTCATAATAAGGTCAACGTAACGCTGACGGAAACGAAGGTCGTTATTGGTAAGACCGTGGAATTTTTCGGGAAGCGGTAAAAGAGACTTTGCCAAAAGTATTATAGCCTTTGTATGCAAAGAAACCTCGCCGGTTTTGGTAACGAAAGAAAAGCCTTCAACACCAACGATATCGCCAATGTCCATTTTTTTGAATGCAGCGTAATCTTCCTCGCCAACGTCATCACGTCTTATGTAGCACTGGATAGTACCTGTTGCATCGGCAATATGGAAGAAACTTGCTTTACCCATAATACGGCGGGACATAATTCTACCTGCTACGTTATAGGTTTTTTCTTCGCCCTCAACGTAACTTTCCTTTATATCCTTAGAGTTGCCGGTAACAGAGTACTTGGTTATTTCAAAAGGATCTTTACCCTGTTCCTGCAAGTTTGCAAGTTTTTCACGGCGAACCTTTAGTATTTCGTTTAAGTCCTGTTCTTCAACCACTTGATTTTGTACGTTATTTTCTGACATCTTTATCAGTCCTCTTATTTAGAAATAGCAACAATTTTAAATTCAATTTCACCGTCGGGGGTTTCTGCTTTTACGGTTTCGCCAACCTTTTTACCAAGAAGTACCTTACCTACGGGAGATTCATCGGAAATAAGACCGTTACCGGGATCTGCCTCGGCGCTGCCTACTACACGGAAGGTCATTTCCTCGTCAAATTCTACGTCAAGAACCTTTACTTTACTGCCAACTGTAACGGTTTTACCCGCGCTCTTCTTTTCGGCAATAAGTTCAACGTTTTTGAGCATTCCTTCAAGTTCAACTATTCTTGCTTCAATTTTAGCCTGTTCATTTTTTGCTTCATCGTATTCGCTGTTTTCGGACAGGTCACCATAGCCTCTGGCAACCTTGATTTTTTCAGCAATATCGGTTCTGCCCTGAGTTTTTAAGTTTTCTAACTCGTCCTGTAATTTTTTGAGACCTTCCTCGGTAAGTTTAATTGCTTTAGCCATCTTGAACACCTCATAAAAAATTATTTATACATACCAACCTATTATATATAATTATGCACAAAAAGTCAATATAATTTATATCCCTCTTTGTAATCGCCGTAAATGTCGCGAACCTCTTGTTCACATTCGGTAAGGGACAGCGTAGGCATTATTTTGAGCCCCGCTTTAGAACATTTTTTGCCCTCAATAAGCACCAAAAAGGGCGGTAGTGAAAAACGCTGACAAACAAAACGTATTCTTTTTGGTTCGATTTTCTTTTCACTCATTTTGCTTAAAATTTCGGTAAGCCTTTCGGGGCGGTGGCAGATGCAAAGACGCCCTGCCGTATTAAGCATTTTAAAGGCGGCGTCAAGCACGTCGTCAATGGTGCAGTCGGTTTCGTGACGCGCCGTTGCCTCGATACCGTCGGGATTTTTTATCCCCGAACCGTCGGCAAAATAGGGCGGATTGCAAGTAACCAGCGTAAATTTACCTGTTTTAAGTTCCATTGGTAAATCCTTTAAATCGGCAAGTATGGGAGTAATTTTATCGGTTAAATTTCGCTCGGTTGCCGTTTTTTTTGCAAGAAAAATTGCCTCGTCGCTTATATCAACGCCTATGGCCTTTTGGATTTTTTCGTCCCTTAATAAAGCAAACGGAATTATTCCGCAACCTGTTCCAAGGTCAACGTAGGCATCCTTTTTTTTAGCATTTGCAAAGTTTGCAAGTAAAAGCGCATCGGTACCGAAAGCGTGATGTTTTGATACATAAAGGAAAGCCCCTTTTCTATCCAGGGGCTCCTTTTTTATATTTATGCTCTGGTCCATTTTACACCTTGGGGAGTATCCTCTAATATGATACCCATTTCTTTTAGTTTATCCCTTATAGCATCGGCTTCTTTAAAATTCTTTTCTTTTCTTGCCTGAGTACGTTTTGCAATAAGTTCTTCAACCTCTGCATCTATACTATCATTTTTGCGGTTATAAAGGAAACCTAATACGCCTGTCAGTTCGTCAAAAAGTTCTGCCATAGCATTAAGAGAAACCTTTTGCGCCCCTGCGTCAATTGCCATATTTATATCCTTTGCAAGAGTAAACACTGCTGCAAGTGCATCTGCGGTATTAAGGTCGTCTTCCATAGCGTTAATAAATTCATTTTTGCGAACTTCAATAAAGGCAGGAATTTCTCCGCCGTCTTGAGCGTGTTCAAGGGCAAAATCAATTCTGTCGCGGCAGTTATAAAGACGCTCAAGGGCGCTCTTTCCCTGTTCGATAATATCAATCGAGTAGTTAATGGGGCTTCTGTAGTGTGAAGAAATCATAAGGTAACGGATAGGTTCGTATCCGAATTTTTCGGCAACGTCACGAACGGTAAAGAAGTTGCCCAGCGACTTACTCATTTTGCGGTTATCAACGTTAATAAAGCCGTTGTGCATCCAATAACGAGCAAATTCCTGACCGTTGGCGGCTTCGCTTTGGGCTATTTCATTTTCATGATGGGGGAAGATAAGGTCCTGACCGCCGCAGTGAATATCTATGGTTTTGCCAAGATATCTGCAAGACATAGCGGAACATTCAATATGCCAACCGGGTCTGCCCTCGCCCCAAGGAGAATCCCATTTGGGTTCGCCCGGTTTTGCGCCTTTCCAAAGGCAGAAGTCCATGGGGTCTTCTTTAATTTCGCCTACTGCAATTCTTGCGCCTGATTCAAGGTCTTCAAGGGGCTGATGGGAAAGTTTTCCGTATTCCTTGAACTTTTTGGCTCTATAGTATACGTCACCGCCCGATTCATAAGCAAAACCTTTTTCAATAAGGCTTTCGATAATAGAAATTATTTCATCAATATTTTCGGTTGCTCTTGGATGAACCGAAGCAGGTTTTACGTTAAGTCCGTCAGAATCGGTACGGAACTCTTTTATATAACGCTCTGCCACTTCGGGTACGGTTATACCCTCTTCATTTGCCTTTTTAATAAGTTTATCGTCAATATCGGTAAAGTTTTGAACGTATTTTACGTTAACTCCGCGCCATTCAAGATATCTGCGCAAAACGTCGAAAACGCAAAGAGGACGAGCATTACCTATATGGATAAAGTTATATACGGTAGGTCCGCAAGCATAAATTTTTACTTCATTTTCATCAATTGGAATAAATTCCTGTTTTTCTCTGGTTAAGGTGTTAAATATTTTCATAACTATCGAATTCCTTTCTCTTCAAGTTCTTTAATACGTTGTTCTAGTCTGCAAATTTCTTGCGCAATAGGGTCGGGAACGTGTATCTGGTCAAGGGGCTGAACCTTTTCGCCCTTTTGACGAACCACTCTTGCAGGTATGCCCACGACGGTACAGTCGGGGGGCACTTCCTCAAGCACTACGGCGCCTGCGGCAATTCGTGAATTATCCCCTACTTTAAAGGGGCCGAGCACCTTTGCGCCTGCGCTTATCATTACATTATTACCTATAGTCGGGTGACGTTTGCCCGTATCTTTACCCGTACCGCCAAGGGTTACACCCTGATAAATAAGCACGTCGTCGCCTATTTCGGTGGTTTCGCCTATAACAATGCCTACACCGTGGTCAATAACAAGGCGTCTGCCGATAGTGGCGCCGGGGTGAATTTCAATACCGGTTTTTCTAACGCAGTCCTGTGAAATCCATCTTGCTATAAATTTAAAACCGTGTTTATAAAAAAAGTGCGACCAACGGTGCATTCGAATTGCCTTTACACCTGGATAAAGGAATAATATTTCAAACCAACCTCTTGCAGCCGGATCGCGTTCCTTTACCGCGCGTATGTCTTCTCTTATTCTTTTAAACAATATTTTTCTCTCCTTTAAAGCAGGAATAATAAAAGCCCCTAATATTGCATAGCAATATCAGAGGCGAAAGTTCGCGGTTCCACTCCGTTTTATATCTTTAAAACTTTAACGCAGTTATACGGACAAGGATACTTTAGTTCCCCCTGTCAACTCGTTGAGCGCAATTCGTTATCTTCGCTTACCCGTATGCCCTTTCAGTCGGTGAGGCATACTCCCTGTTGGAGCCAAAGGCAACTACTTTTCTCAAGTCATCGCTTTTGTTTTATATATTATATGCATTAAACCGTATTTTGTCAAGTACCCGCAAGTAGTATGCGTATTTTAACGCCAATTATTTTGTTGTATTAACAAATTCCTTATTTTGATAAAGATAAATTGCGCCCGAAATTACACAGAGTATGGTACTCGCCCAAAGAACTACGTTAAAGCCTATATCAAGTCCCATTTCAACAAGTCCGCCGTCGGTAAAAAACCATTCTTTAAGTTGCGCAAATGCAATACCCAAAACGATTGCTGCAATTTGTGTTACGGTTTTAAGTTTGCCCCAAATGTTTGCGGCAATAACCTTTTTGGTTTCGCTGCTTACAACGATAAGACGAAGAGAAGAAATAAGGAATTCACGGAAAAGTACTATAAATACTACCCAAGTAATTTGCCAACCGATATTATGAGCAATAAAGCCTAAAAATGCCGATGTTGTAAGCATTTTATCGGCAAGCGGGTCAAGGAATTTGCCGAAAGAGGTAACTAGATTTCTTGCTCTTGCAATTTTGCCGTCAAGCATATCGGTAAATGCTGCAACACCGAAAACTATAAGTGCAATCAAATAGTGACATGGAAAATCTATGAGCATAAGCGCCATAAATACGGGGGTTAAAATTATACGAAGTACAGTAAGTTTATTGGGCAGATTCATCACACATTTCTCCTAACAAATCATATTCTATTGAGTCGTTGACAGTTACTTCAACGAATTCTCCAAAGGTAAGGGGTCTGGTTGCGTAAAAAAAGATTTTTCCGTCAACCTCAGGCGCGTCAAAGGGGGTTCTTCCGAAATAGCACTTAAGATAGTCATCATAGCCTTCAACCAAAACGGTCACCGTTTCGCCGATTTTTTCTTCATTTTTCTCGGCAGAAATTACCATTTGATCATCCATAATAAGCGACATTCGGTCTTCTTTAGTCTGCGCGTCTATCTGATTATCAAAGGTAGCCGCCATGGTGTCCTCTTCGGGTGAATAGGTAAAACAACCAAGACGTTCAAAACGGGTATCCTTTATAAACTGATGAAGTTCACTGAACTGTTCTTCGGTTTCACCCGGAAAGCCCGTAATAAAGGTGGTACGAATGGTTATTCCCTTTACCTTACTTCTTATTTTTTCAATAAGGTCGGTCAGGCTTTTTACATCACCTTTGCGGTTCATTCGTTTTAAAATATCACCGTTTACGTGCTGAAGGGGAATATCAAGATACTTAACGATTTTTTCGTTTTTATTTATGGTATCAAGAAGTTTATCGGTTATTCTTTCGGGATAGGTATATAAAACCCTAATCCAACGAAGTTTTTCGATTTTACTAAGTTCGGTTAAAAGTTCGGGCAGTTTGCTTTCCCCGTACAAATCTTCACCGTAAGCGGTAGTGTCCTGCGCTACGACAACTATTTCTCTAACGCCGTCCAAAACCAACTTTTCGGCTTCTTTTACGCAACTTTCAATGGTACGGCTACGCATTTTACCGCGTATTAAAGGAATTGCGCAGTAAGTACAGCAGTTATTGCAACCCTCGGCAACCTTTAAATATGCCGTAAAGGGATAACCGCCCAAAATTCTTTCGCCGTCAAGGTTTAAATCGGATTTTGGCCCGTAATGATTTTCTTTTTTACCTTCAATCGCGTCATTTACTATTTTTGCAATATCTTTATTTGAACCAATGCCGACAACCACGTCAACCTCAGGAATTTCCTCGGTTATATCGTCCTTATATCTTTCGGCAAGACATCCCGTTACAATAAGCGCCTTTAAATTTCCGTCTTTTTTATAGGCGGCGGCTTCAAGGATATTTTCTATTGCTTCCTCTTTGGCGCTTTCAATAAATCCGCAGGTATTTATGATTATTGCATCTGCCTCAGCTTCTTCGGCGCCGATTATAAAACCTGCGTC
The DNA here is from genome assembly GCA_045648445.1 of Acutalibacteraceae bacterium. GTDB lineage: Bacteria > Bacillota > Clostridia > Oscillospirales > Acutalibacteraceae > SIG607. The sequence goes on from JAZRNY010000022.1 coordinate 62,799, forward strand.
ACTAAGACTTTTAAGCATTACTTCGGCATCAACCTGATTTTTTGGGCAACCAAGAGATACCATTGCTACTTTTTTCATTTTTTACTCCTCACAACCGGACAATTCCAGTTTCATAACACTGTTTATATCGGAAAAGGAAAAGCCGCCCCTAATCAGCGCGTTTGTCACCTTTCTAACGCCTTCCGTTTCATACAGTCGGTTTTTATACTTAGTATTTAATAAATTTTTGATTTTTTCTTGTTCAAAATCACTGTCGTAAACACATATTTCCTTTGCCTTTTCACTGCTTATTCCCGAATTTATAAGTTTTTCTTTGGCGGCGCGGTTAGAAATATTGTTTTCGTCGTATTTTTCTTTAAGACGAAGGGCGAAACTGTCGTCGTTTATGTAACCGAGTTGTCTGCACCTGTTAACAGTCTGCTCAACGCACCATTGGGCAAAGCCCGTTTTTAAAAGCTTTGCCCTCAGGTTTTTTTCACTTATACTGCTGTTTGAAAGATAGTAAAAAGCGCGGTTTTTGCATCTTATCAAATCAGAACTGTCTTCAAGGTCATTAGCCTGATCTTCAGTTATTTGGTCACCCACTTTAAAAGTCAGGGTTTCAAAAAAACTTTTATCAAGGTTAATATAGGTGTCATCGTCGAAACGCATTTCAATTATATGACCGCGTCGGCGAATTATCTCGGTAATTTTCATTATTCGTCAACCGCTATATCAATATTTACCTTTTTGCGTTTGCGTGGTTCTTCTAAGGTGGGTTCTTCTGAAGCAACCGGTGCTGCTACTGTTGCTTTTGTTTCTGTTTTAGAGGTTTTTTCTATCATAGCATCGGTAATTTTTTCTTCAAGTTCCTTCATAAGTTCAGGATTGTCAAGAAGCAACTGCTTTACGTTATCTCTGCCCTGACCTATACGTGTTTCGCCGTAATAGAACCAAGCGCCGCTACGGGAAAGTATACCAAGTTTAAGACCGGTATCAACGATTTCGCCCTCTTTAGAAATACCTTTTCCGTACATAATATCGAATTCAGCCTCTTTAAAGGGAGGAGCAATTTTATTTTTAACAATTTTCGCTCTGGTACGGTTACCTACTACTTCACCGCCAACCTTAATGGACTCAACCCTTCTTACGTCAATTCGTACCGATGCATAGAATTTAAGGGCGCGTCCGCCTGTGGTGGTTTCACTGCTACCGTACATAACTCCGATTTTATCTCGCAACTGGTTAATGAAAATTGCGGTACAGTTAGATTTAGAAAGGGCGCCTGTAAGTTTTCTTAAGGATTGTGACATAAGTCTTGCGTGAAGACCAACGTGACTGTCACCCATATCTCCTTCGATTTCTGCTTTTGGAACCAATGCTGCAACAGAGTCAATAATAATTACGTCAACGGCGGCGCTTCTTACTAACGCTTCGGCAATTTCCAGCGCCTGTTCACCTGTGTCGGGCTGAGAAACTAAAAGAGAATCAATATCAACGCCAAGCGCAGCGGAATAACTTGGGTCAAGTGCGTGTTCAACGTCGATAAACGCAGCAGTTCCGCCCATTTTTTGAGCCTCGGCAACTACGTGAAGTGCAAGTGTGGTTTTACCTGAAGATTCAGGGCCGTAAACCTCGATAATTCTTCCCTTTGGCACACCGCCTATACCCAGCGCAAGGTCAAGACCTAAAGAACCTGTAGGAATATGGTCAACCTTCATATTTACGTTTTCGCCCAAACGCATAATTGCGCCTTTACCAAACTGTTTTTCAATATTGGCAAGTGCCGTTTCAAGTGCTTTACTTCTATCTTCTGCCATATCTATTTATCTCCTTTTGGTTTATTGTATATTCATTATACCCGAGTTACTGTCCCATAAACGACCCTTTGTATGCCGTTTAAGTCCTGTGCGGTACCAATATTTTTAAGTCCCGCCTGTTCCATAAGGGAAATTACCGCTTGGCTTTGGTCATAGCCTACTTCTACGGCTATCATACCGCCGTCGTTTAGGTACTCAGGGTATCTTTTAAGAATAACTCTGTAAAAATCAAGTCCGTCTTCACCGCCGTAAAGGGCGCTGTCGGGTTCGTTTGAAACTTCAATGCTTAAATTTTCCATATCGCGAGCATTTATATAGGGCGGATTGCTTACGATAAGGTCGCATTTTTCTTTAGGAACGTAATCAAAGACGTCCGCTTTTTCTAAAAACAGCGTTTCGCTACTGTTTTTGTGTATGTTTTTTTCGCAATAGGAATAGGGAACGTCGTATTTTTCAACTAAAGTAACGGTGCTTTCCTTAAACCTGTTGGCAATGGTTATTCCAATACAACCGCTTCCTGCGCAAAGGTCAAGCACCTTTGCCTTTGGGTGATTATTCATAAACTCAAAGGCTGTATCCACAAGGGTTTCGGTATCGGCGCGAGGAATTAAACAACCCTCGCCCACGAAAAAGTTAAGACCGTAAAAACTCCATTCACCCAAAATGTACTGTAAAGGATAATGTGTCAGTCTTTGTGATACAACCGATTTCCACATAGTTTCTTTTAGCATATCAAGACTGTCGGCATAGTGGGTGATTATTTCATTATTAGAAAGTTTTGTAACGTATCTTATAATTTGTCTTGCTTCAAAGGAACTGTCTTCTATCCCTGCATCCTTTAAAAGTTTTTTAGTTTGCTGATAACATTCAAATATCGTCATTGTTTTCTTTTGTTTCCTCTGCCTGAACTTTTGGTAAGAATTTTTCTTTATCCTCGTCGCTTAGTACCTCGCCCAAGGCGGCAATAGCGATTTCGAGCATACTGTCGTCAGGTTCTTTTGTAGTAATGCGCTGTACCCATACACCAGGCGCCGAAATAATTTTTGTAAACAGGTTATCGTGTTTTCCGCAAAAACGCAAAACTTCGTATCCGACACCGCAAATAAGGGGTACCATAGCAATTTTAATAAGTGACCAAACTATTCTGTTTGAATAAACGTCTTTAAAGGCAACCTGAACCAGTGTAGAAAAAATTACGCTGATGATTATCATAAGAATTAAAAAGGAAGTCCCGCAACGTGGATGAAAACGCTTTTGTTTTTTAGCATTTTCAACCGTTAAAGGAAGTCCCGCTTCGTAGCAGAAAATAGTTTTATGTTCTGCCCCGTGGTACTGAAATACCCTTTTAATGTCTTTCATAAAGGAAACGCCTATAACGTAGGCTAAAAATATAATAAGTTTAATACTTTGCTCGATAATCGAACGTACAACGGGTGAAAAATCCTCCACCTTAAAAAGTATTTTAAGTCCGTCAACTGCAAGTCTTGGCAGATACATAAAAAGAACGAAGCAAAGTCCTAAAGCAAGTATCATTGCGATTACCGAAATGGTTGCCCATACGCCTGCGCCAAGTTTTTTGGTTTCGCCCGTTTTTTCGTCCACTTCATCGGCATAACCCGACTTGTCGGCAGAAATCATCATGGCTTTATATCCCGAAATCATAGATTCGGCAAAACCAACCACACCGCGTATAACGGGAATGGCAAAAAACTTGCACTTATCTTTTATGGATTTATCTTTAATATGTGTTATATCTATTTCGCCGTTTGGAAGACGCACCGCAAGGGCACTACCTTTATTGGGCGACTTCATCATAATTCCTTCAATTAACGCCTGTCCGCCTATTGAAGTAAACTTACACTTTTTGCATTTTTTACTCATTTTCTTCGTCAACCTTTTCGGGTGGAATAATTTTTTCGGTTTCTTCTTCGGGAACGGCGTAAATTGGAAGAACAACCGTAACGGTAGTACCAACGCCTTCGGTACTTTCAAGGAACAATAAACCTTGATGCTGTTTTACTATTTCATCGGCAACGGCAAGACCAATTCCGCTTCCCCTTACCGAGTTGTTTGCTTTATAAAATTTTTCTTTTACTCTGTCAATATCCTGAGCAGGAATACCGACACCCGTATCTTTAACCGTTATTTTAACGCAACCGTCTTCAAGCACTTCTTCGATTAATACCTGTCCTTTATCGGTGGTATATTTAACGGCGTTATCAATTATGTTAATAAATACCTGCTTAATTCTGTCGGGGTCGCCGTTAACGGTAATTTCGCCCTTTGCGGCGGTAAAAAGAACCTCAACGTCGTGTTTACTTGCAAGTTCAACGTACATATCCACCGCTGAAGAAAGTATACTTGCCACGTCAAAGGGGCGAACGTTTAGTGTAAAGCGTCCGCTTTGCATACGCGAAAAATCAAGAAGTTCTTCAACCAAACCCGAAAGTCTGTCGGCTTCGCTTAATACTACGTCAAGACCGCGTTCAACAAGGGCAGTATCTTCGCCCACGCTCATTTTTGCGGTTTCTGCCCAACCGCGAATGGCGGTAAGAGGGGTACGCAGTTCGTGTGAAACCGAAGATATAAAATCGTTTTTAAGATTTTCGGCAGCGGTTAATTCCGACTGCATATAATTTATAGAATCGCAAAGTTCGCCTATTTCATCGGCGTGGGTAGAAATAAGTTGTTCCTTATAATCCCCTGCCGCAATTTTTCGCGCTGCTGCCGAAACTTCTCGAACGGGACGAATGATAGATTTTACAAAAAATAGTCCCGTTGTTGCCGAGAAAAATAGTACGAAAAGGGCAAGACCTACTATAACTATTACGCTTTCCCTTATTTGTCGGTTGCAAAGGCGCAACGAAACGGCATAACGGACTGCTCCGTTTGAGCCTTGTCCGAAATCTTCAAGTATATAGGTACCCGCAAGAATTTTTTCGCCTGCGCTGCTTTTGCCCATCCAAACGGCGCTTCGCGTTTCGCTGTTTAAAGCGCGTTTATAGTCGGGCATAGGTAAATCTTTTCGTTCAAAACCGCTGGTACTGACAAGTACTTCACCGTTTTTGTCAAGCACCATAATTTCAATTTTGTCCTTCGCTTCAAATTCCTCGCAGTATTCCTTAGCGGCGCGCGGGAAAAAATCACTGTCCATTGCTGAAAGTTGAGAAAAACTTCTTGCATATTCTTCTGCGGAATCTTCCACACTGCTAAGATAAGTGTTTCTAACCAGCAAACAAGTTACAGTGGCGAGTATTACTACTATTATAACAACAGGCAGATAAACGTTTTTAATCCATCTGCTTAAAATACTCTTAAAACGAACTTCAAACTCCAACTTAATTTATCCTTTACGAATTAGTGCTCCATTTATAACCCATACCCCAAACGGTTACAAGACGCGTTGGCTTTGATGGGTCGTCTTCGATTTTCATACGAAGTCTTCTGATATTAACGTCAACGATTTTTTCTTCACCAAAATATCTTGCGCCCCAAACGCGTGTTAAAATATCGTTTCTATCAAGGGCGGTATCGGGATTTTGGAAGAAATATTCAACAATCTGGAACTCAACCTGAGTAAGTTCAATGGGATTGCCATTTTTACAAAGGGTTCTTCTGCGAAGGTTTAACACAAACTCATCAAGCTTAATTTCATCTCCTGCCGAAACGGCTTTACTGCGATTCATTTCAACTCGTCTATACAGAGAGTCAACCCTAGCCAGAAGTTCACTGGGGCTAAAGGGTTTAGTGATATAGTCGTCGGCGCCTAGCATAAGACCGCTGACCTTATCCATTTCCTGAGTACGCGCGGTAAGCATAATAATACCAAGGGACTCGCTTCTCTTTCTGAGTTCTTTACAAAGTTCAAAACCGTCCATTCCGGGCATTGAAATATCAAGAAGCGCAATATCAAAACTGTCGGGAGCCATATCGTAAATTTCTAACGCTTCCTCACCGCTACCTGCTTGAATGGTGGTATAGCCTGCGCGCTGAAGATTAATGGCTTCAAATTCTCTGATTGCTACTTCATCCTCTACTAACAGAAGTTTTCTCATAATTATCCTCCTATAAGTGCAAACATTTCTTTTATGGTTTTTTCGTCAATGCCAAAATATTTGGCATCTGCCGAAAGTTTTGCCAACCACACCTGAGTGTCGCTTTTACTAAGCATTATATAACCCTCGCTATAGGTGCCGCTGTCGTAGGAAGTTTTTGAAACTACCCTTATTCTGAAAATTTCCTGACCGAATTTTTGATTTTTATAATCGTAATCGTAAACCATTCTTTCTCTGGTTTCAAGATTTCTGACAGTTGCGCTGTTTTCTGCCAACTCTTTAGTTAAACTCAAACTGTAACCGTCGGAATAGTTCATAAGAGTATAAAATTTATCAACCAGACCTGCACCGTCAAAAGATTTCCAAACTGTAAGATATGCTGCCGACACAGACTGATTTACGTCTATTGGCTGTTCTATCATAATAGGTATTTCGGGAACGGAATCGTTATCAAAATCACGGCACGGTACTATTTGCGGACGGTAGGTATCAACCGTTTCCTTTGTTTCGGAATTATAAAAAGGTGAAACTATTGCGCCGTTTTCTAAATACAAAATTTCGGTAACAAGTCCTGCGCCCTTTACACAGTCAATATATACACAGTAACGGCCGTCACTCATTTTCACAAGTACCGGATCGTAATATGCCGTAACGTTGGGGTCAAGGGTGCAAACACCCAGTTGAGCAACTCCTCTGGAACTTATATCAAAATACTTGGCATTAGCATTTACCGTCGCCTGATCAAGATAAACTGTTAAAAGGTCGGTAGAAAAACCGTTATCTAAATCGCAAAGAACAAAAGTTGTATAGGGTTCTTCAATAAGGGTTATAAGGGATTTTCCCGTATAGTCGTAAACCGAAACGGTTTTATCAACTGCGCCGTAAACGTTCCATCCGACTATAATTTCCTTGGTTTCATCGCCATCGGTATCTACAAAGTGTACCCTTTCGATTCCGCCGGCAACAATTTTTTGGGTTGAATAGCAACTCCATACCCCGTTATCGCTACCAAGCACCGACACGTGCATTGTTACGGTGTTATCAACGCTTGTACTGTAAAAGGCGACCGCTTCATTAATGCCGTCGCTATCGAGGTCAACAAGGGTTATTGCCGATTTGGTTTCGCCTGAAGCGGGGAATTTTAAGGAATATTTTGCGTTAATTGATTTTTCGAGAGCCTTTTGTACGGGCTGTAATTCGCCTGTAAGTTTGGGGGCGGTAAGCAGAGATTCTGCATCGCTTGTAAAGGGGGAACAACCGCATAAAGATAAACAGGTTAAAAGGACTGTAATCAATACACATAAGATTGATTTTATTTTCATTTGGTTTCCTCCTTTTGCACATACTTATACATAAAACATTGTACCACAAAAGTTACAAAATGGGAACAATTATTTTTAATTTTTACAAAAAATTAATAATGTATAACAGATAGCCCGAGAATTGTTCTATTCCCTATTCCCTAAAATAAAAAAACAAGGGCAGATGCCCTTGCTTTTTTATTTTATCATTTTTTCAACTTCTCTAACCAGTTTATCATATGCGGTGGAGGTGATTTGTCCCATAGGAGTTCCGCCCACGTTATACTGATAACGGGAATCGCTTATCTTGAAGAAGGTAAGCACAGTTGGAGAAGCGCCGTCGTGATGCTTTAATGTGATGGTAAGGTCAGCCTTTTTAGATACCTTTACGGTATTATAATCAATAGCCGTAGTACCTATAAACAATGCGTAAAAGTTTTGGAAAGATTCACTTTCAACGGCTGTACCGTTGGCAGTAATATCATAACCTTCCTCGTCTTCTTTTTTGTTGAGTTTAAAGGAAGCGTTTACTTCACCCGTAAGGTTAAATTCACTTATATCGCCGATAGATTCAAGCGCCATAAAGCCTAAGTAATAATCTTTTTCTTCGTTGTTCAAATATTCCATAGAACTTATGGTAACGGTTCTTATCATTCTATCGGTAGATGCAAGAATATAGAACTGTGTTTTACTATCGTCGGTTGCTTTAAGTTTATAGGAATAATTTTTTCCTGCAACCTTTAAAGTAATAACAATATCGGGTTTATCAAGGCCGAATTTTTTAATACTTTCTTTAGACTGGTCAAAGGATACCGCGCCCGAAGCCGAAACACCGTTAGCAAAGGAGTTTCTGATGTCTTCAATAACGCCGTCTGCAATTCTCAGTTTCGGCGAAGTGCAGATATAGGTTGCGTAAGAACTGAAACGGTTATCCTTATTGGGAGTAAACACCAAAGGTTTAGAGAAATTACTGCCCGAAATTGTAAGGGTATCAAAATCGGTAAGAACGCCTTCGCTGTCAAAGTAACCGGCATTGTCTTCGGTCTTCTGGATTGCGGGTATAGCGCTGCTTATGGCAAGGTCCAAAGGTTCTACAATAAAGCCTGTAAGGGTGCTTCTGCCAACAAGATAAATTTTATTTGGATATGCGGAAATATGCAAATAAGCATACTGTCCGTCTGCGGTAACGCTACCCTGTGTCAGCACGAAGTTTTGTTTTGCATCGGTTGCTTCTACCTTTACGGTAACAACCGGTTTATCAAGACCGTACTGCGCTTTTTGGGTAGCTTCATCATAATCATATTCTTTAAATACCGTAACTGCCGAAGCATAAGACGCGATTTGGCTTAAAGAGGTTTTATCAATAAGGGTTTCATCATATCCTTCAAGTTTCCAAACCTGTGTTTGCTGTCCGTTTTCTTCGGTCATACTGCTGTTTAAAACCAAAGTAGCGGTATTGTGAATAATGGTAAGTTTTTTAAAAGAAGTTGCGCTAAGGGTTACCATTTGCTTAGCCTCAAAGGTTTCGCCTTTATTTGCAGTTTTTTCTGCAATATATTCGGCTACCCACCACGCGCTGCCTCCAATTAAGGCAACCACAAGAAAAATAGACAAAAGTCTTAAAAGAAGACTGTGTTTTCCTGCTTTTTTCTTATCTTTATGCTCGACAGGCGCGGCAAAAATAGTGGAGGAAGAAAAATCATCCTGCTCCTCAGGGATAAAATCCTTTTGGTTTTCAGACATTATTTATTTCTCCTTATAAAGAATATTGCGAATGCTGCCGCTAAAACAGCCAAAGGAAGAACTCCGATAAAGATTATTCTTACTACCTTTACCGATGCGCTTGAAGTAACGTAAAGTTCGCTTGTTGCATCAATTTTTTTGTTTTCAAAAACAATTGTTTTTTCGCTAAGTCCCGTACTGTAACGAAGCGCGTTAAGGGCAGTAAGTTTATAATCAACGGTACTTGCATATTTTTCAATATATTCCTGAGAAATAAAGTCAATACTTGAGAATGCAATTACGCGGCTAAAGATACTCTTGTCGGTATCGTTATCAAAATCTTCTTCGGTAGATATAATTGCAGAAGAAAGTTTGCGTTTTTCAAGGTCATCCGAAGGAGCAACCGACGGGTCGGCAGAAACGGGAACGATTACGGAAGTGCCGTTTGTGCCTATAATGGTCTGGGTAGTTCTTCCGCCATAGTTTTCACCGTTTTCATACATAGGAACGTTGTATCCGCTTATAAATGCGTTGGAAATAGTAAAGGGAGAATTGCTCTGTGCGAGGGACATATAGGTAGCGTGGTCTTTATCCATATAGTAACCGTCGTTGGTTTCAAAAACGATACCGTTTTCTATTTCAATACCCCATTCACTTAAGAAATTATAAAGGTTAGGTAATTTTTGATAACCGGTATCACCATAGAACAAGAGAGTTTTGCCGAGTTTACCGTTACCCTCTAAGAAAACGCTTAACGCATTAAGTTCTTCTTTAGTAAAGTCCTTAACGGGAGCAACTAAAACTACTGCTTCGTATTCCTGAGGAATTTCTTTTAAAATATCATCGGTGATTTGATCAACCTTAAAGTTGTTGAGTTCAAGAATACTCATAAAGTAATCAAACACACCTGCTTTACTGTGAGAAGCAAGGAAGGCAACTTTTTTGGTTTCTTCACTGATTACCGATGCAACTGCGCTTGTTAAAGAGGTTTCAAGGCAGGAACCGTTAATATGATAATAGTCGTAACCGTAAGAAGCCATACCCGAAGTATCTTCAGCGGTATATACATCGGTAAGTGTTAAATTTCTATAGTTATCAAGTTTTACACCGTTTTCAGTGGTAAAGGAACATGTTACAAGAATATCACCGTACATAAAGGACTCAGGGTACTTTGTTGAAATTTCAGCCATTTGTGTACCATAGGGGTCCATATAGGTTACTTTAATATTTTTGTTTAAATCAGCATACTTTTCAAGGAACTTGGTGGTTTGCTCATAGTAGTCACCGGTATCATCGGTATAACCCATCTGATTTGCATAATAGTTCATATAACCGCCGTAATATTCACTTGCAGAAGCAGCCATTACGTAAATGTTGATTTCTTTATCAACGGTTTTAATATATTCAGCATTTTCTTCGCTTATGGAGTGTTTTTTATCGCTTGTCATATCGTATTCAAGGTCGATACGTTTTGCAAGGAAACCGGTAAGCACGTTAATTAAAATTACACCCGTAAGAACGATGGCAATAGCAAGTACGGCATAGCCGCCGCGTTTAAATAAAAATCTGTTTTTAATCTTAGCCATTTTACCGTCCCCCTTTTAAGACCATCTGCGTTTCTCAACCGAACGAACAGAAAGGAACACAAACAATGCTATTACTGTAATGTAATAAACAATGTCTTCTACCTTTAATATACTTTCGGAGAAACTGGTAAATCTGTCAAGCAAAGCAATGGCAGATGTTATTTTTGTAAGCCATTCAATTCCGATAATTTGGAAAATTTGAGAAATGAACATTATTACAATGTTTGCAACTACTGAAAGAACGGCTGCAAGGGCGGTGCTTTCGGTAATGGACGAAATGAAAATTCCAAGTGCTATAAGGGTAGAACCTAAAAGCAAGGTACCAAGCACTGAATATAAGAACTGTAACCAGTTGGTTGCTGCATGGTAAGAAACTATTGTTTGGAAAATAAAGAGAGGCGCGTTAGCAATTGCATAAATAGAAACGCAAGCCCAGAATTTGCCCATAATAACCGACGTAACCGAAACCGGCGCAGTTAAAAGCACCTGGTCAACCTTTTGACGCTTATCTTCACTAATGGTTCTCATTGTAAGAAGCGGAATAATAAATATTGTAAGGTAAAGTGGGAACATAAAAGGTATTCTGTAAACTTCGGTACTGCCTGCCTGATAAAGGGCTGCAAACATAAGACCTTCAATAGCAAAAAAGGCGGCAAAAAACACGTAAGAAATAATAGAGGTAAAGTACGCTCTCATTTCACGTCTATATATAGCGCTCATTATTCTTCCTCTCCTTCCGTAGTTTCTTCAACGTATTCGTATTCTTGGTCACTTTCTTCTTCAACTTCTTCAGTTTTATTAAAGAATGCCTGCATATCATCTTCACCTGTAAGACGAAGGAATATCTGCTCAAGGGTAAGTTCATTACTTCTAAGAGATAAAAGCACCTTTTGTCTTTCGGCAAGACGCTTCGAAACGTCGGCTCTTATATCGGCGTCGTCTTCGGGGAAGATATGATAATCTCTGCTACCGCTTTCCAGTTCGCCGAGACACTCAACCATCTTTACGTTTTTAACGCTGTTAAGAACGCCCATAACGTCATCTTCTTTACCAATAATTCTTGCAACAAGAGAATGGTCTTCCGAAAGATTTTTAGAAAGATTTTCAGGTGTATCATCAGCAATTATATGACCGCGGTTAATAATGATTACTCGCTTACATACCGCCTGAACCTCGGAAAGAATATGTGAAGAAAGAATTATAGTATGGTTTTTACCTAGTTTTGTAATTAGGTCGCGGATTTCAATAATCTGTTTGGGGTCAAGACCAACGGTAGGCTCATCCAAAATAAGTACGTCGGGGTTGCCTACAAGCGCACCTGCAATACCTACACGCTGACGGAAACCTTTTGAAAGGTTTTTAATAAGTCTACTTTCAACTTCGGTAATGCGCACAAGGCGGATAATTTCATCAATATGTGCTTTTTTGGGAAATTTTACCTTTTTTAAATTGTATATGAAGTAAAGATACTCTCTAACAGTCATATCAAGATAAAGAGGCGGAATTTCAGGAAGATAACCTATTCTCTTTTTTGCGAGTTCAGGGTCGGTCATAATATCAAAACCATCAATTTTAACTTCACCCTGAGTAAGAGAAAGATAACCGGTTAAAATATTCATTATAGTAGATTTACCTGCGCCGTTGGGACCAAGGAAACCTACAACTTCGCCCTTGCTTATCTGGAAATTGGCATTTTCAACGGCTAAATGTGTACCGTATCTTTTGCTTAGTCCAAAAACTTTAATCATTAAGGGACACTCCTTTTTCTTAAAATAAAACACTTATTATAGTCTACAATAAAACAATTTATTAATTGTAAACAAATTATAAATTGTTCATACTGAATTATTATACAATGTAATGGGAATTATATCAAGTATTTTTCTATTTAATATTTTTTGAAAAAAATGCTTGACATTTCGTTTACTAGTTGTTATAATGTCAAAGTCGCGATATGTGACTGATAAAAATGGCGATATAGCTCAGTTGGCTAGAGCATGCGGTTCATACCCGCAGTGTCGTAGGTTCAAGTCCCACTATCGCCACCAAATACGGCCCGGTGGTCAAGAGGCCTAAGACACCGCCCTTTCACGGCGGTAACACGAGTTCGAATCTCGTCCGGGTCACCAAAAAGAATAAAAGTCGCTTTTGCGGCTTTTATTTTTTTGCAAATATAAGAGATTCGAACAGGACAAATACGAAGTATTAAAAACAGTCCGGTGGACTGTTTTGTTGTCCGCGTGCGTGCCGACGAGCGTAAAAGCGAGACGGGCGAATCTCGTCCGGGTCACCAAAAAATAACGAAGCAAACGCTTCGTTATTTTTTTATCCATTGCGAAAGCGATGGTATATCATCAACGATAGTGTGACTATCGTTGTATCTCATCAGTCCGTCAGGACTGTATATCATCACGCGTCAGCGTGTATAATTCCTCCCTATTCCCTATTCCCTCCTCCCTATTGTAATCTGCTCGTTTTTGTGATAAAATAACTGGGTAATCTTTTTGTGAGGTGCGTTATGGCAGGTAAACTTTATCTTGTAGGTACTCCCATTGGAAATTTAGGCGATTTAAGTCCCAGAGCAGCAGATACTTTGGAAAATGTTGATTTTATTGCTGCCGAAGATACCAGAGTTACCGTTAAACTTCTTAATCATTTAGGAATAAAAAAGCCTATGCTTTCTTATTACGAACATAACAAAAAGGAACGCGGGGGCGAAATTATTGAACGTCTTTTAAACGGACAAACCTGCGCCCTTGTAACCGATGCAGGTATGCCTGCAATATCCGACCCCGGTGAAGATATGGTAAAACTTGCCCACGAAAACGGTATTCCCGTTGAGTCGGTACCCGGTCCAAGCGCCGTTATAACCGCCCTTGCCATAAGCGGAATGCCATCGGGAAGATTTACCTTTGAAGGCTTTCTTACAATGAACAAACCCGGCAGACGTACCCATCTTGCTGAATTAAAAACCGAAAAGAGGACAATGATATTTTATGAAGCCCCACATAAATTAGTGGCTACCCTTAGGGATATGCTTGACTTTTTAGGGGATAGAGAAATTGCCCTTGTAAGAGAACTAACCAAAATTCACGAAGAAGTTATTCGCACAAGTCTTAGCGACGCTTTAAAAACTTACAGCGAAAAAGAGCCAAAAGGTGAATTTGTCATTATTGTTTCGGGAGCAACCGAAACCGAAAAAACATATACTTTAGAAGAAGCAATTCTTTTAGCAAAAGATTTTACCGAAAAAGGCGACAGCACTTCTTCCGCCGCAAAAAAAGCCGCCGAGTTAACGGGGCTTAAAAAAGGCGATATATACAAAGGAATGTTATAAAACTATGAGCAAAAATCTTGACCTTAACAGTTTTTCTTCCCGCAAAAACAAGCGCAAAAAGAAAAAGAACTATGTTTTTCGCGCCTTTGTCCTTATAATCAGCATTTTTATTGCCGTTACATTTTGTTACGGCGCGGTTATTATGATGAGAATTAACCGCGATAACCAGTTTAATAAAAACAGTCTTTCAGATTTAGGTATAGAAGGCACAATAGATAAAAAGGTTATAAATATTGCCCTTTTCGGTGTTGATACCCGTGAAATCGGCGACTTTTCGGGCAGAAGCGACTCCATAATGATACTTAGCATAAACAAAAAGGATAATACCATTCGTTTAGTATCAATAATGCGCGACAGTCTTGTGCCAATTGAGAAAAACGGCGGTACTACCTATAATAAAATAAATACTGCCTACGCCTCAGGAGGCCCTACCCTTGCGGTAAAAACTCTTAATACTTTATACGGTCTTGATATAAAAGACTATGCCACCGTTAACTTTTACTCTATGGCTGATATTATTGATGCCCTTGGCGGTATTGAAGTAGAAATAACCAAGGATGAACTGACCGCAAACCTTGGCATAAACGCAATGATAAACGAGCAATGTATTTATTTAAAGCTTAATCCTAAGGATTATTTCGTTTATCAAACGGGAAAACAAAAATTAAACGGTGTTCAGGCGGTTGCATACGCCCGTATACGCCACGCCAAAAATTCCTTTGGCAACAATAACGACTTCGGACGAACCGAAAGACAACGCCTTGTTTTAAACTTATTGTTTGAAAAGGCTTTATCTGCAAGTCCTTTAAAATACCCTGTTATAGTTAATAAGTTAGCGCCGTATATAAAAACTTCCCTTAATAACCGTGAAATGTTATCCCTTGCGTCATTTTTGTTAAGACGTCCAAAAATGGAGCAGTCGCGTATTCCCCACAACGAATACATTATAGACGACAACTACAAAGGAGCAGGAGCCTCTACCGTATATTATAACTATGAATATGCAGGAAAGGTTCTCAGAGCCTTTTTGTACGATGGCACCGCCCCCGAGGATTATTTTAAAGAAAACGGTATTGATAAGACCAAATGGTTCAAATCTACGGGCGAATCCTTTGTTTCTGATAAGGACGATGAGCCGAGTTTAGAGCCACTGCCCGACGAAAATCTTCCCGATGATACAAGCTCAGATACAGAGAGTGATACCGAAAGCGACGTTTCTTCGGATAATTTGGATACTTCGTCAGACACTTCACAGGATGATGCTTCATCCGATGAAACCTCTTCCGACGAAAATCCGACCGACCAAACGCCGTCGGATAATACCGAAACGGTTTCCTGAAAAAAGCAAAAAACTACCCGAAAAAGATGAAAACAAAACTCTTAATCGGGTAGTTTTATTTTATTCAAAAAGCATTCTTTTTTAAAATTATCAAAGCCGTTTATTCATTATTTTATTTCTTTAAATATTTGAACATCGCTTTGTTTTATCAATTCTTCGATGTGCGTTTCAAATTTTTCTTTCAGCACCGTTTCTTCTTCGCTTTTTACTTAACTAAAATGAAATCCAATGCACCTGAAGATGTTTGTTTCATTCCACCATATTCATCTACTATATTTTTGTCATAGGTATCTTCTATTTCCACCTTATAAAGCGCACAAATTTTGTTATCTTCATCTAAAACAAGCCATTTGTCAGTAATATTCCAAGGAGCAGAATATTCTGTCACCGCAGGATATTTTTCTTTTATTGCTTTGTTTACCAGTTCTGTTGCTTCTACGCCTGTAACTTCTTTTACCCGTTTTTCGTATTTTTCGGTTTCTTTGGGGTTTGGGAAAGCGCCGAGCATAATTTTTGCCAACGATTTTATTTTTCCGTCAAAGGTTACGCTTATTGAAAAGTTCTCTGCCGTTCGGACACCGCCTAATTCCTTTTCAAACGTATATTGATAATCATATTCTGCCTCGTATTTATTTAATTTGTAATTTGAAACATCAATATATTTTTCTGCTATATTAACTGCTATTTTTTCTCCTTCTTCTATGGAAATTTTCTTTTCTTTAACAAGAGGAAGATAAAAAGAAATAACCGTAAGTTCCCTCGTTTCTGCATTTATATGAAAACGACCTGAATCAAACTTATACACATCTGTAAGATAATTTGTCTTAAATCTTACTTCAGAGTCGTTATACTCGCCTGAATATGTTTGGTTTTCAAATTCTATAGTAGTTGTTTCTAAAATATTTTTGTCAGTATAATGTTCTCTGCTTTTCTTTTCCCACAAATCTGTTTCATTTACGTAAAAACCAGAAAGTTTATTTTTTGTATTACATCCAACCAACAAAATAGTTATTATCAAAGTAGCCAATAATATTTTATAAAAATTTTTCATTATTTTCTCCTTATTAAATATTATACGCATTGCTAATAAGCAGTACATTGGAAACACCTATTTCTTTTATTTTTAAGCATAAAACTAACTTTTTTGTGTTTCTATATATAATAACGACACTGATATTCGTTTTGTGACACTTAATTAAATTTTTTTAAGTTGCTTACAATAAGAAAAGGACAGAGTTTGTAAAAACAATCTCTGTCCTCTTTAATTTAATTATGCTATGGGTTTTGCGCCTATTTCTTTTAAGTATTCTTCCGATGCCGAATAGTCATCAGAAACAACGAAAATAATTATATCGTTATATTCATAAAAAAGTCTTTTTTGAATTTTTGCATATTCTGTAGCGTTAAGGGCGCCATAGGAAGATGCGGTATCTTTAGCAACCGAACTAAACGCGTCGGTTAAGGCTTTTTTATCTTCATTATTTTTTAATTTAAGTACGGCAACACAAATGAATTTTTCTTCGCTGTCGCTAAGTCTTACCGAATAGTCGCTTAGTTTATTTCCGTCAAAATTAAAACGGTTTTCAATATCGGCTTTATTAACTTCGTAATTCTCAAAATTTTTAAAACATATATCGGTTAATTGAGCGCTAATCTCGTCAACCGTTAATATATTTTTTTCGCCGCAACTACAAAAAACGCCTATAATTAAAATCAAGGCAAGAAGCAGTGCCGCAAGTTTTTTCGCCATCATCAAAATCTACTCCTTTTTGACCTCCTAATCTTACCACAACCCTTGTAAAAAGTAAACAAATTTTTGAGTTTTTTATAGTCGAATTTTTTCATTATTTGCGCATTTTGGTTTACATAACACAATTAGCACATTATTTTTTTCATTTGTGTTATTAAAGTTATGCACCGATTTTTAAACAATAACCCCTTAATTTCAAAGGAACTTTTAAAAAAACGGTGCAAAATTGTGTGTAACTCGGTGCATAACTTCAATAACTTTTTTGGTTGCAAGGTTTACATAACTTGGAATTTGTTTCAATGTTGTAACAATTTCGTAATACTTTTTAAACTTGACAAAGTTTTTTGCAATTATATCATTATATAAAGCAATGCGTAAAGGAGTTTGTCGTCGGTTTTTTCGGTTGACAATAAAAGGAGTACCCCTAAAAGCAACAGTCTGTCGGGGTCGTTTTTTACATTATCGAACCTAATGAGGTTCATTATATCAAGCGCGCCTCGCTTTTCTTTTAACGCAGGCTTTTCGGCGGGTTTTTCGCCCCCTATTTTTTGTCGGTAATTTTCGTTCATTTTTTGAACGCGGTAAATGGCTTCTTGTTTTGCCCTTTCAAAATCGGTCATAATTTATTCCGCCCTACAAAAAATTTTCTAACAGTCCGCTTTCGGTAAAGACGGGCATTAGTTCAATAAGTTTTAAAATTTTTACAGCGGTATCAACCTTTTTTTGTCTTTCGACGCTTAAATGCGGTTTAAGAGCCATTAACAGCCGTTGATTATCGCTATCTGTGTTGTTTTTAAATTTATTTATTAAGGACATTATTTTTAACATATCTCCGGACGGCATTTCGCTTTGTTCCGGCTGTTCGTTAAAAAGGTCTTTTGCCATTTGACCTATTTTTGATACGGTATCGGGGTCGTTTAAAAGTTCCCCTAGTTTTGCGCTTAAATCATCCACCTATACCGCCTCTTTTCAGCATTTCCATTATTTTTTTAGCCTGTTCGCTTTCGAGAAGTTTTTTGGTGGCTTCTTTATCGGAAATCAGTTCTTTAAATTTTTTTGCATCCTTTTCGTTTAAACTGCCCAGCAGTTTTTCGGTATCGCCGTTTTTGGCGCTTTGTATTATTTTTTCTATATCATAACCCATAAAAATTCACCCCCTAAAAAATATGAAAAAAGAAAGGATTATATGACGGAGGAAGAATATGAAAATTCTTGTTTTATCGGATACTCACTCGAATATAAAAGGTATAATTTCGGTGCTGAAAAAACACGAAGATATTAATGAAATCTTTTTTTTAGGTGATTGCGTCAGCGATATTGAATGTGTGAAAGAGCAGTTTGGCCATAAAAATTTTCACGTGGTTTTCGGCAACTGCGATATTTCGCGCAACTATAAGTCCGCCGATATCTTCACCATTAACCACATAAGAATATTTTTCACCCACGGCCATAAATACGGCGTTAAATATACCCTTGAAAACATAAAAGCGACCGCCAGAGAAAACAACTGCACTCTTGCGCTGTTCGGACACACACACTGCTCACTTTCAGTATACGAAGATGGGCTTTATATTGTTAATCCCGGTTCCATTTCACTTCCGCGTGACAACTACCCATCCTACGCCATAATAGATATTACCGATAAGGGCATAATGCCGAATATCATACGTTTTACGAAATAAAAAACATGCACCTCCAAAAATATCTGACTTTTGGGGTGCATATCAATTTCATTTCTGCTTGTTACGATGTGTGACATTATTTTCTAAACACAAATAAATATTCATGTGCTATTAACAAAAAGTTATATTTCACACTATTTGTTTTCCAATAACCTGTTGCCTTACAATTATGTTGTTCTTTGATAATCAATTCTTTAAGTTTAAATCCGGCATCTTCAAAGATTCTCATAACATCAAAAGACATTGGTATCATATGACCTTTTTGACGTGTATCACCCATTAGAACAGCGCAGAACTTATCATTTTTTAGAACGCGGTAGCTTTCTGATGCTACCTTTTTCATTTCCTCAAGAAAATCTTTTATTTTCAGCAAAGATAAATCTTCGGGTATATCCTCGCTATATTGAATAATGTCCGCATACGGCGGATGTGTACAAATAAGGTCTATACTGTTATCCGGAATAAAATCAAGATTTCTTGCATCACCTTTGTGTAGATATACCTTGCCATTAGCACCCTCACGCTCGAAATCAATTTTTTCTCTGCAACGAGAAAGTGCAACGTCATTTACATCTACTCCGATGATATTTCGGTTAAGTAACTTTGCTTCTACTAAGGTTGTGCCACCACCTGCAAATTGGTCGAGCACCAAATCGTTTTCGTTAGAGTAACGAAGTAGAATATTACGAGGAATATACGGAGACCAATTACCACGCCATTTAGCATCGTGAGTAGCCCAATCTCCACGTTTTGGAAATGACCAATGGGTAGTCATTTCTAATTCAAAATCATCCGGTTCCCATTTAGTGATTTTCTTTGCCATCACTTAAAAACCTCGCTAATTATTCCATCTTCCAAATCTTTAATGTTATAAATGTGTTCCATAACATCAAAGGTTTCTTCAAGGTTATTTCGAGCACTTGTCCAGCCCTTGCCATCTGTAAACCAAACAAATGTGAAACCATCAATTTCTTCAGTTTCCCAAGCAAGAGTTTTATAACTACGTGCGGTTTCGTTTAGTTTACTGCCGCCACTTCCATAGAAATTGGTTTCGATACCATAAATCATATTTGGCGTTTTCACAACGAAATCAAAGCGTTTTTCCATCTTACCTTGGTTTGAAATGGCGGATAAGTCGATATTCCATTTGTTTGTGATTTGGTGAATATACATTTCCTTAAAGTAGTTTACATCTTTAACAAAGCCTGCTTTTTGAATAAAGCTTTCGACCAAATTTTCCATCAAGTGTCCACCACGATTTTTACGACCGTTAGAATCAAGCCCCGTTTCCACTCCGGTTGCATAATCAACCAAATTGTTTACGATATGGTTTTCTAATAAATCGAACAATCCGGTTTCACGCATAAAGTATTTATAACGTTCATAATGAGCATGGCTATTAGGCGGATACTTTCCAAAATCAAATTGGAATAAGTGTCCGCCGTTTTCATCCTGACAGTATATTTCACTAGCCCTAACCGCTAATAGTATCGGAATGCACTTTAATACTTCAGGATATTTTCTCATTAAGTTTTCAAAATCAAGTTCAATATTTTTAGAGCCGATTAGCGAATTTAAGATATTAAGTTCAACCTTGATACTGTCCACATTTCGGTGAACTTTCTCAAAATCTATGTAATAACCATAATCGGCTATACTATCACGAAAGCCTGATAACCATTCGTTGAAATTTCTCATATAATTTTCCTCTACTCAATTACTATAATGAATTTATCATCTTCGATTTTCCATTTAGATTTTTTCCGAATAAATGAATTATCGTCATTTATTAAACCGCAATCTTTATAAACCTGTGTTATGCCACCAATATACCTATGCGCCTTATCCAAATTGAGAGTTTGAAGTTGACCATTGATTTCTACATTTATAGTAGAATCTGTAGCACTAATAGAGTTTTTAATTATTTGTGGAATTATTAAAATCCTTGCGCGAATATCGTTTGCGGTGATATTGCGCTCAACCAAATAATCATCGCTATTATTTGCAGTAGTTACATTCGACTGAGTGCATTGAGTTAAAATATCTTTTAACATATCTTCGTTGAAGACAGGGCGATAAGAGAAAGCAATCCCATTATCTATACACATATTCAACAATGTTTTTCCATCTATTAAAATAGTTGGCATATTAGGGTTGCTTTCGGCTTCTTCAATAGCGCCTTTAGTAAAAGAAGATGTCGTTATAAAAACGTTAATATAATTGTTGTTTAAGACATTTCCTTGTTTATCGCGCTTAGTTGCACCTTTTAAGTCTCGTATTTCTTTTGCCTGCACTTTGTTGGTGGCTTGATATCTTTTTGCTTGAACATAATAGTTCATCGTGTCTAAACCTTGTGGGTCAATACCCGGTTTAGAACAAGTTAAATCTATTCCATTATCACCAACATATTTTGTGGTAACCACCTCTTGGAAACCAATCTCCTTTAGAAAATGATTTAAAAACAGCTCGAAATCTCTACCTGTTGCAAAGGATTGGTAAAGCTTATCAATATAATTCTTTTCTTCAGTTGCTGATAGTTCTAAATAAATCACGTTTGTATTCCCCTTAAAAATTGCTAATAAGCAATTCTTTAATTTTTCCTCTTGCTTCGCTATTGCAGTTAATCATTCGAGTTGCTTCTACTCGTTTGATTTTGTGAGCAGAATAGATATTATCAAAGAAATCATCTTCAGTATTTGAGTTCTTGGGGTCAGAGTTGCTAATTACAACCTTAGCGCCCTTTTTATGCATATCATCTACGAAACGTGCAAGTTCAATCTGTTCTTCATCGTTAAACAAATTCTCGGTATATGCAGTAAAGCTTGCCGTATCAGTTATCGGTCTGTAAGGCGGGTCAAAATACACGAATGTATTTTCATCAATGAAGTTTGCAGATTCTCTATAATCACCACAAACGATATTAACTTTCTGCAATTTTTCTGACACAGCACGAAGATTCTTCTCATCACAAATCATAGGATTTTTGTATGAACCCATAGGAACGTTAAAGAGCCCTTTTTTGTTTACGCGGAACAAGCCGTTGAAACAAGTTTTATTAAGAAAAATCATCAAAGCGGCTTTTTCAATGTTTATGCTCTCGTTGCCGTTGACCTTTAAATCATTGAAACGCTCGCGCTTTTCATTGTAATAACGCTTTCGGCTATCAGTATCCAACGGGATAAACTCACTTTGCATCGTGTAAAGCATTTTTATCAATGCATCAATGTCATCACGAATAATACGATAGGAGTTAATTAGTTCGGCATTTATATCGCTGATATAAACTTCCCTCAAATCATATTTACTAAGAATATCAAATAAGACTGCACCACCACCAACAAAGGGTTCTGCATACTTTGTAATATTGCCTTTAGCAAAAGGATAATAACGCTCGATTTCTTTTAGAAGTTGACCTTTGCCACCCGCCCATTTTAAGAACGGCTTAACCGCTTTTTCTTCACTCTCAACATATCTGCGGCTACGTGCATCTTCTGGCTTTTCTGCATTGATAGGTATAATCCACATATTACCTAACATCGCAACATCTGTTATACGATTTTCCTTGCATAAGGTTAAAACTCGTCTATGAGATATATTCCATTTTTCAGCAGCCTCATTTGCAGTCATATACGCTAACATTTTAAGTCACTCCCTTATATGTATGATTATATTCCATTTTTGGAATAAAAGCAATACCAAAACATAAAAAAGATGGTCTATCGATAAGATAAACCATCTTTTTTACCGTACTTAATGGCACGACCTTTAAAAATTGTCGTTTTTTTGTTTACAGATTTTTGAAAAATTCTTTCATTTCGTCGGTTAAAGGTGCGCCGTAGGGGCAGTGAGCAAAGGCTTCGGCATAGCGAACCTTTTTGCCCTTTTCTTCGCCGTAAACTTCAACAAGATCTTTTCTGAAGCGGGCGGCAGTTCTTGCAAAACGAACTGCATAGCCTCTGGGTCTTGGCGCATTATCAAGTTCTTCGTCGGTGGTATCTGCGGTAATATTCATACCCTTAAGCCACTCAAAACGTTCTGCCTTATCGGTGGGGGGAGTTTCGTGATAGGTATAGGGGAGCCACTCGTAAACCTGAGATACGTTTATATCGGCTATTTTAATTTTTGTATCAATAACGTCGTCGATAGGTACGATAAGGGCAAGTTCAAAAGGAGGATTAGTAAATCTATCCTCATAATAAAGCATAAGAGGAGTATTATCCATTGCAGGCACGTCGGGACATTCGTGAGGAACGATAAGCATATAAGATGCATCCTGCATAAGAGTACCTGCGGCGCGGTGGTCAGCGTGATAATCGTTTTCGCGGTGTGTAATAATTACGTCGGGAGAATATTCTCTGATATAACGGATAAGTCTTCTTCTGTTTACAAGAGTAGGCTCTAACGAGCAGTCGTTCATATCGCTCCATACGTCGTACTGAATACCGAGAAGTTTTGATACCTGCGCCTTTAAAAACGTTACAGGATTTGCCCCCACCGATTATATAAAAAGTATTTTTTGACGGTGCAAAAAAATAAGTAAAAAAATCAATATAAAGGAATTGCAATTTTCTTAAATGTATGTTAAAATGTTAACATACTAAATATATTTATAAAGGAGATCATCACTATGGCAGAATTCAACATTCCCGAAAAAGCAAGAGTTGCCGTTTTAACAGGCGCTAAGAAGATTGATATTTTCACTCTTCCCGTACCTGAAATCGGCGATGACGAAGTTCTCGTAAAGGTTGAACAAACCGGTATTTGCGGAACCGACGTACACGAATACAAAGGCGACCCCTTCGGTTATATTCCTGTAGAACTCGGTCACGAAGGAACCGGTACTGTTGTAAAACTCGGTAAGAACGTTACTACCGACTACTACGGCAAACCCCTTAAGGTTGGCGACAAAATCGTTACCGGTCTTAAACCCTGCGGTGTTTGTGATACCTGTAAGAACGACCCCGAACATATCCACCTTTGCCCCGGCGGCGAAATCTTCGGTCTTATGCCCGGTGAAGAAGCATACAAAAACTTCAACGGTTGGTTTGGCGAGTACATAAAGGTAAACGCAGGCGGCGTTATATTTAACGTTAGCGATATGGACGTTGACCTTCGTACCCTTATCGAACCCACTGCAGTTATCGTTCACGCAGTTGAACAGGCTAAGCAGATTTTCAACTTCAAGCAGGGTTCTTACGTTCTCGTTCAGGGTTGCGGACCTATCGGTCTTTTACTTCTCGCTATGGTTCGTACCATGGGTGTTAGAAACATTATCGCAGTTGACGGCGACAAGCAAAGACTTGAAATGGCTAAGAAGCTCGGCGCTGCTTACACCGTAAACTTTATGGAAGAAGATGCTATTGCCAAGGTTATGGACATTACCGGCACAGGCGCCGAAATGGCATTCCAGTGCACCGGTTCTCCCAAGGCTGCAAGTACCATTTGGAAGTACGTTCGTCGCGGCGGCAGCATGTGCGAACTCGGCTTCTTCGTAGATAACGGCGATACCACCTACAATCCTCACCTTGACATCTGCAACAAGGAAATCAAGGTTATCGGTTCCTGGACCTATCAGGCTAAGGACTGGATTCAGGCTTGCGAAGTGCTTAAGGAAGCACAAAAGGACGGTCTCCCCGTTGAAGAACTCTTAAGCCACAAATATGCTCTTGCCGACATTAACGAGGCAATGGAAATGAACATCAGCATGAAGGGCTTAAAGATCGTTGTTATGGGCGAATAATTGCTAATAATAAAAAATTTCCCGAAGAATTTTCTTCGGGAATTTTTTTGCTTAAAATAAACCTTTTGAATAAACGATAACGGCAGTATAACCGTTTGCAAGGCCAAGAGTTGACCAATAAACAGTAGTTAATGTAGAGTTTGCGCAACTTTGTATTTGTTCTTCAAGGGCATTATCGGAACAGTTTTTTATAAGAATAAACGCCCAATCGGGATTTCGCTTATCGTATCCGCCGGTAACGCTTAATCTGAAAGAATCGTCGTTTAAATCCTGAAGAACACTATCGGGGTTCATATAATAACTTTCTTCACAGTCGGGAATAACTTCGTCATAATCTTCATTATAAACGCGAAGAAAATCACTGAAAGCAAAGTAAATACCACTGCCCATAGTACATTCCTTTTTAGGAATAAAACCGTTTGTTGAAGCATCGGCATTATACCACTTACCGTCAACTTTAAAGGCTGTCCAGGTATGGCCCACCTCGTCTTCCTGTTCACCGCTATACATTTTTTCGGCAGATTCAATACCCGCCATTCTGAAAAGCAGAGAAAGCGCGTTTGCAAAACCGTCGCACTGAGTTTTTCCAGTAATTATGGCATCATATAAATAAGGATAAACGTCTTCTCTGCCTTGGTTTTCGTCATACAAACCGTACTCTACGTTTTTAGCCAAAATTTTATAAAGATGTTCTGCCTTTTGCATATCACTTAAGTTTTGAGGAAGATGGGCAATAACGTCCTCAACCGCTTTAATTGCCAAAACTTTTTTATTAAACATTTCGGCAGAAAAATTAAAAATCGTTATATAATATCCGTCAAATTCTGCTTGTCCCGTATAAAAATCGGTAATTTCTACAGGAATTGA
This sequence comes from Acutalibacteraceae bacterium, assembly GCA_045648445.1. Lineage (GTDB taxonomy): Bacteria > Bacillota > Clostridia > Oscillospirales > Acutalibacteraceae > SIG607. Next base: position 87,977 of record JAZRNY010000022.1, read on the forward strand.
CGCAGTAAACGAACCGCTTTCAAAACGAATGTTTTGTTCAACCAAGGGAGAATCAAGCGAAAGATACTCTGCTATTGTTATAATTTCTTCATCACTGCTAACTAATGACGAATCAACCAAAATATTTTCGAAACTGTTTTCAAAAGCGTATTCTAAGGCTAAATACACCTGTTGATGCTCTGCCGAAAGGGCGTTATAATAAATATCATTTCTTAAATGTTTATACTGCGAAACGTATTGGTCGAAAAAGTCGGCGCTTATGTATTCCTCTTTGTCTTCTTTCAATATTTCTCCGTTAGAAAAACCGAAATAGGCGCTGTTCTCAACCTTTTCAACAATTTTTCTGCTCTGCAAGACGTTTGAAACCTCTTCCATAAAGGTACAACCCGTCAACACAAAGCAAAGCGCAAGAACAACACAAAGTATTTTAATAATTCTCATAAAGCACCTTCTTTCGCTCAATGTAGAATTATTATAACACAAAATGGCAAAATTTTCAATGCAGAGAAAAATAGCGCTTTTTAATCTTCACAAAAAGCTAAATTTATAATGTTTTTATTTTTGCTTTTTGCGTATTTAAGGGTTTCGTATGCGCCTCCAAAATTATTTTCGACATACGAAATAACGAGGTCTGCTCTGTCAACCATTTTTTGTTTCTTGTTTGTATAGCGGCTTTGGGGTGAATGTATGCGGTTTCGTTACATATTTCTATTTCATTATAATAACTTTCAAAATATTTTCTGTTATTGTTATATTCTGCGGTCATATACGGTAAAACCAAAATCAGCGCGTTGTTCTCATCTCTGTTTTTTCTGATTTTTCGAACAACAGTAGATGCAAGTATATCAAATTCTCCATTTCTTCCTACTAAAAATTCGACATATGCATTTTCTTCAACTATTTTTTGAATATGCGTTTCAAGTTGTTTTTCTAAATTTAGCCTATCAAATAAAATTCTGTGCCCAAAAAAAGCAACTGTAAAAACGTTTAGCATAAATTTATTTCCCTTTCAGTTAGATTATATATACAGTTTAACATAACGGTAAATGCATTACAAGTATTTGGTATAAAACCGTTAAGTTTAGCAGTAAAATATAATTAAGAAAGGGTGAGAGTATGGATACACAAAAAAGACTTCGCCAACTGCTTGATGAACGGGGTTGGACGGAATATCGTTTATCGAAAGTGTGCGGATTATCGGAATCTACTCTTGCTAATATATTCAGAAGAAACACGTTGCCGTCAATAAGTACGTTAGAAGCTATTTGCAAAGGATTTGGAATTACTTTATCTCAATTTTTTGCAGAAGATGATATGGTTGAAATGACACCCGAAATGAAAGACCTTTTTGATTCTTGGGTAAGCCTCACACCACAGCAAAAAAGCGCAGTAATGCAAATGATTCATACGTTAAACTCAAATAAATAAAACAAAAGGGAGGATTTGTCCTCCCTTTTTTCATGCCAAAACAAAAAAGACAAGCCTTTCGACTTGTCTTTGGCGATAGACTGACCAAAAGTAGTATGAATTTTCTATTTGTCTGCAGTCTTTCGGCTTAACTGATAAAAATAATCATTATATGTGTAGTAGTCATCGCTTTGACAAACAAAATCTTCACAAATATCGAGAGAAGTAACCGCTCGTTCTTCAAAGGGATCTGTTTGATCAAACAGGTTAAGCATATCCTCTTTGCTTGTTATTGTTATGCCTTTTGTACAAATGAGTTGATTCTCTTCATTCCCGTAAGGACACATGTTGCCGTGACGGCAGGTCATACAACAAGCCAGCGTAACATCTTTGGGCAGCTTCGTTTGTAAATCGGCAAGCGTATCTGTCCAGAGATAATCTGCACCATATCCGTTGTATTCTATTCCTTTATACAACAAGTTAATTTCTGATTGTGGATTTGCTATAACCTCACTATCGTCGTATGTAATCACTATAGGAACCATTGTTTTACCGTTGGGTGTAAGCAAGGGAACTTCTGCATGTAACAACTTTTTCATTTCACAATCTCCTTCAAAGTCTTACAACTTGCAATTAACAACCGTCTGATACGACCGCAGAGATTTCTATGTTTTTTGTAGGTCGTTTCATCGATGCCGTTTGTATTATATAACAATTGCAGCCAACCTTCTGTTTCGCTACATTCTTTGAGAGCTATTTCAAATTTTGAAAGCATATCAGCTTTACTCTGTCCATAATTTGCTTCACGGATATTTGCATAAATGCTACTTGAACTTTTACGAATTTGAAAAAGAGTGTTAGAAGGCGCTTTTATGTTCTGACAAAGCAATTCTATTTCTGTTGCAAGCTGTTCGGAATACATCAGCAAATAATTTTTCGACATACAACCACTCCTTTCAAGAGAATTATACTACTTTTCCGTGAACAAATCAAGGCGAAGCCTTGTATATCATCCGCAACTTGTTGCGGTATATCATCAACACAAAGTGTTGCATCTCATCAAGCCGCAAGGAAATGCACGCTGATGCGTGATGAGATACAAGGTCGGCTTGCCGACCTTGATGATATGCACCGCACTTCGTGCGGCGATGATATGCCAAGCCTGCAGCTTGGATAAAAAAAGAAGTAACTTTTGGTATACAAAAGTTACTTCTTTTTTGGCGCGCTGTAAGAGATTCGAACTCCTGGCCTTTTGGTCCGTAGCCAAACGCTCTATCCAGCTGAGCTAACAGCGCATAAATATTGTTGCCAAAGTATAATAACACAAAGAAAACAAAAAATCAAGTATTTTTTTGCAAAACTTAAAAAAAGCCGTAATGATGCTCATTACGGTTTTTTGTTCATTAAATATTTTTCTCGTGTGGCTATACCGCCGCGAATATGTCTTTCCTCTTTATTTTTTTTTAAAACCTTTGCCACCTGTTTATAAAGGTCGGGCTTAAATATGCGCAGTCGGTCGGTTACGTCTTTATGTACGGTAGATTTACTAATATTAAAAACCGATGCCGTTTGCCTAACCGTTGCACCGGTTTCTACTATATACCTGCCCAGTTCTGCCGCGCGTTCATAAGAATAACTTTTCATACTAATCAACTCCCAAAAGGACTTGTTTTAATATATGAAATTCGTCTTTATAATATGTATTAAAGAAATTTTTAACTTTTTTAATAATTTAATTGCTTTTTTTATAAAGTTGTGATAAAATGACTTCATAATATGGGAGAATATGGCTTTTATGTTAAACATTCCCCGTCGCCCAAAAATTTTAAAGGGCGTTATTATGACAATAATATATTATGGAAAGAGGTATTTTTATGAAAAACTTAGATTTAAGTAAATACGGCATTAACGGCGTAAAAGAAATCGTTCACAACCCTTCTTTTGAAGAACTTTTCGCTGCTGAAACCGACCCATCCCTCGAAGGTTTCGAAAAAGGTCAGGTTACCGAACTTGGCGCAGTTAACGTTATGACCGGTATCTACACAGGTCGTTCCCCCAAAGATAAGTTCATCGTTATGGACGAAAATTCTAAGGACACCGTTTGGTGGACTTCTGACGAATTCAAAAACGACAACCATCCCTGTAGCGAAGAAACTTGGGCTACCTTAAAGGATATTGCCGTTAAGCAGTTAAGCAACAAAAAACTTTATGTAGTTGACGTATTCTGCGGCGCAAACGCTGACTCCAGAATGTCTATCCGTTTCATTATGGAAGTTGCTTGGCAGGCTCACTTTGTAAAGAACATGTTCATTAATCCTTCTGCTGAAGAACTTGAAGTATTCGAACCCGATTTCGTTTGCTACAACGCTTCTAAGGCTAAGGTTGAAAACTTTAAAGAACTCGGCCTTAACAGCGAAACCGCTTCCGTATTCAATATTACTTCTCGTGAACAGGTTATTCTTAACACCTGGTACGGCGGTGAAATGAAGAAGGGTATGTTCTCTATGATGAACTACTACTTACCTTTAAACGGTATGGCTTCTATGCACTGCTCCGCTAACACCGATATGAACGGCGAAAACACCGCTCTCTTCTTCGGTCTTTCCGGTACCGGTAAAACCACCCTTTCTACCGATCCTAAGCGTCTTCTTATCGGTGACGACGAACACGGCTGGGACGACAAGGGCGTATTCAACTTCGAAGGCGGTTGCTATGCAAAGGTAATTAACCTTGATAAAGAAAGCGAACCCGACATTTACGCTGCTATCCGCAGAAACGCTCTTCTTGAAAACGTAACCGTTGACGAAAACGGCGTTTGTGATTTCGCTGACGATTCCGTTACCGAAAACACTCGTGTATCTTACCCCATTGACCACATTGAAAAAATCGTACGTCCCGTTTCTGCAGCACCCGATGCTAAGAACGTTATCTTCCTTTCTGCAGATGCTTTCGGCGTACTTCCTCCCGTTTCCGTTCTTACTCCTGAACAGGCACAGTACTACTTCCTCTCCGGCTTTACCTCCAAACTTGCAGGTACCGAGCGTGGAATTACCGAGCCTACTCCTACCTTCTCTGCTTGTTTCGGTCAGGCATTCTTGGAACTCCATCCTACAAAGTATGCTGAAGAACTCGTTAAGAAGATGGAAAAGAGCGGCGCTAAGGCTTATCTTGTAAACACAGGTTGGAACGGCACCGGCAAACGTATCTCCATTAAAGATACACGCGGTATTATTGATGCTATCCTTGACGGTTCTATCCTTAAGGCTGACACCAAGACCATTCCTTACTTCAACCTTACTGTTCCTACTGCACTTCCCGGTGTTGACAGCGGTATTCTTGACCCAAGAGACACCTATAAGGATGCTGCTGAGTGGGATACAAAGGCTAAAGACCTCGCAGGACGTTTCGTTAAGAACTTTGATAAGTACACCGGCAACGATGCAGGTAAAGCACTTGTTAAAGCAGGTCCCGAACTCTAATTTTAAACTAAAACATGCAGACGCTATGTATTGTCATAGCGTCTGTTTTTTATTATATATTCAAGCGATGATTTGTTTAATAAGGCGAGGACGTCTGCCCCTACGCGACATATAGCAAGGGATTAGGTGTAGTAAAGAAGATTAGAACAAACAAAACTTCCACCTCACCACCGTCTGTGATTTAGCCTTTTTCTCAAAGAGAAGCCTTTATTTAGTGATATTTGTAGGGATAGGTGTGAGTATCGTCCCCTGCAAAATTTATTATTTCTTTGTTGTTTTCCATTGCATATTTAACTGTTTTATATGCTCCGCCTTGGTTGTGTTCAATATATGAGATAATAAGGTCTGCTCTATCTACCATTTCACGATTTCGAATTTGTATGGCTGATTTAGGGTGAGATTTAGACGCGCTATATGAGATTTCAACATCACTGTAATATTCTTCAAAATATTTTTTATTGTTATTATATTCGGCTGTCAAATAGGGCAAAACCAAGGTAAGAGAGTTATTATCGTTTCTATAGGTTTTTCTGATTTTGTGAATAACAGAAGAAACAAGTTTATCAAATTCGCTGTTACGTCCTACCAGAAAATCTACATATTCCTTTTCATCAATTAATCTTTTAATTTTTTCTTCAAGTAATTCCTCTAACCTTAAAGTATTATCTATATATCTGTGACCGAAAAAAGCAACTGTAAAAATATTTAGCATTTAACACCATTCTCCAAATTTTTATGTTTTTAACTTATATTTATTGTCTTTGCAAGGCAAAAATAGGTTAAAAGTCGTATATTTATGGATTACAACATATTATACTCTATTAAACAAGCAAAATCAACATATTTAATTGGAATAGTTTGCGCTCTTGATTGGCTAAAATATAGCATAGAGAGGTGCAAACGATATGGATAGAAATTTTATTAGAAATCGAATCACGCAATTACGACTTAAAAAAGGTGTGTCTGAATATCAAATGAGTTATGACCTTGGTCATAGCAGAAGTTATGTCTACAATATTTCGTCCGGAAAATCTTTGCCGCCAATGGCAGAATTTCTCGAAATATGTAATTATTTTGAGATTACACCAAGTCAGTTTTTTGAAGATTCTATTGAAAATCCTGCGTTACTTCAAAGCGCAATTGATGAGCTAAGGAAACTTAGTGACGATGATATGATGCTTGTAATCGGATTTATTCGCCGTTTGACAAAAAAGTGATGTTTGTAGGGAACAGATATCGTCCTCTACGCGTGAAATAAAGCCCTCAAAAAAAGCACAAGCAAAGTTTTATGTAGCAATAATAAAAGAATTTAAGAAGTCTTAGTGATAAGACTTCTTTTTTGTTGAAAAATGGCGGAAAAGGTGATAAAATTAATTTATAAAACTGAAAAAGAGGGGTAAAATGAAACCTTCGTTTAAAATAAATGATAAGGATAAGTTTTGGCAGGATGCCTACAGTAATGCCGAAAAAGAACTTATCGAAGTTAAAGAAATAGCCGTAAAAAAAGCCAAAAAGAAAAAGCGGAAAACAGTTGCTTTTATAAGCGTTTCCGCCGTTTTTGTCGTTGCTTTTGCGGTTCTTTTTTATATTTTCCTTTTACCTCAACTGCGCTATAACAACGCCCTTAGTTGTATAAAGGATGGCAACTACGATAAAGCAATAGAAATATTTACCGATTTGGGCAATTATAAAGACAGCGCAGACAGAATATACAGAACAAAATACGACGTTGCTTTAAGGCTTTACGGTAACGAAAAATACGAAGACGCTTACCTTTTATTTGACGGGCTGGGCGATTACCGAGATTCTCTGGGTTTAAAAAAGGAATGTGTTTATAAAAACGCTTTAACCCTTTTAAACAGCGGTAAATGGGCAGAGGCTAAAGAAAAACTTTTATCCCTTAGTAACTATAAGGATGCGGGAAAGTACATTAAGGAATGTGATTACCAACTGGGGCTTATTGCCGTAAATAATCAAAAGTGGGAAAATGCGGTTGAAATTTTTTCTTCTCTTGGCGATTATAAAGACAGCGAAGAACAGTTTATTCTTTCAAATTATAACAAAGCTAAATCTCTGCACAAATCGGGAAAATACAAAGAAGCGGTAAAAATCTTTGATGAACTTGCCGATTATGAAGACAGTAACTCCTTAAAATTCACTTCAATGTACGCCTACGTTAAGGGACATTTATCGGCAGAAGACAGCCTAACCTTTGAATATTTAAGTATTCTTGTTAAAGAAAACTGGGAAGAATCAAAAACAATTTATAAAAGTCTTTACTACTGGACAGCAAATTGCATTATTAATAACAGTAAAAGTGACAGTAAAACCAATATGGAGGTTATTTCCCGTTTTGATACGGTTTATTTTCACGTTTTTTTAACAGGCGGCGCGCCCAACGCTACAACCACCGTTAAATATCAAATCGTTTTTCCCGGCGGAAGTGTTCAAAAGGGCGATTTTGGTAAAAACTGGAAAAAGGACAGCGAAGGTTGTACGTGGGTTTGGTTTAAAACCCCAGCCAATGCCGAAACGGGTTACGCCTATATTAAACTTTTTGACCTTGACGGCAATTTAATAGGCGAAGACAGCGTTTATATTGCAAAATAAATCTACAATTAACAATGACACTTTCATTTTTGAGGGTGTCATTTTTTTAGGTTAATTTGTGAACAAATTGTAAACTTTTAATTGTCCGACGAGTTGTGACATAATTCGACAACGCAAATATATATAATTAAATAAAAAAAGAAAAAAGGAGTTAAAAACTATGAAAAAAGAAAAATCTTGTTGTTTTATTCAAGGAGAATTGGCAAATTTTATTGAAGAAAAGGAGATAAAAGAGAGAATTTTTGAAAAAATAAAAGAACAAATAAATCCTTTAATCGAAAAAGATAATATTTGCGAGTTTTATAGCGGAATGGAAGAAGGAGCAGACCTTTTTTATGCCGATTATATTGTTGAGAAAAAGAAAAATTATCCAGTTAAACTTTTTTGCGTAATTCCTTTTGAAGAACAGGCGGTAAACTACTGCGAAATTCAGCGCGACCTTTATTTTTACATTGCCGAAAACTGCGATAAAGAAATTATGATAAATAGGCAAAGAACTGTCGGTTGTAAAGAAAAAAGAGATAAATTTATGATAGAAAAAAGTGACGTAATAATTTTACTGCACGATATGACAAAACCGATTCAAAATATTAATCTTCAAAAAATAGATAAAGAAAAGCAAATTGTTATCATTGACCCCTTTAATTCTAAGCAGAACGCCAGTTTTAAGCGCATAGTGTGAATACACATAGATTAAGAAAAAAGCCCCTGTAATTAAAATTACGGGGGTTTTTGATATTTTTTATTATATATAATATAATAAAGTGTTGAAATATTTATTTTTTATGTTATAATATATTTGTATATCTATATTTTATATTACATTAATAGAAAGGTGAGGAAAAATGAAGGTTGAATCTGTTCAGGATATATGGGAATTAGTTTGTACGGAATTGAAAAAGAATTTATCCGAAATAGCCTTTGACGTATGGCTAAAAGACCTTCACCCTATTGAACTTAAAAACGGTGAATTTATTCTCGGCATATATTCTGCTTATAAAAAGAACATTGTAGAGTCTAATTATATTGATTCTATTCACAAGCATCTTAAAGACATTATGGGATTTGAGGTTGCCGTTACAATTTTAGTTGAAGACGAAAGCGGACACGTTGTCGCTCCGCCAAAGCCTATAAGCGACGGCTCTTTTGAATCCGAATATACCTTTGACAACTTTATTGTCGGTTCTACCAACCGTTTTGCTCATGCCGCCAGTATGGCAGTTGCAGACAACCCCAACATTATTTATAATCCGCTTATTATTTACGGACGCAGCGGAGTTGGTAAAACCCATCTTCTTTTGGCTATTAAAAATCACATCAGAAAAAAATATCCCACTAAGCAGATTGAGTACATAAGGTGTGAAGATTTTACAAATCAACTTATTTCTGCTCTTCACGACGGTTCTTTAGGACTTGGAACCCTTGACAGTTTCAGAAACCGTTTTAGAACCACCGACGTTTTGCTTATCGACGACATTCAGTTTATTGCCGGTAAAAATCAGACGCAGGAAGAATTTTTTAACACCTTTAATTCTCTTTATCAAAACAAAAAGCAGATTGTTGTTACCTGTGACCGTCCACCTAAAGATATTAAACTTTTGGACGACAGACTTCGTTCCCGTTTTGAAAGCGGACTTATTGCTGATATTACTCCGCCTGATTTTGAAACCAAAGTTGGTATTATTCAAAACAAAAAACAACAACTGGGTATTGAAATTCCCGAAAACATCGTTTATTACATTGCCGAGCACATTCAGGATAACACCCGTCAGTTAGAGGGCGTAGTTAAAAAAATTCAGGCTCTTATATTAATTGACCAAAAGGTTCCTACTCTTTCTATTGTTCAAGGCTTTATTAAAGAGGTTGTAAGCGACACCCGTCCCGAACCTATTAAAATTGAACAAATTATATCCGAAGTTGCAAGAACCTATAACGTTAGTGAAGGCGATATATTATCTACAAGAAGAACTGCCGATCTTGTTAAGGCTAGACAGGTTGCAATGTATATTGCCCGCGAAACTACCGAACTTCCATATTCTGCTATTGGCGAATCTTTCGGAAAAAATCATACCACCGTTCTTTATACCGAAAAAAAGGTTAAGGAACTTATGAGGGAAAACCCCTATGAAAAAACTGTAATTGAGGACATAATTAAGAACCTTAAATCTGAATAGTTTTGAACAAAGTTAACACTAATTGACAATTAAAAATAAACACCCCTGTTTAAAACTGAAAAAGGGTTAAAATTATGAACATTTTATTCAAAATTAGGTTAACAACAACTTTTGTTTATTTTAAAGGTCTTAAATGACTTATTGACAAAACTGACAGTATTATTAAGAGTGTGATATATTTTATATTTTCTCTTAGGAAAAATTTTCGTTTTTTTAATTTTTTGAAGGAAGGTAACAAAAATGATTTTTTCTGTAGAACGTAACGTTTTTCTTGATGCAGTAACAAAACTTTCCCGCGTTGTATCAAATAAAACTGCATATCCCGAACTTGAAGGTATTTTAATTTCTGCCGAACAGGGAAAAATTACTTTAATTGCTTATAATCTTGAAATGAGTATGCAAAAAGAAATTTATGCAAGAACCGAAGAAGACGGTGACATTGTTCTTTCTGCAAGAATACTTGGCGATATTTTTAAAAGACTTAACGGTCCCACCGTTCAAATTTCAACAGACGATAAAAATATTTGCCATATAACCTGTTCAAGCGCCGTTTTTGATATTCCCGGTATGGATGCTATGAACTATCCCGAAACTCCTACCTTTGCAGACGGTAAAGATTTTTGTTTAAAGGGACAAACCCTTTCAGAAATGACTGCAGGTACTTCTTTTGCAGTTGCTCCTTTTGAGGGAACAAGACCTGTGCTTATGGGTATAAATATTTCCTTAAATAACGGCGATTTAAAATTCGTTGCTATTGACGGATACCGACTTGCCATAAGAAAAACAAAGGTAGAAGCAACAGGTGATTTTAATTTTATTATTCCCGGAACAATGATTAACGAAGTTGTTCGTCTTATTTCTGATAACGAAAAAGAAATTCCTATTAGCGTTGGTTCTAAAATGATTTCTTTTGAAATTGACGGCTATAAAATTATTTGCCGTTTAATTGAAGGAGAATTTGTTAACTATCAAAGAACTATTCCTGCTTCACATAAACAAAAAATAGTTGTTATGGTTAGGGATATTCTTTCGGTATTTGATAGAATTTCACTTTTAATAAGCGATTCTTTTTCTACTCCGGTAAGATGTATTTTAAATGAAGAACATATTAATTTTTCTTGTTCAACTGCAGTAGGTAAGGTTAACGAAACTTATGAAGTTGACCTTGAAGGAGAACCTTTTGAAATAGGTCTTTCTTCTCGTTATTTAACCGAAGCGTTGAAAGCAATAGAAGACGATATGGTACAAATTAAATTTGATTCTTCTAAACAGGGTGTTGTTATAGAACCTTTAAACGGTGACGATTATATGTATATGATAATGCCTATGAGGTTAAAGTAATGGCTGAAAAAGAAATTTTAATTAAAGAAGAATTTATAAGACTTGATTCTCTTATGAAACTTAGTGATGCCGTAGTAACAGGCGGACACGCAAAAATTGTTATTCAAAACGGCGAAGTAAAAGTTAACGGAGAAGTTTGTACTCAAAGAGGCAAAAAAATGAGAGAGGGAGACTTTTTTACCTTTGAAGGTTTAAAAGTAACTGTAAAAAAATGCTGATAAAAGAAATCGGCGGAAAAAATTTTAGAAATCTTTGTGATTTTTCTATTAATCCTCACAGTAAAATGAACGTTATCTGCGGTGAAAATGCGCAGGGAAAAACAAATTTACTTGAATCAATATGGCTTTTTACCGGCGCAAAAAGTTTTAGAACGAACAAGGATAATGAACTTGTTAATAAAGAAAAAACAAAAAGCAGATTAAATATTAATTTTATTGCAGAAGAAATAGAAAAAGAAGCAGAAATTGAAATTGAAAACAGAAGAAAAGCAACGTTAAACGGAAAAAAACTTTCTTCTGCATCAAAACTAGCAGGAACTTTTTGTTCAATAGTTTTTTCTCCCGATGATTTAAATATAGTTTCCGGCTCACCCGAAAAGAGAAGAAAATTTTTAGATATTGCAATATCTCAAATTTACCCAAAATATCTTGAAATTTTAAAAAGATACGTCAGGGCACTTTCTCAGAGAAATTATCTTTTAAAGGAAATAAAAGCGGGAAAAAGTTCTTCTGATATGCTTTTGCCATTTGAAGAAGAATTAGCCTTTTCGGGAAGTAGTATTATTAAATACCGAATAAGATATTTAGAAATTTTGGAAGAAATTATAACTGATATTTATAAAGGTATTTCTTCAAACAAAGAAGATATAAAAATTTTATATTTACCGGTTTGTTCGGCTGAAAAATTAAAGGAAAAACTTTTTATTTCAAGAAGTGAAGATATTTTAAGCGGTTCTACTTCTGTCGGACCTCACCGAGACGATTTAGATTTTAAAATAAATGAAATGTCGGTAAAAAATTACGGTTCTCAAGGTCAAAAAAGAAGTGTTGCTCTTTCATTAAAACTTTCAGAAGCAGAAATTTTAAAAAAGATAACAGGCGAATATCCGGTTGCTTTACTTGACGACGTTATGAGCGAACTTGATCCTTCAAGACAAAATTACGTTTTAAATCACATAAGTAAACTTCAGGTTTTTATAACCTGTTGCGACCCTGCAAATATAATCAATTTAAATAAGGGTAATATTTATGAAATAAAAAAAGGACAGGTTTTTTTAAAGGAAGAAAAATAAATGTATATTCATTTAGGACAGGATACTCTTGTTAAAAAAAATGACATTATCGGAATTTTTGACCTTGATACTGCAACTGTATCAAAAAGAACAAGAGATTATTTAAGCAAGGCAGAAAAAAAAGGTATGGTAGTAAACGTTAGTACCGAACTTCCAAAATCTTTTATAGTATGTCAGCACGAAAAAGAGAAAAAAATATATATTTCACAAATCTCTACTTCAACTCTTTTAAAGAGAAGCGAAGCAGATTTTGAAAACTCATTATATTAAAAGAGAGGAAATAAACATGAGCGAAGAAATTAAAGCGCCTATTACTAACGAATACGACGAAAATTCAATACAGGTGCTGGAAGGACTTGAAGCAGTTCGAAAGAGACCGGGTATGTACATCGGTTCAACGGGAGAACGCGGTCTGCACCATCTTGTTTATGAAATTGTTGATAACTCTATTGACGAAGCCCTTGCAGGATTTTGTGACAAAATTACGGTTACACTTCTTGACGGCGGTATAGTAAGGGTAGAAGATAACGGTCGTGGTATTCCTACCGGTATTAATCCCCAAAAGGGTATTCCTACCGTTACGGTAGTATTTACAATTCTTCATGCAGGCGGTAAATTCGGCGGAAACGGATATAAAGTTTCGGGCGGTTTGCACGGTGTTGGTGCGTCGGTTGTTAATGCACTTTCCTCTTGGCTTGAAGTAGAGGTTAAAGACGGTAAAAACGTTCATAAACAGCGTTACGAAAAGGGAAATATTGTGTCTGACCTTGAAATTATCGGTCAGACAAACGAAACAGGTACAACCGTTACCTTTAAACCCGACCCGTCCATATTTACAGATACTACTACTTACGATTATGATATTCTTAAAAACAGATTAAGGGAACAGTCCTTCCTTAATGCCGGTATAAGAGTAGTTTTAGAAGATAAAAGAACCGACGTATATGATCCTAAAACCGACGAATTTTATTATGAAGGCGGTATTAAATCTTACGTTGAATATTTACTTAACGGTATAAAGAAAGAAAGTCTTAACAGCGAAGTTATTTATCTTAACTGTGAAAAAGACGATCAGACTGCTGAAATTGCGCTTATTTGGTCAACTGCATACGATAATAAGGTTATGTCCTTTGCAAATACCCTTCATACCATTGACGGCGGTACTCACGAGCAGGGATTCAGACAGGCTTTAACAAACACCGTTAATAAATATGCCTTTGATTTTAAACATCTTAAAGACGGCAATCCTAGATTAAAGGCTGAAGATATTATTGAAGGTGTTGTTGCTGTAGTTTCGGTAAAACTCAGTGACGCTCAGTTTGAAAGCCAGACAAAAGCAAAACTCGGTAATACTTCAATTGGTAAGGTTGTAAGAGATTTAGTTAACGATAAACTTTATCAGTTCCTTGAAGAACACCCGCAGGAAGCAAAAATTATTATTGAAAAATCTATTGCTTCTTCAAATGCAAGAGAGGCTGCTCAAAAAGCAAGAGAAGCATCCCGTAATAAATCGGGCTTCGGTAATAAAACCAGAATGCCCGAAAAACTTACCGACTGTATTTCAGATGACGCTACAAAAACCGAAATATTTATCGTCGAAGGTGATTCGGCAGGCGGAAGTGCAGTAGAAGGCAGAAACTCCACCTATCAGGCAATACTTCCTCTTTGGGGTAAAATGCTTAACGTAGAAAAAGCAAGAGACGATAAGGTTTACGGAAACGATAAATTAACCCCCGTTATAGTAGCGCTTGGTACGGGAATTGGCGAAAATTTTGATATTGAAAAACTTCGTTACGATAAAATAGTAATTATGGCCGATGCCGACGTTGACGGTAGCCATATCAGAACCCTGCTTTTAACCTTCTTCTTCCGTTATATGCCTGAACTTATTGAAACAGGTCACGTTTATCTTGCTCAACCGCCTTTATTCAGAGTTAGCAAGGGTAAACAGCACTTTGATGCATTTACTGATGAAGAAAAGGCAGAATATATTGAAAAACTCGGCGGAACAGCCGACGTTCAGCGTTATAAAGGTCTTGGTGAAATGGACCCCGATCAGTTGTGGGAAACCACCCTTAACCCCGAAACAAGAACCTTCCTTCGCGTAACCATGGCAGATGCAGAGATAGCCGACGCTACCTTTACAATGCTTATGGGTGATGAAGTTGAACCCAGAAAACAGTTCATTGAAGAAAATGCGGTATTTGCTACCGATCTTGATATTTAAGGAAAGGAGAGAATAAAATGGCTAAACAAGAAAAAGTATATTGGCCCAGTAGTGAAGAAACAAACATTGTGCCTGTAGAAATTGTTGATGAAGTCAAGGGCAGTATGCTTCAGTACGGTATGTCTGTTTTGGTAGGACGTGCTTTACCTGACGTTAGAGACGGTCTTAAACCGGTACACAGAAGAATTCTTTATACTATGTACGAAAACGGACTTACTCCCGATAAAGCGTACCGAAAATGCGCCGATACGGTAGGTGCAGTGCTTGGTAGATACCATCCGCACGGTGACTCCTCTGTATATGACGCAATGGTTAGAATGGCTCAGGACTTTTCACTTCGTTATCCTTTAATTGACGGTCACGGAAACTTTGGTAACATTGACGGCTATCCTGCTGCTGCTTACCGTTATACCGAATCAAAAATGAACCGTCTTTCTCTCCATATGCTTGATGATATTGAAAAAGATACCGTTGATTTTGCGCCTAACTATGACGATAGACTTAAAGAGCCTACCGTTCTTCCCGTTAGATTTCCTCAACTTTTAGTTAATGGATCATCAGGTATTGCTTTTGGTATGGCAACCGAAATTCCGCCTCATAATCTTGCGGAAGTTATTGACGGTATGTGCTGTCTTATTGATAATCCCGACGCAGATTTAAGCGAACTTTGTGAGCATATAAAAGGACCCGACTTCCCTACCGGCGGGATTATTATGGGAAGAAGCGGAATAAGAGCCGCATACGCAACGGGTAAAGGAAAAATTATCGTTCGCGGTAAAGCAGAAATAGAAGAACTTTCAAACGGAAAGTTTAGAATTGTAATTACCGAAATTCCTTATAAGGTAAGAAAAAAAGACCTTGTTAAGAAAATTTACGATTTGGCAAACGAAAAGAGAATTGAA
The DNA here is from genome assembly GCA_045648445.1 of Acutalibacteraceae bacterium. Lineage (GTDB taxonomy): Bacteria > Bacillota > Clostridia > Oscillospirales > Acutalibacteraceae > SIG607. The sequence continues at coordinate 103,408 of JAZRNY010000022.1, forward strand.
GGAATTGACGACGTTGTTGACTATTCTTCAAAGAGAGACGGCGGTATAAGAATTGTCGTTGATATTAAAAAGGATGCTAATCCGCAGGTTATTCTTAATAAACTTTATTCTTATACTGAATTGCAGACGACCTTTGGCGCAAATCTTATTGCCATAGTAAACGGTAAACCGCAAATTTTAACACTTAAGGAAATGCTTCAAAACAGTATTGACTTCCAGTGTGAAATTGTTGAAAGAAAAACCCGTTTCGATATGAAAAAAGCCGCAGAAAGAGCCCACGTTTTAGAAGGCTTAAAAACTGCACTTGATTTTATTGATGAAGTTATTGCGATTATCCGTAAGAGCGCTGACGTTGCAACGGCAAAGGCTAATTTGAGTGAGCGTTTCGGTCTTGACGATATTCAGACTACCGCTATTGTTCAAATGCAACTCGGTAAACTTGCTAATCTTGAAAAACAAAAGATTTTAGACGAACTTGACGAAAAACTCGCATTTATTAAAGAGTGTGAAGAAATTCTTTCAAGCAAGGCAAGAATTCTTGATATTGTTAAAACTGAATCTCTTAATCTTCGCGACAGATATTCTGACGAAAGAAGAAGTGAAATTTCTGCCGTTTCGGGCGAGGTTGACATTGAAGACCTTATTCCCGAAGAAGAGTGTGTTATTACCAAAACGGTTAACGGCTATATTAAACGTATGGCAGTTGATACCTATTCCGTTCAGCATAAGGGCGGCAGAGGTAAAATGGGTATGAAGACAAGAGAAGACGATATGATTGAAAATATGATGACCTGTTCTTCTCACGATTTCATTATGCTGTTCACCAATTTCGGACGCGTTTATAAATTAAAGGCATACGAAATTCCCGAAGCAACCAGTACAAACAGTAAGGGTATGAACGTTATTAACCTTATTCCCTTGCAACCTGAAGAAAAACTTTCGATGGTGCTTTCCTGCGCTGAGGCTGACGATGACAGTTTCATTTGTATGGTTACAAGAAAAGGTACTATTAAGAGAACTAAAATTACGGATTTCCGTAATATTCGTAAAACAGGTATTATTGCTATCGAACTTAACGAGGGTGACGAACTGTCCTTTGTAAGTCTTACCGATGGCAGCAAAGATATATACGTTGCAACCAAAAAAGGCCGCGGAATTCGTTTTGAAGAAACACAGGTACGTCCTATGGGCAGAACCGCATGCGGTGTAAGGGCAATCAAGTTGTCAAGTGATGACGAAGTTGTTTCAATGGATATATGCGATGCAGACAGCGTTCTTTTAACCGTTACCGAAACAGGTTACGGCAGAAAGTCGCCCATTAGCGATTATCGTGTTCAAAGCAGAGGCGGTAAAGGTACTACCAACTACCGTACCGAAAAATACGGTGACGTTGCAAAGGTTATTTGCGTAACCGATGATGATGACGTAATTATGATTTCTTCCGACGGTATTATTATTAGAATACCCGTTTGTGAAATTTCAACCTTCTCTCGTCCGGCAAAGGGTGTTAGAGTTATGAGAGTTGAGGAAGGTTCAAAGGTGCTTTCCGTTGCAACTGCAACCCATGATGAAGAAGAGGTTAACGCTATGCCTGAAGCGCCCGATGCTGATGCAGGAACGGTAGAGCCTGAAAAAGAAAACGAAACAGAAGATACTGCGGCCGAGGAGTAAAAAATGACCTTTTATGATGCCGACCTAACAAATCTCGCCAAAAAGAACCAAAAGTCAGCCATAAAAAAAGCAGCCAATATAACGGGTTTTGCCTTTTTTATGCTGACCTCGGTTATGATTTTTTGGAGTGTGCCGGTAACGGTTGTTATAGAACTTGTTGCAAAACGTCCTAACGAAGTTTTAAAATATTTAAACGACCCCACAATCGTTCAGGTTATTCAAATTTGCGTTTCAAGTATTGCTTTCATCTTCCCTTTTATAATCTATTCTAAAATGATGGGCAAAAGGTTAAGCGACATTGCATCTTTTAATAAACCAAAAGAAAAAGGTTTAATGTTTCCGCTTGTCCTTTTGGGACTTGGTGTTTGCGGTTTTTCAAACGCAGTAGTTTCGGGCGCGGGCGCTATTCTTCAGCAGTTCGGCTTTAATTACAACGTTGTAAGTACCGAAAAACCTACAAATATATTTGGAATTATACTTTCCTTTGTTGCAACCGCTGTAACTCCTGCTTTAGTAGAGGAGTTTGCAATGCGCGGCGCTGTAATGGGCGCCTTAAAAAAATACGGCGACGGTTTTGCAATAATTACCTCTGCCCTTATTTTTGGTCTTATGCACGGCAATCTTGTGCAAATTCCTTTCGCCTTTATATTAGGATTGTTTTTCGGTTTTGCCGTAATTAAAACAGGCAGTATTTGGACGGCAGTAATTATACATTTTTTAAACAATCTGTTCAGTATTTCATTTGACTATATTTTAAGCGGTACAAACGGCGCGTTTGTGTGGTTTTCTAATATTTTCTATTTTGTAGTGCTTTTGGCAACAGGTTTCGTAGGTTTTTATTTGTATAATAAAAAATGCCCCGACGGTTTTGCGTTGGACAATAAAACCGATATACTGTCCACAAAAGAAAAACTGGTAAGTTTTCTTACGGCGCCATGTATAATAATATCGGTGGTTATAGTTTTACTTGAATCGTTTTTTGTTTATAAAGCATAATGTTTCACGTGAAACAGGTGTCGCAACGCGACACAGGGATTAAGGAATAGGGATTAGGGAATAGTAAAAAATCCCGATGTTTCACGTGAAACATCGGGATTTGGTATATTGAAGAAATATTGATGTTTTGTAGGGGACGATGTTATTCCCCTGATAGGGGAAATGTCCGAAGGACAAAAGGGTTTGGGCGAAGCCGTACCACACATCGTCCCGCAATGTTAATAAAACAAATTGGAGAAAATATGAATTTGCCTATTCGACAAAAACTGCGTCTTTCGGAATATGATTACGGTCAAAACGGTGCGTATTTTATTACCGTTTGTACCAAAGACCGTGTTCCCTGTCTTTCTGATGTTAAAAACGTAGGGGACGATGCCTACATCGTCCCGCAAATAAAATTAAAGCAAATTGGAAAAATTGTTGATAAATATATAAAAAACATACCCGAAATAGATAAATACGTAATTATGCCCGACCATATTCATTTTATTTTGAGATTATCTGACGGGACGATGTGGGCATCGTCCCCTACAAAAAACGTATCAAATATTGTGCGTTCTCTTAAAACAATGGTGACAAAGGAAATAGGTTATTCCGTCTTCCAACGTTCATTTTATGACCACGTTATAAGAAATGAAGAAGATTACGTTGAAATATGGAGTTATATTGAAAATAATCCATTGAAATTATTGTTATCAAAATGACGTTGTTTTTTTGTGGATTTCACCTTAACAAATTATTGGATATTAACGGGCGGATGTGGGCATCCGCCCCTACAATGTTGCCGTAAAGATGTATTTATAATTTGTAGGGGACGATACCCACATCGTCCCGCAAATAAAATTAAAACAAATTGGAGAAAATCATGAACAAAAAATATATGCAACGTGCTCTTGAACTGGCTAAACAGGCGGCGGATAACGGCGAAATACCCGTTGGCGCCGTAATAGTTAAAGATGATAAAATTATAGGCGTTGGCGTTAACACACGCGAAAAAGACCAAAACGCGCTTGGCCACGCCGAAATAAACGCAATTAATGAAGCCTGTAAAAACACGGGCAGTTGGCGACTTGACGGCGCCACCATATACGTGACCATGGAACCGTGTCCAATGTGTGCGGGCGCCATTATAAACGCGCGCATTTCTACCGTTGTGTTCGGTTGTTTTGATTTAAAAATGGGCTCTTTTGAATCGGTTGTTAATTTGGCTAACGAAAAATTTGATTTTACCCCCGAAATATACGGCGGAATTATGGAACAAGAATGTAGCGCAATGGTTAAAAAATTTTTTGAAGGACTTAGAAAATGAAACTTTTAAAAGATATTTGTCCATTTCCCTTTTCGGTATGCTCCTTTACCGCCGTTAAAGATAAACTGTTAAATTGTCGCAAAAAGGCGGATATTCCCGAAAATGCCAAAAGCATTATAATTTTTGCCTTTCCTTATAAAGTAAAAAACGAAAAACCCCTTAATCTAAGCCGTTATGCTGCCGTAAAGGATTATCACGAGGTTGTTGAAAACTTTTTAAATGGTTATTGCATCGCATTAAAAAAGGAATTCCCACAAAATTCGTTTGTTCCTTTTGTTGATAATTCGCCGATACCCGAAGTATATGCCGGCGCCGTGTCGGGTTTGGGAGTTAGGGGTAAAAACGGTCTTTTAATTGTCAAAGAGTACGGCAGTTTCGTGTTTTTGGGCGAAATAGTAACCGATTTGCATATAGAAAGCAAAAATGATTATAAAGAGTGCGTAAACTGCGGTCTTTGCGAAAAACTCTGCCCGGTTTCCTTAAATAAAGAAAATTGCATTTCTAAAATAACTCAGCAAAAAAAGGAACTAAATGCTGAACAAATAGCATTAATAAAGAAATGCGGTTCGGTTTGGGGTTGTGATATTTGTTCCGAGAGTTGCCCTATGAATAAAGGCGCAAAAACAACCGATATTGAGGAATTTGTAAATTCCTACCGAAATTCTTTTTGTAAGAATGAAGATTCTTTTGGTCGCCCATATAATTGGCGCGGTAAAGAGGTTATTACAAGAAATTTTGATTTGTAAAATTTTAATTAATCCCGTAACTGCGGAAAAACGATGGGAAAATACAATATAATACAAACTAACGTATATGCGCCGACAAATATAAGGTCGGCGTTTATTTTGTTTAATAACAAAAAAGCGGTTGAACATATTGCCACACCGGCAACAAGCGGATATAAAATTTCGTAAATAATTCTTATTTTTGCCCCGGTTACCCTTATCAGTTTTAAAAAATTAAGTATAAAGGTTAATATATTACTGAAATACATTATATATATAAAGCCCGTTATTGAAGTTTTTGGAACAAAAATGCTGATAAGCAAAATTCTGATAACGCTGTCCGATACGCTTACCTTAAATGTGTAGTTTTGCTGGTCAAGGCCTTTTAATATGCCGTCGCTTATACAGTCGCAGTACATTAGCGGAGTTAATGGCGCCAAAACCTTTATTAAATATCCGGCGTTTGCATCATTATATATAAGGTTTCCTATGCGCAGACCGCCGAAAAAGAATATACTACCAAATATAATTCCAATAATTAAGGTTAGTTTTATGCTTTTTTCAACGTCGCGTCTTATAATTTTAGGTTGCTTTTTTACAAGCGCTTCACTCATTTCGGGAATAAGCAAGGTTGAAAATGCATTTAAAACGGTAGACGGAAAGAAAAGTACGGGCAACGCCATTCCTTTTAGTGCGCCAAATAGAGATAGAGATGCAGAATACTGCCCCCCTGCTTTATGTAGCGCTTTTGGCATAATTAAATTTTCCGCAGTTCGCAGTAACCCTGTTAAATATCGCCCCATAGTTATGGGAGAGGAAATACGCAGAATTTCCCGAATATCTTTAAATAAGTGTCCGTTTTCCTTAAGGTTTAGTTTTTTAAGGTCAATTTTATAACATATTACCGAAAAAATACAGGAACACATTTCTGCAACGGTGTCGCCTAAAATAACACCGGCAACCTGCATACCAATGCCTTTGGTTGAAAATATCCCCACAAAATATAAACACAAAATAATTCTGACCGCCTGTTCAAGTAAAACAGCAACCGAATTTGTGCCAATTTTTCGCCTTGCAGTAAAATATCCCTTTAGTACCGCTGAAATTCCCATAAAGGGTAGCGAAAAACCTAAAATAGCAATACTTTCTTCGCTTCTGACGTCGCCGATAAATTTAGTTGCAATAAATTCACTGCCCAAAAGGGTTATAAAAAAGGTTATTAGGGAAATAAAAAGCACTATTAGGTTGCTTTTGCGTATAATTTTTATAACACCGCTTTTTGAGCCCAGGGCAATTTCGCTGACGGCAAGTCTTGTGACCGCTATAGTAATTCCTGCAGAGGCAAAGGTTGAAAGCAGCGTGTAAACCGAAAAAACCAGATGGTAAAGACCTATTCCTTCGGCGCCAACTCTTCCTGCCAGCCAAATTTTAAAAATAATGCCCAAAAAACGCAGTATAAGTCCTGTTACGGTTAAAATTACAGCATTTTTTATAAATAAAGTTTTTTTCATACCGTTCCCTCTTTCTTTTTCTATATAATATATGTAAAAGCGAAGCGGTATATCCCCGTTTTAAGCGAACAACTGTTCTTAAAAATAATAAAAAATCGGGTTGAAAAATAATTTTTGTTAAAAATAATTAAAAATAGTTGTTGACAAACAATATTTATTGTGCTAAAATCATTGTGTAAAAATATCTACAAGGAGAGTTGTATGATGAAAAAATTACTTAGCATAATTCTTACTGTATGTATGCTTTTTTCTCTCGTTATTGTTCCCATAAACATTAACGCTGTAGAAGACGAAAAGGCTGCATACCAAGCAAGCACTTTAGGTAGTTATTATAAATTTACCTTCGACAGCGAAGAAGACGTTTATGATTACACCGTTAACGAAAAGGCTACCTATAAAGGTAAGGAATTCATTCCTTTCTGGGGCAGTGAAAGATCCGGTAAATCCACAGCCCAGTATAAGGAAATAACAAGCCCTGATGGCGAAACTTATAAGGTTCTTGAAGTTATCCCTGTTGACAGCCATATTAACCTTACTTTCCTTACTAAAGAAGGTAAGCCCTATGAACTTACTCCGGGCAAAAATTATACCGTAAAAATCAATTACTTTAACCCTGTTGCTACCCTTTATAACCAGTCATATTTATGTATGGGTAACAACGAAGGCCTTTATAACAAGAATATTGAACTCTATCCCGGTCACATTAGATCTTCTACCTATTCTTTTGAAAATGAAAAGTTAACCTACGACGGTGGTTCCGGCGTTTTGGCTTTCGGTTTTAAAGACGGTACTTACGGCAAGTCAGCTGAGTATTCTAATATGGCTAATCTTGTTAATGGTTGTTCACACAAGTCTGACGAAGACAAAAGATATGAAACCACTGGAAAATTTACCTGTACCCATGGCGCAGGTTCCGGTTACAACGTTTATAGGGAAGTAACCACCACTTATCAATTGTTGGAAAATTATTATACCTATGATACAGAAACCAAAACCTATACTGCAAATATGCCCGTTTATACACATAACAATATGTATTACAAAGAAAACGGTGTGCAAATCGGTGCTGCAGGTGTAAAGTATACCCTTTTAACCGAAAAACCTGCCGGTTGGGAAACCTATTGGAAAAACTTCTATCAGTTAAATGGCGAAAAATATGAAAAACTTGGCGGTTCAACTGCTCCTGAATTTGAAGCCGATAAGTATTATTTTGCTGGTTTAAAAACAGATGAGACTGTTGCAGTCAATAACTATCTTTCCGTTGCTCTTGCCGGTGTTTATTTAGGTAATTATATTGGTTCCAATAAACCTTTATACACTAACTACACTTATGATGAACTAACCGACAAAAATAATATAGTATACAGCAGATACCTTATTGAATCTGTTGAAGTTTTTGAAGAATTAGAAGTTACTTATAAAGATGAAAACGGTACTGTACTTAAAACTCAAACAGCCAAATACGGAGATGCTTACAGTTTCCCCAAAAACTTGAATGCATCCGTTGCAAACATTGACTATGACTACGTATGGTCATTAAGCAATACCGAATATATCCCTGTTGGCGATAAAATTGAAAAAGATGTAACCGTTTATGAATATAAAAACCCTGTTATATCTTTCGAAAATTATAAAGCAAATTTGGTAACCGTTGATATACCTGAGCAAAACTCTGTTGTTACAACCTTAGATGCATATACCGGTACTCATTCTATACTCTTTACAAACTCTAATGTAATGAAACAGGATACCGAGCCGGATGATTGGGCAACAACTTATACTAAGTATTTTTATTATGACAGCACTGCCCGTAAATACGTAAACTTTGCTGCTGCCGATGAGGCGCCCGCGTTTGAAGCAGGTAAAGTATTTACTGCCATGGCCGCTGACCATTTAAGAGCAGGTCTAACCACAATCCATTATATCGGCAAAGTAACAGAGCAATTAAATCCGGATAAGACAGAATTCTATTTCGCGGAACCTGAGATTGGTTATAAAGTTACCTTTAAGTACCGCGCAACCGAAAACAATACTACAACTTCTAAAATTCAGTTGCGTACTGTTACTTATGATAATATTTATTGGGGCAACAACGCAGGTGGTACTATAGTTTCTGCTGACGAATTTGTTATTCCTGCGGGTCCAACAGATGGTTGGCAAACCGGAACAATCACCTTTGCAGATAATGGTAACATTAGAGCAGTAAATAAGGCTCCTTTTGCCTTGGACTTGCGCTTCTTAGGTGATAAGAATACAAGAAACACCAACGAAATTTTCGTAGACGACGTTCGTGTTGAAAAAGTTGGCGTAATAACATTTGTAGATCATAAAGGCAATAAATCTTCTACGGTTGCTGAAAATGGCGTAAAAATTAATTATCCAACAAATCATCCGTACAGTGCTACTAACTATAACGACCATTATGTATGGTCTAAGAGTATGGATGAATATATTCCTGCTCCTATTTATTCTGACGGAACTACTACAACCTATTATCAGATGAAAAGCGACGTAGCATCATTCCAGCATAACATACCGGAAACATCTATGTTTAAGCCAGATATACCCAGCGTTCAGTATTATGACGAAGGCGCGCTTGACCACCGTTCGATGAGAATCAGAAACTACGGTGTTACTTTAGCTGCCAGCAAGCCCGCTGACTGGGCGACAAAGTATAAAGATTATATGTATTACAATAACGAAAATAATATAGATACTTATTGTAATATTACTGATGCTATGTACAATTCCGTAAATGGAGATTATGACGAATTCGTTAAAAAATACGGTTCTGTTTACAATAACCGTAAAAATGGCGCTAACCCAGAACAGGTAAATGTTCCTGTATTTGCATTTAATAATGCAGACGCTAATTTGAATAAAAACGTTAAGATTACCTTTAAATACAAGTTCTTGAGCAATTCTACTCAAAATGGTGTAAAAGCATCTATATTTGTTGGAAATACCAATAATATATGGAACTCTTATTATAAAGAATTACCTGAACAGTATGTATACATACCATATTCTGATTCTGACGAGTGGCAAACAGCAACGCTTTACTCTGTTATTAAAGATGTAAACGTTGGAGATAAAAAGGCAGCCGTTTGTTTAAATATTATTGATGCTGTTAATCCCAAAAATCAACACACCTTTACAATATTAGTAGATGACGTTAAGGTTGAAGATTTTGATGGCGTTGACCTTGGTGCAGAACCCACCAAAATAGCAGACAGCGTAGTTGACGGTCATACCTATAAGTTAACCTATAAGTATAACGCAAATAGCGACCATACCGGCTTTAGCATTAACTTGTCAACAGGTGATCCTAATCAACGTCTGATTCCTTACGAGTCATGTGGCGCAACCGTAGTTGAGGCTGGAAATGCAACCAATGGTTATACAAAAGTTACCCATTACTTTACCGCACAGACCTATAAGTCTATTACCGATGAAAGTGAAGCAGGTATTGATTATAAATATCAAGACCTAACTTGTGCATTGTATGCAACACTCGGCAACGGTAGCGATAGTAACGTTGACTTTATTGATTTTGAACTTGTTGATTTAGGCGTTGCAGTTACTGCTCAGGGTGCATCTATCCTTACCGATGCAGCAGCAGAAAGCGTTCATCAGCAGGCTATGAGATACTACTTTAACTATAAGACCAATGACGGTAGCCAGATTATAATCGGCGACGAAACATTCAAGGTTGTTAAACGTGGTTTCCTCTATGCAAACGGTAATGCTGATAAGAACGTTGACGGCGTAATCTCTTCTGACGAAGCCACATTCCACAACCTTACTACCAGCAGTGTTGACGAGTTCAAAGTAACAGACTTTGATAAGTGCTGGGCTTATAACAGCGACACTAAGATGATGACCTATTCTACCTACGTTACCGGCTTCCAGAAGCAAAATGACGCTAGAAAACTTGAAGTTAGAGGTTACATCGTAATCGAAGTTGACGGACAGCAGTTCACTCTCTTTGCTGATACTTCTATCAACAGAACAGTAGACGGTACAAAAGGTAAAACCGACGGAGTTGATCCTGATACTGACTTTGAAGCAGGTAAAATGGAATAACTAACAGTTATTACTAAACTAAAAAAGGTTCTTTAAAGAGGCGCACTTCCTTACGAAGTGCGCCTCAGTTATATTCGCCAAAGGCAAATATAACTCTTAAAGGCCGAACAAGTGTTTAATTAATTGCTTGATTTTTTACGATTATTGCGGTATAATTAAGGGGAAATAAACAAATTTCGGGGGGTAAAAGTATGGCTTCACCCATAGCAGACAGATTACGACCAAAAAACATTGACGAAGTTGCAGGACAACGTCATTTATTGGGGGAAGGCAAGGTTCTTCGCCGAATTATTGAAACCGGTGAAATACCAAATCTTATTTTTTACGGCCCCTCAGGTGTAGGCAAAACTACCGTTGCAAACATTATTGCCGAAAAATGCGGTAAAAAACTTTACCATTTAAACGCAACGGTTTGTTCAACACAGGATATTAAGGATATTATATCTTCTCTTGACAGTCTTGAATGTGTGGGCGGTGTCCTTTTATACCTTGACGAAATTCAGTACTTTAACAAAAAGCAACAACAAATTTTGCTTTCCTACATTGAAAACGGCGATATTACCCTTATTGCTTCGACCACCGAAAACCCGTTTTTTTACGTATACAACGCCATTTTATCACGTTCTACAGTTTTTGAATTTAAAACCCTTGATAAGGTTGACATTGCTACCCTTTTAGACCGCGGTTTAAGTATTATTGGTAAGGAAGACGGCAAAAACTATAGTTTTGCCGAGAATGTGCGTGACAAGATTGCTCGTAGCGCCGGCGGTGACGTTCGTCGTTCCCTTAATATGTTGGAACTTTGCTTACTTAGCATTAAATGCAGTGACGAATCGGTTATAACCGACGAAATTGCCGAGCAAATTTTACAAAACAATGCAGTCAGATACGACCGCGAGGGTGACGAGCATTACGATTTGCTTTCCGCATATCAAAAATCTATGCGTGGCAGCGACCCCGATGCCGCTATTTATTACCTTGCCCGTATTCTTGCGGCAGGTGATTTACCAAGCGCTTGCAGACGATTAATGGTCTGCGCTTGTGAAGACGTAGGACTTGCCTATCCGCAAATTATACCAATAGTTAAATCTGCCATTGATGCTGCAATGTTCGTAGGGCTTCCCGAAGCGCGCATACCTTTAGCCGATGCCGTAATTCTTGTGGCAACCTGTCCAAAATCGAATTCGGGCGAAGCAGCCATTGATGCCGCTATGAGTGACGTTGAAAAAGGTATTGGCGGAGATATTCCGCGTTGTCTTCAAAATAAGCATTTCGACGGCGAAGATGCCGTAATACGCGGTCAGCATTATTTATATCCACATTCTTTTAAAAATCACTATGTTAAACAGCAGTATTTGCCCGATAATATTAAAGATAAAAAGTATTATCAACCCTGCGACAATAAAAACGAGCAAAAATTTAAAGAATATCTTGATTTTATTAAAAAAAGTGAATAAATTTAAATCACCGTCAAAAAATAATGGCGGTGATTTTTATGTTATTAGACATTTTAAAAGCATTTTTAATAGGCGGTGGGTTATGTGTTATAGGCCAAATTTTTATTGATTTTACCAAACTAACACCTGCGCGTATACTAACGGGTTACGTTGTTTTGGGGGTTTTACTGGGAGCGGTTGGCATTTACCGACCTTTTGCCGAATTTGCAGGGGCAGGTGCGCTAACTCCACTAACGGGTTTTGGATATCTTTTGGCAAAGGGCGTAAAAGAAAAAATACAAACTGACGGCGCAATCGGCATTTTAACGGGTGGTATGAGCGCTACCGCAGGGGGAATTACCGCGGCGCTGTTGTTTGGCTTTATTATGAGCCTAATTTTTAATTCTAAAGAAAAATAAAATTTACAGTTTAGATATTGTAAAAATTACCACCGGGCTGTATAATATAAATATAAAATATTTAACAGGCGGTAAAGTAATGAAACTTGATTTTAAAACTTTATTTAAAATTGGTATAGCAGTTTTTTTGGTTTATCTTTGTATAAACTATTGGAACGACGTTTCGGTTGCGCTAATAGGCGCCGCCGCGCCCATTATAATCGGTTTAGTTATTGCTTATCTTGTTAACATAATTATGTCCGGTTATGAAAGGCATTATTTCCCTAAAAGCAATAAAAAATTTATAGTTAAAAGCCGAAGACCTATTTGTATGGTAGGCGCATTTTTAACAGTTATAGCAGTTATTGCGCTTATTGTAGTTATAGTTGTACCGCAACTTGTTTCGTGTATTCAGGTTTTAATTGCAAAATTGCCTTATGCTACAGGCGTAGTTATTGATAAACTCAGCAACGTTAAGTTTGTTTCAAAAGAATTTTTAACAAGTCTTGAAAAAATCAACTGGCAAGAGGTTATTGATAAAATAACGGGAATAGCAACTTCGGGCGTTGGCATTGTTGTTGACGTGGTAGTTAAATCGGTTACAAAGGTATTTTCTGCCATAGTTACCGTATTTTTAAGCGTTATATTTGCCGTTTATATTTTAGTCAGCAAAGAAAAACTAAAAAGACAGGCAAGCAAGGTTTTAAACCACTATTTATTGCCTAAGTGGTACGATAAAGTTATATACTTTTTTAAAACTTTAAACGAAAGTTTCCGCCGTTATATAGTAGGACAGTGTACCGAAGCGGTAATTTTAGGCGTACTTTGCACCGTTGGTATGTATATTTTAAATATTCCTTATGCGGCAATGATAGGCGCGCTTATAGCCTTTACCGCCCTTATCCCTATAGCAGGCGCATTTATCGGCGCAGGTGTGGGCGCGTTTATGATACTTACCGAAAATCCCGTAAAAGCCCTTGTATTTATAATTTATATTTTACTTTTACAGCAACTTGAGGGCAATCTTATTTATCCAAAGGTGGTAGGAACGTCAATAGGCTTACCTGCCATTTGGGTACTTGCGGCAGTTACGGTAGGCGGCGGTATGTTTGGCATTGTGGGAATGTTAATTTTTGTGCCAATTACGGCAGCCGTTTGGAAAATCGTCAGAGACGATATTAACAAAAACTCCCGAAAGGAAATATAAATTGAAAACTGATTTTGAAACTATTTTAGAAAAAGGTTTTGCCTATATTTTAGAAAAACTTGGCAAGGATCAGGTGGAAAAATATAAAACACTTATGGCGTATTACCGTTGCGCTATGATGGAGATTGAAACCAAGTTCAACGTTTTAAACGAAGAATATTCTTTGGCATTAGACCGTAATCCTATAAGCAGTATTAAAACAAGACTGAAAAGTTTTGAAAGCATCAAGGAAAAACTTCAGCGAAAAGAACTGCCGTTAAGGGTAGAAAGCATTGAAGAAAATTTAAATGACGTTGCAGGGGTAAGGGTGGTTTGCTCCTTTCCCGAGGACGTTTACACACTTGCCGAAGCGCTTTTAAAACAGGACGACATAACCCTTGTTGAAAAAAAGGATTACATACTGAACCCAAAAGAAAACGGATACAGAAGTTTGCATTTAATTGTCGGTGTTCCTATTTTTTTGGCAAAAGAAAAAAGATATATGCGTGTTGAAATCCAACTGCGCACCATAGCAATGGACGTTTGGGCAAGTTTAGAGCATCAACTGCGCTATAAAAAGGACGTAGAATTTACTGCTCAAATGGCAGAAGAACTAAAAAAATGTGCCGAACTCAGCGCCGAACTGGACAGCAGAATGGATGCGCTCAGAGAGGTTATAGCAAACAAATAATAGAAAAAAGGTTCAACGAAGAGGCGCACTCCGTAAGGAAGTGCGCCTCAGTTATATTCGCGGGCGGCGAGTTATATTGCTTCGCAGTTATATTTGGGCTTCGCCCAAGTTATATTGCCTTCGGCAGTTTTAAGGCGAATATAATACAACTAAAACCGATGGGTTTTAATATCACTCTTTAGAAATATCTCGCCTTTGGCGAGGTATTCTAAAGAATATCACTGTGAGACCTGTCTCACAATATCACTAAATATTTTATCTCTGAGTTAGGTATAATTTCAAAGTATGTAACCCACTATGACACTTATCTATTGAAAGTGTCAATTTTTATGCAAAAAGGAAATTGGGAGAAACTTCTTTACGAAGCGTCTCCCAAAGTTGAACCTTTTAGTTTTTACTCAGCAATTTTTGTTAATTTGTGAATTTTGTTTTCGCTTGTTGTAATTGTTAAAGTATCGTTTTCAACGGTGTAGGTAACGGGGTTGTTTGCAATATACATTTTATTTTCAACAAACTTATATTTTTGTTTTGAATCCTTTTGTTCGCCAACTTTAAGGGTAACGTTTCCGTCGTCATAAAAAACGTAATAGGAATTTTCAAAGGTTTGCTCATTACCGTTTGTCGTTATTGAAACAAGGTTCCATTTTCCTAAAATTACCTTTGCTTCTTCAGGGATAACGAAGGCGGAATCATCATAGGTGAATTCGGGCAAACTTACTGTAATATCGCCGTCGGTGGATATAATATAACCGCTTGGCGAACAGCCGGTTAGAGTAAAAAGTAATACCATTATAACTAATGCTACTATACTGCGTTTCATAAAAATACCTCGTAAAAAAATTTTCTTTACTTATTGTATCATAAACTTTTACTAATTGCAATTACTGATTGTTTTTTGTTTAAAACTTTGGTATAATAACAGTATATATATTTACATGAGGTGACACCATGGGTAAAATTATTGCGGTGGTAAATCAAAAAGGCGGAGTAGGAAAAACTACTACTGCCGTTAATCTTGTTTCCGCCCTTGGAATGATGGGTAAAAAGGTACTTCTTGCCGACTGTGACCCGCAGGGAAATTCTACCAGCGGTTACGGTATCAGCAAAAAGGAAATTTCCCGTTCTGCTTACGGATTGCTAATTGGTCAGTATTCTGCCGAGGAGGCTATTATACATACAAAGTTTGAAAACGTTGATATTGTTCCGTCGGATATGAACTTGGCTGCTGCCGAGGTTGAAATGATTGAACTTGAAAACCGTCACCAACAGTTAAAGTTAACTTTGGCGCGTGTTAGGGAAAATTACGATTATATTTTTATCGATTGTCCTCCCTCTTTAGGTCTTATAACCATAAACGCGCTTGTGGCAAGTGACACCGTACTGGTTCCTATTCAGTGTGAATATTTTGCCCTTGAGGGTCTTTCGCAACTTATGGCATCGGTACGTCAGGTTAAGCGACTTTATAATCCCACCCTTGAACTTGAGGGTGTAGTGCTGACAATGTACGACGGCAGACTTAATTTAACAAATCAAGTAGTTAACGAAATTAAAAAGTTTTTTGCCGGAAAACTTTTTGCAACTGCCATTCCCCGTTCAGTCAGACTAAGCGAGGCGCCGAGTTTTGGTATGCCCATACAGTATTATGACAAACGAGGTAAAGGCGCCGTGGCTTACGATAAGTTGGCAGAAGAATTTTTAAAGAGAAACAGGAGGGTATAAAATGGCAGTAAAAAAAGGAGGCCTTGGCAGAGGTCTTGATGCGCTTTTCAGCGAAAATGCCACCGATGAGGGCAAACTTTCTGAACTTGATATTCACGAAATTGAACCCAACAAAGAACAACCCCGTAAAGATTTTGACGAGGAGGCTTTAAACGAACTTGCCGACAGTATTTCGGTACATGGACTTTTACAGCCCATAGTTGTTCGCCCCCGCGCTTCAGGAAGATATGAAATAATTGCAGGTGAACGCCGTTGGCGCGCCTGTAGAATTGCAGGGCTTACCAGAGTTCCTGCGGTTATTAAGGAACTTGACGAACAATCTGCCGCTGAAGTTGCCCTTGTTGAAAATTTACAAAGAGAAGATTTAAACGCTTACGAAGAAGCCCTTGGATATAACACCCTTATTGAAAAATTTGGTTTAACACAAGAAGACACCGCTACTCGCGTTGGCAAATCACGCGCCGCCGTAGCAAACTCTTTAAGACTTTTAAAGTTAGACAAAAAAATGTTAGAGGCACTGCGTGAAGGCAAAATTACCGCCGGTCACGCAAGGGCGTTACTTTCGGTAGAGGGTGAAAAACGCGATCAACTTTTCCTTCTTGCCTTAAATGGCGCATCGGTCAGAAATCTTGAAGCCCTTGCTTCTAAAAAACCTGCAAAGGCAAAAAAGAAACCCGAAACGATTTCTAATTTTGAAAAAGAAGTTGCTTTATCGCTAAAGGAAGTTTTGCACCGTCCTGTTAAAATTACCGGAGGAAAAAACGGCAAAGGCAGTCTTACTATAGAATTTTACAGTAAAGAAGAACTTGCTGATTTTGCAAAGCGTCTTGCAGGAAAGGAGAACTAAAATGGAGTATAAAATGATACTTACCGACGAGCAAAAAGCCATACTTAACGGCGAAAAGGGCGAAGTTATGGCAAAGGTTATGGAATCGGTTGTTCGTTACGGCGAACTTTTCGGCGCACAGCGTCTTGTTAAGGTAACAAGCAAGTATAACCATCTTGTAACCTCTTTCGGTCTTAAAATGATGACACCTGTTTTTGATTTAATGCAACAGTTAATTGATGCAGGTGTTGTTTCAAGTCAACAGTTTTCGGTTGATCCCCGTCCCATTGATAAAAACGTTCCTGCAAACTTTTTGCAAAAGTTCATTTTTAATAATTTTATGTACTCTAAGCAAGATTTTTATGAAAAACAACTTAAAGAACTTGGTCTTATGAGTGACGATGCATTTACCTGTACCTGTTATATGGACGAAATGGGCAACAAACCTCAAAAGGGTGACGTGCTTTCTTGGGCAGAATCCAGCGCCGTTGTATATGCAAACTCGGTACTTGGCGCCCGTTGTAACAGAAATTCGGGAATTATTGATATTATGGGCTCGATTGCCGGTTTTGTTCCTGAGTTCGGTCTTTTAACCGACCAAGGCAGAAAGGCAAGTTTTATAGTAGAAATAAAAACCACTAAAAAGCCCGAAGCGCAGTTGCTTGGTTCTGCCATTGGTATGCGCGTTATGGAGGCTGTTCCTTATATTAAAGGCCTTGACAAATGGCTCGGAAGCGATCTTGACGATGCGGCTTGTACTTATCTTAAAGATTTTGGCGCCGCTACGGCATCAAACGGTGCGGTTGGTCTTTACCACGTTGACGGACTTACTCCCGAAGCAAAAGAATTTGGCGAAGAACTTATTAAAGAAGATGCCGAGGTTTACGTAATTGATGATGCTGAATTAAAGAGAGTGTATGATAACTACCCTGTAATTTGGAAAAATAAAGACGCCGCTCCTAAACTTTGTTTTATGGGTTGTCCTCATATGAGTTTAGAACAACTTAAAAGTTGGACCGAAAGGGTTGAAACCGCCCTTGCTCAGTCCGGCAACAAAAAAGTAGTTATTCCTACTGTATTTACCGCTGCTCCAAAGGTGCTTGAAGAATTTAATAAAACCGAATATGCGCAGCGCTTAAAGGCTACGGGTGTTATTACTTCGTACATTTGTCCGCTTATGTATATGAACAATCCATTGTGTGCAAAAATGCCTGTAATTACTTCAAGTAATAAACTTCGCACCTACACAACTGCCAGATACTATACCGACGATGAAATTTTAATGCAAATAACTCAGGGGGGTAAAAAATAATGAAAACCTTTAAAGGAAGAATTGTTGCTCCCGGAACCGTTACTGCCGAGGCGCTTGTAAGCTACGGCGGACTTAACACTCTTGCATCTTTTCAAAAGGCATTGCAGTTTGGCGATAAAAACGCCACCTGCGGTGACCAGAACAACCCCGATCTTTACGGTCAGCAAATGGTAGGAAAGGCTTTATGTCTTCCTATGACAATCGGTTCTACTACGGGCGGTTTAGTGCTTTACTGCGCCTGCGCTATGAAAAGACAACCTGCTTGTATGCTTTTCAGCGAACCGATTGATTCTCTTGCCGCCGCAGGTGTTATACTTGCAGACGTATGGCTAAAGGACGTTAAAATGCCCGTTGTAGACAGTCTTGGTAGTGAGTTTTTAGACTATGTAAAAACGGGAATGAGCATAACCGTTAACCAAGACGGCAGTGTAAGTGTGGAATAATTTATGAATTTAGCAGATATAAGAACTATTAAGGAACTTTTAACTCCATTGGGTTTTTCCTTTAAAAAATCCTTGGGTCAAAACTTTCTTATTGACGGTGACGTTTGTCCTGCAATGGCCCAGTCCAGCGCAGACGATCAGACAGGTGTGCTTGAAATCGGCCCCGGTGTGGGCGTTTTAACGGTAGAGTGCGCAAAGGTGGCTAAAAAGGTTGTGGCAATTGAACTTGACAACCGATTAAAGCCTGTTTTAGAAAAAACTTTAGCCGATTATCCCAATGCCGAAGTAGTTTTCGGCGACGCTATGGAACTTGATTTGGCCGCACTTATAAAAGAAAAGTTCAGCGACTGTCAAAGGGTGGCTATTTGCGCAAATTTGCCCTATTATATTACTTCGCCCATAATTATGCGATTGCTGACCGCAAAACTTCCCATTGAAAGCATTACCGTAATGGTACAAAAGGAAGCGGCAGAGCGACTTTGCGCTCAGGTTGGAAGCAGAGATGCAGGCGCGGTAACGGTGGCGGTGGCTTATTATGCAAATGCAGAACTGCTTTTCGAGGTTGGCAGAGAATCTTTTATGCCATCTCCAAACGTAGATTCGGCGGTAATAAGGCTAAACGTATTAAAAAATCCGCCCGTAGAGGTAAAAAACGAAGAATTTTTCTTTTCGCTTGTTAAAGCCTGTTTTGCGCAAAGGCGAAAAACACTTTGCAATACCGTTTCAAATACCCTTGGAATAGGAAAAGAAAAAATCAGTAATGCGTTAAAGGAATTAGAACTTTCTGAAACTGTTCGCAGTGAAGCGCTGACCTTTGAACAACTTGCCATTTTAAGTGATTTATTATATGCATAAAAGACAAACACTCCGTTTTCACGGAGTGTTTGTCTATTTTAAAGGGGTTTGAGGAGAGAGTTTTTTCTTTCGAAAAAACTGTATCAAAAAGGCTGCGGCTTCCTTTTTGATAAATTTAGTTTAACGCATAAATTTTATCAGACTATGAACAAAATTTTAACTTTTTAGGTGTATATCGTAAACAAATTTCGTCAATAATACTTCATAGAGGTGTTACTATGAAGTTTTATGAATCAAAAATAGCAAAATTTATTGCAGGAAAAGGTTTTTACGTGGTTTTGGCGGTATGTATGGCAATTATTGGTGTGGCTGCATATTCTGCCATGGAAAAAAACACCCCCGAACCCTTTATTGACGAATCACTTATAAATCAGAACAGTCAGGAAGTTATTCCGTCTTACCCTGCAGAAAGTCAGCAAATAAAAACTAACGATAATGAGGAAAGTTCTCAAAACAGTGAAGCAGGCGCCGTTACCGAGGAAACTAATCCGCCCGTTTTTGTTATGCCTATTGAAGGTAATATTTTAAAACCCTTTAGTGAAGATACCCTTATTTACAGTGCCACCTATAAAGATATGCGTATTCATACGGGTGTAGACATTGCCCCCACCGTTGCCAACGTGGTTGTCTCTGCCTTTTCGGGTACGGTTATAGGGGTTGACGAAAACACAAACTACGGCACAGTAGTTACCATTGACCACGGCGACGGCATAATGCTTAGTTACTGCGGTTTAAAAAACGTGACAGTAAAAAGCGGAGACAAGGTTAATTCAGAAGAAGTTTTAGGGGAAATTGACGTGGTGTTAAACGAAAGCGCCGACGCAATTCATTTGCACCTTGAACTAATGATAAACGGCGAATACAAAGACCCGTTATCATTGTTTGATTTTCAGTAATTTTTAGATATGCATTTCTGCCTTTTTTTATGCAATAATTAGTTTTTTTATAAAAAGTTATGAACAATGCCGATTAGGATACTAATCGGCATTTTTTGTTTTAAATAGGGAGTTATTAATGTTATGAACCGAGTTATGAACAATAGTTATGCACCAAATGGGTAAAAAAATGTCGGTGAATGTCGCAAAATGTATGCATAATATTTGTTTATCGACAGGAGGGAACGACCATTAAACAGCGTGATTTAAAAATAGAAATGCAAAAACTTTTGAATGCAAAATTGCCCGACAAAGACGCTTTGGAACTTAAAGAAAACGGCTATAAAGTCAGCAACGCAACCAGACTTACAGGCATTGTAATTGCTCTTTATAAAAAAGCCGCCGCAGGAGATATGAGCGCTATTAAGGAGGTTCTTTCCCTTGTTAGCGATAAAACCGAAACTTTTGAAAACGGGGTGACCATTATAGACGATGTCACAAATAAAGATTGCTGAACTTATCGGCAAAGGATATGACGATTATTGGAATTGTCAAAAACGTTACCGAGTTTTAAAGGGCGGTAAGGGCAGTAAAAAATCCAGTGTGACCGCCCTAAATTTTATTTACCGACTTATGAAATACGATAAAAGCAATCTGCTTGTTATAAGGGCGGTAATGAACACCCACAGAAATTCTACCTTTGCGGCTCTTACCTGGGCGCAAAATAAGTTAGGTGTCAGCGAACTTTGGAATAACAGCGTTTCTAATATGGAAATGACCTATTTGCCTACCGGTCAAAAAATTTTGTTTCGCGGTATGGATGACGTTTTAAAACTTGCGGGTATTCAAACTTCAATAGGCACCTTTAATTTTGTATGGATAGAGGAAGCCTTTGAAATCGGCAGTGAATCGGATTTTGAAAAACTTGACCTTACCGTTCCGCGCGGAGAGGTAAGCGAGGGGCATTTTAAACAGACCACCATAACCTTTAACCCTTGGAGCAGTCAGCATTGGCTTAAAAAAAGATTTTTTGACACTCCTGACAACCAGACTGCTACATTTTCTACCAACTATTTAATAAATGAATTTTTGGACGCAACCGACCGACGCGTTTTCGAGCGTATGAAAAAAACCAACGCGCGTAAATATGCTGTTGCAGGTCTTGGCGAATGGGGAATTGCAGAGGGTCTTGTTTATGAAAATTGGGAAGTTGAAAAAAGAGATATTAACGGTCTTTTAAATAACGGTTACAGGGCTTTTTTTGGGCTTGACTACGGTTACGTTAATGACCCTACCGCATTTGTTGCCTTTTTGGTAAACGTAAAGTTAAGGGAAATACATATTTTTGATGAGTTTTACAATAAGCGTATGTTAAACAGCGATATTGCAAACGAAATAAAAAAGCGCGGATATGCAAAAGAGAGAATACGCGCAGATTGCGCCGAGCCTAAATCCAACGAAGATTTAAGAAGAATGGGTATTCACCGAATAACTTCGTCGGCAAAGGGGCGGGATAGTATTTTAAACGGTATTGCGAGAATTTGCGAATATAAAATTACCGTTGAACCACACTGCATTGCCGCAATAAAAGAACTTTCAACCTATTGTTACTCTGATAAATGTAACGAACGCGGTTTAAGAATGCCCGATGATAAAGATAATCATTTAATGGACGCTTTACGTTATGCGTTTGAAGACGTTAAATATCTTGAAAACCAAAAGGAAGATACCTTTGGTTTTAAGGGCAGAGAATTACTGTTTGGGAGATGGACACAATAAAGATTTTATTAATTATTTTATTTGATATTTGTGCCTTTTTAATGGGACTTTTTTTAGGAAGGACCGTTAAAAGAAAAAGGCAGGAATATAAAAGGAGAAGGAAAGCGGTAGTTAAAAATAATGATTTGCTGTCACTTCTCTATTATACACCAAGCGAACCGACAGGCAGACTGTCGAGAAAATAAAAGGAGAATGACTATGGAAAACAACACCGAAATCATACCAGATAAGGAAGATAGGGAAACCATACCCGAAAACGACAGGGTCATACCTATTAAATTCAACAAGGAAATACGCAATTTAACTTTAGAGGAAGCCACTCTGCTTTCACAAAAAGGATTAAAATACGATACCATTGAAAAACAGTGGTCACGCCTTTTAACCATGGCAAAAGAAGACGGCTTTTCGGCGCAGGAATTCCTTGACGCACTGGAGAAAGGGAGAACAAGCAAAAGATTAGAAGAACTCACAAAGGAGTGCGGAGGAAACGGCGAAATTGCCCAAAGAATAATCGACCTTGAAAAAGGCAAAAAACATTCTTTAAAGGGCTATGAAGAATTAAAGGAGTATTTTCCCGATTTGGCAGAAGAAGATTTACCTTTCGAAGTTACCGACAGGGCAAGGCAGTTAGGAAGTAATATACTTGACGAATATTTACGCTTTAAAGCCAAAGAGGTAATTAGTTTGCAAAAAAATGAAAAGCAGAAAGCGGAAAATCTTAAAAGTTCTGTCGGTTCGCAAAAGCCAGGCGGTATATACCGCACCCCCGAAAACGAACAGTTTATACGGGGATTATGGAATAAATAAACAAAAAGGAGAAAAAAATTATGGCTATTAACACATTAGAAGCCGCAAGTATGTACAGCGAGGAACTTGACCGTCTTTTTACTCAAAAAAGCGTAACCGGTTTTTTTGCAGATAATGCTTTCGGCGCACGTTTTGTCGGCGCAAAAACTGTAATTGTTCCCGACATTGATTTTCAGGGTCTTGCAGATTATGACCGCGACACAGGTTTTACCAGAGGTGCTATTACTGTATCTAATACCTCTTATACTATGCAGATGGACCGCGCTCGTTCGCTTCAGATTGACCGCGAAGACCTTGACGAAACAGGCATTGCAAATCTTGCAGGTAAAATTTTAGGCGAATACGTTAGAACAAAGGTTGTTCCCGAGTGTGACGCATATTGTCTTTCTAAACTAACAGGTCTTGCAATTTCCCGCGGTAACACCTTAACCGGCGATACCGAAAAACCCATTGCTACCCTTAATCAACTTATTGCAAACGTTCAGAAAAAGGTTGGTTTCGACAGTGAACTTGTTGCATTTATTGATTGCGGTATGTATGCAAAAATTGCAAACAGCGAAGAACTTTCCAAAATGATTACCGTTTCCGACTTTAAGCAGGGCGATATTAATCTTACCGTTAAAAGTCTTAACGGCGTAGCGCTTATTCCCGTTGTTAGCGAAAGAATGAAGACTGCATATAACTTTAACAACGGCGCGGCAGGCGGTTTTGTTCCTCAGGAAAATGCAAAAACTGCATTTATGCTCGTTTGCGCAAAGGACAGCGCTCATCTTATGAAGAAAACCGAAAAGATGCGTATTTTTGCGCCCGACCAGAACCCTGATGCCGATGCATTCAAGTTTGACTACCGTATTTACTACGACGTATTTGTAAAGAAAAGCGGTCTTGATGCTATTTGGGCTTGGATTGCTCCGGCAGTAAACGTTACTACTCAGCCTAAGGATACAACCGTTACCGAAGGTTCCATTACCGGTAATCTTACAGTAGCCGCTAACAGCGAAGCAGGTTCTACCCTTACTTATCAGTGGTATAAAAGTGACGCAAACGGCACTAACACCATAAAGGTGGCAGGCGCCAATACTGCATCTCTTACCATTCCTAAAGATTTAACCGCAGGTGAGTATTACTTCTATGTTGTGGTTACCGCTGACGGTCTTGCCGAAACTACTTCTGCCAAAGCAAAGGTAACCGTTAACTAATAAAGGGCAGAAAAACCCCTGGGGAGAGGAAACTCTCCCTTTTTAAAATAATAGGAGGTCAAAATGAACACACCATCAGAAATTTTTAAAGAATACGAACAACTAAGAAATTTTAAACTGTCTTTAGGTGAAAGGGGCATTTACGAGCAAAACGTTATAAACCGAAGATTTTTTTACGGTGACCAATGGTACGGCGCAATGGTGTCAAACGAGCGTCCCTTAGTTCGTCATAACGTTATAAAACGAATAGGCGAATATAAAATAGGTAGACTTCTTAACGAAGATTACCGAGTAGGTCTTTGCGTAAAAGGTGTCAACTATACGGTTAAACAAATTAACTCTGTAAAGGACGGATGCAAAAAGTTAAGTCAGGGAGAATTTGAGTTTTTGAAAACTGCCGATCAAGACGAAAAAAGACTTTTAAGCAAGGTTTTATCCGATTATTTTTACGTTTCTTTAGAACGAATGAAAATGGGTGAAAAAATCAACGCCGCCATAAAAAACAGTTTTATTACCGGCAGCGGTATAATTTATACCTATTGGGACAGCGCTTTAGAAAACGGTTACGGAGATATTGTAACCGAGGTTTTACCCATTGAAAACGTTTATTTTGGCGACGAAAAGGAAGAACGAATAGAAAATCAGCCCTTTATTATAATTGCCACAAGACTGCCGGTTGAACAGGTAAAGGAAACTGCAAAAAAATACGGTTTTAACGAAAACCGCATTGCGCCTGACTTTAATGACGGCAAGGTTTTGGTATTAACAAAACTATCAAAACAAAACGGCAAAATAATGGCAGTATCGGTTACCGAAAAGGCAGTAGTCAAAAAGGAATACAACACCCATTTAAACCGCTATCCCATTAATCTTTTTTCGTGGGATAAAAAGGAAGACTGTATTTATTCCGACAGTGAAATTACGTATCTTATTCCTAACCAAATAGCAATCAACCGTTTGCTTTCGGCATCTGTTTGGTCAACTATGTATATGGGTATGCCCATTATGACCGTAAACGGCGATACTGTTACCGAAGATATAACAAACGACCCCGGTCAAATTATAAGGGTTTACGGCACAAACGAAGACGTGGCAGGGGCAGTACACTACGTGGCTCCGCCCGATTTTTCAAACGGATTTAATCAAACGGTTGAAAACCTTATAGACAGTACCTTGCAGTCAAGCGGCGCCAATATGACCGCCATTGATAAAATCAGCGCAGGTAACACCACTGCCGTTGAAGCGTTAAACGACAGCCAAAAAATATCGGCGCTGGGGCTTAGTCTTTCATATAAGTGCTTTTTAGAGGATATAGCCCTTACCTTTGCAGATTTTTGGATTAATAAGTATGGAAAACGGGATATTTTAATAAACGACGAAAACGGCAGATGGCACTTTCCTTTTGATGCCGAGCGTTATAAAAATCTTGAATTTTATGCTACGGCAACCTTAAAGGAGGAAAAAACCGATGAAAGTAATTGATATATATAGGTCTGCCCTAATGATGTGCGGTAGTAATACAAACGATGAATATGTATTAGGCGAAGAAAATGACGATAAACTGTATTTTGTTAACCGCGCTTTAATGGATTTAAGACGCGAAATGGTTTATGACCTGGCTTCGCCGGTGTACTATAACCAAAAAACCATTGACGCGATTGTTTGCGGAGTTGCTTTTTATTTGGCGGTTAAATACTGCAAAACCGAAATAGCAACCTATTTAAGCCAGTTATACGACAGAAAACGCGCCATTGCATTAGGCGCAGTGGGCAAAATTCACAACTCGCAGTTTTTTAGGCAGTGAGGTGATTTTATGATATTAAAAAACACCATTTATAAAAAACCGAGCAACCTTATAGTAAAGGATATAGGCGGTATCGTTACTTCTTTGCATCCTTCTTTTATAGGAAACGACCGTTTAAGAGATGGGTATAACATATGGAATAAAAACGGTATTTTATCTTCCCGACCGGGAATTTGCGCCACCGAAAACGGACTTATAAGCAAAGACGTTTTTGGCAAAGACATTAAAATATATTATTCAAATTTCCCCTTTGAAAATATTGATGAATATAATAATCTTTGCGCAATGGTAAAAAACGAGGATTATTTGGGTACCAAAATTGATTTTTTTGCAATTGATTTAAAGGGTGTTATGCATAGCATTACCAATATAGAACTTAAAAGTGACGGCAATAGTGAAAAATACAATGTAAAAAATTTGGTTTTTATAAAGTCAACCAAAATAGAGGGAAGCGGAATTTTTGTAATACTGCCTGTTGATACAGTCAGCAAAGGGTCAAATGATGTAAAAAAAGAAGTAATGTACTTTGAACTTAGTTCCGATTACCAAAACTTTATAAAAATTTTGCCCGAAAATTTATACCGCCCCATTATTATAAAAAACGGTTATGGAAATCGTGTCCCTGCTAATATAAGAAAAGAGTATAAAGAAAGCCGTCCCGAAGGGGTAAGTCTTTTAAACGGGTTGTTTGAAGCGAGATTTGTTTTGGATGGCGTTTCACATATTTTTTGTTCGCCTACGCCCTTTGCAACCTATGCGCCCATTGAAATCAGGTGTTATTCCTCCGATAACGTTTATACTACCGTTGTAATTGAAGGTGGAAAAACAAAATCTCCCAGTTTTACCTTTCAGGGAATGGACCTTTACGTTACAGTTAATCGAGAATTGGGAAAAATCTTTTTCAGGCGAGACGGCGAGGATTATCCGTTGCCGAAACTTTGCGACGTAGAGTCTTTGCGTATTTATTCCTCTGCCGACGTTACGGGTATTGACTACGAAATCTTCAGCAGTTCGGTTTCTCCCATACTTTTTGACAGCCGTTTGTTTATTGCAGGCGGTGGCATAAGAGGCAACAAGGTATATTATTCCAGCAAAACCGAGCATCTTTATTTTTGTGAAGATTATTCGGTTTCGGTAGGCAATAAAAGTTATGATTTAACCGCCCTTTCGATGCAGAGTAAATATATTATCGCCTTTAAGGAAAGGGAACTATACCGACTGTCTATTACCTGTACCGATGAAATATCTAAAGAAAAGATTGAAATAGACGGAAAAGGACTGGTTTTTCAAAAGCCTAAATGCACCGTTACGCAAATAAACGATACCATAGGCTGCGATCTGCCTCAAACCATAGTAACCTGCGCAAACAGACTAGTATGGTTTCATAGCGACGGTGTGGTATACACACTTTACGGCAGTAATTTATATACGGAAGGCAGTATTTATGAACTGTCTGCGGATATTTCGAATTTGCTTACCGATATTGCTAAAGAGGATCTTAAATATGCTTTTGCTGCCGATTTTAACGGTTATTATGCGTTGGGGTTAAAGGATAAACTGTTTTTAATGGACGTTAGGGTTAGCGGATTTCGTTATTTAAAAAATCAAAACGATAAAAAGGCTAATAATCTGGCGTGGTTTTTATGGTATGCCCCTAAAGATACACAGTTTATTTCGGGCTTTGTTATAGGCGGTAAGGAATATTTTATTATGTCTTCCGATAATATGAAGGCGCTTTTTGTGGCAGGTATGAAAGGCGCAAAGGATATAATAACCAAAGAAAACGAAACGGCCGAAAAGGATTACGAGTTTTTTATTTCTACCGCCCTTTTTTCAAATGATTTTAATAACATAGACCGAATATCCTTTAACGCGCTTATTAAAAATCCTGCTACCTTTAGTGTTTTTGATGAAAATAAAGAATTTAATAGGTACGAAGTTCAAGAAAGCAGGGAATATAAAAGTTATATTCTGCCCGTTCCTTATAAAAAAGAGAGTATCGGCATAAATATAAAGGGAAGCGGCGAATTTAAACTTAAAGATATTGTTTTTAGTTTTAAAGAAAGAGGGTAAATATATGAAAAAACTGATTGCGGTTTTACTAAGCGTTTGTTTGCTTTGCTCGTGCGGTAAAAAAGAGGTAAAAACAGAAACTGAAAATAAAGATTTTGCAGGAATGTTTTTGAGTTATATTGAACTTGCCGAACTATCCCTTAGCGGTGACTTTAAAAAAAGTTTTAACGAGGCGGTGGATAACTGCGCACAACTTAATATAACCGATATGTTTATTCACGTAAGAGCAATGTGCGACAGTCTTTATCCGTCTGCCTATTATCCCCTGACCGATTGGGCAAAAAATCTTGACTTTGACGTACTTGCTTTTATGATTGATGCCTGTCATAAGCGAAGCATACGCTTTCACGCCTGGATAAATCCGTATAGAATTTCGTCCGGTGTAAGCGACCTTGATAAAATTAACGCTCAAAGTCCTGCGCATAGTATGACAGAATGTATAGGCGACACCGAAAGGGGACTTTATTTTGACCCGTCGCAAGAAAGAGTAAGACGGCTGATAATTGACGGTATAAGGGAACTTCTTAACCGTTACAGTGTGGACGGAATACATTTTGACGATTATTTTTATCCCACCGACAGCCCTTATTTTGACCTTAATGCCTATAATTCATATTGCAGTCAGACGGTAAATCCGCTATCTCTTTTAAATTGGCGCAGGGCAAACGTAACCACTATGATTTGCGGTGTGCGTTCCTTGGTTTTAAGCGAAGATAGGCCCATTCTTTTTAGTGTTTCGCCTGCAGCCGATATTGAAAATAATGAAAATAAACTTTGCGCCGATATTGATTATTGGTGCGATTGCGGATTTATAGACGCGGTGTTGCCTCAACTGTATTTTGGGTTTGATTATCCGCTGAGCGATTTTAAATTTGAAAATTTACTTAATAGGTGGATAGAGTATCTGGGTCAAAGTAACGTTCTTTTATACGTTGCCCTTGCGCCTTATAAACTGGATACCGACCAAAACCCTGACAGTATCGAATGGAAAGACGGAGTAAACATTGTTGCAAAGCAAATAAAAGAGGTTAAGAACAATCCCTTTACCCACGGTTTTGCCCTGTATTCATATTCTTTCGTTTTCGGCGACGGGGAAAACTATGAAAAACAAAAAGAAAATATTAAAAAACAAATAAAGGAAGAAAAAATATGAAATTTAAAATTACAAAAGGAACAATCGTCAGAACAATTATGATAATAATTGTGGTTATAAACATTATACTTAAAAAATTCGGTATAGATATAATTAAAACCGATGAAAACACCGTTGCCGCCTTTGTTGAAATGGCAATTGAAATAGGTGCTATATTTTGCGCTTGGTGGTATAACAACAGTTTTTCCGAAGCCGCCAAAAAGGCAGACCGCTTTTTTATGGCTGTTAAAGAATACGAAAAAACGGGAGTATATAAGTAGTTTTCGTCTTGAAAACGGAGAAAGATTATAGTATAATAATTACATAAAACTAAGGAGAAATTGTACTATGAGTGAAATTTTAAAACTTTCTCCCGCTTTTAAAGATTATCTTTGGGGCGGCAGGTTAATTAAAAACAGATTTGGCATAACGGATATGGATATTGTTGCGGAAGCATGGGTGCTTTCAACCCATAAAGACGGACAAAGTGTGGTTGACGGCGGAGTCCTTTCAGGAAAAAGCCTTACCGAAGCCGTTGACCTTTTGGGCGAAAAAGCATTGGGCAAAAAGGCGGCAGCCTTTGAAATGTTTCCGCAAATGCTGAAAATAATCGATGCCGAAAAAAGCCTTTCCATTCAGGTGCATCCCAGTGACGAATACGCCCTTGAAAACGAGGGACAATACGGAAAAACCGAAATGTGGTACATACTTGACGCTAAAGAGGGCGCAGGAATTTACTACGGCGTAAAAAAGGATTGCACAAAGGAAGAACTTAAAAAGGCAATTGATGAAAATAAAATCGAGGACGTACTTCGTTTCGTGCCCTGCAAAAAAGGCGAAAGTTATTTTATACCCTCGGGTACCATACACGCTATAGGCGCAGGTCTTTTAATAGCCGAGGTTCAGCAAAATTCTAACGTTACCTACCGAGTATACGACTTTGGCAGAGTAGGTGCCGACGGCAAACCAAGAGAACTTCACACCGAAAAGGCACTTAAAGTGTCTAATCTTACCCCAATGAAAGACGAAAAAGAAAAGAACAGGGAAGCAATTGACGGCGGATATAAAACCTTGCTTTCTTCCTGTCCGTATTTTGAGGCTGTAAAACTCGATATAAACGGTGAATACCGCTTTACTAACCAAGATAGTTTCGTTTGCGTATTTATTATTGAAGGAGAAGGCGAAATCGACGGGATGAAATACAATAAATTCGATACTTTCTTTGTTCCCGCCGATCACGGCGAAACGCTTTTAAAGGGTGATTTTTCCGCTATGATAAGTTACTGTCCTTAAATTAGGAAACAGGGAATAGAAAAACGTGATTTGTTCTATTCAACACTTTGTATGGCATCACAACCTGCTATGTATATTCCGAAAATAAAAAACTGTGTAGTTTTTGCTACACAGTTTTTTTGTTTATTTAACCTGTAAAACCACTTTACCGCAACTTTTGTTTTCGGCTAAAAGCGCGTGAGCCGCTTCTGCCTCGGTAATGGGAAGAACGGTATCAATTGTAGGTTTAATTTCCCCTGTACTTACTTTTGCCCAAACGTCCTTTACTAAACTTGCAAGAATTTGCGCTTTTACTTCAGGGGTACGGCTTCTTAGTGTACTGCCTATAATGCGTACGTTTCTAACGTATATGTTTTTAAGGTCAATCTGAGTAAATTGACCTGCTAAAGCGGCAATCATTATCCAGCGGGCGCCGTGGGTTAAATAGTGAATACATTTGCCCATAATTTCGCCGCCCAAACAGTCGATAGCAACGTCGACGCTGTGACCTTCATCAAGTTGACCTTTAAGCACCTCAACGATGTCTTCGGTCATAGTATTAACAACTATATCTGCACCGAGTTTTTCAACGGCTGCGCGTTTGTTTTCGTCAATAATTGTGGTAATAACTCTAATACCAAATGCCTTTGCCATAGGAATAACAACACTTGCAAGACCGCTTGCGCCTGCATTCATAAGCAAAGTATTGCCCTCCTTAATTTTGCCCTCGATGAAAAGATTTAAATAGGCGGTTGCAAAAGCCTCAGGCATTGCGGCAGCCTCAATCATAGAACAGTTTTCGGGAATGGGCATAAGCATATCGTATTTTACTGCAACGTATTCGGCATAACCGCCGCCACCAAGCAGTGCGCAGACCTTATCGCCGATTTTGTAATCAGATTTAGCCTTGGCTTCCTCGCCCATTTCAACTATAACGCCCGATACTTCAAGTCCCATCCATTCGGGACAGCCGGGAGGGGGAGGATAATCTCCTGCTCTCTGCATAAGGTCGGCTCGGTTAAGCGCGGCATAGTGGATTTCGACCAATACTTCCTCACTCTTTATTACGGGATTTTTAACTTCACTCCATGAAAGTGCCTGATTTTCACCAACTAATATTGCCTTCATTTTATTCTCCTTAATTAAACATAGCATCTCTTAGTGCTTTTGTTGCGCGCAACTGTGGCTGTACTTTTGAACCTATTGTCATACACTGTTGCAAACAAAGATACATACAGCAACCGAGCGCAGGGCCCATTTGACGAAGGATTTTGCAATCTGAACCGTTGGCCAAATACAAAAATTCGCAATCGAGTTCATTTCTTAAACGATTACAGATATTTAAGTTTGTCATTAACTCTTCGCGGCTATTAGAGTAGTTAACGATTTTTACCACGTCTGCGCCACGCTCTCTTTGAGCACGAGCAATTTCCATAACCTTTTCTTCAGATATAAACTGTCTTTGATGGCTTGAAAAAAGCACTTCGCCGCCCATTTCGTGAATTTTTGCGGCTAAAGCCTTTTGCTTCTTTACAGCCTCTTCATCAAAGGTAAGTTCATATTCATCCTTGCAGAAAAGGTCGCCCATTATATCGTAAAGGGTAGCGCCTGCCTCAAGACCGAGTAAAAGAAGTTCGGCACATTCATCATCGGTATAGGTGTTTTTATCAAAAGAACGATAACAAGTGATATAAATAGGCTTGTTAGCGCAGTAAGAAAAAATGTTTTTAAGGGTTTTTAAATTCTGATACTCTTTATTAAGCACTTGAATTTGAATACCAAAAGCATCGGCGCCGTCATAAGATGCATTTACGATTTGGGCAATATTTTCTTCGGGGGTACGTCCTTGAATCATGGCGCAAAGCAAAGGTTTTGAATAGTTTAAAAAAGTCGGTTTCATAAATTTCCTCCAATTAACATTGATGATAAAATTATACTCCTGTTTTGACCTTTATTCAATGCAAATAACGATATCTTTTTAACATTTTCGATACAAAATGCGCTTTGACCCGACGCATAAAAAAAGATACGCAAGATTTTCTTGCGTATCTTGGTTTTAAGGAATTATTCCTCGATAGTTTCTTCCTCTTCGATTTCGTCAGAGTCGATAACTAATTCTTTAATTTCGCCGTTAAGTTCTTTTTTCTTTTTTATAAGAGTAGCAATACCAACAGCAGCAGCGCCTGCTATTACAATAGCGCCTGCGGTCATTAATACTTTTTCGGTAACAGTTAATTTTCTCATAATCATTTATCCTCCCGATATCTTTTTAATTATTGTATCACAAAAAGTAAAAAAAATCAATGCTCATTTGAAATGCAGTCTTGACCATAAAAGAATCATAATCTGAATGGGAGCGCCAAGTATAAAAAGAAGCCACATATTGTGGTTAGCGGCAATAAGTACAGTAAGATAAATACACGCTATAAGAGACCAACAAATTATGGAAGAAAGCACAATGTTAAATATGCGTTTTCCCCAAATGCAGTTAAAAATAACCGATACCACTGCCGAAACCGGTACGGCGTAAACAAAGGTCAGCCATTTGCCGTTTAAATCGGATAAAAAACTGTCAAAGTTAAGAAAAACGATTACTGCGGCAAGCCAAACGGCAACAACGCAAATTAAAGTAATAAATAAACGGTTGGACTTTTTGCGCTTTTTTATTTCACGTCGTTCCTCTTTATAAACTTTGTGGTCTTTTGTTAAAAGATAATCTACCGTAACTTCAAAAAGGTCGGCAATCTGCTTTAAAACTGCAATGTCGGGCAACGATTCGCCACGTTCCCATTTTGAAACGGCTTTATCGGAATAGTTGAGTTTTTGCGCCAAATCGCCCTGAGTCATTAATTTTGATTTTCTAAGAACGGCAATGTTTTCGGCAATTATGCTTTTTAGTTCTTTCAAAAAAACCATCCTTCAATAATTTTTGCTGTGTTTACATATATTATACCATCAAAGTCTACCGAAATCAAGGGGTTTTCTACTATGGGTAGAGTTTAAACACCACTAAAATAGAGTCGGCGCATTCGACAAACGATTGACTTTTTCGCGATTTTATAGTATTCTATTCCTATGGTATTCATAGTTTGTTAATATATGAAGGAGTTTTTTTATGAGAGCAGACGGGAAAAAAATTAGAAATATGACGGGTGAATATGCGGTAGTTCCTCATATTATGTCGGAACGTTGCGATTCCCTAAATATGACACAGATTGATATTCCTCTTGAACCGTTGCAGAAATACATTAATCAAAAGCGTAAAGAAGGCGTTGCAATAAGCCATCTCGCTTTAATTATTGCCGCCTACGTACGTATCGTTGGTGAATTTCCTTATCTTAACCGCTTTATTGTAAACAGCAATATTTTTGCCAGAAAAGAACTTGCCGTTTCAATGGTTGTTCTTAAAAATGATTCTGAAGAAGGCACAATGTCAAAAATTAAATGTGACCCTGCGGATACTATTTTTGATATTAACACAAAAATCAATGAATACGTTTCCACCAACCGTAAGGTTGACGACGTAAACAAGACCGATAAGTTGGTGGGCGTTCTCTTAAGGATACCCGGACTTCTCCGCATTGGCGTTAAGGCGTTTAAGCTTCTTGATAAACTCGGACTTCTTCCTCGTTCTATTATCGAGGCTTCTCCCTTCCATGCAACAATGGGTATAACCAACCTTGCAAGTATAAGAACAAATCATATTTACCATCATATATATAACTTTGGTACCACAAGCGTATTTATGTCTATCGGTAATTCAATTGAGGTTCCTGTTAAAAAAGGTGGCGAAATTGTTTTTGAAAAATGTATGCCATTCGGTTGTGTAATGGATGAAAGAATATGTTCGGGTCTTTATTATTCAAAAGCATTTAAGCGCTTCCGTCATTTACTTGCTCACCCGGAACTTTTGGAAGAAAAACCTGAAAACGTAATAAAAGAAACCCCTTATCACGAAGATATAAAAAAAGCAAAAGAAGCCAAAAAAGCAGCAAGAAAAGCAAAGAAAAAATAAAAATGATATAATTAAAAAAGGATGGAGTTATGGGTTGTACAGTTAAGGACAGTTCTAAAAATTGTTCTTATCGCCCGATGTATTGCACCACAGGCTGCAATTAAAGAATCTAAGTAATTAGATTTATAATGCAAAACTATCCGCCCGAAGAAATTCGGGCGGATTTTTTATGCAAAATTCATTTAAAAGGGTATAAATATCATTTTTTGTACTATAATGTTAGTATAATGGTGTTGACAAAACATGATTTGGGTGTTAAAATATCAATAATCTAGTTAAATTTGCACATTTTAACCAGATTGTCAACGTGGAACCCCGCGGATTTATTGTTTTAGGCGGTGAATGACTATTATGAGTTATGTTTTGTTGTCTCATTTGTATTATAAAGATAAAAACGAATATAAAGCCCTTTATGAACAAAGGATTTCGGCTGAATCAACCCGTGTTCTGCCAATAAAAATTGGAAAACATAAAGCTTTTTATTGTTTGTGCCCTGAAATACACAGTATCAGTATGCAGATAATGCAACTGGATAAAAATATTTCTCAAATTCAAAACAAACTTCCTAATGCGGCATTAATACAATTTGCTAATAGGTGCTTAGTTGATGAAATCAAACTCACAAACGATATTGAAGGCATTTACAGCACAAGGAAAGAACTATCCTCAGTTCTTAACGAAGTCAGCAATAAAGCAAAGAAAAAACGTTTTTATGGTTTATTAAACAAATATAAAATGTTGATTAGTGACAATGAATTTGCATTAAACACATCAACCGACATAAGGGACATCTATAACGATTTGGTTTTAAAAGAAGTTTCCGAAGATTGTGCGGATAATGTTCCCGATGGTGAAATTTTCAGAAAAGATGTGGCGGAAGTCACAACACCAACCCAAAAGGTGATTCATAAAGGGGCTTATCCGGAAACAAAAATTATTCAGCTTATGGAACAAGCGCTTAATATTTTAAATCAGAAAGAAATCCCGATATTAGTTAGGATTTCGGTTTTTCATTACCTTTTTGGATATATCCATCCTTTTTATGACGGCAACGGAAGAACCTCTCGTTTTATAAGCAGTTATCTTCTTTCGAAAGAGTTTGAATTTTTGATTGGTTTTAGGCTTTCTTATACGATAAAAGCACATATAAAAGAATATTATGACGCTTTTAAGGAATGTAATGACGAAAAGAACTTAGGAGATTTAACCCCGTTCATAATTATGTTCCTCAATATAATTCTCGAGTCATTTCAAAACCTTTATGACGCTCTGGAAAAAAGAATCAATTATTTATTAAAGTTTTCAAATGTTATTGATAGTAATTCAAAAATGTCGGATGATTTAAAAGCGTTTGCTAACATCTTAATTCAAGTTTCATTATTTTCTAACGAAGGAATTACAAAAAAACAATTAGGCTTAGAACTAGATATTAGCGAATCAACGGTAAATAAACGCCTGGCTAAATTACGGGAAATGGGATTGCTTTTAGAAGAAAAGTGTAAACCTGCAAAATATATGTTGGATTTGAATGAGCTTTCTTAATAAGACAAAAGTAAGAGCTGTGTAGAGATTTTCTACACAGCTCTTTTACTGTCCTTAAAAGTACAACCCTTAAGAGTTCCATCCTTTTATTTTATTTATCTTCTTTCATAACCTTAATTGCAAGGTCGTTGAGTTGGGCGGTATCTACCGTACCGGGAGCGCCTGACATAAGTTCGCTGCAGTTAGAAACCTTGGGGAATGCAACTACGTCTCTTAAAGAATCGCTTTCGGTAAGAAGCATACAAATTCTGTCAAGTCCGATTGCAAGACCGCCGTGAGGAGGTGCGCCGAAACGGAATGCATCGGTTAAGAAACCGAATTTTTCGTGAGCCTCTTCATCGGTAAGACCGAGCGCCTTGAACATTTGGTTTTGAAGCGCAGGGTCGGTAATTCTTATAGAACCGCTTGAAAGTTCAATGCCGTTCATTACAAGGTCATAAGCCTTTGCATAAACCTTGTCAGGTTCACTTTCAAGATATGGGATACACTCGTCAAGAGGCGAGGTAAAGGGATGGTGCATAGCATCCCAATTGCCTGTGTCTTCGTTATATTCAAAGAACGGGAATTCGGTAATCCAAAGAGGCGCATAGGTGTTGGGGATAATTTCAAGACGTTTTGCAACGGTAAGTCTAAGATTGCCGAGAACAGAAAGAGCCAAACGCTTTTTATCGGCAATAATAAATACTACGTCGCCCTTTTCGCAACCGGTTTTATCCATAATAGCCTTAAATTCATCTTCGGTTAAGAATTTCGAGAAAGCGCAGGTAGGAGTATCTTCGGCAAAACGAATAAATGCAAGTCCTTTTGCGCCCATACCTTTTGCTTCTTCGGTAAGTTTGTCAATTTCTTTTCTTGTATAAACGTTTGCGCCGCCTTTAGCACAAATTGCTCTAACACTGCCGCCGTTTTTTACGGTGTCGGCAAATACCGAAAATCCGCAGTTTTTAACGGTATCGGAAAGGTCGATAAGTTTCATATCAAAACGAATGTCGGGCTTATCGGAACCGTACTGTTCCATAGCGTCGGTAAATTTAATACGAGGCAACGGTAAGGTAAGGTCAACGTTTAAAATTTCCTTAAATAAACGTTTCATATAACCTTCGGCAATGGCGAAAATGTCT
Source organism: Acutalibacteraceae bacterium (assembly GCA_045648445.1). Classification (GTDB taxonomy): domain Bacteria; phylum Bacillota; class Clostridia; order Oscillospirales; family Acutalibacteraceae; genus SIG607. Next base: position 140,191 of record JAZRNY010000022.1, read on the forward strand.
TCCATTTCTACAAAGGACATTTCCATATCAATCTGAGTAAATTCAGGCTGACGGTCAGCGCGTAGGTCTTCGTCGCGGTAGCAACGGGCAAGTTGCACGTAACGGTCAAATCCCGAAAGCATCAAAAGCTGTTTGTATAATTGTGGGGATTGTGGCAGTGCGTAAAAACTTCCGTGATGAATACGGGAGGGAACAAGATAGTCTCTTGCGCCTTCGGGGGTGGATTTAATAAGTGTAGGAGTTTCAATCTCCAAAAATCCGTTTTCGTCAAAGTAATCGCGGGTAACCTTTGCAATACGGTGACGTGTCATAATATTTTTTTGAAGTTTTTCGCGTCTTAAATCAAGGTATCTGAATTTTAAGCGAAGTTCTTCGTTAGCCTTTGTATCGTTGGTAATGTCAAAGGGAGGAGTTTCGGCTTTGCCTAAAATTTTAAGTGTGGTAACCTCGATTTCAATTTCGCCTGTGGGAATTTCTTTATTAACAGAAGAACGGCGGCGAACTTTACCCTGAGCCATAAGCACAAATTCACTTCTGACTGTGGTTGCCTTTTCGAAAACAGCCTTTTCGGTGTTGTCGTCAAAAGCAAGTTGTAAAATACCGGTTCTATCTCTAAGGTCAATAAATATAAGACCGCCTAAATCTCTTTGACGTTGTGTCCAACCGCATACTACTACCTCTTTACCCTCGTCTTCGGGTCTTAAAGTACCGCAGTAGTGGGTGCGTTTTAGTGAATCCATTCTGTCAAGTGCCATTTTTATCACCGTATCCTTATTATAATACTGTTGTAATGTTGCTTATAAAGATTTCTTGTTCTTCGCCTGTTTCCATATTTTTAATGCGGATTAAACCGCTTTCAAGTTCGTTATCGCCGAGTACTACGCTGAAACGGGCGCCGATTTTGTTTGCATAACGCATTTGGGCTTTAAGACCTCTGCCGCAAATATCGGTTTGAGCCGAAAATCCTTTTTCGCGCAGGTCTGAGCAAATAGCCAATGCCTTTAAATTAGCCTTTTCGCCCATAGGAGCAATATAAATATCGCAAATCGGTTTTTCGCCTATTTCTTTTTCGTTTGATTTAAGAACAAGCAAAAGACGTTCAATTCCCATTGCAAAACCAAGGGAAGCGGTTGCAGGAGCGCCCATTTGCTCCATAAGACCGTCGTATCTTCCGCCGCCGCATACGGTTGACTGCGCACCTATATCACCGCTGACAAATTCAAAAACGGTTCTGGTGTAATAGTCAAGACCGCGTACGATTGTGGGATTAACTGTATATTCAATGCCCATTTCATTAAGTCCTGATTTAACTGCCTCAAAGTGATTTGCGCATTCGTCGCAAAGATAGTTTATCATAACGGGCGCATCTTTGGCAATATCAGAACAAACGGGAGATTTGCAGTCAAGTATACGCATTGGGTTTCTGTCAAGACGGTCCTTGCAGGTTTCGCACAAATTTTCCTTTTTACTTTCAAAGTATTCCTTTAAAGCCTTGTGATAAACTGCTCGGCAGGTAGGACAGCCAATAGAATTTATTTCAAGGCTGAGTTTATCAAGACCGATACCCTTTAAAACACTGTTTGCAAGAGAAATAACTTCAGCATCAGCGCTTGGTGAGGCTGCGCCTATACATTCAACACCGAACTGGTGAAATTCTCTAAGTCTTCCTGCCTGAGGCTTTTCATAGCGGTAACATCCGCCGATATAACAAACCTTTTGAGGTAAACTCTGATTATAAAGACCGTTTTCGATAACGCTTCTTATAACACCTGCCGTAAGTTCGGGACGAAGTGTAATACTTCTGCCACCCTTATCGTTAAAGGTGTACATTTCCTTTTGAACAACGTCGGTGGTGTCTCCTACGCTTCTTTGGAAAACTTCGGTATGCTCAAAAACGGGAACTCTTATTTCCTTAAAGCCGTAAAGAGCGGCGGTGCTGAGCATTTTCTTTTCAACGAATTGCCAAACGTGGCTTTCTTCGGGCAATACGTCGTTTGTGCCCTTTATGGCACGGTTAATATCGTTCATTTGTATTCCTCCGGTGGAAAGAGCATAAAGTTCTTTTAGTTTTTCATATATTCGCGCCAGTCAAGGTCACCGCGTTCAAGACCGTGAATGAGCATTTCGGCAGTGGCAATATTGGTGGCAACGGGTATGTTGTGCACGTCGCAAAGACGAAGTAACGCAGTTTCGTCGGGCTCGTGAGGTTTGGGGTTAAGAGGGTCTCTGAAAAGAAGAACGAGGTCGATTTCGTTACAACCGATACGGGATGCAATCTGCTGACTTCCGCCCTGACTTCCTCCTAAAAAGCGTATAATGTTTAGTCCGGTGGCTTCGGTAACTGTTTTTCCCGTAGCACCTGTGGCTAAAAGTGTATGTCGTGACAAAATACCGCAATAAGCGATACAAAACTGAACCATAAGTTCTTTTTTGGCGTCGTGAGCAATCAATGCAATGTTCATAAAAATCACTATATCCTTTCTCCGCCACAAAAAGCAAAGGATAATTTTTTAAGTATAATTATCATTGCAGTTGTGTTACGGTTACCACTTTGTTGCGAGTGGCGCGCTGATTTTATATTTTTTTCGCCTTGGGCAAGGGCAGTTCCTCGCCGTAAATACGCTTAACAATTCTGTTAACGGCTTTTATACTTTTGCCTTTTTTGCAAAGTTTTCCCTTTGCCTGAGAAAGAGGCAAGTTAATATCGGTGGGAATTATACCGATAAGTCGTACGCGTGAAGTGTCAATAATATCGTCAATACCGCTGTAAATTCCGTTTTTTATATAGGAATATTCAAAACGGTTAATTATAAGGCGGTTATATATTTTTCCTATGTTACATAAACTGTCGGCAATAAAACCTGCATCCCTAATGCTGACGGGGTCGGGGCCGGTTACGGTTATAAAACGCGTTGTGTCGGGCATTTGTTTATATAAACGCATATCAATTCCGGCAGGGAAATCGACGAAAACCGCATCAAATTCACCTGCAAGTTTTTTAATAAGCGAACAAAATTCTTCTTCGTCAATTAAATCGCGTGAAGACGGGGCAGGAAGAAGATAAAGATTTTGATTTTCGGGTATTTTATAAAGAGCGCTGTAAAGGTCTTCGCCCTTTAAAACGTCAGAAATATCAAGAAGGATATTTTCGCTGACACCAAGCATTATGTCAAGACATCTAAGCCCTTCGTCAAGGTCAACAAGAACTACTTTTTTGTTAAGTTTTGCGGTTGCTGCCGCAAGGCAGGTGGCAACGGTAGATTTACCTACTCCGCCTTTACCTGAAGTAATGGCAAAAACGTTATTCATAAAGGGCTTTCACCTCCAATTTAATCGATTTATTATATCATAATGTGTTTTTAATGTCAATTATCTAAGGGGAGTATAGGTGGGAAGATTGTCCACCGAAATTTCACCCGAAAAGAAGTATGCGTCAAGGGCTGCTTTAACAATACTACCTGCAGCAAAACCCGAATTACCGTGTTCCAAAACAACGGCAATGGCAATTTCAGGATTTTCAAAGGGGGCAAATGCAATAAATACGCTGTGGTCAATACCCTTGTTCTGACTGGTACCGGTTTTACCGCCCACCTTAATGGCATAGTGGGAAAATACGCTACTGCCCGTACCGTCTTCGGTAACCGAAAGCATACCTTTTTTAACCGAATTAAGCGCAGTATCGCTTATTTTGATTTGTTCAACCACTTCGCCCTGCAAGGAACTGTAGGTTTCCTTTAAATCGTAAGAAACGATGCTGTTAATAAGTTTAGCCTTATACCTTGTTCCGCCGTTGGCAAGGGTAGAGGTATAAACGGCAAGTTGCAAAGGAGTAAATGCATTCTTTTGTCCTATGGCAATCTGCAGAGTGTCACCGCTTCCTTCGTTAACGTCGGCAAGAATACCTGCGCTGTCGGAAATTTCAACACCCGTTAAAGAACCAAGACCGAAAGAACTAAAGTAACTTGTTAGTTTAGATGCGCCAACACGTCTGCCCGTTTCAAAAAAGTAATAGTTACAAGATTTTGCAAGGGCTGTTGTAAGACCTATTGAGCCGTGCACCTTCATACAGGAAGGCGTATAATCGTGGAAATATTTATATTTACCCTGACAGGTTATATATTCGCCGGGGTTTAAAACGGAATTGTCAATACCTGCTATTGCAACCAGCGGTTTTATGGTAGAACCAATAGGATATATACCCTGAAAAGCGCGGTTAATAAGCGGATTGTTGGGCGCATCAAGCAAAGATTGATAATCTTCCTTATAGGTTTTCATATCAAAGGTGGGGTGGTTGGCAGAAGCGTAAATGGCGCCTGTTTTAATGTTCATAACCACCGCCGCGCCGCCGGTACAGTGACCGCCGTTTGCATTAAGATTAATAATGGTATCGCTAAGGGCAGACTGAACGCTGTCCTGAATGGCTTTATCAATGTTTAAAATTACGGTTTTTCCGGGTATTGGTTCTTTTGTAATAACGCTGTCTATAATGTTTCCGTTTTCGTCTATATAATAGGTGATTTCACCGTCGGTACCGTGAAGCATTTCTTCAGCATAGGCTTCAATACCGCTTTTGCCTACTTTGTCGTTATAAGAATAGCCTTTGTCTTTAAGTTCTTCCCATTCTTCTGCGTAAATTGAACCAACCGAGCCAATAAGATGGGGCGCAAGGTCGGTGTCAACGTATTCTCTAAAGGGTACGGTTTCAACCGTAATTCCGTCCAGTAAAAAATGGGCTTCGCTAACCTTTTGCATAACAAAATAAGGCACGTCTTCAGCAAACACATAGGGGTTGGCTATAGAAAAATCCATAGCAGTCATACTGTACCTTACACCCATAATGGTACGGGCGTCTGCCTTTGAATAGGCAGAAAGGTCGTAGGTTTCGGTAAGTTTATCAAAAACGTTATCGCTGGAAGCATAATGCGCAAGACCGATTGAAGTAAGAAAACTGTCTTTAAGGTCTTCGGTATATCCGAAGGGAGCAGTTTTTGTAAGGGGGAGTTTGTCGGTCCATTCAACCTGATTTTCACTTAAATATTTACAAAGAACCAAAATAGTATCGTTTAATTTTTCTTTGTTAATATAGGCGCTGTTGAAAACAATGTTATATCCCTCGCGGTTTACGGCGATTTCTCGTCCGCAATTGTCAAGAATTTCTCCGCGTGGCGCCTTTAGTGTGGCGGTACGCATGGTAACGCCTTCGGACTGAGTTATATATTTGTTTGCGTTAACAACGCCCAAAGAAAAAAGTCTTATACTGCTTATTGCAATAATAACTGCAAGAAAACAGGCAAGAGCGTTTATTCGCGCGTTTTTATTCTTGGCAAATGGCAAGGGATTCACCTCTTTTCGATAAAAGTAATGTTATTTTTTCTCTTTATGAAGTCTTTTTTCTAAAAAGTAAAGAGGAACTATAAAAACAAGTGTGTATACGGCGCCGGGGGTTAAATTCCATAAAAGGTAGTAAACCTTTCCCTGAACGTCGGGAATAATGGCGTAAAGCAACCATTTTACTCCAAAGTAGCCTATTTCGCTAAGCAGAGTAAGGGTAATGGCGGCGGGTAAATTTCGGTTAAAAATACTTTTTGCAAGAAGCCCTGCAATAAAGCCGATAAGCATAAAGGTAATGGTATTAAAAACCGAGGAAGATGCGGTAACGGCATCCATGGCAAAACCGCAACAAAGACCGAAAAGCAGTCCCGTAAGTTCATTATAAAACATAGCAACCGCTACGGTAATAGGTAAAAGTATTATGGGGGATGCGCCCTTTATCGTTATGTCAATAAGTCCCGTATAGTGAAACAAATAAACAATGGCGGCAAGCACTATTTCGTTAACGGGAACCCTTCTTTTTTTCTCGATAAACATAATTATTCACCAAGTTCGCTGCCAAGCGCGCCCTGACCTTCAAATTTGGTTATAACCATAACCTTGCTTATTTTTTTAAAGTCGACAAAGGGGGTGACGCTTGAATAAAGAGAAGAAGTATAGGTGTCGCTTTTTATGGTTTCAACGGTGCCTATTAAAAGACCTTGTGGGAAAAGTCCCTCGCCCGAAGTTACAACGGTATCGCCTACTGCAACCTGACAGTCGCGTGAAAGATTATAGAGTTTAATCTTTCCCTTTGCCGCAAAATCGGCAGCGCCCGAAATAATACCTGCATCTCCTGAACGGCTGTCGGTAGCCCCTGCAACAATTTCGGGAGAAAGCAAAGTTGTAACCTTGCTGGTTGTAAGACCAACCTTGCTTATATAACCAACAAGGCTGTTGCCTACAATAACGGGGTCGTATTGTTCAATACCGTGAGCGCTTCCCTTATTTATAACAAAGGATAAATAAAGGTCGTCTTTGTCCACCGAAATAAGTTTTGCATCGGCAAAGGCAAAATCGGGATTATTATCCTTTATCTCAAGATAATCTTTATAAAATTCGTTTTGTCTTAAAGTTTCCTCTAAATCGGCGCTTTGTTTTCTTAAAGCATCATTTTCTTCCTTTAGTTTTTGGTTTTCTAAAAGAAGTTCGTTGCCGTCGTTATATTTTTTTTCAAAGTTATCAATAGCATTTGAAATACCGGTGGCTAAACTTTGAAAAGGCGCAATTATAGTGCCTAAAAGTCCGGAACCGGGGGAAAGCACTCCGCCGATAATTCTAACGGCAATACAAAGTGCTAAAACGGCGGCTATAACCGAAAGACAAATCCTGAATTTTTTTGTGCGCAGGAAAAAACGCATAGCAATTTATCTCCTATCTAAAGCGTTTTCCGTGACGGAATACGTAATTTTCAAAACCGCTGCTGCCGTCAAGTCTTTTTGCAGTACCTAAAACAACGCAGTCAATGGGATTTTCTGCAACCTGAACCGGCATACCTGTTTCTTTGGAAATAAGTTCTGCAAGACCGCGGAGCATTGAAGTTCCGCCCGTAAGAGTAATGCCTCTGTCAATAATGTCGGCGCTAAGTTCGGGGGGAGTTTTTTCAAGGGTAATTCTAACGGTATCAACAATCTGTCTTATAACGTCTGCCATGGCATCTCTTACTTCGGCAGAGGAAATTTCTATGTTTTTGGGAAGACCGTCTACAAGGTTTCTGCCTCGTACTTCAATGACCTTTTCGTCTTCATAAGGCAGGGCAGAACCGATTTCAATTTTAATTTGCTCGGCGGTGCGTTCTCCTATAAGCAGATTATGTTTTCTTTTTACGTACTGAATAATGGCTTGGTCAAGGTCGTCACCCGCTTGACGAAGCGACTGACTGGTAACGATGTCACCAAGAGAAATAACGGCAACGTCGGTAGTACCTCCGCCAATATCGGCAACCATATTACCTGCCGCGTCCCAAATGGGAAGACCTGCGCCAACAGCCGCTGCCATCGGTTCTTCTATAAGGTCAATTTCGGATGCGCCTGCAGTTTTTGCCGCATCATAAACTGCGCGGCTTTCAACTTCGGTAACACCTGCAGGAATACAAAGAACCATTCTTACTCTTGAAAAAAGAGAACCCTTTTGAGCCTGACTTATAAATCTTTTAAGCATAGCCGCAGTAACTTCAAAGTCGGCAATAACACCGTCTTTAAGCGGACGAACGGCAATAATCGAACCGGGAGTTCTTCCTATCATAGCCTTTGCTTCGCTGCCTACTGCTCTTACTGCATCGTTTCTTACGTCGTAAGCAACAACCGAAGGCTCTCTCATAATAATTCCTTTGCCCTTTACGCAAACCAGAGTGGTAGCGCTGCCAAGGTCAACACCTATATCTCTTGTGAACATAATTTATTCTCCCTCTTTACTTTTTGTTGCGGGTATGTTTTTGGTATTTTTCGGAATAAGGAAACTAACGGCGGAGTGCAGATTTTCAATAGTTATGGTTTCCTTAGGTGGTATATGCTCTCCGTCAAGGGTCCAGTCAATATTTCCTGCGTCTTCGAAAACAACCTTTTTGGCTTGGAAAAATTCAATTCCCTTTGCTTTAAAATCCTTTTTAAGAATGGCGGAAACTGCCGACTGAAGTTCAACTATATTTGAAGGATAACGAATAAGCAACACTTCAAAAAGTCCGTCGCCCAGTTCTACCAAAGCCTCTTTATAGTGAACTACACCGCCTACAGACAAAGAATTTGATACGGTACCGAATATAAAATCGCCCTCAACTTCCTGTCCGTCACAGGTAACCTTTAAATGATAAGGACGGATACTGCCTAAAGTTTTAATGCCTTCAAAAAGATAAGCAATTTTGCCAAGCATATTTTTGGCTGCCTGAGGCGCCGAATAGGAAGCCTCGGTAAAGGCGCCGAAAGAGGCGGTATATGAAAAATAATGGTCGTCGAATTTGCCTATATCAAGAGGAACGAGATTGTCGTCCAACAGGTCAATGGCAGCCTTTTTCATATTGCGTGAAATTTTAAGACCGCCCGACCATTCGTTAAGGGTACCTGCAGGAATATATCCGAGTTTAAATTGGTTTTTATTCTGCATAAGACCGGTTATAACTTCGTTAAGGGTTCCGTCACCGCCGCAACATACTACCATTTCATATTCACCTGAAATGGCTGCCGCCTGAACTGTAGCGTCACCTCTTTGGTCGGTAAGATGAACGGTAACGTCGTAACCGCCGTCGGAAAATACCTGAACGATAGGATAAAGTTGAGTTTTGATTTTACCTGTACCTGAACAGGGGTTAGCAATAAGATAAAGTTTCTTTTTCATAATTATCACCTTAAATCAATGGGCATTGTAGCCGTAGCGTTTAGCGATATATCGGCGGTGTTTCCTGCTTTATATTCGTAATAAGCCTGAATACCTACCATAGCGGCGTTATCACCGCAATATTTTAAAAGGGGAGTGTAAAACTCGTAGCCTTTTTGTTTACATTCGTTTTCAAAGCGACTTCTGAGTTCGCTGTTGGCACAAACACCGCCTGCAAGAACGATTTTTTTGTAATTTTTTTCTTTTGCCGCCAAAAAGGTTTTTTCAATAAGTATGTCGCATACTTTTTTTCTTAGTGTGGCGCACAAAACGGGAACGTCAATGTCGTTGCCTTTTTGTTTTTGGTTGTGAATTAAATTTATAACGGCGGTTTTAAGTCCCGAAAAACTAAAGTCGTAAGGGTCGCCGTTTATTTTTGGTGTTGGAAGCGGATAACGGACAGGGTCGGCAACAGTGGCTATTTTATCAAGGTTTACTCCGCCGGGATAATCAAGTCCCATAGCCCTTGCCGCTTTATCAAAACATTCGCCCGCCGCGTCGTCAAGGGTGCGTCCTATAACCGAAAAGTCGGTATAATCCTTAACTTCACATAAAACGGTGTTACCGCCCGAAACCGTAAGGCATAAAAAGGGAGGTTTTAAATCGGGATTACTGATATAATTTGCCGCAATATGACTTCTTAAATGGTGAACGGCAATAAGAGGTTTATCAAGTGTTAAACTTAACCCCTTTGCAAAGTTAACCCCTGTAAGCAAAGCGCCGATAAGTCCGGGGAATGCGGTAACTGCAACGGCGTCAATATCGCTGAATTTAACCCCTGCGGTATCAACTGCCTCTTTTACCACTGCCGCAATGTTTTCACAGTGTCTTCGCGAAGCAATTTCGGGAACAACTCCGCCGTAAATACGGTGCTCGTCTATTTGGGTGGATATTATATTTGAAAGTACGTTTCTCTCGTTTGTGACAGCCGCCGAAGTTTCGTCGCAAGACGATTCGATACTTAAAATAAGCATTATTAAAACCTTCTTGTCAGTATTAATGCATCCTCAGTGGGATTTTTATAATAATTTTTTCTTCTGCCCTCAACGGTAAAACCAAAGGCAGAATAAAGATTTTGGGCAGGGGTGTTTGAAAGGCGTACCTCAAGGGAAATAAATGAAAGTTCCTTTAAAACTGCATATTCTATAATTTCTTTTAAAAGGGCTTTTCCTATACCCCGTCTTCTTTGGTCCTTTAAAACGGCAACGTTGTTTATATAACCTTCGTCCAAAGACTGATAAAGACTCAAATAACCTAAAAGTTTGCCGTTTTCCCTTATGCCGATAAAGGTGTTACTGCCCTGCATCGAAGTTTTTATACTTTCGGTACTCCAAGGGTCAGCAAAACATTCCTTTTCAATAAACGCTATATCAGGGGCATCCTTTTCGGTTAAATATTCTGCTTTTGGCATCTCATTTTTGAAAATTTCGTCAATGGATGAAAAAATTTCATCTCTGCATTTTCTGTATGCGTTTAAATCCTGTCCAAAGGGGTCGCTTATGCCGTTTTCGCTTACCAAAAAAAGTTTTTCTTCGCCAACGCCGGCGGATAATAAGGTCGCCTTGTGCGAGGGGGTCATACAGTAAATTTTATCGGCATTTTCAATATCCTTTAAAGTAACGGTGTGGGAAATGTGACCGCCTGCATCAATTCCTGCTTCGCTTAGTACCGCCTTTGAATTTTCGCTTATAGAACTGCCGTCGGCAAAAAGTCCCGCGCTAAAAGCGTTAACGTCCTTTAAATTAAGACTGTCAAGATAATAATGCGCCATTGGTGAACGGCAGGTGTTTCCCGTACAAATAAAAAGTATATTCATAGTTTAGCCTTTTGCATCAAACCAAGTTTTACCGCAATTTGCATCAGCAATTAAAGATACGGCAAGGTTTGCGGCAGCACTCATTTCCTTTGATAAAATTTCTTTAACCTTTTGACCGTCTTCTTCTTTACATTCAACGATAAGTTCATCGTGCACCTGAAGAATAAGACGGGCGTCTTTTATTTCTTTAAGTTTTTCGTACACCTTTATCATGGCAATTTTTATAATATCGGCGGCGCTGCCTTGAATGGGGGCGTTTCGCGCAACTCTTTCGCCAAAGGATAAAAGCATATGATTAGATGATTTAAGTTCGGGGATATAACGGCGTCTGCCGAAAAGGGTGGTAACAAAACCGTCTTCTTTGGCATTTGCTATAACCCGTTCCATATAAGAAGCAACCGACGGATAGGCGGCAAGATAGCCTTTTATATAAGCGTCGGCTTCCTTTCTTGTTACGCCAATGTCTTTGGCAAGTGAAAAAGCACCTATTCCGTAAACAATTCCGAAGTTAACCGCTTTTGCCCTGCTTCGTAAAGTGGGGGTAATCATATCGGTGGGAAGACCGAAGACCTGCGAAGCGGTTATGGTGTGAATATCTTCACCGCTTTCAAAGGCATTTATCATATTTTTATCGTTAGATATAGAAGCCAAAACCCTGAGTTCAATTTGGCTGTAGTCGGCATCGCATAAAGTATAGCCTTCCTTTGCCGTAAAGAACTTTCTGAGCCTTTTGCCTTCGTCGCTTCTTACGGGAATGTTTTGCAAATTCGGTTCAAGGGAACTTATTCTTCCCGTTCTTGTTTCAACCTGATTAAAGGTTGAATGTATTCTTCCGTCATCGCCTACAGCCAAGGCAAGACCATCGCAATAGGTAGATTTAAGTTTTGAAAGTTGACGGTAAATAAGCAGTTTTTCAACTGCAGGGTGAGCATATTTTAATCCTTCAAGTATTTCGGCCGAGGTAGAGTATCCGCTTTTGGTTTTTTTACCGCCCGGAAGTTTTAAATCTTCAAAAAGGGCAATGCCCAGTTGTTTTGGAGAATTTAGATTAAGTTCGTAACCGATAAGGGAGTAAATTTCGTTTTGAAGTTGTTCGCAACGGTCTTTAAGTTCTTCACCCATAAGGGTAAGTCCGTCTTTATCCACCAAAACTCCGCTTAGTTCCATTGAAGCCAAAACCTTTGCAAGAGGAAGTTCAATGTTTTCTAAAAGGTCTGCTTGTCCTGTTTTTTCAAGTTCTTCTTTTAAAGCGTCGCATATTGGCGCGTGAAGAACGGCAGCGCGGATAATAGGGTCGGTGTTTTCGGGAAGTTCAGGTTCTGCAACGTGGTATCTTCCCATAAGTCTGTCAATATCATAAGAAGAACCGGTAGCGTCGGCAAGGTAACCTGCCAGCATAGCGTCAAAAATTACGTTTTTAAGGTTTATATCTTTACTTAAACAAAAACGGTAAAGGTTTTTGCAGTCGTAAACGCGTTTTTTGTTGTCGCTTTCTAAAATATCCTTAAAAAGCGGACTGTCGGCGTCGAAAACCGATACCAAATCGTTTGATAAAACGGCTGCTTTTTCGCCGTCAAAGGCAATGTCCAAAACACCGTTTGTTTTAAATTCATCATTTTTAATAACGGTTATATTTCTGCTTTGCGCAAAATCAATACTTTCCTGACTTTGCCTTGGGGAAATGCCCATACTGTCCATAAGTCTGAAAAGTTCAAGGTCGGTCATAAAGGCGGCAAGAGCATCCTCGTCTTTTTCTTTCGGCAAATAGTCGGTAAGATTTTTTGAAATGGGTGCGCTTCTCGAAATGGTGCCTAAGAATTTACTTAAATAGGCGCTTTCTTTATCGGAAATAAGTTTTACTCTTACGCTGTCCTTAATTTCACTGCTGTCAATGTTTGCGTAAAGATTGTCAATATTATCAAATTTTTTAATAAGGTCGGTGGCGGTTTTTTCGCCTACACCGGCAACACCGGGAATATGGTCACTTTGGTCACCCATAAGGGCTTTAAGTTCGATCATTTGATTGGGAGTAAGTCCGTATTTTTCAAAAAGAGCCTTTTTGTCATAGGTGATAATTTCGGGTTTACCTGCCTTAGTTGCCGATAAAAGCACGAAAACGTTATCGCTTATAAGTTGAAGCGAATCCCTGTCGCCCGTTGCAATAATACAGGTGTCGCCCTTTTCTTCGGCGGCGCGGGCTAAGGTGCCTAAAATATCGTCAGCCTCGAAACCGGGGGCTTCAAGCACGTGATAACCGTATAAATTAAGCCACTCTTTTAAAAGCGGAATTTGTTCCCTGAGTTCTTCGGGCATAGGTTTTCTGCCGGCTTTATATTCACTGTATTTTTCGTGGCGGAAGGTAGGCGCCTTAAGGTCAAAGGCAACCGCAACGCCGTCGGGAGATTCTTCGCCGACCAGTTTGTTTAAAATATTTATAAAACCATAAACGGCATTGGTGTGTATTCCTTTACTGGTGGAAAGTAGACGAATACCGTAAAAAGCACGGTTAATTATGCTGTTTCCGTCAATGGCTAAAAGTTTCATAATCTGCACTCCGTAAAACACAAAATAAGTCAATATATATTATATCAAAAAAATATATATTTGTCATCAGTTTTTTTAAGTTTTTTAAAATTTGACATATTTTAAAAAGATGGTATAATATTAGCGTTATGAAAATAGGAAATTTAGAGGTCGGGGGCTATGCCGCACTTGCGCCCATGGCAGGTGTCGCCGACCGCGCAATGCGCGAAATTTGTATTGATTTGGGCGCGGGATATACTGTGGGAGAACTTACCAGCGCAAAGGGTGTAAGCCGTCAGGATAAAAAAAGCGCGGCTTTGCTTTATTGCGGCGAAAAAGAGCGTCCTTTTGCTTCGCAACTTTTTGGAAGCGACCCCGTTTCAATGGGTGAGGCGGCAAAATATGCCGAGCAGTTAGCGCCTGATTTTATTGATATTAATATGGGTTGTCCTGCTCCGAAAGTGGCAGGTCACGGCGGCGGAAGTGCGCTTATGAAAGATTTAACCCTTGCAGGAAAAATTATTGAAGCGGTTGTAAATGCGGTGGATATTCCCGTAACCGTAAAAATGCGTACCGGTTGGGACCAAAACAGTATTTGCGCCGTAGAACTTGCTCAAATTGCCGAAAAATGCGGAGCAAGTGCCGTAACGGTACACGGCAGAACCCGTCAGCAAATGTATGCGCCGGGGGTTAACATCGATGTTATCCGCAAGGTAAAGGAAAGGGTTAAAATTCCCGTAATAGCAAACGGCGATATTGTCGATTTTGCTTCGGCAAAAAATATGAAAGAACAAACGGGCTGCGACTATCTTTTGGTGGGAAGAGGCGCTATGGGAAATCCTTTTGTTTTCAGCGAAATAAACGCAGGTTTTTCGGGTGAGGAAATCCCCGTATTCTCCTTAGAAGAAAGACTTAATATGCTAAAGCGTCAGGTAAGGCTTATGGCTGAGTATAAAGGCGAAAGAACGGCTATGCTTGAAAGCAGAAAACACGCTTCGTGGTACATAAAGGGTATGAGGGGCGCCGCCGCAATGCGAAGAATGTGCGGTGAAATAACCACTATGGATGATATTGAAAGAATAATCGAAAAAGCCCTTGAAGTAAGCGAAAAAGTGTGATAGAATGCTAAAGGCTTAAATTTTTATAAAATTCCGAAAGGACTGTAAAATATGTCAGGACACAGTAAATGGAACAACATTAAACGTAAAAAGGAAAAGACCGACGCCGCAAAGGCTAAAATCTTTACCAAAATGGGTAGAGAAATTGCCGTTGTAGTTAAACAGGGCGGTCCTAATCCTGCCGAAAACAGCAAACTTAAAGACGTAATTGCAAAGGCAAAGGCTGCTAACGTTCCTAACGAAAACATTGAACGTATTATTAAAAAGGCTGCAGGCGAAGGCGATGCGAACAACTACGAAGAACTTATTTACGAGGGTTACGGCCCCGGCGGAGTTGCCTGTATTGTTGAAGCCTTAACCGATAACCGTAATCGTACCGCAGGTGAAATGAGACATTATTTTGATAAATCCGGCGGTAATCTCGGTCAGGCAGGAAGCGTTTCCTTTATGTTTGACCGCAAAGGACAAATTGTTATCGAGGCAGAAGACCTTGATGAAGATACCGTAATGATGGATGCCTTAGAGGCAGGCGCTGAAGATTTTTCCGCTGAAGAAGACGTATATGAAATCATTACCGCGCCAAATGATTTGGGTACTGTAAGAGATGCCCTTGAAGAAAAAGGCTATTCTTTTGTTTCTGCCGAGGTTGCATACATCCCTCAAACCATGACTGCATTGCCCGATGAAGCAATGCGTGAAAAAATGGAAAAACTTATTGATATGATGGACGAAAATGAAGACGTTCAGGCATTTTGGCACAACTGGGAAATGCCGGAAGAATAAAAAATTTATAAAATATTTTAAAGAGATGCTTCGGCATCTCTTTTTTCTTTGTGTTCTATTTTTTCTTTGTTGGACATACCATTTACTAAACCAACAAAAAGGAAGGAAAAATATGGACAAAAAAAGTGTTTTGATTTTTGATAAATGCCTTGATTTCGTTGCTCCGAAAATTGCGGCGGTGCTTTTTAATCTTTCGGACAAAGTAAAGGCGCAAACGCAGGAAATAAGGCTAAAAACGGGTAAAAATGTATCTCTTACAATAATGGGAAAAACATATTTCGTAACCCCTTTCGGCAGTGTAAAAGAAAGGGCTGACGGTTGCATTAAAGCCGATAAAAAAGATTTGGATGAAAGTTTTAAACTGCTTTGCAGAAGTTCGGTATATTCCCATTTAAACGAAATAAAAGAGGGGTATATTTCATTGCCTTTCGGCTGTCGCGCAGGGCTTGGTGGTACATACTCTGCCGAGGGTGGAATAACAAATCTTTCTTCGGTAAATATAAGAATTGCAAAAGAGGTTTTCGGCTGTGCCGATGCCCTTTTATCTCTAATGGGCGGAGTTCTTTTTTTAGGCCCTGCCGGAAGCGGAAAAACTACCGTTATGCGTGAATATATACGCCTTTTATCAAGCGGAAAAACAGGGGATTATAAGCGGATTTCGGTGGTTGATACAAGGGGTGAACTGTCTGCCGTTTATAACGGAATTTCTTATAACGACCTGGGGGAAAATACCGATATTCTACACGCATTCCCAAAGGATAAAGGCATTGAAAACGCATTGCGCACCCTTTATCCCGAATACATTGCCTTTGACGAAATGGGTGGCGAAGAATATTCGGCAGTGGAAAAGTGTATATATTCGGGGGTTAAGGTTATAACCAGCGCCCATATAGGCAAAAAAAGCGAAGTTTTAAAAAAGGAACATTTAAAAAAACTTATAAAAAGCGGAGCGGTAGAAAATATAGTAATTCTGCACAGCCCTGCAGGAAGTAAAATCGAGATTTTTTCTGCCGACGAGGTGATTGAAAATTGTGGCCAATAAAACTTTTAGGGGCTTTAATGGTTGTTTTATCCGCTTCTGCGGTGGGTTTTAATATGTCAAAGCGCCTGAAAAAAAGGGCAAAAACCCTTAAAAGTTTTTTGGTGTCAATTGATAGCATATCGGTTTATATAAGGCTTTCAAATTTTGAAATTAATGAAATACTTGAAAGGTGTTTGCCCTGTGGTATGACCTATGACGGAACGGGACTTATTGCAGAAAACTTTTTGTGTTTAAAAGAAGATGATTTGCAGTTAATAAATGAATTTTTAAACGACCTTGGTATGACTGATACCCACTGTCTTTTAAACAGATGCAAGAGTTATAAGCAACTTTTTTTAAATCAAATAGGGGAAGCCGACCGAGAAATAAGCGAAAAATACCGTCTTTACTCGGTTTCGGGAGTTTTGGTTGGTATAACCCTTTCTTTTTTATGGTGGTAGTATGGACGTTGATTTTATTTTTAGGGTTGCCGCAATCGGTATTATAGTAACGGTGCTTAATCAACTGCTTGTACGTTCGGGCAGAGAAGAACAGGCAATGATGACAACCATAGCAGGTCTTGTGGTGGTTATGCTTATGATAATTTCGGGCATCGGTGAACTTTTCGAGACCGTAAAATCGGTGTTCGGGTTATGACCTTTTTTATAAAAGCCTTGGGAATAGGACTTGTAACGGTCTCTGCCGCCCTTATTATAAAACCTAACCGCCCCGAATTTTCCTTTTTTATAAGTTTGACCGGTACGGTTATAATTTTTCTTATTTGCGTAAAAGAAATCGAAAGTTATCTTTCGTCTTTTTTGGGAGTTTTGTTTGATGCCGGTTTTAACGCGGGGTATTTTTCGGTGGCTTTAAAGGCTGTGGGGGTTGGTTACATAACGGAATTTGCCGCCGATACGGCCTTTGACAGCGGACAGTCTGCCCTTGCTTCAAAAATAACGTTAGCGGGGCGAACTCTGCTTTTTATTGTGGCAATGCCCGTTATAAAAGACCTTTTAAGCCTTGCGGTAAGACTGGTGGAATAATGAAATTTATAAAAATTATTTGCATTACTTTTTGTTTTTTTATGGTTTTTTCGGTAAATGCCAAGGCAGACGACGCTTATTCGCTTTTGCCAAAGGAACAACAGGAGATTTTAAACCAATACGGATTAAACGAAGAATTACTTTCCGAAAGCCTTGATACCAAAGGCTTTTTCTCGCTGATTAAAACCTTTTTAAAAGACGGCATAAAATCACCCGTTTCAATTTTCCTTAAAAGTCTTGCAATGGTTATTGTGGCTTCCTTGCTTATGAGTTATTGCGAAGAAGGGAAAACCGCCATTGCGGTCGAAAGCGTGTGCGCTCTTTCCTGCGCTATGGTGTTAACACTGCCCGTTTACGAAATTATAGCCGCCTCAAAGGAAGCGCTAAAGGGAGCCACAATGTTTATTACTTCCTCATTGCCGATTTTTGCTTCTATAAAGGCAGCGTCGGGTAAAAGCCTTACGGTAACGTCAGGCGCAGGGGTGCTTCTTATTGCCTGTCAGGCGCTTAGTTACCTTTGTTCCTTTGTTATAGCACCCTTTATGAACGGTTATTTATCATTGGCGGTTTGTTCCTCTTTCGGTATGCAAAATAAAGCAAAGGGGCTTATAAATACCATAAAAAAGGCGGCAATGTGGATTTTAACCCTTTGCGCCTCGGTTTTCGTTTTTATTCTTTCGTCAAAATCGGTGCTTGGCAAAACCGCCGATACCGTCGCGCTAAAAACGGCAAAGTACGTTTTAGGCTCCTTTGTACCGGTTGTTGGCTCTACCCTCAGTGAATCGGCTTCAAGCGTTGCGGCAAGTTTAAGCGCCGTTTCGGGCGGTGTGGGAATGTACATAATAATAGGGCTTATAATTCTTGTTTTGCCTTTGCTTATCGAACTTTTATGCTTAAAATTTTCGCTTGTTCTTTTAAGCAATACAGCCTCGCTTTTTTCGGCGCAGTCGGTAAAAACTTTAAGCGATGCTATAGATAGCGTAGTGTCGCTGTTAATAGGCTTTTTGATTTTATCGGTCTGCCTTTTTATTATTTCGGTAGGGGTGCTTATATCACTTTGAAAACTCTTATTTTAAACGCTTCGGTTATATGTGTTGCATATTCGGCGCTTAACTTTTTGCCGGTTTTAAAAAGGTCGGCAAAAATGCAGAATTTCGTTTTTTCCCTTTGCTTTTTGGCATCTTTTTTATCTGCTTTATCACTGGTTTCTTTTTCTGATATATCGTTGCCTGTAACCTCTTTTGAAACTGACGTTTGCTATGCGAAAGAGGAGGCGTTTTGTCTGGCGCTCTGTGATATGCTGACCAAAGAAAATATAGAATACGAAAAAATTGAAGCAGATACTACTGAAAATGACGATAACAGCATAAATATAAATAAAATCACCGTTTACGGTTGCAATCAAAAAGAAAAATGCCAAAACCTTATAAAAAACAATACGGGGCTAGAGGTAGTTTGCGTTTATGAATAAAATAACCTCTTTTTTAAATAAATATTTGGGCGGAAAAAAACTTGTTATTATTGGTATTATCGGAATAGCCTTAATAGGACTTTCTTCATTTATTCCTCAAAAAAGCGAAAAAAAGACTGCGGATAACGACGTAGAAATTACCACCGAAGAATATAAAAAACAACTGGAAAAACAAATAAAGGAAATAGCAGTCAGTATTTCGGGTGATAAAAAAACCAAGGTTTTAATAACACTTGAAACTTCAATACGGCGCGAATATGCAGGAGAAAGTCAAAACATAAGCGGCGAAAAAAGTAATGATAACGGACGAGAAACAAGCGGTACTGTAAAGGAAAAGGCGATTACCGTTAAAAAATCGGACGGAAGCGAAGAAGCGCTTCTTATTACCGAATATATGCCCCAAATACGAGGGGTTGCAATAGTGTGTAACACAAACGGTGATGCATCAACTATAAAGGCAATACGCGACGCTGTAACGGCGGCGCTTGGCATAACGAATAAAAGAGTATATATTGGAGGTCATTCAGGGTGAAAAAAGGAAAAGTGCTTTCTAAAGGACATTTGGCGTTAGGGATAATGGTGCTGGTATTGGGCGCGGCGGTATGGCTTAATATGAAATATTCTTCTGTCGATAAGACAAAATATATGGGAGAAAGCACCTTTGTTTCAAATCAAAATGAGGATTCGGCAATGGTAAGCGGAAAGATTGAAGAAGATTATTTTTCAACGGCAAAAACACAGCGTGAAACGGCATATCTGGAAGCGGAAGAAAGTATTAAAGAGGCGCTTAATTCGGCTGCAGGTAACGCCGACGCCGTAAAGGACGCTACCGATAAGGCGGCTGCTCTTTCAAAACGAAAAACCGATGAAGTTGCAATCGAAAATATTTTGAATGCAAAGGGATTTAATAAAAGTCTTGCGGTAATAGGAGATAACAGTGTTACGGTTATTGTTGAGGGAGAAACTTTAACTAACGAACAAACGCTGATAATTCAGGATGCAGTAAGCAGTCAATGTGAAATTTCTTCGTCTAAAGTAAAAATTGTTACAGTAAAAGGTTGAGAATTTGAAAAAAATGTGTTATACTATTAAAAAATGAGGAAATAAGAGCGCGTGGAGGTATAAAAAATGGAAAATAGAAGCAATCTTGCAATAAACGCGGAAGTTATCGAAAATATGGCAACAATAGCCGTTAAAGAGGTTGAAGGCGTAGCAGGTCTTCCTGAAAAAGGTATGGATTTAAAGAACGTTCTTAACCGCGGAAAGATTTTTAAACCCGTTCACGTAACCGAGAAAAACGGCGCGGTAGCCCTTGATATTCATATTAAAATTTTCCAGAGCGCCAATGCTAAAGAGGTAGCCGAAAACGTTCAGAAAAACGTTAAGGAAAAATTACAGAATATGACGGGCAACGCTATAACGAGAGTTGACGTAACAATTGATGATTTAGCGATTGATTAGAAAAAACCGATGCGAAAGCATCGGTTTTTTTAGGGAATAGGGAATAGGGAATAGGGAATAGGGAATAGGGAATAGGGAATAGGGAATAGGGAATAAAACGGTCTTTCGTAACATATATATGAATTAGAAAATATGTTAAAAGAAGGACATGATAACAATGAAAGAGTTTTATCCCGAAGAAATAAGAACCAAAGATGACGGCAAAATATACTATACTACCGAAAACATAGTTAACGCCGTTAAAACAGGGGAAATACTTAGGGCTGTTGCAAGTCTTTGCGATACTTCCCATAATTTAACGGTAGATTTAGGTTGTATGAAAGGTATAATTACAAAAGAGGATGCCCTTTTAACAAACGACGGTAATATAAGGGATATTGCCATAATTTCGCGGGTGGGAAAAACCGTATGTTTTACGGTAGAGGAAATAATTTATGATTTAAGCGGTATTCCCGTTGCCCGTCTTTCACGAAAAAGGGCGCAACAAAAGTATATCGAAGAATATCTTCTTTTAAAAAGAACGGGTGACGTTTTAAAGGCAAAGGTAACGCATCTTGACGCGTTCGGAGTGTTTTGCGATATAGGTTGTGGTATTATAGCCTTGTTGCCTATTGACTTTATATCGGTTTCGCGTATTTCACACCCAAAAGACCGTTTTTTTGTGGGTGAAGACATAAAGGTTGTTTTAAAATCCATTTCACACGACGGCAGAATTACCGTTTCACACAAGGAACTGCTGGGCACTTGGGAAGAAAACGCTCAAAACTTTACGGCAGGTCAAACGGTAACCGGAATAGTAAGAAGTGTTGAAGAATACGGAGTGTTTGTGGAACTTGCACCCAATTTGGCGGGATTAGCCGAGCCTTATGAAACAAAGGTAGGCGATACCGTAAGCGTTTACATAAAAAGCATTATTCCCGATAAAATGAAGGTAAAACTTATTATAATAGATAGTTTTAAGGGCGGTTTTATGCCTAAAACGAGGTATTTTTATAAAGACGACCATATAGATTCTTTTTACTATTCGCCTTTAAACAGCACTAAAAAAATATATACTGAATTCAACTAGCGAGGGCTCTCGCCCACGCCCTGTAGGGCAGTATTTCCTTAAAAACGCGAAATTTTGGCACAATAATGCGTTAAAAAGCCATAGTACTGTCGCCTTTCGAGGCTTTTGACAACAATACAGGGAATTTTGTTCGAGAAACAAATACTTCCCTACGGGGCGTGGGCGTTAATAAGCCCTTGTTTTATTTTGTGAAAATAAAATGAATATCGGCGGCAGATTTTTGTTGACTAAAATTAAAAACGGTGGTAGTATAAAATAGATTATAAATCACACAAAGAAGAAAGAGTAGTGAATTATGAAAAAACTGATTGCTTTATTACTTAGTATAATTTTAGTTTTAACCTTTTCGGGAGTTTCGGTTATTGCCGCCACCGATGATAGCCAACTTGATATTGACCAAGTGGTTGCTGTTGAAAAGTTGACGGTTCAACTTGAAAGCGACAGTGCGTCTTCGCACGATGACGTAACCCTTGATTTAACATTAAACGGCAATTCCGGTTTTTCGGTAATGATACTTAATCTTGACCACGGTAGCGAGAAAATTATCCTTAAATCTGCAACAACCAACGTAAGCGGTCTTTCGGTTGAGTTTTCAAATCAAAAAGGCGGTTCTACACTTGCGTTTTATAATTTGGGCAGTAACTGTACCGTTACAGGAGTTATTGCTACACTTGTTTTCAGCATCGGCTCATATTCTAACGTAAACGGCGCCGAAATTACTCTTTCTGCCGAAGAAGGAAACGTGTGCGATGCAAACGGCGTTGCTATTAAACCTGAATTTATAAACGGTAAAATTTTTATTGATTGTGAACACACATATATATTTAATGACAGGGTTGAACCCAGTTGTACCAAAGAAGGCGCAATTAATTACCGTTGCACCATCTGCGGTGACATAAAGACTACTTCGATTGATAAAATCAGTTGTACCTATTCTGCAACAAAAATAATTGTTGTTCAGCCCGACTGTGACACCGACGGTGTTGAGGCTTACGTTTGTCAGTTCTGCGGTTCCAGAAAAGAAGAAAGCGCCATAAGCGCAGTAGGTCATAAGTACGTTGATGAAACTGCCTATATTATTACAAAAGAACCTACATGTACCACACCCGGTTCTAAGTACAGAATTTGTTACGTATGCAATGAACACGTTACCGAAGAAATTCCTTCCCTCGGCCACGACGAAGGCACTTGGCGTATTACCAATCCCGGCGACTGTACTTCTACAGGTGTTGTATCCCGATACTGTAATCGTTGCGATTTCGTTATTGAAACAAAGGTTAAAGAACAGTCGGGTCACTTTATGGGTTGGGCAGTAACTAAAAAAGCCACCTGTAAAGAGGCAGGTATTGAACAGTATATGTGCCTTATTTGCGGCGGTGAAAAGGGCGATAGCAAAGAAATTGCCAAACTTGACCACGTTCACGGTAAAGAGGTAGTAACAAAAGAACCTTCCTGTAGCGAAAAAGGCGTTATCGAGGTTTACTGTAAGGATTGTAACGAAGTTGTTGCCACAAAGGAAATCGAAACACTTTCTCATATCAAAGGTGTTCTTAAAGTAGTTACTGCTCCTACAAGCCAGGCGCAAGGACAGGGCGAATACCGTTGTAAAAATTGTGACGAACTGCTTGAAAGCGTAACCTTAGATAAGGTGTATAGCGAAATCTACTTTGAAAATATGAAAGCAACAATAGGCAGACGCACAGCAGTTAAGGTATATATTAAAGAAAATGCAGGTTTTTCTGTAGGTGTAATCAGAGTTAAGTACGACGTAAAATCTCTTGTGTTCAGTGATGTAACTGCAGGGAAAGTAACAAGTGATGTGACTTACGGTTGTCCCAAAGAGGGTGAAATTGCAGTAGTTGTTTCTTTAAGCGATGCCGAGTATACTGAAAACGGATTGTTGTTTACAATCAACTTTACACTTACCGCTGACGCTACCGACGGAAAGGTTGAACTTTTCTATGATGCTCAAAACGACTTTGCTGACAAAAACGGCGAAAGAGTCTTTGTTAACATGAAGTCCGGCGAAATTGAAATTATAACTGCAATTCCGGGCGACGTTGACGGTGACGGTGATGTTGACGCTACAGACCTTGCCAATATGAAACTTCATCTTGTAGGTTTGTTAGAAAATGTAAGCGCAGGTACGGATGTCGATGGCAACCAAAAGGTTGATGCAGGTGACCTTGCAACACTTAAATTAATGCTTGCAGGCCTTATATAATAAAATTTAATGACCTTGCTTCGGCAAGGTCGTTTTAACGAGTAACTTTAAGCAAACACGAATAATCCGAACCTGCCTAAAACGGCATTCTTTCGGCACTTTTCGGTTTGTCATCACCCGTAGGCATTAGCCTGACGGAGTAACGAGTATTTTAACAATGCAAAGACGAAAATTGAGCCTTTAAAATCAGGTTCGGATTATTCGTGTTTGCTTAAAAATTAAAAGGTGATAAAAATGAGCGAATGTACACACGATTGCAGTTCTTGTTCTGCAAAATGTTCCGATAGAAAACCCGAAAGCCTTATTGAGCCTACCAACGAACTCAATAATATAAAAAAGGTAATAGGCGTTGTCAGCGGTAAGGGTGGCGTAGGTAAATCTATGGTAACTTCTCTGCTTAGCGTTGCTATGCGTAAAGAGGGTAAAGAGGTGGCAATACTTGATGCCGACATTACCGGCCCATCCATACCAAAAGCCTTTGGCATAAGCGACCGCGCCGAAGGAAGTGAATTGGGCATTTTCCCCGCTGTTACTAAAGAGGGCATTAAACTTATGTCTATAAATCTTCTTTTGGAAGATGCTACTGCGCCGGTGGTATGGCGCGGACCGGTTATTGCAGGGGCTGTTAAGCAGTTCTGGAGTGACGTTATTTGGAATGACGTTGACTATATGTTTGTAGACTGTCCTCCCGGAACGGGCGACGTTCCCTTAACTGTATTCCAAAGTTTGCCTCTTTCGGGCATAGTTATTGTAACAAGCCCTCAAGACCTTGTTTCAATGATAGTTAAAAAGGCTTATAAAATGGCGGAAATGATGAACATTCCGGTACTGGGCATAGTTGAAAATATGAGTTATATTCAGTGCCCTGACTGTGGTAAAAAGGTTCATCTTTTCGGCGAAGGCAAAACACAAACCATAGCAGATGAACTGGGTGTTCCACTACTTGCTCAACTTCCCATTAATCCCGATATGGCGGTTATGGTGGATAACGGCTGTATCGAAAAAGCAGACACCTCGGTTATGAAAAACGCAATCGACACGCTTTTAAAACTTTAAAAAAATCGGCAGGTTGACTGCCGATTTTACATTATAAGTATTCCGTTTTCTTTATATATAAGTCCTGCCAAAAGGGTGGGAGAAAATTCTTTTGGACGTATTTCTTCTACTTCTTTCGGCAATTTTACGCAAAAAGGCGTGTTAATATCGGGGCAAATATCTGCCTCGTTCGGCTCGGAACACAAAAAAGGCAAAGTGCCGTAGGTTTTGTAAATTTCTTCTGCATTTTCGGGAAGTGTTTGGCTTTCTATATAAACCTTTTTTGCATATCTGCAAATTTGAGGCAAATATTTAGTATCACAAAGAGTTTTGTTCAAATAAACGGTTTTGCCCTTTTCTTTTTTCAGCCTTTCCATAAGTTTTAAAGCGGTTACCTCTTTTAAATATTCTTCGGGTATTTTCGAAAAGGAGCAATAAAGCCTTTCCTTTAAAGCGTTTTCAAGCCGTTCCTTTTCCCAAAAGGATTTTTTGGAAAAATGATATATCTTATATACGTTTATTTCTCCCACAGTTTTAAAAGAGTAACTTTCTTTAACTATTTTTTCTTTTCGGCAAAGGTAAAGCCGTTGTAAAAAGGTTTTTCTTTTAAGGGGTACGGTTAGCGTTAAAGATAACATAAATTATTCCTTTCACTTGACAAAATCGGGGAATATTATATACTTATATTATATGGTGATATAAATAGAACTGTTTTGAAAGGATTTATATGAAATTTTTACAAAAGTTCAGAAAGTCTATTATGATGGCAATGAAGTTTTTGGTAATTGCCGCTCTCACCTTAGGCTTTATAAATATTTGGTATACCTATTACGGTGAAACCATGATTTCAAAAATGGTAAATTACGTTGTAGTTGCCTCCTATTTGCTTTTAGTACTAGTTTTCGGCGAACTTTACGGCGCCTTTAAAATCGGCGTTAGCCGACTGCACGAGGTTGCCTACAGTCTTTGCCTTTCGCTTGTATTTACCAATATAATAATGTTCTTTGAACTTTGCCTTATTACACAGCAAGTTATTATTCCGGTGGCATTCGTTTGGGGCTTCATATATCAAATACTTGTTGCGTTAATGGGCGTTTACGCGTGTAACACCATTTATTTTAAACTTTATCCCGCCAGAAGAATGTTAGCCATTTTTGCCGACGATGCCGAAGGCACCGCCATTATCCGAAAGGTTTCAAAAATTCCCGACCGTTTTAACGTTGAACGTGGCGTTTCGGTCAACAGGGCGTCTGCCGAAGAAATAAAGGCGCTTATTGACACCTTTGAGGCTGTACTTCTTTGCGACATTAATAAAAACCTTAAAAATGATTTACTCCGTTATTGCTATTCAAAACAAAAACGCACCTACGTTCTGCCGTCAAGCGCCGACGTAATTATACGAAACTCCGACCAAATACAAATTTCCGATACCCCGATTATGATGTGCCGTAACCGCGGTATACGTTTGGAACAGGAATTCGTTAAACGCGTACTTGATATAGCGGTTTCGTTAATAGGGATTATTATAACCTCTCCCATAATGCTGATAACCGCCATCGCCATAAAAATTTGTGACGGCGGGCCTGTATTTTTCAAGCAAAACCGCGTTACTAAAAACGGCAAAATTTTCAACGTATTAAAATTCCGTTCAATGATAGTGAACGCCGACAAAGACGGCGCCAAAAAAGCCGAAACGGGCGATAACAGAATTACCTTCGTAGGTAAAATTATCCGTCCTATAAGGGTAGACGAACTTCCGCAGTTTTTTAATATCCTTTTTGGAGATATGTCCCTTGTAGGTCCCCGTCCCGAAAGGGTTGAAAACGTTTACGAATATACTAAAATGTATCCCGACTTTAATCTTCGCCACAGGGTAAAGGGCGGACTTACGGGATATGCGCAAATTTACGGAAAATATAACACAACACCGGAAGATAAACTCAAAATGGACCTTATATATATAGAACAGTATTCAATATTCCTTGATATAAAACTGCTTCTTATGACCATTAAGATTTTATTTATGAAAGAAAGTACTGAAGGTTTTGACGCTAAAGCAAATTCAAACGTCAAACCAGTAGATAAACGAAAGGAAGAATATAAATGAGTTTTCATGCAACACTAGTAGTAATGGCAGCAGGTATGGGCAGTCGCTTCGGCGGTCTCAAACAACTTGAACCTATCGGCAGAAACGGCGAGGTTATCCTTGACTTTTCCGTTTACGATGCAATGGAAGCAGGTTTCGACAAGGTTGTTTTCGTAATTAAACACGAAATTGAAGAAGACTTTAAGCGCATTGTCGGCGACCGTATTGCCAAAAAGGTAAAGGTTGAGTATGCTTTTCAGGAAATAAATGATCTTCCCGAAGGCTTTACTGCACCGGCAGAAAGAACAAAACCTTGGGGTACCACACAGGCAATTCTTTGCTGTAAGGATTTGGTTAAGGAACCCTTTATCGTAGTAAACGCCGACGACTATTACGGCAAATCCGCATTTAAGAAAATGTATGATTTCTTAAAACTCGGCACAGGCGACTATGCAATGGTAGGTTTCAGACTTGCTAACACCCTTACCGAAAACGGCACCGTTTCACGCGGTGTTTGTAAAGAGGAAAACGGTTTCCTTACTTACATAGAAGAAAGAACCAAAATTGACTCTAACTGCCGTTATACAAAGGATGGCGAAAATTGGATTCAAATGGAACCTGACGAGATTGTTTCTATGAATATGTGGGGCTTTACCGAGGACGTTTTCGGTTACTTAAACCAAAACTTTGTTAACTTCCTTAAAGAAAACCTTACTGTTCCAAAGTCTGAATGTTATTTGCCTATGGCAGTTGCCGAACTTATTGATAAAAAGGAAAAGAACGTAAAGGTTCTTGCTTCCGAAGACAAGTGGTACGGCGTTACCTATAAAGAGGATAAAGATGCAGTAGTTGCTGCGGTTTCTGCTCTTGAACAACAAGGACTCTACGACAATATGTAAGAAAAAACTTAACCGAAGAGGCACCCTCCGCAAGGAAGGTGCCTCAGTTATATTCGCTTCGCGAGTTTTTTTGTATGTTTTGGTCTGCTGCGGGGCGATTAAGAATATTTGTTTATTAGGCTTGTTGTTTTGTTAGTATTTAATAAAAGTTGATTGACAAACATAGAATAATATGATAAACTGTATCTGAATTAAGATACCATTTGGTAGGAAGGTGCAAAAAAATGAAAAAATTATTTGCTGTTATACTTTGCTTATGTATGATTTTTACAATGTCTATGGGTGTGTCTGCTTACACTATTAATAAAGACGATGCTGAAATCGGCGCAGATGAAATCTTCGGCTCAACTGCTGTTTATTTCGAGGATGCCGAGGTTGATAAAGGCGGAGACGTAACGGTTGACGTAATGATTGACAGCAACCCCGGTGTTACCGAAGTTAAAATCAACTTTGCCATTGATGAAGGTATTGCTATTAAAGGCGTACAAAACGGCGATTTCGGAACAGCAACTGTTGACGGCAATGTAGTTACCGTTACCAATGCTAACCGTATGGAAGAAGACGGCTGTATTGTAAAGGTTACCTTTACTGCAACTGCAGAAGGCGTTAAAGAAGTTGTTCTTACCGCTACCGCTAAAGACGGTTCCGACGAAGTTTCCTTAAATGGCTCTAAATGCGTTATTACCGTAAACGTTCCTGTAATTACAGTTGTTCGCGGCGACGTTGACGGAGACGGTTTAGTTAGCGCTACTGACTTGGCAGTATTAAAACTTTATCTCGTTTCTCTTGAAGATGAAGTTAGCGAAGGCGCTGACCTTGATTATAACAATGCAGTTAATGCTTCCGACCTTGCTCTTTTGAAACTTCTTCTTGCAGGACTTTTATAATTCAAGACGAATACTTCCTGACCGGTACTTTGTATCGGTCAGTTTTTTTAATTGGTTGCTTTTATTATATAAATAATGTATAATGTCAAATATAGACTATTATTAATTGAGGTGTTAAAGTGATTAAAAAAGTTTTGGCAGTTATTCTTTTCGTTTGCATTATCTCAACCTGTTTTAGTGTTGGAGCGCAAAATGAAGTTTCGGTTACTATTGGTTTTGATAGTGAAACTGTTGAAGTAGGCGCCCGAACAGCCCTTAAAATTACAGTCAACGGTAACGTTAAAAAAGTATCGGCGAGAATAGACAGTAACGTTACTTCTATTGATTTTAGCGCGGACGGTTTGGATTTTGACAGTGTTAACTATGGTTACACCATAACCTTTGTTCCAACAAGTGAATCTCATATTATTTACTGTACCGTAAATAGCGTAGGAGCCTTGCAACTTACCTTAAAAGATATTGTTTGT
The DNA here is from genome assembly GCA_045648445.1 of Acutalibacteraceae bacterium. Classification (GTDB taxonomy): domain Bacteria; phylum Bacillota; class Clostridia; order Oscillospirales; family Acutalibacteraceae; genus SIG607. The sequence continues at coordinate 168,833 of JAZRNY010000022.1, forward strand.
GAAACCGATGGAGAAAGCGTAAAACTTGATAATGTTACTGCAAATCTAAACGTAATTCCCAAATATACTTACATATATACTAAGGACGACCTTAATAACATACGTAATGATTTAAATGGCGCTTATCTTCTTATGAATGACATTGAATTTTCTCCGGAAGATTTTGAAGAGGGCGGCGATTTTTATAACGACGGCTACGGTTGGAAACCGATAGGCGCCGTTGTTAGAGATAAAGAATGTTTTAATGGTGAATTTAACGGTAACGGATATACCATTTCCGGCCTTACAATAAATAAAGCCTATTATAACTATTGCGGTCTTTTTGGTGTAAACCACGGCAAAGTAACTTCGCTTCGCGTAACTGATGCCTATATTGACGGCAGAATAGGTATAAATATGTCGGTGCCTTCCTATACGCCCGACAAAGACGGCGATATTGACTATGAAGATAAAGAAGTATGGACTCCGCCCGATGACAGTATAACCGAAGAAAGTCTTAATAATTATGACCGTACCGGAGAATCTACTGCAAATTTAGGAATTATTTGCGGATTGAATTTGGGTTCTATAACCGATTGTTTCGTTTCGGGTGAAATAAGGGGTAACAACGTTGCCGGCGGTATAGCAGGCAGAAGTAACAATAAAGTAACGGGTTGCGCAGCAGTAGTTGCCATAAAAGACCTTTCTATTGCGGGTGGCATAGTAGGTGTCGGCGGCAGTTATTCTAACATTACCGACTGCGTAAGTGAAGGAACCATAGAAGCAACTCTTTCTGGTGGTATTTTGGGAACCGCTTCGGGTAAGGTTACCAGGGTGTATTCTCTTTGTAGCGGCAATAATCTTTTGGCTTGTTTCGGCAAATCCTCAAATCTTACGGTAAACGGTGCCTATGCTTTTGGTGAACAAAGAACTGACGGTGTCAGCCAAATAAAACCTTTAAGTGAATTAAGCGCGTTTCGTTTCGACGGCGGAAATTGGACCTACGGTGCTAAAAAACATTATCCGACCGCCCTTGCTGATTTAATAAAAACGGCGGTTCCCGGAGATATGAATTTTGATGGCAAGGTGGACGCTGTGGATTTGGCGCAATTAAAACTGTATTTAGCTGGGCTGTTTGAAACCGATAGTACGTCAGGTGATATGGATCTCGATGGTAATGTAAATGCAGTGGATTTGGCACTTTTAAAATTGTTCCTTGCCGGTCTGTATTGACCTAAGATTACGTTTTTTTGAAAATTTTGGCATATTACCTCGCAAAATTTTAAAAAATTTGTATGATTTATCAAAAAAGAGTTGACATTGCATTTCATATTGTTTATAATATACTCAAGTAATTGTCCGTAGGGATATTATGAAATTTTACAGAAAAGGAAAAAGGTGATTCAAATGAAAAAGAATCTTTTGGCTATAGTTCTTTCCGTTGTAATGCTTGCACTTTTAATGATGCCTGTGCTCGTAAGCAGCGCTGAAGAGAATTATGATGCTAAAATAGGTTTGAGCGATCAAATCTCAATCGCAACCATTAAAAATGTTAAATATCTTTCTATTCCTGTAGAAATCGAAAACAACACTGAACTTGTTGTTGCTCGTTACTATGTTATTAGCAAAGACGGTCTTGGCTGTTTCAGTTTCCAAGGCGGAGACTTCAAGGGCTCTTACGAAGATGATTTCGGCAATGTTAAAGAAATAGCATTCGAACCTGACGTTAATAACACAGAAGCAGCTGATAGATTAAAGATTTTACAGACTGCTAGCACCAACCAGTATGGTATCACCACAAAAGCAGGTACTCTTGGTTATGCTTACTTTGTAGCACCTACCGCAGTTGGTACTTACACTTTTGAAATTGAAGTTATCGACGGTGCACACTTCAAGAGAGCTGACGCTTCCTCTATCGAAGCAAGTCCTGCTTCAATCGGTTATACAACCAAAACCGTTACCTACACTGTAGAATGCGAAAGCCACACCAAAGGCGAAGCAGAAGTAACTGTACCCGCTACTTGTACCGAAAAGGGCGAAGAAGTTTACAAATGTACCGCTTGTGGTAAGGTTCTTGAAACCAAAGAAGTTGCTGCTCTCGATCATGATTGGGATGAAGGCGTTACTGCTGAAGACGTTGCTTGCGGTAACACTGCAGACGTAACCTACACCTGTAAGCGTGAAGGCTGCGGCGAAACCAAGGATGAGACCGGCGCTAAAGTTGAACACAATTGGGTTGAAGATGAAGAAGCATACGAAGCACCTAAGTGCGAAGTTAAGGGTAAAAAGCACTTCAACTGTTCTAATCCTAACTGTACTGTTAAGACCAAGACTGAAGATGTAGATGCTCTTGAACACGTTTGGGATAACGGTGTAGCAGACGCTTCTAAAGTTTGCGGCGAAACTGCTGACGTAACTTACACTTGCGAACTTTGCGGAAAAACCAGAATTGAAACCGGCGCTACCATCGAACACGACTGGAAACTTGACGCTGATAAGAGCGTAGCACCTGTATGTGGCACTGCTGGTAAGAACGTATACGTTTGCCAGAGAGATAACTGCCCCAAAGGCGAAAAAGAAGAAGCAGTTGCTGCTCTTGAACACATTTGGGTAGAAGATATAGAAGCATACGAAGCACCTAAGTGCGAAGTTAAGGGTAAGAAACACTTCAACTGCGAACAGAAAAACTGTCCTGAAGGCACCAAGACTGAAGAAGTAGAAGCACTTGAACACGTATTCGAAGGCGCTAAGGTAGTCGTTACCAAGCCTACCGCTGATGCTGAAGGTCTTTACACTATCGCTTGCGTACGTGAGTGCGGCAAAGTTGAAGAACACAAGATTGCTAAACTTGACAAAGTTGTAGAAAACGACGGTCTCTATTTCGAATCCGAAGATGCTACACTTCCTGAAGATATCACTATCGCTCCTACCGGTGACGATAAAGAAGAAAACGGTAAAGTTCAAATCGGCTTCACCTTCGATTCTGAATATGCTGATCTTTCCGGCGAAGTAGTATTCGGTATGGATACTAAGGAATTGGCTGCTCAGGGCTTCAAGAACTTCGCTATCTATACTAAGGATGCTGAAGGCAATCTCGTTAAGGTTGAAACCGAAATCAAAGACGGTAAACTTACCTTCACTGCTGATCTTGAAGCAGATTACATCTTTGAAGCAGAAATCGTTAAGACTTCTCCTGAAACCGGCGATACTTCCAACGTTGTAGTATTTGCTGTAGTTGCTCTTATGGCTGTTGCTGCTCTCGTAGTAGTTAGCAAAAAGAGATTTGCTCTTTAATTAATTAGTTCTCACTAATTGTGCGTCGGCGGAAACCCGCCGACGCTTTTTTTGAAAGGTAGTTTATTATGAAAAAACTTATTTCAATATTACTTGCTTTAATATGTTGCCTTACGATTTGTTCTATGCACGTTTTCGCAGATGAAAATCAAGGCGTTTTAAAGGCAGACAGGGTTACCGCAAAAGCAGGGGATGAAATAACAATTCCCGTTTCTTTGGTTGATCATAAGGGAGTTTGTATAATTGGCGTCAACGTTAAATACGATTCACAAGTTTTGGAAATTACAGATGTTATATCATCTGCAACCGATAGTTTCGGCTATACAGTAAATGCTAAAACTGCAGGTGCGGTAATAGTGTTGATGGATAGCAAAAATCTTAGTAATGTTGATGGCGACATTAAATTGTTTGAGTTAAAATTCAAGGTCAAAGATGATGCCCCGGCCGGCAGAACACTTGTCAGAGTGTTGTGTGAAGACGGAATGGCAACATATTTTGATGGTACGGGCGAGCAAATTACTCCCGTTGCGTTTACTCCCGATACCTCTACAGGCGCTGTAACCGTTCTTTGCGCCGAACACAAATTTTCCGATGAAAAAATTGATGGTGTTTACAAGTGCGAAAATTGCGGAGCCGTAAAAGAGGAAGACGGAAACGTTTCGGTTGATGAAAATCAAGGTTTACCCGAAATCGACCTTCAAAATCAACCTGAGGACTCGACTACTGCAAACTCCGATGACACTGCTGATAATGACAGTGGCGATAAACCTAAAGTAAAGTTTATATATTTTGTTCCGCTGATTGGGGCGCTGGTTATTATTGGCGGTACTTTGGTCTTTGTATTAATAAAACGTAAGAATAAATAATTTTAAAAGCATTGGGTAGGCGTCGTACCCGTAAGGATACAACGCCAGTTTTATTCGCCTTTGGCGAGTGTTATTGCTTCGCAGTTATATTTGGGCTTAGCCCAAGTGATATTGCCTTCGGCAGTTTTAGGGGCGAATAAAATACAACTGAAACCGAAAGGTTTCAATAACACTTTTGATTTATCAAAAATATCACTCCGACGATAGTCGGAATATAACTTGAATAAAATGGACAACCATAGTACAATCAATTTAAGAGGTGATTCTAATGAAACAAACTCAAAATAACTCTCCAGAATGGTATTGGACACGCGGGCTTCACGATGCCAATATTATTTCAGCAACAAAAAAAGAGTCTGATTGGAATCCGACAGACAATTGCCTAATATTAAAAATTGATTGCGATGGTGCTTTGTTTGAAGCAGATATTACAGAAATCCGTTTTTATAATTTTAAAATTAAGGCGAATGATTTTGATATAAGTTTACTAAATGGTGGTTGGTGGTTATCAGATGAAATTGTAACGAAAGGCGACAACTATTTATTGGATTTAAAATTTGATACTGCTAAATGTAAAACAAAACATTTAGAAATTTCATTTAGACTAGCAGAGGTTATTAGAGAATAAAATATATGTTAGATGGGTAAAAGGGTTTTAGATTCTCCTGAAGTTTGGAAAATGTGCCGTACATTTTCCCTGCTTGTTACAGTATAATACAAAATAAAAAAAGAAGCACGAAGTTTTCGTGCTTCTTTTTTACTGTCCTTTAGCGTACGGCTATTAACCAATGCTTTTTTGTTTTAACTTTTTTCTTGCTTTTATATGCAAAATATGATAACATTACAATGTATAGATATATTTATGAAAAGGATGCAAAGTTATGAGTGAAGTAGTATCATTGGTTGCAAATAAGTATTTAAAGAGAGTGGTGGCTATAACGCTGACTCTCCTTTTGGTGATGTCAATTGTAGTTATTCCAAAGGGGATTAGCGTTAGCGCAACAGGCCTTAATGAACGTGTATTTACTTTTGAAAAGGACAGCGGTTCCGTATACGGTCAAGGCGCAACGGTTAAAGATAGCAATAACACAGACCGCGCCGTGTCAGGTGTAGGTTTTACTAACATGCAAACTATAGACAATGGTCTATTAAGCCTTACCGATACCAGAAAAGCGCGTACGGCACGTGATACATACTTTGTTTTCAATGATAATAACGGTCTTTATGAACTTGAAGCAAGTATGTCCTATGAAATTTCTTTGCGTTTCAAGGTTGTTTCAAAACAGGTTTCTTTTGATTATAACGGCGTGTCCTATCCCGTTAGCAGTCAGAAGACTATGGTTAAATTGATATACGGTTCGAAAACCAAAACCGAAATTGGCGATATTGCCCTTATAACAACAGGCGGAACTACCTTTACGCGTACCGACGCTGACGGTAACACCGTTAATTTGCCCGTTGGTCAGTGGCATGAACTTTCCTTTTCATTTACCGCCCCTGCAAGTTTTGCCGACGGTGAAAACTTTGTGGGACTTAGCGCTAAAACCTTTAACGGCGTGGATATTCAGTTTGACGATGTAACTATTTGCCGTATTTCTTCAATTACTTTGGTAACTTCAAAAGGAACGCTTGAAAACAAAAAATATCTTACCAAAATAGGTGATAAATTAAATCTTCCCAATCCTAAAATTAATATTTTCGGCACCGATTTTTCGGGTTGGTACCTCGACGAAAAATGCACAATTCCCTTTACTGATGAATACGTTACCGCTGAAAATTGCAATAAAACACTATATGCAGGTTTTTCTGACGAAATATTCGGCTTCGAGAGTTTCACACAGGGCGCACAGTTCAGTGCCCCCGGCAGTTACTTCTTCAGCCTTGTGGAAAATCCCGAAGAGGCATACAGCGGCAGAAATTATCTGCACTACCACTTTACTGATGAGTACTGGAACGAGCAGTATGGTAGCACAACCAGTATTCAAAAAGATAGAAGAGAATCAAGTGAAAATAACATAAGTGTTAAAAAGATTAAAGCCTCTACTAGTTACATTGTTTCCTTTAAATACCGTTTGCTCGAAGGTTCAGGTGATTTAGACGTAACTGTGGGGTCAGCGGGTTATAATATCTGGTGGCCAGGCTCTTTTATTACTTACACTGAAAAGAAAACCATGATTAACGATAATTCGGGTGAATGGCAGAATTACAGAGCAGCATTCACTACTCCGGATAACTTTACTACAGGCGAAAATGGAGAATATACAAGCGATTATTTATATATTATGATTTATGCCGCAAAAGGCGTATATACCGAGGCATATATTGATGATATAGTTGTTAAAGAAGTTAAGGGCGAAACCCAAATTAAACTTGACGCTAACGGCGGTAATTTTGAAGACGGCAAAACTTCTATGACCGTAACTCGCGAAATAGGCGATACTTTGTCCGATTTACCCTTGCCTATAAAAAATGACTACAGTTTTGACGGTTGGGCATACGATAAAGACGGCGTAAATATGGTAAACACAAAAACTGTTGATGCCGACGTATTTTATAACACCCTTTATGCCGTTTGGTCAAGAAATATGAGTTTTGAGGGTTATAATTATGACCTTAACAGCGAAAACCGCAATAACTATATAAGTGATACTGTAGATATAGTTAAAGAAAACGCTAAGCGTGGTTTTTACTCTGCAAAACTTACCGCTAACGGCGATGCTCAAAACGTTATCGCCATGAACCCCATTAACAATAAAACACGTTATCTTGTTACCTTCTATTATGACCTTAAATCTGCAACGAACGATATAAACGTTCAGTTTGCTACAATGGGTTATAATATAAACGATAATAGCGAAGCCAAAAAGTATGATGCTTCCTTTACTATTAGTAAAGACGATGCAGGTAAAGGCTATAAAATGGGTGCCGTTATCATTGATACCGATTTCTTAAAACCCGATGCAAACCGCCTTGCAATGCTTACTAGTGGTACAAATGGCGATTATACGGTTTATTTTGACTGTATTGAACTTACCGTTCTTACGGAAAGTGAAGGCTACGTAATTTTAGCGGATACTCTTACAGGTGACTATACAGTAGTTTTAGGCGAAATAGGCAAAACGGTTAAACCCGAAACAATAACTAATGACAGCGATAAGTTTATGGGTTGGTACAGCGACAGTCAGTTAACCAATCTTTATAAAAACGAATTTACCTATTCTTATGATTTTAACGTAATTTACGCTGACTTTATTGCAGGTGAAAAATACGATAACTATACCGTTAACGGAACAAACACCTCTATATATAAAGAAAAAACCAACAATTACTTAAAATTTATTAAAACAGCAACCGAAAAAATTGCTGATACCCAAGCAGGTAAACGTTACGGTGTTGAATTTACCTATCGTACAGATGCAATAACTGCCGATACCACTGTTACCGTAGGGAATTCTTCCTTTAGCGTGGCAGTTTCCGAATTGGGCAAGAGTTGGGCAAAACGCTATATGGTTATTACCGCAGATTCCAATACTTTAAATTTAAGAGTTGACGGAAATGACGATTTTATTTTCGGTATTGATAATTTAATCGTTTACGAAATAACCGATAAAATGTCGGTAATTACCTTTGACCAAAACGATGATTACGGTCAAGATGTTGTGCGCGTTGGCGTAAAAGGTGTTGAAATTGTTATGCCAAAAGTTTCAAACGTAGGAAATTACGTTTTCTATGGTTGGTATAACGAAGCGAACCTTAAAACAGCGTTTGTTTCAAAGGTTTATCCCGAAAATGATGTTACCCTTTACGGAAGATGGGCAACCAATCCTAAAACAAGTGTTACTTTCGGGGGTGTTAAGCAGGAAGATTATATGACTTCCGCTAACAGTAATCGTACCTACTTAAAGAATGAAGCCTTGGTATTTGACGATACCGATATAGACGACAAGACCGATATTTATGCACCTCTTTTCAATACTAACGGTTACGTAAAACTTCAAAGTAATACTACCTACGCTATTTCTTATAGTTCTAACTATACCGGTTATACTTCAAGCGCAAAAATGACCATTGAATTTTATACCGCTTCAAGTGAAAGTTTTGAAAATGCAGTAAGTGTTGGTGGCGAAACTGAAGTTAAGTTCGGTTATTCTACAAGACCCGGATATACCTATATTACAACCGGCAACCTTGACGATACTAACAATACTCTTTATGTCAAGATTAAAAAGGGTTATGATAAAACTTCAATGACCCTTGACGGATTCAATATTACACGTATTGACGAAGGAAGAAATCATACTTTCTTCTTTAATGAATATAATTCCAAGTTGTATGAAGTTGACGGCAATTATGGTGAAGAGTTTATATATCCCAATATTGATACCGCTCAAATGGCCGTTGAAGGTTGGTATAACGATATAGATGTTACCGATAAATATACTGCTAACGTTCATAAGAGTGAACCCATAACCTACCTTTACTGCCGTTGGGAACTTAAAAAAATTACCTTTGAAAACTATTATTATGAAGGCTCTACGTCAAGATACGCCTTTGGTGACGATATGTCCCTTACTTCTGAAGAATGTTACGACACAGCCCGTTCATTAAAATATAGTTATAACTATGCGGTAAAATATTTTGAAACTCCTAACAATACCGCCGGTATAGGCAGAGTAAACGATAACAGTACCTATAAAATTACCTTTAAGTATTTAATGACCGAAGCGCAAGGCGACGTAGATATTAAATTCCTTACGGCGCATCTTACTAACCGTTGGGCATTTATTACCGATTATAGAGAAGCCAACTACCGTATTTATTCTTCCGAAATCGGCAATGGTTGGAGAGAAGCCACCGTATATCTTACCACTAAGTTTGAATCTATTGGTGCTTCAGGTTTGTTTATGACCTTTAACCCTGTTGTAGAAGGTCCTACCGTTGTTTATGTTGACGCTATCAGCGTAAAATACTTAGGTAAAGATGCAGCAGTAGCGGCATTCGTTGGTAAAGACGGAAACGTTGCTCACTATGAGGCAGGTAAGGTTGGCGATACAGTAAGCGCTCCCGATATTATACCCGCTTCTCAGTTCGCATCCTTTAACGGTTGGTATAATGATGCTGATTGTACCGAAAACTTTAACGGTATGACCCTTGCTAAAGGTTCTAATTTCGTATATTCAAGTTGGACCGATAAGGCTGAAAGTTTTGATAACTATACCTACGCGTCTAAAAACGGCAATAACTTTGCTCAAAATTCCGTTGTTTCAAAGGGCGAAATTACCGTAACAAGTCAGGAAAACGGACTTAACGGACTTAGAATAGGTAAGGTAGATAATAATACTACCTATAAAATTACCTTTAGTTATAAAACAAATAGCGATACAACCGTAAAATTTGCAACTGCCGATGAAATGAACTTCTATCATAATAATACCTCTTATAATGATGAAGGTAACTTTGTAAAGGTTGTTGCAAACGGTAACGAAAATACTGCAACGGCATATATTACCACTGCATTTACTTACACCGTTCCAAAAGACAGTAATATAAACGCTCAGGATAACAAGAATGCTGATTTTGGCGATATGCTTTATATGTATTTTGATAATGCAGTATCAAGTAAATTTACCGTAACAAACGTAGTTGTTAAGGAAGTAGAAGCAGTTAATTCTTTAGGTGTTTCGATATTAACTGAAGAGGCAAGAACTGCTGTTGGCGGTCAGGCATTGCGTTTCTATTTCTCCTACGCTACCGATAACGTTGTTACCGTTAACATTGACGGTGAAAAATTCGCGCTTGTTGAACGTGGTATGATATTTAAAAATGCGCGTAATACTGCAACGGGTAATTTCGATGGCAACTTGGTTGCCGTTAAACCCATCGTTTTAGAAAATAAAGACGATAAGGGTTACACCTATATCAGCAAAACAAGCCGATTTAACGAGTATTGGACTTATGATAATAAAACCGAAAGTGTTGTTTATAGCGGTTATATTAAAAACTTTAATGCAAGGGATGCTCGTTTAATAGGCGCAAGAGGTTATATAAAGGTTAAGGATGCTTTAGGTAACGTTTATACCTTCTATTCTGCAGATAAAAAGACAACCGTAAAAGAAAATGCAGATAGAAACAGTGAAATTACTACCGTGAAAAATCATACTTTCGGCGGTATTACTTGGGATAACTTTACAATAGTTAACCCTAAGATTATGCCTTACATTTACGGTAGAGAAATTGAAAACTTAATGCAATATGCCGATGATACCCATAATGTTGAGTTTGTAAGGGTAACCGAAAAGGCGAAAGAAACTACCTACGAAATCGTTATAGGCGATACTACTCGCGATACAAGTGATCTTTTGGAAGTTACCGATGAAGACCAGTACGTAATAGCCGTAAGAGGCACCAAACTTATAATTAAGGGCGGTAGCGATTTGGCAACCATGCAGGGCGTTAAGGACTTTATAGATTACTTAAAGATGAAAGACAGCCTTGGTTGCGGTGCGGATTTAGAGGACGGTTATACTAAATACGGCAGCGTATCAAAAACCGAAGACGATTATAAACTAACCTTTAATGACGATTTTAACGGAACAAGCCTTAACGCTAACGTTTGGGGAGCATACGCAAGCGAAGGCATTAATTCTCCTAACAGTTCTCCGTCACGGTTAGGCGGTATTATTTCTATGAGAGCGCCCTTTGACCCGGGATATACTACATACGTTTCGGGTACAACTGTTGAATATCCATCTTTCGTAAGAGATGGTAATGCAGTTGTAACAACGGCGCGTATCAGCGAAACCGATGTTACTATGTCAAGAATGTCTACCTTCTGGAATATGATTTACCAGTATGGTATTATTGAGTTTAGGGCTGACGTTGCCGATACTCCGGTTCATACAAGTCTTTGGATGAACGGTGCGCAAAACGGCGGTAAAACATTTTTACAATACTTCGGCCGTGAAGACAGAGGTTGTATGACCGAGTATGACCTTCTTGAAAACTACGGTAAGGTTAACAACTACGATTCGGCAGTGCACCACTGGTGGGGAGGTACTTCTTCAAGAGACCCCGCTCACGTAAGTTTACCCGATGAACCTTACGGAACAGGTAAGAAAGACCAGAGTTACGTTCCCGATGAAGACGAAGTAAGTATTTTCGACAGTTATCATATTTACACTTTCTTGTGGGAAAACACAGGTATAACCTTTGCTTTCGACGGTGTTAAATATTATGAACTGCACGTGCGCGATACCCACTTTGAACGTGTTGCAAACTATATTATTATAGGTGTCGGTATGGCAAACCGTGACTACGGTTCTCCGTATGACCCTGAAATTCATAAAGATTATTACGAAACCCTTGTTGATTACGTTCGTATTTATCAAAAGGAAAGCATTGGTAGCCGTATGGTATGGGCTAACAAGTAAATATTTGTCCAAATTTATGGCCATTATTGATGTTTTAAGTCAATAATGGCCTATTTTTTGCAATTTCTTAGGAAGGTTAAAGTGAATAGGTGTATTTTTGTTGAAAAAAAGTGCACTTTTGTGCAAAAACCGAAAAAAATTTTCTTGACTAAATGATATCTTTTGTTATAAAATACATAGTGAGATACTGTGATAGTGTCGCCTATTGTCACTATGGAAAATTTAAATAAGCAAAGAGGAGAATATCTATGCAAAATATGTATAGAAAAAATGGCTTTAAAAAGGCCATCGGCATCATTTGCGCAATTGTTCTGCTTGTTTCTGCTATTTACGTTCCCGTAATGGTTAGCGCTGCTGATCCTATTCCATCTGTCGAAATCAAAGACAATGAAGCTTATGTATTTGATTTCAGCCAATTTGTAACCTCTACTGAGAATAAAGAGGCTGCTGAAGGTGAAGCCGCTATCGGTTATCACGGATGGGGCTGGGACGTTAGAGATGGCGTTCTTAAATCAGCCAAAAATTCAACCACGCAATCTTGGTCAACAGGCGGCGGTTTCCGTCTTCATGCTAAATTGGCTGACGGTACATGGGGTTTTTATGCCTTAGAACCCAGCGCAAGATACGTAGTATCCTTTAAGATTCGCGTACTTTCTTCACCGGTTACCATTGAAGGCAGTAAAGAAACCAATAAATCATATCTTAATTTGGGTTATAACTCAACTTATAATTCTGACCCGGCTTCTGGTGTTGCAGGAAGTTACGTAAATGGTATGAGTACTAGCATTAAGGTTTATGATTCCCTTATAGATAGTAACATGTTTACCCTTTACGATACTAACGGTAATGGAAGTGTTTATGCTTGCGGTGAAGATTGGCATACCGTTACATATTTCATTAATACTCCTGAAAGTTTCACAAAAGATAACGCGCTTGCATTTTTTGTTGCTAACTACCACGGCAGTCAAGCTGAAATTGATGACGTTTCTGTTACCAAGATTGGCGCTGATTCAGGCGTAATTCTCCTTAAAGACGAATATTCCGCTACCGACGAGATTTTCTTCGGTAAAGAAGGCGACAAAATCGACCTTAACGCTAAGGATATCGCTGACAGAGCAAAGGACCCCTCTCACACCTTCGAGGGTTGGTATGCTGATGCAGGCCGTACCGAAAAGATTACCGAGGTTGTCTTCTCTAAAACTGAAGATAAAACCGTTTATTCCCGTTGGAACGCACCCGTAACCGTTACCTTTAAAAACACCCTTAATGGTACTGAATCAAAGGTTACCGGTATGGCAGGCGATAAATTTGCCTATCCTGAGGATCCCGTTGATCCTGACGGTAAGGTATGGTTTATGGGCTGGTACAAAGACGCGGGCTGCACCGTAGCTCACGTTGTACCTAAGTTTGGTTATGCCGACGAAACCATCTATACCTATTGGAAGGGCGAAATAGCAGGTTTAACACAGGATTTTGAAAATTATACCAAAGATGAGTATACTATTCAAACCGATGAAAATGGTCAGAAGTATAAGTCTAACCGTCTTGTTTTCGGCGCTACTATGTCTAAGCAGAGCGAAGTTACCTATAATAACAGTAACTACGCTATTAAATATCATTGGAATCCCGTACAGATTACCGATAAAAACGACCATAACTATTATGATACCTCTCGTGTAACTGCAAAGGATAACTATTTCCAAATTGGTAAAGGCCTTGAAAACAAAACCATTTACGTTGTTACCGTTAAATATTTAGCGGAAAAAGCAGAAGCACCGGTTAATTTCTATATGATGACTGCTAACGGCACAAATGCTTGGACTCCGGGTCAAAGAAGAGAATACGAAGTTGTTAAAAATGAAGTTCTTAACAGTGATGGTGAATGGCATGATATAACATTCCAGTTTATCACCGACTTTGCAGGCGCCGGCATTGACGTATATTTTGGTATATCTAATACCGTTAGTGTTGATACTGTAATTTACTTCGACGACATTAAGATTGAAGCATTTGCTCAGCCTTATGAAAGCGTTGTAACCATCAACACTAATATTGACAATAAAGTTATCAACATTAAGGGTAAACGCGGCGATAAAATTGAATGGCCTGAAATGAAACATCCCGAGGATGCTCCTTTTAAAGGCTACTATCTTGACAAAAACTTTACCGAAAAATATGAGAGTGAAGTTTTTGAACGTCTTCCGGTTGTTGTTTATGCTCGCTGGATTAGTTATACAGTCTTAAATCAGGGTTTTGAAACATATACCGCTGATCAGTGGAATAAGCAGATTGTTACCAAGAATAATAATACACCTAACGATCCTACAGACGACTATACCCTTACCTATAAGAGTAACTATCTTATTTTCTATACCACTATGTCTAAACAGAGCGAAGTGGTAAATAGCGGTAATAACGCAATTAAGTTCCATTGGAATACCGATAAGGCTTTTGATAAGGACGTTTCCAGCGCAACCGCTTATAACGCACAAAACCCTGAATCTTATGAACATAGCCGTTATTCTGCAGAGGATAACCTTTTCTATCTCGGCAAAGGCCTTGAAGATAATCAGTATTATGAAGTAACCTTTAAATATAAGGTTGAAAAAGGCAATCAGGACGCTACCTTCTATATGCTTACCGCTAATCCAACAAACTCCTGGGGTGGCAGAAAAACCTATACGGCTCCCGAAAACGTATCCATTAAGAAGACTGACGGTTGGGTAGAGTATAAATACGCTTTTGTAACTGGTGCTATAGGAAGTAACAATGTAGCGTATCTCGGCATCAAACTTTCTGAACACGAAGACGTTATTATGTACTTCGATGATGTTAAGATTTCGAAGCCTATTCCGCCTTATGTGAAATTTGATTATGGATATGGAGGTCTTCCCTCCGTTGTTTATGGTAAAGTTGGCGAAACAATCAAACTTCCCGACACTCCTTCCCGTGTTGGTTATGATTTTCAGGGTTGGTACTTAGAACCCGAATGTGAAAACAAATTTGAAGCTACCGCTTTTGAAGAAGAGATGGCTTTAACCGTATATGCAAAATGGAAGCAGTCTAATACCTATGTTTACTCATTCGAAAACTATACCTGTACCGAAACTTCCGGTTGGGTACTCAGAAACGGTGGAGTAAGCACCAAAAATAAATCTCACGGTAAGAATTCTCTCCGTATGGCTTATAATGAGAAAAACAACGTTACTACCGCTGTATTTGCACTTGAAGACGGTAGCGAAATGTTCAATCTTGAACGCAAGAGAGAATACGTTGTAACCATGAAGATGTACATTGAGAAATTCTCTGATTCTAACCTGTCGGTTAAGTTCCTTGCTTCTGCTTACAATAACGTTTACGTAGGTAATAATACCGGAAAGACTAACCTTTGTCCCACTATTGCTATTACCCCTGCTGAAGCAAAAACTATAAAGGGTAAGTGGGTAACTAAAGCCTTTGCTTTAACTACTGCTGATTTGGACAGCGATATTTATACCGAACTTTACTGCTACTTCAACAATATGCCCGGTTGGGAATTCTATATTGATGAAGTTACCGTTAGACCTCTTGCTAAGGGTCAAATTGCAGTTGCCTTTGCTAAAGAAGGCGCACAGGGCGGCCCTGATTATCTAATCGGCAAACCCGGTCAAAGTTATGAAAAGAAAGTTCCCGAATCACTTTCCAAGGAAGGTATGTTCTTCAAGGGTTATTATTCAAAATCTCCCGACGGTTCTTTCCTTGAGAAGACCAGAGGTAACATGGTATTCGGTGAAAAGAGTGAAATTATTTTTGCACGTTTCCTCGATTACGAAATAAACGAAAACTTTGATACAGGCTTCTATAATAAGGCTTATGATTCCGGCTTTGGTTACACTATCCACGACTTCGACTACGAAGTATACGATAGCGAAAAAGAAGGTAATTCTAAAGATAACGTAACCAGTGGCAGATATTCGCTTCATAGAAAAGGCGACTCAATGTACAAAGAAAACTCTGTAATTTTGACCCTCGGTAATCAGTTTGCTGAAGGTGAACGTTACACCGTAACCTTTAAGGTGAAAATGGGCAAACACTTCCACACCGACGGCGCTGTAAAGATTGTTTCCAGTAGAAGTTTCAAATACGCTTGGACAACAACAGGTGACTACTACGCAGTAGTTCCCATTGCAGATTTGACCGACGGACAGTGGCACGAAGTTTCTTATACCTTTAACTCGGTAGAAGCATTCGTAACACTTCAAACTCCGGGTTACGTTGAACTGTTTATTGATGACTTTAACTTCAAACTCGTTGATGAAACTGTTCCGCTAACCGAACCTAAGGAATATACCGAATACGTTGCTGCAGAACGCGATGCAGACGGTAAACTCCTTTATAAAGACAGAACTGCAGTAGATATCTCAACAATTATTGATAATTCTCTTTCTGCAAAACAGTTCCCATGGATTTACGTATATATTGGCGGCGGCGTTGTACTTCTCGGCGCAGTTGCATTAGTGCTTATCCTTTTCGTATTCAAAAAGAAAAAGGCATAATGAAAGGAGAGCGATTTAAATGAAAACTAAAATTAAAAGTATAATATGTTTACTGATGGCAGTTATTTTGGTCGCATCCCTTTCTGCCTGTGCAGGCGCTTCTGTTCCTGCAAGCATTGATGATGAAGGCGCTTTCGTTTATGCTGTTACTCGTGGTTTCGAACCTACGAATGAGGCTGAAACCGCCGCTAAGGAACTTCGTCTTAAATTAAAGGAAAATTTCGATTGTAAGGTTAATATCCGTAAGGATGCCGCATTTGAAGATTGCGATGATAACTACGAAATTCTCGTTGGTGATACCAACCGTGAGGAAAGCGCTATTGCCAAACAAAGACTTATTGACAACCGTATTAACTGCTCATCTGACTTTATTGTTGCAGTTATCGACGATAAAATTTGTATTCAGGTTGTAAATAACAAAATGATGCCCATCGCCTACGAATGGTTTGAAGCAAACTTCTGCCAAAGCGCTGAAGATTGGGCAAAACTCAGAAAGGGTTACGAATTTATCTACGCTCCCGAAACTGCTGCGCTTAACAATAACGTAGCAGGTGTTGACCTTAGTAAATTCACCCTTGTTCTTCCCAGAAAAACTTCTATGCTTCACGGTCTTATAGTTGACGAGTATATTAAATACTACGATCAGCACGACTACATTTTAAAAGAAGCAGAGGATATGGATCCCGAAGAAGAGTACGAAGTACTTATTGGCGATTGTGACAGAGCGGCTAGTAAGTCTGTTACTGTTGAAGGCGACAACTATGTAATTAAGGTAGTTGGCAAAAAGTTAGTTGTTAAAGGTGGTACCCACCTTGCTACCTGGCGTGGCTTTAAAGCGTTGCTTGACGAAGTTAAGGCTAACGAAGGTAAAGAGGTTGGCATCAACTGGGCTGATGGTTACACCATTAACGGTAAGTACGATGCTAACGAAAAAGGCACGTTTACTCTTAACTGGAACGATGAATTTGAAGGTACCACTATCGACCTTACAAAGTGGGGCGACTACCGTACCGCACAGTCCGAAGTAAGCGCTTCCTGTCTTGGTGGTAAGTTCTATCACGTAAACGTAAGAGGCGAATCTGCTTACGAAGGCAGTGAAAAGAAGGGCCTTGTCTATCAGGCTGACGGCGAACTCGTTTGCGGTACAAAACGTGTAAACGATATCGACTTTATTACCACTCAGATTTCTACCTACTGGACTATGACTTGGAAATACGGTTGTATGGATATTTATTCTAAACTTGCTCCCGCCCCTGCTTACACTACCTATTGGGCAAATGGTTCTTCGACCGGCTCTGAAGGCTTTATGAAGCGTTTTGGCGGTGTAGAGGTTGACCGTGTTTGTATGACCGAAATCGATATCCTTGAAAACTACAGCCGTCCTCACGAATACGGTTCTACCGTTCACTGGTGGTGGAGCGCAGTTCAGGCTGACGGTACTCCTGCTACCGGTTCCGGTCATAAGGGTCTCGGTGGTAACGCTATCTTTAAGAGAGGCACCGAAAACAGTGCTTACCTTGAATACAATCAAGAAAAGTACGGCGACCTTCTTCCCGATGATTACCACATGTATTCATTCTACTGGGATGATAAATGCATTAAGTTTGCATTCGACGGTAAGGTATTTATGGACTACGACTATACACAGCATGAATCTGTATCTGTTCACTGTCTTATGAACTATCTTATTTCTTCCTGTGCAATGGGTTCACCTACCTATGGTTACACCTATAGTAAAGACCAGCATGAAAATTACTATGAACATAGAATGGATTACGTTCGTTTGTATCAAACCGATGCAATAAATTCTCAGATGATCACTGCTTGGCCTGAAACTCAGGAAAACGGAACTTCTGTAGTACGTTATCCCCAAAACTCCATCGGTTCAAGATATTAACTGAATAAAAAATCAACTTGTTTTTTGGCGTTGTAACCGAAAGGTCAAATATAACTGTGAGACCTGTCTCACAATATCACTTGTTTTGCTTAGGTTCTCCTAACGAGTGGAACTTGCAGTACAAGTTCCCTGCTTGTTACGGTATGAGATAAAATTAAAAGATGCGCGAAATTTTCGTGCATCTTTTTTACTGTCCTTTAGAGTACGATTTCTTAAACTAGTTGCTTTTTTTGTTTTTGTATGTTAAAATTATTTTGCGTTAACTTTACAGTTTCTTTTTTTGCAAAGAATTAAAAGGGAAGTCGGGTGTAATTCCCGCGCGATCCCGTCGCCGTAATGTGTTAAATGCCGATAAGGTCACTGTAGTAAACTATGGGAAGGCTCGGCAGCGTTAATTGTCACTAAGTCGGAATACCTGCTGTAAGGTGCTGTGCAAAGTGTCACGAGGATGACGGCTTTGTTAAAAAATCTTGCTTTCGGCGGAATGCAAGTCTTTTTACATTGCTCCTTTTTACTTTGTACGGCATGGCGTAGTACAAAATAAAAGGAGTTTTTTTATGAAAAACAAAGTATTGTTAAAAAGTTTTCTTAAAAAAAGTATATCTTTACTTGCCGCCGCAATTTTAGTATTTACTTTTTTTGCCCTTACAGGTTGCAGCGAAAAACCTGTTGACGACGTTAGTTCGTCTGCCTCTGCCGTGCAAAAATCGGTAACCTTTAAAATCGTTTTTGAGGACAAAAGCGAAAAAACCGTAGAACTCAAAACCGAAAAGGCAACACTTGCCGAAGCCCTTGTTGAAGCAAAAATTATCGAGTACGAAAACAGTGGATTATATACCACCATTGACGGCGTTACTGCCGACTACTCTAAAGACGGCGCTTGGTGGTGTGTAACCAAAGGCGGCGAAATGTTGAACTACGGCCTTAACGATATTAAAATCGCTGACGGAGAAACCTATGAAGCAACATACACGAAATAAAGGTATATCTTTAAAGGAACTTGCCTTTTTGGGTGTATACTCAGCCCTTATTATTGCCTTTAAGGAAATTATGAACCTGCTTCCGAATATCGAGCCGGTAACGGTTATGCTTATGGCGTTAACCTGCGTTTTCGGTATAAAGGCGCTTCTTCCCGTATACGTCTTTTCCTTTATTGAAATACTTGTTCACGGTTTTTATCTTTGGAATATGATGTACCTTTACGTATGGGCTGTGTTGGTGCTTATTTCCCTTTGCTTTTTGCCGTTACATAAATTAATCGAAACCAAAACGGGTAAACTGTCACCCGTGCTTATAACGGCGCTGTGGACTTTTTTGTCGGCGCTTTTCGGCATAAGTTTTGGAGCGATTTGCAGTATTCCTTACTTTGTTACTTTGGGAATAGAGGGTGCAATCGCCTGGATAGTTTCGGGGTTTGCCTTTGATGTTTTGCATTGTATAGGAAATACGGTAATAAGCGCGTTGTTGTTTTATCCGCTTTATAAAATTTTAAAACTTGCCCGTAAAAAACTGGCATAAAAAAACTGCAGAGAATTGGCGTTGTACCCTTACGAGTACACCTCATTCTCTGCAGTTTTTGTTAGTTTCTAATACTGTGGTGAGGCGCGGGACTGGTTATATCAAGAGGTAGGAATTTGTATCCGTTTTCAAGTCCGTAACGTATAACCTGAGGAAGCGCCTGACGGTGTACGGTTTTGGTGTCGTGCATTAAAACGTTATAGTATCCGTTTCCTAAGCGACTTGTAATATTGTAAACTATTTTTGCGGGGTCTGAGGTTGAAGTATCCATAGAGTCAATATTCCAATCAAAGTAAACGTAACCTTTAGCGTAACACTGCGCGGCTATTTCGGTCATAACGCCCTTTTTGTGGGTTGCGCTGATCCTGTTTGAAGAACCGCCGGGGAAGCGTATAAGTTTAGAGGGTGAGCCGGTGTATTTTGTTATAATTGAATTTATACTGTCAAGGTCGGCAAAATAACTTTCAACGCTTTTGTATATTTCCCATTTGTGAGAATAGGTGTGGGCAGCTACCGTGTGACCTTCCTTGTGTATTCTTTCGATATAGGGAAGACTGCTTGTGTGTTGCGCCGTAACGAAAAATGTTGCTTTAACGTTATATGTTTTTAAAATATCAAGCACGTATGGGGTGTTTGGCGACGGGCCGTCGTCAAAGGTTAAATAAATTACTTTTGCGCCCGGACTTTGCTCGTTGCGTTTTGGAGTAACTACAATATATCGGACAACGGTGGTTTTGTTTCCGCCTTTGTCGGTTACCGTATAGGTTATTTCGTAACAACCCTTTTTTGAAATATCAGGCATACCGCTGTTGGTCATAAGGTTTGTTATATCGCCGTCGCGGTCGTCTTTTGCCGTAGCGCCGGGGTCGGTGTAGGTTTCACCGGGATTTAAAATCACAAACCTTTCGCCTTTAAGGGTAATAACCGGAGGATTTTCATCTTCAATAAATTTAACGGGTATTTTGGTTTCGCTTTTATTTCCTTTTTTATCGGTTGCGTAAAGTATAATATGGTCAGCATTGTTAACGCGTTCTACAAAAGCAGAACAGTCGCCGTCAAAGTGGTCGATAGCGGTGTACTTTAAAACAATATCGGCGGTGGGGTAACCTTTATAAGCGGTAACTTCGCCTTCAACCGTTACTACCGGACCTGTAAGGTCGGCAACGTGTACGGTACGCGTTACTTTTTTGGTGGCATTTTTTCTGGTTACACTATAGGTTAAACTGTAAGTGCCGATTTTGTTGGTGTCAACCTTGCCGTCTGTTATAATAGGCGAATAAGCCTTTTTGCCGAAATAGGCGTTTACACCGGGGTCAACGTATTCTTCACCGTAAGGTACGGTTATTTCCTTTTCACCAACAAGTTGTATTTTTAGTTTGGGCAAAAAAAACAAAACCGAACCGATAAGTATTACTGTCAGCAAACAAATCGGTATAAACAGTTTGTTTTTATTTTTCTTTTTTCTCATCTTAGCGCCTCTTTAGTTATGTAGTGTATATTATTATAATACATATTATTTTAAATTCAACATAAAAACGAAAATTGTATTAATTTGTTAAAATTAGTAAAAAAGAAATGCAGAATTTCGTCGGAAATCGCTTGGAGTTTCGCCAACAATACTTTTAAAGGCGCGGCAAAAATGATAAACGCTTGTGTATCCGCAGGCTTCGCTGATTTTAAGTATGCTGGCATTCGAAGAAGTAAGCAAATTTTTTGCCCGTTTAATTCGTAAGTTTTGAATGTACTTGTGTGGCGATATGCCGTAAAATTCTTTAAATATACGCCTGAAATAAACTTCGCTTACACGGCAACATTCCGCCAACGTGGCATTGTTTAGGTCTGCATCTGAAAAATGCTCGTCTATGTATTTTATGGCAGGTAGTACCGTGTGATTTTGGCTTTTTTCAATATCATTTGAAACTTCGCTTAAAACATCGTAAAAAACCGCCAAAGAGTGAACGGGTTTGGCTTTGCTTTGAAAGGAAAAATTGTTGATAAGTTTTGTTAAAGCATTTATGCAGTATTCGGCATTACTTATTTTAGCCGACACTATTCCAATATCAGAAATATCTTTGCAACAATGAAAATTTACAAGAGGAAACTGTCCGCTTTCCTCGCAGGTAATGGTATAGGATTTGCCAATAGGTAAAAAAACCACGTGATTAGGGTCTGAAACGTAATCTTTCCCGTTGTAGTGATAGGTTATTTTTCCCGATAAGCAAAAGGATACCGCATAGGCAAAACGGTTTTTAATATTTCGTCCAATACCTTTGGTGTTATCAATAATAGCAATACTGTCAATTTCAGATACCGTTATTTCTTCAAAAACATTCATAAAATCACCCTTTTTTACATTATATATTAAACTTTTTCTATCTTCAACAAAAAGTATCAAAAATGTTAAAAATATGTATTCTTGAAAAACAAATAGATATATGATATTATAATTAAGAATAAAAGGTGATAAAAATGTTTTTGAAAAAGAAAAATGAAGAAAGTATATATTCCTTGATTTTGGTGGGACTTGGTAACCCCGGAAGCGAGTACGAGCATACGCGCCATAACGCGGGTTTTGACGTGGTTGATGCCTTTTGCGAAAAGCACGGCATTACCCTTAATAAAAACAAATTTAAAGGACTTTACGGCGAAGGCAGTGTAAAAGGGGAAAGGGTGCTTGTTTTAAAGCCTCAAACCTTTATGAACCTTTCGGGCGAATCGGTAAGCGCTGTTATGAAGTTTTATAAAATTCCCGTTAGTTCGCTTCTTGTGGTGTCGGATGACGTATCTTTGGCTCCGGGTAAAATGCGCATACGAAAAAATGGTAGCGCAGGGGGACAAAAAGGACTTAAAAATATTATTGAACAATTAGGAACCGAAGATTTTGCGCGTCTTAAAATGGGCGTAGGTGACAGACCCGACAGAACAAGCGACATTGTAAATTGGGTGCTTGGCAGAATGGGCGAAGAAGACAAAAAACTTTTTGATACTGCCCGCGATAACGCGGTTAAAGCAATAGAAACTTTTTTAAGGGACGGTGCAGATGCGGCGATGAACCGCTATAATCACTAATGAATAAGCAGTTCGGTTTTTTAAAAGAGGTTTTAAAAGGTGACTCTGATTTTCTTGGTTTATTATCAAATGTAAGTTTAAATAAACTTCCCGTTGTTTGTACGGGACTAAGCGGAATATATAAGGCTGCAAATATTGCAGTTTTAAGTGAAGAGGTTAAAACGCCGGTTACCGTTGTGACTTCGGGCGAATCCGAGGCATACGCGCTGTATAACGATTTGTTGTCACTTGGCGTTGACACGCTTTATTTTCCCTATCGTGATTTTAGCCTTGCAGGTATTTACGGAGAATCCAGAGAGTACGAACATAAAAGAATACACACCCTGTCTGCTGTTGCAGGCGGGGATTTTAAGGTTGTTGTAATGTCGGCGGATGCTGCCGTTCAGCCCACTTTGCCTAAAGAAAAATTAATAAACGGCACCTTTACGTTATCGGTGGGCAAAAGTTTTGAACTTGGCGAATTGACCGAAAAACTTGTTGATGCAGGATATGTTCGAAGCGAAATGGTAGAGGGAAGCGGTCAGTTTGCGCTTCGCGGCGGTATTTTAGATATTTTTACTACCGAAGCGCAGTGCCCCGTGCGAATAGAATTTTGGGGCGACGAAATTGACGGTATATCTTTTTTCGACACCGTTACTCAACGCCGAACCGAAACTGTCGATAGGGTTTATATAACACCTGCCTGTGAAGTTTCAATAAGAAACGAAAAACTTAAAGAAATTATAAACGGAGAATTAAAACGTAAAATTTCCGACCAACGAAAAGCAAGACTTTTAAAAGATTTGGAGGAAATCGAAGCAGGGGTATTTTCTTCTTACGACAGATATATTCCCTTTATATTCGGCGAAAATTCATCACCTCTTGAATATCTTAAAAACACTTTAACCGTTTTAACCGAAAGCGCATCGGTAAACGAGCATATTAAAAATTTAAGACAGCAACTGAACGAAGACATTAAACGCCTTTTGGAAGAAGGAATGCTTGGTAAAGAAGCAGATAAATTAATGCTTAGCGAGGTTGAATTTTATTCCTATATGGAAAAAGCGGTAATAATGGATAATTTTCAGCGTAACCGTTACGAAATATCTCCTCTTGGTTTGGTTAATTTTTCGGTTAAGCGTTCTTCACAGTGGAACGGCGATATAGAAGTTTTGCTTGACGACCTTAAATTCGTTAAAAGTGTAAATGGTAAAGCCGTTATTGTGGTGGGCAACGAAAAGGCGGGAAATCTACTGGCAAGTGATTTAAGCGCTAAAGGCATAAGCGCCTCTTTCAGTAACGAAATTGAAAAATTAAAATCACAGGTTACCATAACGGTAGGCGCGCTTTCAAGCGGTTTTGAACTTGAAAACAGCCGATTTGCGTTAATTTCCGCCAAAGGTCTTGTTTCTTCTGTTAAAAAAACCGTACGCCGACCTAAAGACAGTCGCGCGGTAGGCAGTCTTGACGAACTGAAATACGGTGACCTTGTGGTGCACACCGCCCATGGTATTGGTGTGTTTAACGGAATTGAACATATAACCAATTCCGGCATAACAAAAGACTATATAAAAATAAAATATGCAGGACAGGACGTGCTTTACGTTCCCGTAACTCAACTTGATTTGGTTTCCCGTTATATCGGCGCAGACGTTCAAGCGGTAAAATTAAATAAACTGGGTTCGGCTGAATGGCACAAAACAAGGGCAAGGGTAAGAAAGGCTGTAAAGGATATGGCAAATGAACTTACCGCCCTTTATGCAAAACGTATGGCGGCAAAGGGTTATGCCTTTTCGCCCGATACCGACCTTCAAAATAATTTTGAGAGAAGGTTCCCTTATGAAGAAACCGAAGACCAATTAAAAAGCGTAGACGAAATTAAAAGTGATATGGAACGCGCCGTTCCTATGGACAGACTTTTGTGCGGTGACGTAGGTTTCGGAAAAACCGAAGTTGCGTTGCGCGCCGCCTTTAAATGTATATGCGACGGCAAACAGTGCGCACTTTTGGTGCCTACCACCATTCTTGCATGGCAACACTATAATACTGCTGTCAAACGAATCGGCGAACTGCCGGTAACGGTTAAACTTTTGTCCCGTTTCGTTCCGCCAAAGCAACAGGAAAAAATCGTAAGCGACCTTAATAAAGGCAGGGTGGATATGATAATCGGTACCCACCGACTTATTTCAAAGGACGTAAAATTTAAAGATTTAGGTCTTGTTATAATTGACGAAGAACAGCGTTTCGGCGTGGCTCAAAAAGAAAAACTAAAAGAACTTTATCCGTCGGTTGACGTACTTACTTTATCTGCTACGCCCATACCCCGTACGCTGAATATGGCTATGACGGGACTTAGAGATATGTCGAGCATTGAAGAAGCGCCCGGAGAAAGACATCCGGTGCAAACCTACGTTTTGGAACAAAACAATTCAATGCTTTACGATGCAATCCGCAAGGAATTGCGTCGCGGCGGTCAGGTTTATTATTTGCACAACAGGGTAGAAACCATTGAAAAGGTTGCCGCCCGTATAAAAACTGCAATAGGTGACGCAAGAGTAGAGGTTGCCCACGGAAAAATGACCGAGGAAGCCCTTTCAAAAGTGTGGCAACGGCTTATTGAAAATGAAATAGACGTTTTGGTTTGTACCACTATAATCGAAACCGGCGTAGACGTTCCCAACGTTAATACCCTTATTATTGAAGACGCTGACAGAATGGGACTTTCCCAACTTCATCAACTTCGAGGAAGAGTAGGACGTTCTAACCGAAGGGCATTTGCTTATTTTTGTTTTAAAACGGGCAAGGTGCTAAATCAAGACGCCGTTAAACGACTTGAAGCAATACGCGAGTTTACCGAGTTTGGTTCGGGTTTTAAAATTGCTATGCGCGACCTTGAAATAAGAGGCGCGGGAAGTATTCTCGGCGGCGCTCAGCACGGTAATATGGAAGCGGTCGGCTACGATATGTACCTAAAACTTTTGGGTGAGGCTATGACCGATAAGGGAGAAGAAACAAAATCCGATGCGGTTTGCACAATCGACCTTAACGTACCTGCGCATATCCCTGAAAAATATATCGAAAGTCTGCCTGCGCGACTTGGTATTTATAAGCGCATTGCAGATATAGTTGACGAAGATGACGTCAGCGACGTAATAGATGAACTGGTAGACCGTTTCGGCGAACCGCCTAAATCGGTTATGGGGCTTATTGATATAGCATTGCTCAGAAATAAAGCCATGGCTGCCGATATTTACGAGATTGTCAAAGAGGGCAACGACGTTGCGTTGCATTTAACTCAGTTTAATCAGGAAACCTTTTTGAAACTAGGCTCGGCATTCTCCGACAGAATGAAATTTAATAAGGGTGACACCGTTACCTTTATAATTAGGTCGAAAAAAGCGCAAAACCTTTCGTCATTAATAAATGAAATAGTAAAAGCGCTTTAAATTTACAAAAAGTTATAGACTTTTTTGCTGTTTTATAGTATAATGCCTTTATTGTAGATGTATTAGGAGGAAGAATTTAATGAAAACTTTAAAATCATTACTTTCGGTTATGTTAGTATTATTGCTTATGTTTTCCTGCACAGGTTGTCTTCATAAGCAAAATGAAATTGCTGTAGAAATTGCAGATTCTAAATTTTCTGCCGCTATCTATTCTTATGCGTTAATGACCGCTGACGGCGAGGCTCGTACAAAGGTTGACGAACAACTTACCGCAGCAGGTACCGATACAACCATTACCGCAGTTGATTACTATTCTCAAAAAATCGACGATACCGATTACGTAACTTGGGTAGAAAACCGCGCAGTTGAAATTCTTGCAGAGTTTGCCGCTTACGAAAAACTTTTTAAAGAAGCAGGTCTTTCAATAAACGGTGAAGAACTTTCTAACATTGATTATAACGCGCAGTACTATTATAGTTACTACGGCGGAATTTACGATGCTAACGGCGTAGGTTACGACACCTATAGATATGCTCTTATTTATTCTAACTACGGCGATATGTATTTCGAACATCTTTACGGTAAAGAAGGCGAAAAGGCTGTTCCTGCTGAAGATATTAAAAAATCTTTTGACGAGTCTTACCGCGTAGCCCTTGTTTTACAAACCGATATAACCAATTTGGACGAAACTGCTTTAGCCGAAGCAAAAGACCAAATGGAACATTATAAGTCCCATCTTTTAAAGGGCGAAAGCATTGTTGAAGTTTATAACGAATTTAATAATCTTACCGAAGAAAATGCCGCTACCACAGGTTACTATCCTGCTAAAGAGGCTAAAGAGGTTGTTAGTGTAGTGGCCGACCCTGAGGTTGACTCTAACTACGGCGTAGATTTTTGGAATGATATTAAAGATATTGCCGCTAAAGATGTAAAGGTTATCGAAAGCGAAGAAAACGGCAGCAAATATATCCGTCTTTTCTATATGGTTGATGCCGGCGCAGACAATACCTATTTGGATGAAATGGATTTAAGTCTCCGTTGGAACTTAAAACAGGATGAATACACAAAATATATTACCGAATATGCAAAGACTTTAGCAGTTAAAAAGCATAAATACGTAATGAGTGAATTTAAGGTTAAGGAAATCGTAACTGAATATTAATTAGTAAAAGAACGAAGATAGAGGCACACTCCGTAAGGAAGTGTGCCTCATTTATATTCGCTTCGCGAGTTTTAAGGGTGAATATAATATAACTAAACCTCAAGGGTTTAATATCACTTTGCCGTCAGGCAAAATAAAACTGTGAGACCTGCCTTACAATAACACTAATGGTTTTTGTCTTTAAGAGGGGTATTATTTTAAAGTATGTAATCCGCTATTACGCTTATCTATTGAAAAAAATTAATAATATGGTAAAATAAAGTTATTAATCGAAAGAGGTGTAAATGTGAAAAGTATTAAGCGATTATTGTGTGTTTTACTTACAGTACTTTTTCTTTTAACCCTTTGCGGTTGTAAAGAAGAAAAACCAAAAACCAATAAGCCCAAACTGGATGAAATTATAGACAGCGAAGAAGAATTTTTTTTGGATGTACCTACCGAACTTCGCGGAACTAAGGTTCAAATAGCGGGTTGGGGCAGCGATACCGACTTTGACAAAGCAAATATATACGCTGAGTTTACCGAACTTACCGGTATCGAACTTGAAAGAGTTTTTGTTAATCAGGCGGAATACATAGTAAAACTTTCTTCCCTTATTGCTGCCGACCAGTCTCCCGACGTTATTACCGAAAACGGAGATTTCCCCCGTACACTTAAAATACTTCAGCCAATTACAAAAGAGGAAACGGGAATAGACGTAAACGATCCTTTCTGGGATAAAAAAATGACCGACTTTTACACCATTGACGGCAAGATTTATATAGTAAGCGGCGCCCGCTCAAGCGGTAGTAAAGCAGGCGGAAACGTTTACTTCAACAAAACCACCCTTGAGGAAAACAACATTAAAACTCCAAATCAGTACGTGGCAGAAGATAATTGGAATTTAGAAAGCCTTGAAAAACTTTTAAGCGAAATGAAAGCGGTTTGCGGTTATTCGCGCGCTCCCGCTTCAATTGACGTGGATATTTGGACCCTTATGTTTGGGGCAAAACAACTTGAGTGGGATTCTGCCAAAGGTGAATTTAAATCAACTGTGTCTTCCCCCGAAATGCGAACTGCTTTAAGCAAACTTCTCACCCTGCAGGATAAAGGACTTGTAAAAATTATTGCAGGACACGACGACAGTATTGCAAACGGTACTTCGGGATTTCAGATTTGCGGTTCTTACGGACTTAAAAAAAGCCCGGGTTGGTTTTATACTATGGATGCTGACGATTTGGGCTTTGAGGTGCTTCCTAAGGTTGATAAAAACGATGCCGATTATCCCTATACCATAAGTCTGCACGGTTACGGTATAGTTCGTGGCGCTCGAAATCCGTTGGGAGCAGGATATTATTTAAGATATTATCTTAACGAGGACCACGTTAACGAGGAAAACGTATTTAAAAACGACGAGGCTAAAGCCTTGTTTAATAAACTTCGCCAAAATGCTAATTATGAAGCCGCAACCTTTTATCGCGGTGTGCGAATGATTTTGGAACCCAATAGTTCGGGCGGCACTATGCTCAGCATAGTTATTAACAGTACTTCTGCGCAAATAAGTACCAATCTTGTTGCTGCTGAAAATCAAATCAACCTTGCCGTAAAAGAAGCCAATAACTTAATACAAGAAGTAATATTTGACAATAATTAAGAAAAACAATCCATTATTTGGTATATGTGTTGATTTATTGACCGCCTGTTTTGTGCAATGCGTATAAAACTTGGCGGTCTTTTTTATAAAATTTAAAGATATTTGCAATTTCCTATTGCAAAATTTAAAAAAACGATTATAATTAGAGTAGCAAAATTTTTTATAAAGGAGAAAAATGCTATGACTAAAAGAATTTTAACACTTTTACTCGCAGTTGCAGTGATGCTTTCTATGTGCGCACTTGCAGGCTGTGGCGAGAAAAGTGGCGAAGGTCCGAAGAATCCAAGCGGTAATTCTACTGTAAGCGAAGAAGAATTCTTCCTCGATATGCCTTCTGAACTTCGCGGTACTACTGTTGAATTTGCAACATGGATTGACCACACCAAGACCGATACTGCTATCTGTCTTGCCGGTTTTGAGCAGACTACAGGTATCAAGGCTGAACTTGTTCAAGTTAACCAGTCTGACTATGTAAATAAGATGATTTCTCTTATCGCTTCTGACCAGTCTCCTGATGTTGTTGTTGAAAACGGTGACTTCCCCAAAACACTTAACCTTCTTCAACCTCTTGATAAAGAAATCAACTGTGTTGACGTAACCGATCCTTTCTGGAATCAGAATACTGTTAAGAGATTTACCATCGGTGATTATTGTTACCTTGTAAACGGCGTTAAGTCTTCTTGGGACATGGTAGG
Organism: Acutalibacteraceae bacterium; assembly: GCA_045648445.1. Taxonomy (GTDB): domain Bacteria; phylum Bacillota; class Clostridia; order Oscillospirales; family Acutalibacteraceae; genus SIG607. The sequence continues at coordinate 198,336 of JAZRNY010000022.1, forward strand.
CGGTATTACCTACTTCAACAAGACCATCCTTGAAGAAAACGGTATCACCACTCCTAACGAACTCAAAGAACAGGACAACTGGAACGTAGACAGCATGTGGACCCTTATGGAACAAATCAAGGCTACTTGCGGATTCAGCCGTTCTGGTACATCTATCGTTTTCGACGTTTGGCTTAACATGTACGGCGGCGGACAGATGCAATGGGATCCTGATGCTGATAAGTTCATCACTACTATTAGGAATACCGAAACCAAAGCAGCAATTGACTATCTTATGCGCGCTCAGGACGCTGGTCTTGCAAAGATTATCGACAACCACGACGATGATATTGCTGCCGGTAAGATCGCACTTCAGATTGCCGGTGCTTACGGTCTTAGAAAGAGTCCGGGTTGGTTCTATACTATGGACGTTGATGATTTAGGATTTGAAGTTCTTCCTAAGGTTAACAAGGATGATGAAAAATATCCTTACACTTCTTCTATCCGTTCTTACGGTGTATGTAAGGGTGCAGGCAACCCCAAGGGCGCCGGTTACTTCTTACGTTACTTCTTGAACGAAGATCACTACGATGTAAATCAGATCTTCAAGAACGAAGAGGCTAAAACCTTATACTATCATCTCCGCGAAAATGCTGAACTTAACAAGATAAGTATGACATGGGGTATCGGCCGTGTTACCGACCCAACCTATAATACTCTTACAATGGTTAACGACCTCATCAAGGGTACATCTGCTCAGGTTTCCGTTAACCTTGAAAAGGCTTACAATAAGTGCGAATCTTCTGTTGAAGCCGCTAACAGACTTATTTCAGAAGTTATTGCTGAACAGTAATATATAATTAGTCGATTAAATCCCCAAAAGCCTTCGGGTTTTTGGGGGTTTTTGTTAATTACTTTATTTATAATGACTATCGAATGTCGAGAAATTGATTGAATTTCTCGACGAAGCCGATAAAATCGGCTCTATGTTGCAAAAAACGTCTTAAAACGTTATTTTGCAACTTCGATATCATTGCAATGAATATGTTCAATTACCCTTG
>JAZRNY010000023.1:0-73415 GCA_045648445.1 Acutalibacteraceae bacterium
GTATTGTTGTCAAAAGCCTCGAAAGGCGACAGCCTTTCTGCGTTTTATGGCTTAAATACAGTAAATTTTTAGTTCTTACGAAACTGCGAAGCACCTTAAAACGAAAATATTGAGTGCAAGAAAAGGCAAAAAGCCATAGTAACGCTTTTCGTACTATGGCTTTTTAACGCATTATTGTGCCAAAATTTCGCGTTTTTAAGGAAATACTTCCCTGCGAGGCGTGGGCGATACGGTCTTTGTTTTATTATTTACAAAATTCATACATTGCTTTATAGCACATATATACGTCAAATTTAGCGGTTGTTTCAAAGGGAGCATGCATTGAAAGCACGGGAACGCCAAGGTCAACAACGTCTGCACCTAGATTTGCAATATACATAGCAACGGTTCCGCCGCCGCCAAGGTCAACTCTGCCGAGTTCGCCAGTCTGCCAAGCAATTCCTGCCTTATCAAGCATATTTCTGATTTCGGCAACGTATTCGGCGCTTGCATCGCTTGTGCCCGATTTACCGCGTGCGCCCGTATACTTGGTTACGCATACACCTCTGTTAATTTGAGAAGCATTGCGTTTTTCCATCACGTCTTGGAAGGTGGGGTCAAGGGCTGCATTAACGTCTGCAGAAAGACATTTAGAATTTCTAAGGGCTACCGTTACGTCTGCGCCCTGCATTTTTGCAATGTCGCCTATTACGTATTTAAGGAATGCAGAATTAAGACCCGTATTGCCGTCAGAACCGATTTCTTCCTTATCGGCAAGTACGCATACTGCTGTTTTTTCGGGAACTTTGGTATCACAAATTGCTTTTAAAGCAGGATAAGCGCAAACTCTGTCATCCTGTCCGTAGGCGCCTATCATAGAACGGTCGAAACCTATATCGCAAGCCTTTGCGGCAGGCACACATTCTAATTCTGCAGATAAGAAATCTGCTTCGGTTACACCGTATTTTTCATAAAGTATATTAAGAACGTTAAGTTTAACAAGTTCACTTGCTTTATCATCTTTAAAGGGCATACTTCCAACAAGTACGTTTAATTCCTCACCCCTTATACCGTCACTTAAAGTACGTTTACTTTGTTCTTGAGCAAGATGAGGCAAAAGGTCGTTTACAACAAACTTTGGGTCGTTGTCGTCTTCACCTATATTCACCTTTACAACCGTTCCGTCAGTCTTAACAAAAACGCCGTGCAAAGACATAGGAACAGCAGTCCACTGATACTTTTTAATTCCACCGTAATAATGAGTTTTAAAAAGCGCCATATCTACGTCTTCGTAAAGTGGATTTGGTTTCAAATCAAGTCTTGGGGAATCAATATGGGCCGCAGTAATGTTGGTTCCCTTTTCAACTTTTTCTTTACCGATAACTGCAAAAGCAACGGCTTTTGAACGGTTGTTAAAATAAACCTTATCCCCTGCATTATAGGTTTTACCCTGTTCAAAAGGCACGAAACCGCACTTTTCGGCTATGGCGATTGATACTTCGTTTGCTTCTCTTTCGGTTTTTGCATTATCAAGGAACTTTTTATAATCTTCACAAAAAGCAAAAGCCTCGTTTATTGTTTCTTCGGTTGCATCTTTTAATGCGCTTTGACGTTTTAAAGAAAGTTTTTCTTTTAAAAGTTCTGCTTTACTTTTTTCACTCATTTGACTTCCTCCAGTAATATATTTAGTATTTCATCACTTTTGTTTAAAAATTCTGCTTGTGTTGAATTATTATATATTATATATTGTGTTTTTTCTAAATAAAAATCGTCGCCTTTTCCCGCGTTAAGACGAATTTCCGCCTGAGTTTCGCTAAGACCGTCACGTTTTATTATACGCTCTTTTCGCAACTGCCTATCAGAAAGCACCGCCACCACGTTACCGCACAATTCATTAATACCGCTTTCATAAAGGGTGGGAGCGTCAAGAAGCACCGTTTGACTCTGGCTTTCTTCAATTTTTTGCAAAACCAAATCAAGTATAAAAGGGAAAATAGTATCTTCAAGAAGTTGTTTTTTATCTTCGCTTAAAAAGGCGCGCTGAGCAAGAAGTTTTCTATCAAGAACGCCGTCGTTAAGAATATCATTTCCAAAGGCTTCGCAAAGTTTTAAAAGACATTCACTGCCCTTTTCGGTTACCTGTCTTGAAATTTTATCGCAGTCGATAACGTCAACACCTTTTTTTTCGGCAAGGGCGGAAAAACTGCTTTTACCCGAACCCGTAGGGCCGGTAAGACCTATAATATATTTCATAAATCAATCACCCTGAAAGCACAGGCCCTTATCAGTCGGTTATATACTGCCAGACCTACGCCCTGTTTTTTAGGAGCGTGAACGTACGCTTTTTTTATATTTTCTTTATCAAGAGTTCTGAGTACCGCAAAAACACTTTGCGCCATAGCCTCTTCGTTTTCTTCTTGTCCGTAAATAAATGTTTTTCCCTGTATTTTTTGCGCTTCCTCTTTAAAACAAAGCGCCACCGCATTTTCCTTATTTACAAAATCACAAAAAGCATCGCTATCCCCGTTAACAAGATACAAACTTGTTTTTGGGGCGTAATGCTTATACTTCATACCGGGAGAAGCAACCTTTTCATCCTTTTCGGGTTCACTTAGTATTGCTTTGTCCACCGCTATATCGGGGAAAATTTCCCTTAACATTTCAAGGGTAACGGCGCCGGGTCTTAAAAGTCTAGCTCCGTCTTCGGTCACCGAAATCACGGTAGATTCCACACCCACCTGACAGTTTTCGCCCATTATAACGGCATCTATTTTACCGTCAAGGTCGTCTAATACGTGAAAAGCGGTAGTAGGACTCGGTGACCCCGAAGCATTTGCCGACGGGGCGGCAAGGGGCAATCCGCTAATATTAATTACCTTTCTCGCAATTAGGTCTGACGGCATTCTGACCGCTACGGTGCTAAGTCCCGCAGAAACCTTTTCGCTGACAAAACCACTACTTTCAAGCACCATAGTCAGAGGCCCCGGCCAAAATTTTTCGGCGCATATAAATGCTTTTTTCGGTATATTAACCGCTATTTTTTCAAGCATCTCAATACTGTCTATATGAACTATTAACGGGTTGTCCTGAGGTCTTCCTTTAGCGACAAAAACCTTTTCTAAGGCATCTTTATTCAGCGCGGACGCAGCAAGGCCGTAAACAGTTTCGGTAGGAATAGCCACAATTCCGCCTTTTTTAAGTATATCGGCGGCTAAGGTTAAACTGTTTTCATCAAGGTTAAGCCTTTTTGTTTCCATTAATTTTGTTCCTCATTTTTAAGCATTTCGGCTCTGTAATAGGTAATAAGCGCATCTACCACTTCGTCAATATCACCGTTCATAATCTGCTCAATTTTATAAAGTGTAAGACCTATTCTATGGTCGGTTACTCTACCTTGAGGGAAGTTGTAGGTTCTTATTCTTTCACTTCTGTCACCTGTGCCAACCTGAGATTTTCTGTCACTGGCAATGGCTTCTTCCTGTTCGCGTTGCGCCTGTTCAAAAAGACGTGAACGCAAAACCCTTAAAGCCTTATCCTTATTTTTATGCTGACTTCTCTCGTCCTGACACTCAACAACCATTCCCGTAGGCAAATGGGTAACACGAATAGCCGAAGACGTTTTATTAATATGCTGACCGCCTGCGCCACTGCTTCGATAGGTGTCAATCTTTAAATCTTTAGGGTCAAGTTCAAATTCTACTTCCTCTGCTTCAGGAAGTACGGCAACGGTAGTTGTAGAAGTATGAATACGGCCCTGCGTTTCGGTATCGGGCACACGCTGAACACGGTGAACACCACTTTCATATTTCATACGCGAATATGCACCTGCGCCGTCGATACTAAAGGAAATTTCCTTAAAACCGCCAAGTTCCGTTTCGCTTTCGTTGATTACTTCAATACTCCAGCCTTTTTTCTCGGCATACATAGTATACATTCTGTAAAGAGAACCTGCAAAAAGCGCAGATTCTTCACCGCCTGCACCTGCCCTTATTTCAACAATTACGTTTTTGTCGTCATTAGGGTCTTTGGGCAAAAGAAGTATTTTAAGTTCTTCCGAAAAGATTTTAATATTTTCATTTGCCGTTTTAAATTCTTCTTCCACAAGTTCTTTAAAATCTTTATCAAGTCCGCCTGCATCAAGAAGTTCTCTTGCCTCTTTTTCGGCATTAACAGCATTCCTGTACTCCCTGTATTTTTCAACAATAGGGGTCATACTGCTATACTCTTTACTGAGTTTCGTATATTGAGCAGTATCGTTTATTATTTCGGGGCGTGTAAGTTGAACGCCTATTTCTTCATACCTTTGTTCTGCTGATTCTAACTTTTCAAACATTAGTTTTCTTCCTCACGAATAATTTTTTTAATATTTTTTTCACAGGCGGCTCTTGGGAGCATAACTTCCCTTTGACAAGAAGTGCATTTAATACGAAAGTCCATACCAATCCTTAGCACCAAGAATTTATTATTCCCGCAAGGGTGCTTTTTCTTCATTTCAAGAATATCGTTAAGCCTTACGTCCATAGTATTCTCCCTTTTTCCATATTCTTCTTTATTATACTATATTTTCGATTATATATCAACAAAAAAGTAACGGCAATCTAATTGAAGTTTTCCATTTACATTTTAAAATTACTGATTGCCTTTACATAGTTTTAATAGTATAATATAGATATACTACATTTAGGAGAGGTTTTATGAACACAATACGTATTCTTCATACCGCCGATTTGCATATCGGCGCAGAGTGTTCCTATCTTGGCGCTTACGCTCCAAAAAGACAGTACGAAGTACTTTTAACCTTTGAAAAAATCATTTCTCTTTGTAATGATAACAAGGTAGATTTATTGCTTATTGCAGGTGACCTGCTTGACAGTAACCACATTGACCAAAACCTTGAAGAAGGTGTTTTTAAGGCTTTCGAAAAACTAAACGAAACCCGCGCAATAATCGCTCTCGGCAACCACGACCCCTTTACTGCCGATTCCCCCTTTAAAAACCGCGATTTGCCTAAAAACCTTTTTGTTTTACCTAGTAATGACAGCCTTATTACCTTTGACGATTTGCGAGTACGCGTATACGGTGCTTCTTTTGACGGTGTTTATAACGACGGAAAAAACCGTTTTGAACTTACCGCGCCGCAAGACGATTATTTCAACCTCTGTTTGCTTCACGGTGAAACCAGAAGTGATTTAAGCGGTAATTACCGTCCCATTACCCCTGAATTTGTTAAAACCAGCGGTATGGATTATATTGCCCTCGGTCACGTTCACGCTAAAAGCCAAATTCAGTACGTAGGCACTACTGCCCTTGCTTACTGCGGTTGTCCCGAAGGACAAGGCTTTGACGAAAGCGGTGAAAAAGGCGTTTATATGGGCGAAGTTTCAAAGGGTAATATAAATCTTGAATTTATTCCGACCGCCCTTCGCACACACGTAAGACTTGACGTTGACATTACCGATAAAGAGGATGTTTTTGAAGAAATATTATCTGCCATTAAAGAAACTAATAATTACGAAAATAATTATTTCAGAATAACCCTTAAAGGAAAAAGAACCGGCGAAGCAGGTATCGACGTCAATTCCCTTGTTGCGCGTCTTTCTCCCCTTGTTTCCTTTGTTAAAATTAAAGACAAAACCGTTATCGGCGTCGACTTAAAAGAACTAAGCAAAGAAAAAAATCTTAAAGGATATTTTACCTCAATAATGCTTTCTAAAATTGAAAGCGCTCCCGAAAACGAAAAGGAAAAACTAAAAAAAGCCCTTGAACTCGGAATTAAAGCCTTTAGCGAGGAGGTTGCCTTTAATGAAGATTAATTCAGTTTATATATCTGCATTTGGAAAATTTGAAGACAAAACCTTTGATTTTAACGACGGCCTTAACGTTATTTACGGAGAAAACGAGGACGGCAAAACCACCCTTATGACCTTTATCCGTATGATGTTTTACGGAAGTTGTGCCAAAAGTAACGAGGAACTTATTAAAAATCCGCGCAAAAAATACGCGCCGAGAAACGATAAGCCAATGGCAGGCAGAATCGACTTTGAGACGGAAGGCAAAAAATACCGAATAGAACGTATTTTTAAAACAAGTAATTCTACCGATAAAATTGCCGTAACCAATCTTTCAAGTGGAGAACGCGAAACCTTTACGGGAAAAGAAGACCTTGGAAAACGCTTTTTAGGACTATCTCTTGAAGCCGCCGAAAAAAGCATATTTTTAAGCGACCACACCGTACTAAGTAAAAACTCAAACGCCGACGGAGAACTCAACTCACGGCTTTCAAATCTTGCAGGAACGGGTGAAGAAGACGTTTCGGCAGACGAAATTTTAGGAAAAATCGAAAAGGCCAAAAACTTTCTTGTAACCAAAACGGGCCGCGGCGGAAAAATAGCGAAAGACACCGAAGAACTTGAAATCCTTAAATCAAAATTAAACGAAGCCCGTCGTACCGAACAGGCAAGAAAAGAATGTGACTTAAGGCTAAACAACGAAAAACTGCGTTTAAATTCAATAAAAACCGAAATCGATCGCCTTACCGCCCATATAAAATCGGCAGAGGGTGGAAAACGTTTTGCCAAACTTAAAGAATATTGCGACAGCATTAACGCCCTTAATTCGGTTAACAAAAAACTTGAAAATCAACAAGGCATTATTACCGTACAGTTGCTCAGCGACGGCGAAAACGCTCTAAACGAGTATAAACTTTTATCCGAAAGATTACCTTCCCTAACCGAAAAAGAGGCTATATACAAAAAGCAAGCCGATGAAGCGAAAGAAAAACTTTCATTAGAACAGTCTTCTGAAGAAATCGGAAAGATATTAAAGGAAAAGCAAACCGAGTTTAACCTCGTTCAAAACAAGATTACAGATCTTTCGAAAACACTTGAAAGCATTAATAAACAAATTTTCGAAGCCGAGCAAAGTAAAAAGAAAATCAATCCTCTATTTTTAATTGTAACGTTTTTGGGCATTATCGCCCTTGTCCTTTCCTTTGTATTTGCTCCATATAAAAATTTACTTTTAATAGGTGGCTCTATCGTTGCGGTTTTAGGTCTTATTCTCACCTTAACAGTAGGCAAAAAAAGCAAGGTTGATATAAACGAGATACGAGATTGCGAAGCCAAGTGCAAAGAGGAACTAAGTGATTGTCAAAACACTTATAACGAACTTATAAGCGTTATAAGCAACCTTACCGCAAAAGAAGCGGTAGCAAAACAAAAAGAACTGACTTTAGGCGAATCTTTCACCCAAAAGTTTGAACTTTTAAAGGGTGTACAAGATGAAATTGAAAAAATAACCGACCGATTAAACATCGCAAAAGAATTGTTACTAAGTCTTAGCAACGGTTCAAACAAAGAATTTTCCGCAAAAGGTATGGAAATTATTCTTTATTCTCACAAAACCAATCTTCAAAAGAAAGAAAACTTAGAAGTAAAAATTGCCTTACTTAAAAAAGACCTGGACGACATTTCGTTTGAAGATGCCGAAAAAGAACTTTCAGTAATACCCGAAGGCGCAATTTCGGTAGGCGACCTTGACGACCTTAACGAGCGCCTTATATTTAAGAAAAAGGAACTCGAAACTCTTCGTCAAAGTATTGCTGACGATTTGGCAAGTGCCAAAAACGATTTCCGTTTTGCAGTTCATCCTACGGTTTTGGAACAGCAAATTAAAGAAAAAGAAGAACTTCTTGCAAAAGAATATTACTTCTGCGAATACGCCGATATAGCATACGACGCTTTAAGTGATGCCTTTGCAAAAGTAAGGGAAACCTTCGGCAGCGTTTTAGGGGAAAGAACCAGCGAAATTTTCACTGCCCTTACAAACGGAAAATATTCTTCTGTCAGCGTATCTAAAAACTTTGATATAGCGGTTGAAGAATCAGACGTTTTCGGAACAAACGACTGGCAAACCTTGTCAGATGGTACAATTGATCAAGCCTACTTCGCTCTGCGTCTTACCGTAAGCGAACTTTTATCTAACGATGGTCAAAAACTGCCTCTTATTTTAGACGACCCATTTGACCGTTATGACGACAAACGAAGTGAAAAGGCGATGCAGTTCTTAGAGGATTACTCAAAGGACAGCCAGACCCTCCTTTTCACCTGTCATAAGCAATTCACCGAAAACAGAAATTATTTAACCCTCAAATAAAGGAAGTAAAAAATGAATAATTATAATTTGATTTTAGATTACGCTAAGAAAAACTATAAAAAAATGTTTCGAGACCCCGACGGAATTTTAGGTCATAAATTCATAGTGCCGGGCGCCACCTATTCAAACAGCCTTTGGGACTGGGATTGTTGGCTCACCAACATAGCCCTTCGCAGTTTCACAAAAGAAGATATTTCAGAATACGAAAAGGGATGTGTTATAAACTTTTTAGAACATATAGATGAATGTGGCAGAATTCCCATTTTTATCACTCCCAAAACCGAGTGGTATAACTTTAACGGCTGTTTTCCCTCAAACATTCACAAACCCTGTCTTGCGCAACATGCCGAATTTATTGTAAAAACAAACGACAACGACGTTGAATGGCTTCGTCCGTATTTTGATAAAATACTTAAATTCATAGATTATTACTACAACAATCAGCGTCATTCAAGCGGACTTTATTATTGGATAAACGACTGCGCAATAGGTGTTGACAACGACCCCTCCACCTTCTTCCGTCCCGAAAACAGTTCGGCTTCCATTTATCTTAACTGCCTTATGTATAAAGAGTTAACCGCCGTTTGTTATCTGGGTAATCTTTTAAAGATTGACGTTAGTTTTTATGAAAAAGAGGCTGAAAATCTTTTAAAAACTGTACAGGATCTTTGCTTTGACGAAAAAGACGGTATGTATTATAGCGCCGATCTTAATTTATTACCCGTTGACCCTAACAGCAAACTTCATTCGGGAGCGCCGCGCCATTGGGATACCCTTATTCAGCGTATAGGTTGTTGGTCAGGCTTTATGGCTATGTGGGCAGGAATTGCCACACCTGAGCAGGCTCAGCGTATGGTAAAAGAAAATTTACTTGACGAAAAAGGTTTTTGGGCGCCATATGGAGTACGCACCCTTTCAAAATATGAAAAAATGTACCGCATAGTTAAATCGGGCAACCCGTCTTGTTGGCTCGGACCGATTTGGGGTATTTCGAATTATATGGTTTTTGAAGGTCTTTTAAAATACGGCTTTATAAATGAAGCAAAAGAACTTGCCGAAAAGAGCGTTAAGTTATTTGCACAGGATATTGAAAAAACAGGTGAATTACACGAATACTACGACCCCGAAAGTGGCGAGCCTATAAATAACCCCGGTTTCCAAAATTGGAATTTACTTTCAATAAAAATGGGACAATGGTTAAATAATCAATAAAATAAAGACTGTCTTACAATAAGTAAGGCAGTCTTTTATTATGAAAAAGCGGAGAGTTCAAAAGAACTCTCCGTTAATTTTTTTATTCAGCAGCTTCTTCTGCAGGAACTTCTTCTACTGCTTCTTCAGCAGGAGCAGCTTCCTCTTCGGGAAGAAGAGCGCGGATAGAAAGGCTAACACGCTTTTTCTCATAATCTACAGCAATAATCTTTGCTTCAACTTCCTGACCAACAGTAAGTTCGTCCTGAGGTTTAGCAACGTGCTTGTTTGCAATTTGAGAAATATGGATAAGACCGTCGATACCGGGGATAATACGTGCGAATGCACCGTAAGTAGTCATGCTAACGATTGTAGCCTTAACGGTTTCATCTACAGCAAAATTCTTTTCGAAAATTACCCACGGATTTTCTTCTGGCTTTTTAAAGCCTAAGGAAATCTTTTTCTTTTCGGTATCAATTGCCTTAACGTAAACTTCGATTTCATCGCCTACGAGAACAACCTCGCTGGGATTCTTAATTCTCTGCCAAGAGAGTTCGGAAATGTGAACCATTCCGTCAATACCACCGATATCAACGAATGCGCCATAACTGGTTAAGGACTTAACCTTACCTGTAAAGCGTTCGCCAACAGCGATGTTCTCCCAAAGTTCAGCTGCAGCGGCTTTCTTTTCTTCGCGAAGAACGCTACGGATAGAACCGATTGCTCTTCTGCCTCTGCCTATTTCGATAATACGGAAACGCACCTCTTTACCCTTCAAATCTTCGATAGGCTCACTTTTAGTAAGGGTTGCCTGAGATGCAGGAATGAAAACACGGATGCCGTTTGCGAAAACGGTAACACCGCCCTTAATGATATCTTTAACGACACCGGTAAGAATCTCGCCGCTGTCCTTGGCTGCAACAATATTGTCCCAACCGGCAATAGCATCGAAACGACGCTTAGAGAGCATTACGGTTCCTTCCTGATCATTTGTGCGCATAATGATAAGATTCATAGTATCGCCAACGCTAACTTCCTTTAAGATGTCAGCATTAGGATCTGCAGAGTATTCCTCTTTGGTAATGTAGCCGGCAAGACCTCTGCCAATGTCCACCTGAACCTCATTCTCGCTTACTGCAAGAACTGTACCGAGTACCTTCTGGTCTCCGGTTAATGCGCTGAGGGATGCCTCGAATGCTTCTTCATCAGTCATTTCCTCAAAGCTTTTTTGAACAGCATCTTCTACCTGTTCAACCGATTGTAAATTTTCCGACATGGTTTTAATAACCTCCTTAATGATATGCGCCGGCGTAGATGCTCCGGCGACAACCCCGATGTTCTTTTTGTTTTTATACCATTCAGGACGCAATTCCTTAGAAGTAGAAACCAAATAAGTATGCAAACAGTTGGCTGAGCAAACATCTTTTAACTTTGCTGTGTTTGAACTGTGTCGTCCGCCTACAACAATCATAAGATCGCTGACTTTGGACAACTCCTCCGCTTCCTGTTGGCGCATCGCAGTCGCATTACATATTGTATCAAAAATAAAAGCATTTGTATAGCCTTTTTTTAAAATTTTTTGACATTTCCCCCAAATTTCTGCATTAAAAGTTGTTTGCGACACAGCAGTAACCTTTTTTTCGGCTAAACTTGGGTTATTTTCAATTATTTTTTCAAGTTCTTCTTCATTTGAAAAGACATAAACCTCTACATTTTCTGCATTTCCGCAAATTCCAATAACTTCGGAATGTTGCTTATCTCCCGCAACCAAAATAACGTGACCGTCTTTTGCGGCGTTTCTTACAATATCGTGAATTTTAGACACAAACGGACAGGTTGCATTTACCACCTTTGCTCCCGTTTGCTCACTTCTTTTAAAAATTTCCGCAGGAACTCCGTGGGAACGGATAACAAGGGTATCGTTTTCTCCCGCTTCTTCAGGTACGGATATAACCCTAACGCCTTTTTGACTTAGTTCTTTTACCAGTTCTTCGTTATGTATAATAGGTCCTAACGTGCAAACGCGTTCTCCCTTTTGGCATAGTTCTTCCACCATACTTACGGCTCTGTTTACACCAAAACAAAATCCTGCGGTTTTAGCAAGTGTTATATTCAATGTTTCATCTCCCAAAGTTCTGTGATTTTGTCGGTAATAAGTTCGCTAACCCTTCTTATTGCAGTTTTGCCCGTATCTTCCCCTGCATATTCGTCATAATAAATAGGGGCGCCAAAACGAAAGGTTGCCTTTTGAAAAAGTTTAACCTTGCCGGTTTGTCTATAAACTGCGCACGGAAGAATGGGAGCCTTTGTAGCAAGGGCAAGCATAGCCGTACCCGGTTTTGCCTTACGTGGAGCGCACCCATCATCATAACGGGTTCCCTCGGGAAAAATACCCAGAATTTTGCCCTCAAGCAAAATTTCTTCGGCTCTGTTTATAGCGCCTTTATCTCCCGTTCGGCGGTTAACCGAAAAGGCGCCGAGTTTTCTAAAAAGGAATCCCAGTATTTTATTTTTAAAAAGTTCGTCCTTGCCCATAAAATAAATTTGACGGGGGCATAAAATACCCATAAACAAAATATCGCTTATAGAGGTATGATTACAACAAAGTATAACCGCGCCTTCCTTAGGGATATTATGTACTCCGTATTTTTTTATGCGAAAGAAAATATGGGTAAAAAACGAGACAATTGCCCTCATTATCCTGTAAAAGAGTGTCATTTAACGTTCTCCTTTATTATATTTAAAAGCATATCCATCGATTCTTCAAAATTTTTATTTGTAGTGTCGGCAATAATCGAATCTTCAGCAGGTTTTAGCGGCGCAATAGCGCGGTGCGAATCGTTATAATCACGCTGACGCATATCGTCAAGTACCTGTTCAAAGGTAGAAGTATCTCCCTTTTCTTTCAGTTCTTTAAAACGGCGCATTGCCCTTTCTTCATCACTTGCAGTAAGGAAAATTTTAAGGTCGGCATTGGGAAGAACCACCGTACCAATATCTCTGCCATCCATAATGCAGTTGTATTTTTTAGCAAAATCTCTTTGCATACCAAGCAGTTTTGCTCTTACTTCTTTTTTTGCCGAAACTGCAGAAGCCATCATCGAAGCAACGGGAGTTCTTATTTCTTCGCTAACGTCGGTTTCCCCTAAAAACACATGCTGAACACCGTTTATAAAACGAATGTCAACAATAATAGTTTCAAGTTCTTTCTCTATATCGCAATTTAAAGAGGTATCGTAACCCTTTTTAGAAAAAGCAAGACCGATAGCGCGGTAAAGTGCGCCTGTATCCACATAAATATAATCAAGTTTTTTTGCAAGTGCCTTTGCAAGCGAACTTTTTCCTGCACCTGCAGGTCCGTCAATGGCTATTGCTATAGTTTTTGTACCCATATTTATACTTCCTTATATTTTATTTCCGGCAAGATAGCCTGTTGAAAATGCAATTTGTAAATTAAAACCGCCCGTATAAGCATCTACGTCAATTATTTCACCCGCAAAATAAAGGCCTTCTATTAGTTTAGACTCCATTGTTGCGCTGTTTATTTCCTTAACGTTTATACCGCCCGAAGTAATTACCGCTTCCTCTACGGGACGAAGGCAATCCACCGTCATTTTAAGCCCTTTTAAAAGATTAACGAACTCCATTCGTTGTTCCTTGCTTATTTGGTTAACCTTTGTTTCGGCAGGAATAGAACTGAGTCCCACAACGATTGGAATAAGCATACGGGGAAGCAAATTATCAAGAGAATTTCTGAAATTTTTATTTGCATTTTCTGAAAAATCCCTTAAAATGCGTTTGTCCAATTGAGAAGTATCCATACCGGGTTTTAGGTCAACCTCGCATATGTACTGAGTTTTATCTATATCCTTTAAATGCGCCGATGCGCTAAGCGCCAATGGTCCGCTTATTCCGAAATGGGTAAACATCATTTCGCCAAGTTCACTAAAAATCGGTTTTTTCTTATTTGTATCGTAAACCGTAAGTGTCACGTTTTTAAGGGATAATCCCATTAGTTTTGAAACGTACCCCTCTTTTATACAAATAGGTACAAGGGATGCCCTCAACGGTGTTACGGTATGTCCTAATTTTTCGGCTATTTTGTATCCGTCACCCGTTGAACCCGTAAGAGGATAGGAAAGACCGCCTGTAGCAAGTATAACCTTTTCGGCTAAAAGGGTTTCTCCATCTTCGAGTTTTACCCCCGTAACCAAAAAATCGTCCTTGGTTATTTCGGTTACTCTGCCCGTTTTAAAGGTTACCCCACTTTTTTTAGCCGCAAAAACAAGAGCATCTGCAATATCCATTGCCTTATCGGACACGGGAAAAACGCGGTTTCCTCTTTCGGTTTTAAGGGGAACCTTATGGTTTTCGAAAAACTCCATAGTATCTTTGCTTTCAAAGGCGTTAAAGGCAGAATATAAAAATCTTCCGTTTGCCGTAACGTTTTTCATAAGTTCTTCTATGCTGCAATTATTGGTAACGTTGCATCTACCCTTGCCTGTTACAAGAATTTTTCTTGCAGGGCGAGGATTTTTTTCTATTACCAATACTTCGTGTCCGTTATTTGCCGCGCTGTAAGCCGCCATAAGTCCTGAGGCGCCACCGCCGATTACAATTACTTTCAAACCTTTTCCCCACTTAAAATTTAAGTATTTTTTTCACTTTGTCGTGAAGTCTTACCATATAGGTAACGCATAGTTTAGAAATACACATATCATAAAGAATAAATGCAATATTGCCTAATACGTAAAGAATTAAAATTGAATATTTTCCGAAATCTCCCAGTCCCTCAAGTTCTATCATTAGAACTTTTGCCAAAACAGCGTAAATTATTGTAACGGCGCCGTTAAAGGAAACAAATTTCAACAAATATTCAACAAAACGGAATTTTACTTTTTCAAATAGCGCTTTAATTATGGGATAAAAGCCAAAAAAACATAAGTACATAAGTTTTGCTTCCGGTTCAGCCAAAACAGCAACCAAAAAAGAGGATACCACATAGGTTGCAAATGCATAACCCTTTCCCGATTCCACTAAAGGAATTATAATAAACGCTCCTGCTACGGCAGGTACCGCATAGGTCAAAAAAGGAAAATACGAACAAAGCATAACCGCCGCAATAAGCGCCGCAGTTATTGCGCTTAAAGTTAAATTAGCAGTTTGTTTTTTCATACTAACAACATCCTATAAGGTCGCCGCCCATACATTCGCAACAACAGTCGGCGCAAATAAGTCCCTGACAGCAATCACAGGCATCGCATCCGCCCATATTACCACTTGTTCTATAAGGGTTACCGCCAAAACCGCCTCTGGTTTTGCGCTGAATATTGCTGAATGCCTGAGCATATTCGGGATTACTCGGATCCATTCTGCAAGCAGTAGCAAAGGCTGAATAGGCTGTATCGTATCTACCGCGTCTAAACTGTACCATACCGCTTAAAAAATACCATTCAGCATTTCTTTTATTTAGCGGTACTCCGTCAAGCACTATCATAGCCTGATCTATTTGACCTTTATTTATTAAATCGCGTACGTCTTTAAAATCGCTTGGCGCAGTATAAGAGTTCGAACCGCCCGAAGAATTATTTCGACGCTGACTTACAATAGTGTCATAGGCCTCGTTTATTTCCTTCATTTTTTCTGCCGCAAGGTCACTTAAAGGATTATCAACGTAATTATCGGGATGATATTTTCTGGCAAGTTCCTTGTACGCCTTTTTTATTTCTTCTTCTGATGCGTCTTTTCCAACGCCTAAAATGGAATACGGATCGTTCATTTGTTTTTCTCCAGTCTGTTTATTTCGCTGAGCATCGTATCTTCAAGCCCTACGTAAATTATATTACCTAAAATATTTTTAAATCGCTTTATATTTAAAAGTTCAAAAGTATTTTTTGCTTCGTTTATAACTATATAAAGTTGCGCTTTAATTTTATTGGTCGCCTCATTAGGTTCTAAATTACTAATCGGATTAAAGGCGCCTTTTTTAATATCGCGACTTCTATCCGCAAGGCAATCGAGCAAATATATGTATCTGCCCATAAGTCTGCCCAAAAAAGCAAGAACTTTTTTATCGTTTTCTTCCTTTGCGCAAAGAGGCAAAAGTTTTGACAGCATTATACTGCTGGGTTCGGCGGCATCGTCAAGACTTGCGTTTTTAATACTTTCTGCTTTTTCTTGATTTAAAAAGTATTCGTTTGAAATAGCGTCTATATCAGGAAAAGACTTTTTTGCCTTTTTGTAAGAAAGATTAAAAAGCGATTTTTTTAATATTGCCAAAAGTTTTTTAAATCCTTTTTCGTCCTTTAAATCGTCTTTAATTTTATAATAACCTAAAATAATAAGGGCTGCCGCCGATACTGCAAAATGCTCGTCATTTATACAGTAGGTGCATTTTTTAAAAGGATTAAAGGTGCACTTTTTACAATGCGTTCCACAAAACTCGTCAGCAAGAGCAAGTTCGGTTAGCGCAGTAAAAGTAAAATCGTAACTTAAAGCGAAACGTGAAAAAATTCCGTAATCTTTACCAAGCCTTTTGCAAAGACTGCAATAAACAGCCTTGTACATTTCGTATTCTTTTATTTTAAGTTCAGGTTTAGAAACACGAATATAACCGAACAAGTTCTCACCCCTTTTCCTTATTTTAGCAGATTAATTTTGCCTTTTAGTTAAATTTGTGTAAATTAAAGCATTTTTTTAAGATATTTACCTGTAAAAGACGCTTTATTTTCGCTGACCGCTTCGGGAGTTCCGGCAGCCACTACTTTTCCGCCGCCAATTCCGCCCTCAGGGCCTAAATCTATAATATAATCTGCAGTTTTAATAACGTCCAAATTATGCTCGATAACAAGTACGGTATTACCTATATCAACAAGTTTTGTAAGCACTTCTAACAAACGGTGAACGTCTGCCGTGTGAAGTCCCGTTGTAGGCTCGTCTAGAATATAAATGGTTTTTCCCGTACTGCGTTTTGCAAGTTCGGTAGCAAGTTTAACGCGTTGCGCTTCACCGCCCGAAAGGGTTGTAGCAGGTTGACCAAGTTTAACGTAACCAAGTCCCACTTCATATAGTGTTTTGATTTTTCGGTAAATTTTCGGAATACTTTCAAAAAAGTTCATTGCTTCCTCTACCGTCATTTCAAGCACTTCGTAAATATTTTTGCCCTTATATTTTACCGACAGTGTTTCTTCGTTATAACGGGTTCCTGAGCAAACTTCACAAGGCACGTAAACGTCGGGCAAAAACTGCATTTCTATCTTTATGATACCGTCACCCTGACAGGCTTCACATCTTCCGCCCTTAACGTTAAAGGAAAACCTTCCGGGTGCAAAGCCCTTCATTTTTGCATCCTTGGTAACGGCGAACAAATCACGTATATCGTTAAATACACCCGTATAGGTTGCAGGGTTTGAACGTGGGGTTCTGCCTATGGGAGATTGGTCGATATCAATAACCTTATCTAAATTTTCAAGTCCGTCAACACCTGAATATTTACCAGGTATCATTTTGGCTTTATTAAGTTTTGTGGCAAGAAGTTTATAAATAACGTCGTTTACAAGGGATGATTTACCCGAACCCGAAACACCCGTTACACAGGTAAAGGTGCCAAGGGGTATTTTTGCCGTAATATTCTTAAGATTATTTTCAGCCGCGCCCTTAACGGTCAAGAAATTGCCGTTGCCTTTTCGGCGAACCTTGGGAACGGGAATGGTTTTTCTTCCCGTAAGATAATCGCTTGTAATAGAATTTTCGCATTTATAAAGCCCCTCAAGGTCACCCGAATAGATAACCTCGCCACCGTGAATACCTGCGCCGGGGCCTATATCAACGATATAATCAGCCTCACGCATTGTATCCTCATCATGTTCAACGACGATAAGAGTATTTCCCAAATCACGAAGACGTTTAAGGGCTTCAATAAGTCGGTCGTTATCCCTTTGGTGAAGACCGATACTTGGCTCGTCAAGAATATAAAGAACGCCCGTCAGTCCCGAACCTATCTGGGTTGCAAGTCTTATTCTCTGACTTTCTCCACCCGAAAGGGTACCCGAAGAACGCGCCAAGTCAAGATAACTGAGTCCCACACCGTTAAGAAATGAAAGTCGCTCCTTTATCTCCTTTAAAATGGGACGGGCTATAGTTTCATTTTGTTTTGAAAAAGTAAGGGTATCAAGGAAAGAAAGTTCCTCAGTAATAGGCATTTTTGAAAATTCTTCTATATTTTTTCCGCCTACCGTAACAGCCAAAGGCTCCGGCTTTAAACGTGCGCCGTTACAAACGGGGCATATGCTTTCACTCATATAGCCCTCTATTTCATTTTTCGTATAGTCGGAATCGCTTTCCTTATATCTTCTTTCAAGATTATTAACAACACCCTCAAAGACGGATTTATATATTCCTCCGCCCCATTCGGGAAGTTTTATAAAATCAATAATTTCGCCCTTTGTTCCGTAAAAGATTATATCCTTAACTTCATCTGAAAGTTCCTTAAAAGGAACGTCAAGAGAAAAACCGTAATGACGGGAAAGTCCTTCAAAATACATTCTGGCAAAACTGCCTCTAAAACTTCCCTTTATATTCCAACCCGAGCAACGAAAAGCGCCTTCGTTGATGCTTAAATCCTCCTCCACCAAAAGAGATGGATTAACCTTTAAAAACTTTCCGATACCGCTACAGGCAGGACATGCGCCTAAGGGATTATTAAATGAAAATAGAGTTGGTGTCAGTTCGGGCAGACTTACTCCGTGTTCGTCACAGGCATAGTTTTGAGAAAAATGCAGTTCTTCACCGCCGATAACGTCGATATAAACTATTCCGTTTGCCGCCTTTGCCGCAGTTTCAATACTGTCGTTAAGTCTGCTTTTAACGTCCTCTTTTATAACAAGACGGTCTATAATAATTTCAATATGATGTTTTATATTTTTATCAAGGGTAATTTCTTCGCTTAAATCATAAATACTACCGTCAATTCGCACCCTTACAAAACCCGATTTTTTTGCGGCATCGAGTTCTTTTTCGTGTCTGCCCTTTCTGCCTCTTACAGTTGGGGCGAGTACCTGAATTTTGGTACCCTCGGGAAGCGTCATAACCTTTTTAACTATCTGGTCGGTGGTCTGCTGACTTATTTCCTTTTTACAAATCGGACAGTGAGGCACACCCGTACGGGCATATAAAAGTCTTAAATAATCGTGAATTTCGGTAACCGTTCCAACTGTAGAACGGGGATTTTTAGAGGTAGTTTTTTGGTCAATAGAAATTGCAGGTGAAAGTCCCTCAATGTAATCAACGTCGGGCTTGTCCATCTGACCCAAAAACATTCTGGCATAGGAAGACAAGGACTCAACGTATCTTCGTTGTCCTTCCGCATAAATGGTGTCAAAAGCAAGAGACGATTTTCCCGAACCCGAAAGTCCGGTGAAAACTATAAGTTTATCCCTTGGTATTTCAACGTCTAAACTTTTAAGATTGTGGGTCCTTGCCCCTTTTACAATAAGTTTTTCTAAAGCCATATTTTACCTTCTTTTAAAAGTTGGTTATACTATTCTTCTTTTAGTTTTTTTATTTTATCACGAAGCGCGGCGGCGTGTTCAAATTCAAGCAGTTTTGCCGCCTCTTTCATTTGTTTTGTTAAAATTTCTATTTC
This sequence comes from Acutalibacteraceae bacterium, assembly GCA_045648445.1. Lineage (GTDB taxonomy): Bacteria > Bacillota > Clostridia > Oscillospirales > Acutalibacteraceae > SIG607. The sequence goes on from JAZRNY010000023.1 coordinate 18,968, forward strand.
TTTTTCCTTTTCGGCGCGTGTAAGTTTCTTCTTTTTAATATCGCTGACACTCTTGCCCGAAATTTCCAGAATTTCGCGAACGTCTTTAATAATAGTTTTAGGCACTATGCCGTGTTTTTCGTTATAGGCTTTTTGTATTTCGCGACGTCGTTCGGTTTCGCTTATTGCCGCTTCCATACTTCTTGTAACGCTGTCGGCATACATAATAACCTTGCCTTTTGCATTACGGGCGGCTCTGCCTATAGTTTGTATAAGAGAAGATTCACTTCTTAAAAAGCCCTCTTTATCGGCATCAAGTATAACAACCAGACTAACTTCGGGAATATCCAATCCCTCTCGCAAAAGGTTAATTCCCACAAGTACGTCGAATTCGCCCTTTCGCAAATCTCTGATTATTTCCATACGTTCAATGGTATCAATATCGTGATGCATATATCTAACCTTTATTGAAACGCCCTCTAAATAATCGGTTAAATCCTCCGCCATTTTTTTGGTAAGGGTAGTAACAAGAACTCTTTCTTTAGCCGCTACCCTCTCGTTTATTTCACTTATAAGGTCGTCAATTTGACCTTCACTGGGTCTTACAGAAATTTCGGGGTCAATAAGACCGGTAGGACGAATAACCTGTTCGACGGTTTGCTCACTATGGCTCTTTTCAAATTCACCGGGGGTTGCCGACACAAAAACTGCCTGATTTATATGAGAATAAAATTCGTTAAAATCAAGAGGTCTGTTATCAAAGGCGGAAGGAAGACGGAAACCGTATTCAACAAGATTGGATTTTCGCGCTTTATCGCCACCGTGCATACCTCTTACCTGTGGTAAAGTAACGTGGGATTCGTCAACGAACAAAACAAAATCGTCGGGAAAATAATCAAGCAAGGTTGTAGGCGTACTGCCTCTGGGTCTGCCCGAAAGCACACCCGAATAGTTTTCGATACCCTTGCAAGTGCCCACTTCTTTAAGCATTTCCATATCGTATTCGGTACGCTGACGAATTCTCTGAGCCTCAATAAGTTTATTTTCATCTTCAAAAAAGCGTACGCGGTCTTCCATTTCGTCTAAAATCCGTTTTATACCGTCCTCCATTTTTTCGTCACTGATAATATAGTGCGAAGCAGGATAAATAGCAACGTGGCTTAATGTATTTTTTATTTCGCCCGTCAGTGTATTTATTTCAGAAATTCTGTCAATTTCGTCACCGAAAAACTCTACGCGAATTGCGTTTTCATAGGAATAGGCGGGATAAATGTCAACGGTATCGCCGCGAACTCTGAACTTATTTCTTACAAAATTTATATCGTTTCGCTCATACTGTAAAGTAATAAGACGTCTTATAAGGGCATCTCTTTCCATAGTGTTGCCCTGACGTAGCGAAATTACCATTTCACGATAATCAATAGGGTCACCAAGAGTATAAATGCAGGAAACCGAAGCAACAATTATAACGTCTCTGCGTTCAGAAAGCGCACAGGTAGCGCTGTGGCGGAGTTTATCTATTTCATCGTTTATTGCAGAGTCTTTTTCTATATAAGTATCAGTCCCCGGAAGATAGGCTTCGGGCTGATAGTAATCGTAATAAGAAACAAAATATTCCACCGCATTTTCGGGGAAAAGTTCTTTAAATTCGCTGCAGAGTTGCGCTGCAAGGGTTTTATTATGAGCGAGAACTAAGGTCGGACGGTTTACTTTCTCGATAATATTTGCCATTGTAAAGGTCTTACCCGAACCGGTAACGCCGAGTAGTACCTGCTCTTTAAGACCACTATTTAAACCATTAACCAATTTTTCTATCGCCTGCGGCTGATCCCCCGTCGGCTTATATTTTGAATGTAAAATAAACTTATCCACATTCTCACTCCTTTCATTTATTAGGCGCCCTTGTAAAGGGAGCTGTCAGCGAAGCTGACTGAGGGATTTAAAGATGGGTTGATTTTTCAATTTCAGCATAAATAAACTCACAAACCCCTCTAAAATTATTGTTGATTTCATTGTTTGATATTCTTATAACTTTTAATCCTTGACTTTCAAGGTATTTAGTTCGCTCATTATCTTTAATTATGGCGGCTTCATCATAATGCTGTGAACCATCGAGTTCAATAGCGAGATTTGCTTTTGCACAGTAAAAATCAACTATATAATTTCCGATAATTTTCTGTCTGATAAATCTGACAGACTGTTCTCTCAAAAAATCGTACCACAAATGGCGTTCTTCTTTAGTCATATTTTTACGAAGCATTCTTCCGACGTTAACAAGAGATTTATTATGATTGTACTTAATTTTTAATCCCTCCGTCAAAACTTCGTTTTGCCACCTCCCTTTACAAAGGAGGCTTGGTTTATTTCTGCCATTATATTATATTATTATACCACAAAACAATTTATAAGTAAACAAAAAAGCAGATGTTTTGCATCTGCTTTTTGAAAATTTATATCCAATTTTTATATCTTATTCTCCGCTGTTATTTCCTCCGCCGAAAACGGACTTAAAGTTTTGGGTGTTGAACGTGGCACCTGCTGTGGCGGAATGAGTGTTCAAGGCGCAGTTAACGGTTACTATAACGGTTATAAGGGCGGGCGCTTTGAGCAAATCGATAAGGATACCGCCAAATACGTTTCAAAAACCTATCGCAATTTTTTTAATCATCCCGACGCCAAAAAGATAAGAATAGAACAAGCGCTTATAAAAGAAAAGGTAAAAATCGAGTTCAACTCTTTAATAGTTGGAATTTATGCCGAAAATCAGGAAATTATCGGTGTTCGCCTTTTAAACAACGGAAAACTTACCGATATCGGTTGTAAATTTCTAAGTGACAGTACAAGCGAAGGTTTTGTGCTTAGAGCATTGGGAATAACGGGAAGTTACGGACGTTCCACCGACGGCGCAATAGCGCCTTTTTCCAGTGTTCGCATATTCAAAAACAAGGATAATAATCTTGGTCGAACCAACGATGACAGCGGTTATATAAACCCCTACGACGATGCTGATTTTACGAAAGCTACCATAACCGCTCACGGAAAACATCTTGCCGATATTAACCCTGAAAAAGAACGGTTTTTATTTGTAGCGCCACTTATAGGTAACCGCGAAGGTATGACCATAACGGGTGAGCAGACGGTAACCTTAAAGGACGTTTTATATGAAACCCCTTGGGACAACACTCTGTTTTGCGCCTATTCGGATATTGATAAGCACGGTTGTGACCGCGCCTTTGATTCAAAAGAATTTCAGGATTGGTTCGTTATAAGTAACCTAAGTACAATAACCTTTAAAATCAAGGTGCCCCTCGGCGCTATTGTACCAAAAGGCTGGAAAAGGCTTGTTAGTGTTTCACGCTGTTTGGGTGTTGACAGTTACGTTTCCTCTGCCGTACGAATGAACCGTGATATGTACCGTTTAGGCGAATCGGCAGGCGTTGCGGTGGCTTTAACAATAAAAGAAAACAAAAATACGATAATGGATGCCGATTATAACGAGATACACCGCCTAATCGTTAAGCGCAACTGCTTTGACCCCGAGCCAAATTCTTTGCGTGGTTTCGTTATTTTAAACAGTCCCGACCCTTACGTTGCGGTTGAGTGGTTAACCGACTTTGAAGAGATAAAAAAAGCATTATCCACCGATTGCCCAGGAGTTGCTATCTGGTCCTGCAAACTTCTCGGCGCAGAAAAAGTCGCCGATAAATTAGCCGACCTTTTAAGCAGCGATAACGAAAACCTACGCCTGAATGCCGCTATTACTTTAGGCTTTTTAGAGGATAGGCGTTCAATTGACACTCTTCGCGAAATTGTAAAGAACAGAAGCGCATACCACTTCCTTGACTGCCGACGCAGTAATCAGATGAGAAGCGTAATAGCAATTTGTCTTTTGGGAAGATTTTATGACACAAAAATTCTAGGCGAACTTTACGATATTTTAAAGCCTGAGGAATACGGCAAAAAAATGTATCACACTTTTCTTGCGCCAAATTATAAGTTTTCTATCGTAGAAAGTTTAAATTCCGTTTACTATCAGCATTTTTCCTTTACGGTGGTAACCCTTTTACAAATTGCCCAAAAGCACCCTGAATTCAGGGAAGAAATAAACCGAAAACTTATAGAATCAGTAAAAGACGGAAGTTATCTTAAAAAAATGACAAATGACCCCGTCGGCAGTTCCTTTTATATGATAGCGGAAAATATAGCAAAATATATTTATAAAAACACAAAATAAAAAAACGGACTTTTTAGTCCGTTTTTTTAATAAGTCTGAATACCTGATAAGCGGTTGCTTTTAGATTTTCGTAAGCATTTTCTACACTTAAGGCTTCCTCTAAGGTGGTAACGGTTCTGAGTATGGGGAAGAATGCGTCTATTCCGTGGTCGTTTATAATCTCGGCATCCCTTGTAGTGCATCCGCAAAAAGCAATTACTCTTTTACCGTATTTTTTAGCAAGTTTTGCCACGCCGATGGGGGCTTTACCCATAACGGTTTGGGAATCAAGTCTTCCCTCTCCCGTAACTACAATATCAGCGTTTTTGATGTCGTCTTCAATTTTAATTTCATCTAAAACAATATCAATTCCCGATTTTAAGTCAGCGTTTAAATAGGTTAAAAAAGCAAATCCAAGTCCGCCTGCGGCGCCTGCGCCCTCGTAATTTTCATCGGCTTTATCTGATACGGTTTTGGAAATTTCGGCATAGTTTTTAAGCCACAAATCCATATCCCTTACCATTTGCTTTGTTGCGCCCTTTTGAGGACCGAAAACTGCGCTGCAACCGTTTTTGCCGCAAAGCGGATTTTTAACGTCACAAGCCACGTTAAAGGTACACTCTTTAAGTTCGCTTAACATATTGTCGGTGCTTATTTTACATAAATCTTTTAGTCCTTCACCACAAAGGGCTATAGGATTATTGTTTTTGTCCAAAAACTGCACACCCAAGGCGGTCAACATACCCGTTCCGCCATCGTTAGTGGCGCTTCCGCCTATTCCTACGATAAAGCGACGGCATCCGCGATTAATCGCATCCTTTATAAGTTCACCCACGCCAAAGGTGGTGGTATTAAGAGGATTTTTTTCTTCTTCACTAACAAGAGTAATACCCGAAGCGGCAGCCATTTCGATAACGGCGGTGCCCGTTTCCTTTAAAATACAGTATTTGGCTTTAACCTTTTTATTAAGAGGGCCGTTAACATCAATTTCTATAATTTCGGAATTAAAGCCCGAAGCCAATGCATCAACCGTTCCTTCGCCGCCATCTGCCAATGGTTTTATAATAACCTCATTTTTATCATTAATTCTGAGAACAGCATCCCTTACGGCTGAGCCTGCCTGTAATGAGGAAAGACTGCCCTTAAATGAATCAATTGCAACTACAACACGCATTTTATTCCCTCTATCTTACAACTACCGATACGCCATCGGGAATAGCGGTTATTGTTACCTTTTCTTTATTAACTATTTTTTTGGCTAAATCCATTGCTTCGTCAAAATTTTTCGCAGGAATCATATGCATTTTTTTAATAACTTCTTCATCAAAAGACGATACGTAAATAACGGTTGCCTTAGTTAAAATTCTTATAAGAATTTGTGTCATCCACTGATCAGGCAAAGTTTCATTTCTTGAACGCGCAAGTAATTCGTTATTTGTTTTGTTTATATCTTCTTCATCGGCAAGCTGATGATAAAAATGGTCGCCACCCGTACCGTCGTTGGATTTTGCAAGCATTATAATAACACCGCCCTGCTTTACGGTAGCCTCTGCCGCAGTCATACCCTTTACCGCCTGATATACGTTTTGATCTAATGGGTATCCGCCGTTAGTGGATATTGCAATATCGGCGGGTACGGCTTTAACTCCGCAAAGCGAGGCAATAAAATCGGTGCCTTTTTTATGAGCCTTTTCAAAATCACCTGCAACGGCATAAATAGGCTCTTTTTTTGCATTCAGCACAACGTTTACAATAAATTTAAGTTTTGCCTTATTTGCCGCCCAAAGCATATCGTTATGTATGGGATTATCTTCTAAAATTCCCGTTCTTGCATTACTATGCGCAATAAATTCGGAACAGTGATTGGCAAGTACGGTTGTTCTGCCTGCCACACCGGGCAGTACACTTTTTCTGCCGCCAGAATAACCTGCAAAGAAATGAGGTTCAATAAAGCCTTCACTAACAAGCAAATCGGCTTCAACGGCAAGTTTATTTACTTCGCACTGACCGCCCGAAGGCAAAACGCCGATATTAACAAGCATTTCCTTTTCGTCGCAATCGTGTATATATATTTTCTCGTTTTCTACTATTTCTTCACCGAATTTATCAATAAGTTCTTGCTTGGTGGTGCCTCTGTGACAGCCCGTTGCAATAAGAATGGTTATATCAGCATCATTATTTCCCTTTCTGATTTCGCTAAGCATATAGGGAATAATAACCTTGCTTGGAACAGGACGGGTATGGTCACTGGCAATAATAACAACCTTTTTCTTACCGCGGCTGAGTTCACAGAGTTTTTCACTGCCAACAGGATTAGCCAACGCCTCCTGAACCAGAGTCGCGCCGTCAGCCGAAGGTTTGTATTCTTCAATTGATGAAGTAAGCACACCGATAAGTTCTTTTTCATCAAATTCATATTCCATATGGGTTTGTCCGTAAGGAAAATCCAGTTTTCTCATTTATATTTTCCCCTTTTTTATCTAATGATATATCAAATTTATTATAACATACTATTTTTATATGTCAAACCATACTATTCCCTATTCCTACTCCCTACTCCCTAAAAAAATGGACTCTTTCGAGTCCATTTTTTAATGTCTTTTAAGATATTTTGAAAGTAGGTCGAATTTGGTTACCCAGTCGTCACACACCGAGTCGATAACAGGTTTTAGTTCGTCAAGCTTATTTCTGTAGTCGTTACAGTATTTTTTAACCGTTTCTTCGGTATCGTTATATTTTGCAATATAAATATCGGCAAAAATCGGTACAAGGAATGAATGGGCGTAAAGATACTGCCAATCTGCAGAAGTTTCTTTATATTTTTCAATATAATACTCTCTGAATTTTTCTACAGTTTCCTTTAAAATAGTATAACTCTCTTTAACCTCTTGAGCGGTAAGTTTTACTTCACCGATAACAAAGGGTAAATTGGTAAGCTCTGAAAGTTTTTTAAGATATTCTTCCACAGTCTTTGCATTATCGCCAAACGCAGAAGCAAAATATTCATTCTTTATATCATCAAAACTTTTTCCCTTATTCCAAAGGTTTTGCGCCATTGTATATTGAGGAAGTCCCGTTGGGAATGCGGCGCGTATAGTCTGACAACTTAACATTCCGTTAAGTCCTATTCTTCCTAAATCTTTCATATCACGGCTTATAAGCTCGGCAACGTGGAAATATCCTTGGTCAACGTGATGATTCCAGATAAGTTGGTAGTCAAAAACACAAGAGTCGCCCTTATAATTTTCCTGCCATTTTTTAAGATAAGCAACGTTTAATTCACACGTATCGCGCTTCATATCCTGATTATGTACAAAGGGCGCAGTTTCGGGAAGATTATCCAAATCAACCTCGTCATAGGAATGTGCAAAGGACCTTGCAATAGGACAGAATTTTAAAACGAAGCGGTCGCTTTCATTTAATTTTTCCTTTATTGGCGCAAACAAGGTATCGGCATAAACCGTAAAGTGAATTTTTGTATCAATACCCTCTTTGGTAAGCTTTTCGTCAAGCATATTAAGCAGGTCAACGTAATGGTCGGAAGGACGTTTTTTAAGACATTCCTCACATTCACAGTGATTTCTGCCACCGTCTCCCAAAGAAAATGCAAGATAATGAACGTTTTTATGATTTTTGGCATATTCTACTGCAAAATCGGTAACCTTTTCCTTAACTCCCTGCTTTGAAAAGCAAAGCTGAGTGCTCATAGGCATATTGTTAAAGAGTTTTCTTTCGCCCTTGTAGAGCGCAACCGCGCTTTTAAATTCTTCGCTTATTTCATTTTCGTATTTACCCCAACCCGTTGCCTCAACACCGTAAGGAGCGGTATTCCAACCGTGACCGATAGCGTGGTAAACAAGGCTTCTTTTAGCAACCTCATCCTCTAAACAACTATTAATTGCGGCAACGTCTTTATCGGTAATATCGTTACCGTAATAACGTTGAAAGAAGGTTGTTGGAGTAAAAAACTGCGAATAATAACCATTCATAGCAACTTTTGGAAGCCAATCGATAGTGTTATAAACGTGCTCGTAACCTACCGAGCCCTCAATACAAATACCTCTGTGCTTATAACTTTCGGTTTCGTTAATTTTAACCGTTAAATCGCTATAATCTAAATTTCTTTCGGGGATTTTTTCTCCGTCTTTTCCGGGATATAAAAAGCGACAACCAAGTTCGGTCATAAAACGGTAAGCGGAAAAAAGTACGCTTCTTTCATTGCTGCCCGTAATAATGCCCACACCGTTTTCCACGTCTATAAAAATGCGATCCTTTTCGGAATACTCTATACTATCATCAAGTCCCACCCATACGGCATTTTTTACCGTTTCATCCTTTTTATCGTAACGTCTTACGTCTAACACTATATTTTTATCCATAGCCTTTATAAGACGAACTATTTCTTTAGTTGCAAAACCTATCGTTTGGTTTTTACCGATTTGCGCTAAAATAAGTCGCATTTTTATTCCCCCGTTTTTTATTTTCATAATTTTATTTTAGCACAAACAAATTTTATTTTAAATACGTTATTTGATTAAATTTATATGGTATTCGAGCATAAAAAAACTCTTCTTGCGAAGAGTTTTACTTATACTTAACAAATCTGCTGACCTTTTTCTTTTTTGAGGGGTCGGTTGTAGGACAGTCTATACTGTACTGCGCCTTGCAGTTTTCACATTCATTAGTCCCCATTTTATTTATGGTGCCGCACTTTATACAGGTCCAGTTTCCCATAGAATAAGGTGCCTCTTTTTCGGTTGGCTTTTCTTTTTCGGGCGCATCTTTATTAACAATATCCTCAAGCACCTTTACTTTATAACGAAGTTTTGACATAGTATATTCAAGTTCGTCAATATCGTTAATATTATGTATTATAGCGATAATGGGAACAAGGGTTAAAAGATTTAACGCGCTTAAAAATACAGCGGCAAAAACAGAGGTATAAAGCAACACAAAAAAAGCAACAACCGCCAATATTATTTCAATTATAAGAAGCGTATAAAGCAATTTTTTCATGATACTCACCTTTAAATTTAATTTAATTTATTTTATTATACCATATTTTTCTTATAAGTAAAGAACATAAAGTGCACTCTATTCCCCAAAAAATCCACCGCGAAAGGTGTTTATAATCAAAGGTATATTTACATTGTCAGAATTTGCATTAAAAGTTTTTCGAAAATTTTACGCTTTCATATTGCAAAATAACTATAAATTCGCAACAAAAAACTGCCCTATAATTTAGGGCAGTTTATGTTTTTTAAAACTATTTTTCTACGTAAGCAAGAACTTCAGCAGGGAGTTCATCTTCGTTAGCAGAAACGGTAAAGAAGAATTCAATATTTGTTTCTTTTGAAATATCATCAATTTTTTTAAGGAAATCTGCAAGTTCTTTATAATCGCGGGAACCGATACGAAGGGTAGCATCGCCAAATACGTCGGTAACGTCGTAATTTCCTGCGCAAACACCGCATATCATACCGTAATAAGCATCAAATCCATTAATACCGTAATGGTCAGCGTCTATAAGTCTTACTTTATGAGTAATATTAAACTTTAAAGTATCACCCTGTTCAAAGCAAACTACGCAACCGTTACTTTTTTCGGCGGCAGCGTTTACAACGTCCATTAAACGTTTTGTTTTGCCGGAACCCTTTTTACCAATGATGATTTTTACCATAATAACCAGCTCCTTTTATATTCACCGCTTAAAGCGGATATTTTACTGTCCTAATCTCTTTTCGAGTTCAGCCTTTTGCGCTTCATAACCGGGCTTACCAAGAAGAGCAAACATATTTTTCTTATAACTTTCAACACCGGGTTGGTCAAAAGGATTAACACCTAAAACGTAACCCGAAATTGCACAAGCCTTTTCGAAGAAGTAAATAAGTCTGCCAAGGTTATCTTCGTCAGCCTTATCTACGTTTATAACAAGGTTAGGCACACCGCCGTCGGTATGAGCAAGTACCGTACCCTCGAAAGCCTTTTCATTAACAAAGGACATTGGTTTTCCTGCAAGGAAGTTAAGTCCGTCGCCGTCGTTTTCTTCCTTTTCGATAACCAAATCACTGCCTGTGTCTTTAATGGCTACAACCGTTTCGAAAAGTATTCTGCTACCGTCCTGAATGTACTGACCCATAGAGTGAAGGTCGGTAGAAAAAGTAACAGATGCAGGGAAAATACCTTTATTATCTTTGCCTTCGCTTTCGCCGAAAAGTTGTTTGTACCACTCAGCCATCATAGTAAATCTGGGTTCGTAACTAACAAGCATTTCAACGGCTTTACCTTTGCGGTAAAAAGCGTTACGAATAGCGGCGTACTGATAACAGCCGTTTTTATTAATATCCTTTACTTCGTATTCTTTAGCGGCAGCCTGAGCACCCTTCATTAATGCATCAATATCGGCGCCTGCAGCAGCAATAGGAAGAAGACCTACGGCAGTAAGAACCGAGAAACGTCCGCCAACGTCATCGGGAACTACAAAACACTCGTAACCTTTTTCGTCGGCAAGTTGTTTTAAGGTGCCTCTGGCGCGGTCGGTAGTGCAGTAAATGCGTTCGGCTGCTTCTTTTTCACCGTATTTTTCTTCCATAAACTTTCTGAGCACTCTGAAAGCAACGGCAGGTTCGGTGGTAGTACCGCTTTTTGAAATTATATTTAGCGATACGCGTTTGCCTTCGCAAAGAGCGAGAATGTCGTTAAGGTAAGAACCGCTTATAGAATTACCTGCGAAATAAATTTCGGGGGAATTGCCTTTAATGTTATTATAAAAAGGTCCCTTTAAAAATTCGATAGCAGCCCTTGCGCCAAGATAACTGCCGCCGATACCTATTACTATAAGAATATCGGTATCGTTTTTGATTTTTTCGGCAGATTTTTTAATTCTTTCAAATTCTTCTTTATCGTAATCAAAAGGAAGGTTTATCCAACCGAGGAAATCGTTGCCTAAACCGTTTTTATTTTCAAGAGTATCATGCGCTGCATAAATTGCAGGAGCAATACCCACCAAATCGTTTTCGTTAAGAAAGTCTTTTGCGTAGTCGAAACTAAAATTGATTGCCATATTATTTCTCCTTGGTTTTGTTATATTTATTGTACTATAAACTGCTTTGTTTTTCAACTAAAAATTTTAATTTTTTTATAAATTTTTCACAATTTCAGCCTATGGCGTTAATAAATACTTGAGCAATATAGCAAAAGAACGCCATATATTGATACCATAGACGTCCTCATCGGCATTAATCGCCAAAACTCCTATTTCTTCGCCGTCGCAAAGTATCCTAAGTTCGCCTATTTTGTCGCCTTTTTTTATGGGTGCAGTAAGGTAATCAGGCAAAATGAGTTCTGTTTTTATTTTATCTTTTTGGTTTTTCTTTATAAGTACTTTATAATTTTCACTTTGCTGAACCATTACGCTTCGTTTTACACCCTTTTTAACGTCAATTGTTTTTGGAAGATTTTCACCCGTATTAATTTCTGCGTTGCAATAGTTTGCAAAACCGAAATTAAGAAGTTTTTGACAGGCTGAAAAACGGTTTGCGCTGGTATCAGCGCCCATTGCTACCGCTATCAGATTTAAATTATCTCTACTTGCACTTGCGCTAAGGCAATATCCTGCATCGGATGTTGTACCCGTTTTAAGACCCGTGCAACCGTCATAAAAACGCACAAGTTTATTAGTGCTGACAAGTTGTGACTGTCCGTTTCTGAGAGTATCCATCCAAAGTGTAGTATATTCGGTTATTTTTTTGTGCTTTAAAAGTTCTTTTGACATAAGCGCCACGTCATAGGCGGTGCTATAGTGGTTTTCGGCGTCAAGTCCGGTTGAATTTATAAAATTAGTATTGTTCATACCCAAAGACTTGGCTTTAGAATTCATTAAAACCACAAAACTCTCTTCGCTTCCCGCTACGGCCTCGGCAAGCAGTACGGTAGCATCGTTTGCCGAAACAACCGCCACTGCTTTTATAAGGTCGTTAACGGTCATTTCCTCACCCGGTTCGAGCCATATCTGACTGCCACCAAGTTTAGCCGCCGTATCACTGCAGGTTAACACCGTTTCGTATGTAAACTGTCCGTTTTCTATAGCCTCCATAACCAAAATCAACGCCATTATTTTAGTAATTGACGCCGGCGGAAGTTTTTCATCTGCATTTTCACTAAATAAAATTTTGCCCGAATCTGCATCCATAAGCACCGCGCTTTTAACGTTACTTAGCGGAACTCCAACCTCTATTTCCCCTACTACAGGAAGGGGAGAATAATCAACCTCTTCCTCACTAATTATTTGTGCGTTAACTTTTATAGGTATAATCATAACTATACACAAAACTAATGCTATAAATCTTTTCATAAAAAACATACCCCCTATTAAGAGGTATGCTTTTAAACCTTATTTAATAACCTAAGTCCTCGTTACAAATTATTACTTTTATTCTGTCTTTAATAAGTTGACAGGACTGAACTATATAACTGCAACAAATTCTGCTTTCACTTTTGCAACCATCAGACAAAGAATTTCCGTTTATTGCCATACATTCGTTTTTATATGTGCAATAGTTGTTTTTAGCAAGTCGTTGGCAGTTTTTAGGTGCGGCAATTTCCTTTATTCTTTTAAAGCCTTCTTCGGCATTTTTAACTATTTTGTTTTTGCCTACTACCACAACAACGCTACGAGGTCCGTAAACTAACGCGGCTCCGCGATTTCCGAAACCGTCAACGTTTATAAGTTCTCCCTTTTGACTAACGGCATTACTTGAAGTTAAAAACACGTCGCTGAGCAGCGCTTTTCTTAAACATTCCATTCTTTCTTCATTGGTAAGATTTTCGTTATAACGGTCAATTACGTTATATCCGCCGCCCCTAACTAAACCGGTAGCGCCTATTTCCTTTAATGTCATACTTCCGCCAAGCCCTATAACGTCATTTTCATTAATAAGACCCTTTAAAATATTTAAGGCTTCTTCTTTATTCTCGGCATAAAAAGGAACCATATTGTTCTTCTTTAATGCTTCCATAGTTATTTTAATTTGTTCGTTCACGCTATGGTACCTCCACCTATTACTATATCATCATTATAAAATACTGCTGCCTGTCCCGGCGCGGCGGCGCGCTGAGGCTCATCAAAAATAAGCACGGCGCCATTTTCACCGTCTGCCTTCAGGGTGGCAGGCGCTTCTTTATGGCGGTATCTTAGTTTGGCGGTTACTCGCATTTCACCCTCTAATTTTTCAAAAGGAATATAGTTAACATCCTTTAAATGCACAGTATTATTAAAAAGCAAGGATTCATCTTCACTTATTATAACCTGATTCTTTTGGGCGTTTTTGCTTATTACAAAGGCAGGTTTACCGAGGGCAATTCCAAGTCCCTTTCGCTGACCTACGGTATAACGTATCATACCTTTGTGTTTGCCTATTTTTTTACCATTTGGCAAAACATAGTCGCCTTCACTTTGGGCTTTGCCCGTATAACGTTCAATGAAACCTGCATAATCTCCATCAGGCACAAAACATATATCCTGACTGTCGGGACGGTCTGCAACCTCTAAGCCGATTTCTCTTGCCTTTTCTCTCACCTGCTCCTTAGTAATACTGCTAAGGGGCATTAAAATTCTACTAAGTTCACTTTGGGTTAGTTTATAAAGCATATAGGTTTGGTCTTTACTGTTGTCTTCAGGCTTTTTAAGAAGGTAAACTCCATCGTTCGTTTTTTCGATTTTACTGTAATGACCCGTTGCAACAAAATCTGCACCCAACTGGTCTGCAATGTTTAACATTTCGCTGAACTTAACTTCCTTATTACAAACGATGCAAGGATTAGGGGTTTCACCCGCTTCATAACAGGCAACAAAATTATCAATTACTTTTTTGCAAAAACACTGGCGTTTATTGACTACGATATGTTCGATGCCTATTTTATCGCATACTGCCTTAGCATCTCTTAAATCGTCGGTGGCACCATCGGTTTCGTTTTCCCTATATAAAGAAAGTGTAACGCCTATTACGTTATAACCTTGTTCCTTTAAAACGGCTGCCGCTACCGAAGAGTCAACACCGCCGCTCATTCCTATAATAACTTTTTTCATTTTATCACCAAATATATTATATTATATTTTCTTTCCTTGCGCAACAAGAAAAAACTGCCCCGAAGAGCAGTTTTTAGCAAACTTATTTTTTGTGACAATCGTTCTTCATAGAACATCCGTCGCAACCGCAAGAACAAGAGTTCTTGCCTTTTTTCTTTTTTATTATTTCATTTATTAAAATTGACACAACTAAAATGGCAATTATAGATGCAATAATAATTGTTGGCCACATAAATATTACCTACTTTATACTACTGTATTTATCTTTGCGTAAAAGCATAAAAAGAGCAAATATAAGAACTGCTGACGCAATGGCTGTACCAATAATGTTTCCACCTTGTGGCGTAAACCAAAGTCCGAACTGGTAAATCATAAGGCACATGCCGTAGGCGAATGCGCAAAGATAGGAAATTGCGCCAATAGTCCATTTAGCGCTGTTCATTTCTCGTCTTATAGCGCCCATAGCGGCAAAACAAGGAGCGCAAAGAAGATTGAACACCATAAAGGAATATGCCGATAGTTTTCCGCCCATAATTTCAGCAAATGCAATTTCGGCAGAATCATAACCTAACGCACCGAACACGCCGACTATTTCTTCTTTTGCCATAAGTCCTAAAATTGCGGCAATACCTGCCTGCCAATTACCAAAACCAAGCGGTTTAAAGATTATTGCTATGGCGGAACCGATAAGGTTTAAAATCGACCTGTCGGTATCATTATTAATATAATGGAGTCCGCCGTCAAAGGTTAAGTTATTTAAAACCCATATAATAACGCTGGCTGCCAGTATAACGGTGCCTGCGCGTTTCACATAAGACCAACCGCGGTCCCAAACGGTTCTTGCTACGTTTGACGCAAGGGGGGCGTGATAGGTAGGAAGTTCCATAACAAAGGGAGACGGCTTACCGCCCAGCGCCTTTGTTTTCTTTAAAATTATTCCCGAAATTATAACCGATAATACGCCTATTAAATATGCCGAAACGGCAATTAACGCGCTACCGCCAAAAAGTGCGCCTGCCACAAGACCTACAAGGGGCATTTTTGCGCCGCAAGGAATAAAACTGGTGGTCATAACGGTTATTTTTCTATCTTTTTCCTGATCGATTGTACGACTTGCCATAATTCCCGGCACACTGCAACCCGAACCTACAAGTAATGGAATAAACGATTTTCCCGAAAGACCGAACTTTCTGAAAACTTTGTCCATTATAAAGGCAACGCGCGACATATATCCACAGTCTTCCAACAAGGATAACATTAAAAACAGTATCAACATTTGAGGAACAAATCCAAGTACCGCGCCTACACCGCCCAGTATACCGTCGCATATAAGACTGTTAAGCCACGGCAGAGTTCCCAATTCCAAAAGACATTTTCGGGCAAAAGGTATTATCCATTCACCAAAAAGTTTATCGTTCATAAAGCCAACCGACCAATTACCTATAGAGCCGATTGAAAGGTAATAAACGAGAAACATTGCAAGGGCGAAAATTGGCAATGCAAGAAAACGGTTGGTAACTATTTTATCTATTTTGTCAGACATTGTAAGTCTGCCGATACTCTTTTTCTTATAACAGTCTTTAAGTATTTTTTCAATATAAGTATAACGTTCGTTTATAATAACACTTTCGGCATCGTCGTCAAAATGCATTTCAACGTGACGTATATCTTTTTCAATATGTTCTAAAAGAGCGCTGTCCAGTTTAAGACTGTTTAGTACCATAGTATCGCGCTCAAAAATTTTAATAGCGTACCAGCGTTGCTGATTATCGTCCATATCATGTATGGCGGCTTCTTCTATATGGGCAACTGCGTGTTCAACGTCACCCGAAAAAATATGTTCGGGGACTACCTCGTTACCATAAAGGGATATGGCCTGTTCTATTGCCTCAGAAATCCCCTCACCCTTAAGGGCGGATATTTCTAAAATAGGGCAGCGTAAAGCCTTGCCTAATTTTTCTATATCAATTTTATCACCGTTTTTTCTGACTATATCCATCATATTTACGGCAATCATTAAAGGAATACCGAGTTCCATAAGTTGTGTAGTCAAATAAAGGTTTCTTTCAAGATTGGTTCCGTCGACTATATTTAAAATTACGTCGGGACGTTCGTTTACGAGATAATTCCTTGCAACCAGTTCTTCAGGTGTGTATGGAGACAAGGAATAAATACCGGGAAGGTCGGTAAGAATTACATCTTGATTGTTTTTTAATTTTCCTTCCTTTTTTTCAACCGTTACACCCGGCCAGTTTCCAACGTACTGATTAGAACCTGTAAGGGCGTTAAAAAGGGTGGTTTTTCCGCAGTTCGGATTGCCTGCAAGTGCAATTTTTATACTCATTTTTTTTACACCTATTCCACTTCTATCATTTCGGCATCCGCTTTTCTTAGAGATAGTTCATATCCCCTTACGTGCAGTTCAAAAGGATCACCCAGCGGTGCCACTTTTCTTACGTAAATACGGGTACCCTTTGTAATTCCCATATCCATTATTCTTCTTTTTATTGCGCCTTCACCGTGAACCTTTACTACCTTTACGGTACTGCCCACGCGCATATCTTTAAGCGTATTCATAGTTTCCCCTCTAGCAGTTAGTCGTTGCTAACCATAATTGCAAAAATAACTAGTTAGCATCGGCTAACTACAGTAGTATAATACTACAAAAGTTAAAATTTGTCAACAAAAAAATCCGAGATTTTCTCGGATTTTTTATTTATTCAAGTTCTATGCCTTCGTGTATAAGATTTCTCATATCGGGATGGACAAGAGCATTAATGCCGCTTGTTCCGCAACCGAAATATACCGCTATTTTATTTTCAATATCTATTTCGGTATATGCGCCGAAGGCGCCGTCCCAACCAAATTCATAAAGACCGCTTTTTGAAAAATTATGCTCGTTACTTACGTGGGTACGAACACCGAGAGCATATTTATAATCGGTCATAGTAAAGGCGGACTGATTTTCATTTATAGTCTTTCTCATAATGTCAATACCCTCAAAGGCTATAAGTCGTTTACCCTCTTTAGTCACGCCACCATCACAAAGCATTTGCGCAAATTTTATATAATCGTTAACGGTAGTAATAAGACCTGCGCCGCCACTTTCATAAAGAGTTCCCAGTTCGAACCAGTTGTTGTCGCTGGGCAGGTACGAAGTAGTTTTTGTTTGAGAATTATAATTTGAACGCCAAAAACGTCTGTCTACGCTTCCGAATGTATACTTATAATCGGTTTCGTTCATACCAAGGGGAATAAAAAAGGTTTCCTTCATAAATTCACCAAGTTTTTTCCCTGTTACCACCTCGATAACACCGCCGAGAACGTCGTGACACAAACTGTATTTATATGCATCCCCCGGTTCGAATTCAAGGGGCATTTTTGCCATCGCCTTTACTGTACCCAAAGTATCTGCTTTACCGTCGGTCTGATTTTTGTATTCTGCAATAACGGGGTGTCCGCACTCATAGGTAAATCCTGCCGCCATCTGCATTAAATCAATAATTCTTATGGGCTTTTTAGCGGATTTTAAACCGTCCGCAGTTTTAACCTGTACTTCGGCAAACTCTTTGATATAATTGCTTAAATTATCGTAAAGACCGAGTTTATTTTCGGTAATGAGTTTCATTATTCCCGTACAAAGAATAACCTTACTGCAAGAATAAATACGATAGATTTCATTTCCTTGTACCTTTCTGGTTTTATCTTTATCGGAATAACCGAAACAGTGACGGTAAACGGTTTTTCCGTCATTATTAACAATAAGGTCGCCGCCCGGAATACCGAAACGGTTTTCAAGATTATCAAGAAACTCAGTAAGTTTAGTAAAATTCATTATTATCACCCTATTAAAGATAAAGGGCTGTTTTCACAGCCCTTTAAAATTATTTTGCGTAATCTACAACTCTGTTTTCACGGATAAGATTTACTTTAATCTGACCCGGATACTCAAGTTCTTTTTCAATTCTTTCGGCAATATCGTGAGCAATAAGCACCATCTGGTCGTCATTAATCATTTCGGGCTTAACAACGATACGGATTTCTCTACCTGCCTGAATTGCGAAAGAAGTTTCAACGCCATTAAAGGAATTGGCGATTTCCTCAAGTTTTTCAAGACGTTTAATATAGTTTTCAATATTTTCTCTTCTAGCACCGGGACGAGCAGCAGAAATGGCATCGGCTGCCTGCACTATACAAGCAACAACGGTTTTAGCCTCAACTTCACCGTGGTGAGCGTGAATAGCGTGAACAACTGCTTCGCTTTCACGACATTTTTTAGCAACTTCAACACCAAGTTGAATATGGGAACCTTCTTGTTCGTGGTCAAGAGCCTTACCAATATCATGGAGAAGACCTGCACGTTTAGCAAGTGCAACGTCAGCGCCCATTTCTGCAGCAATAAGACCTGCAATATGGCAAACCTCCATAGAGTGATTAAGAACGTTTTGTCCGTAACTGGTACGGTAATGAAGTTTACCAAGAAGTTTAACGAGTTCAGGATGAAGGTTATGTACACCTGCATCAATCATAGCGCGTTCGCCTTCCTGCTTAATGGTGGCTTCAACCTCGGCAGTTGCTTTTGCTACCATTTCTTCAATACGAGCAGGATGAATTCTACCGTCGAGAATAAGTTTTTCAAGGGTTATACGGGCAATTTCTCTGCGAACAGGATCAAAACTGCTTAAAGTAATTGCTTCGGGAGTATCGTCAATAATAAGGTCAACACCCGTTGCAGTTTCAAGAGCGCGGATATTTCTACCCTCTCTACCGATAATTCTTCCCTTCATTTCGTCGTTAGGCAATGCAACAACCGAAACGGTAACTTCGGAAGAATGGTCTGCAGCGCAACGCTGAATTGCGTGACCAACGATTTCTCTGGCGATTTTTTCGCTTTCCTCTTTGGTCTGCTGTTCGTATTCGAGAACCTTTACAGCCTTTTCGTGAGCAAGTTCGCCGTCAAGCATAGAAAGTAAATGTTCCTTAGCCTGTTCTACGGTAAAGCCCGAAATACGTTCAAGAAGTTCTAACTGACTTTTCTTGATACGTTCACATTCTTCGATTTTTTCTTCGATTTCTTTTGCTTTTAACTGTAATTTTTCTTCTTTTGCTTCTAAGTTGTCAATTTTTTTGTCAAGGTTTTCTTCTTTTTGCTGAAGTCTGTGTTCCTGACGCTGAATATCACTGCGACGTTCGCGCAATTCTTTGTCATTTTCCTGACGAAGACGTAAAACTTCGTCTTTGGCCTCAACAAGAAGTTCTTTCTTCTTTGTCTCGGCGGTCTTCATTGCGTCGTTTAAAATGCGTTTGGCTTCATCTTTAGCCGAGCCGATGGTTTTGTCGTCGGATTTACGTCTGTAAGACATACCAACTGCAAAGCCAATTACGGCAAGTACAACTGCAACTACACCGCCTATAATGTAAGGCAAATAGTCCATATTTAATTTTCCTCTCTATATATTAAAATGCGTTTTATTTTAGGATAACCTTCCGAGGCCGCACTTTTACCCCGGTATAAAGTCAACGCAAAAGTATGCTTCGCCAAAATTACATACCTTTTACAATTGTAACCTACTGTGTTTTATTTTAGCACCATTTACTTTTTGTGTCAAGAAAAGGTTATATATATTGTTGTATATTTTTAAAAACACCACTACTAATTGATAAAAAAACAAAAAAATACCGCAATAACTGACTATTGCGGTATTTTTTATTAGGTTTTTACATTTTTTCGGTATTTCATCGGCGACATACCGTATCTTATGGTAAAAGCGCGTGAAAAATAAAATTGATCGCAATATCCGTATTTAAGACTTATTTCTTTTACCGAATAATTACTTTTTCTTAACGTTTCCTGCGCCTCGAAAAGCACCCTATCGTTTATATATTTTCCAAGGGTTACCCCTACTTCTTCTTTGAAAATTCTATGTAGCCAACTCTCTGATACAAAAAGACTGTTTGCAATCTCCTTAGCCGTAAGACTTGCGCTTAAATTGTCTTCGATATACTTAATGGTTTTTTCTATTAGCGGATTTTTGCTTTCCAAAGGATTTTTACCTCTACCAAGCAAATTGGCGGCTTCCAAAATCACTTCGTGCAGTATTCGTTTTACTGCTATAGCCGAAAGAGAATCGCGGCTTTCCCATAAATTTCTCATTTCGCGAACCATTTTAGATTTATTTTCAAAAACGATACCGTCGGCACCGCTTAACATATCAAAACCTTCAAGGCTAAACACGTTAACATGAAAATAAATTTTATGCAAAAATGAAGAACAATTATAGGCAAAATCAGTGTCGGCAGGAAACAGGTATACGTTTCCTTTTTTGAGTTTATACTCCTTGCCGTTGCAACTCACTTCACCCTCGCCGTCATATACGAAATATATTCTGTTAAAAGCCGCCCTTGCGCAGTCACTTTTCCACGTATCGTCCAACTGACAATCGTATGCCGAAGAAATTCGTATGTCAAGGGTTTGTATTTCTTTATACAACAGCGGATTTTCAAGATATTTCATATTTTTAATCCTCTTGAGGACTGTCCGAATCTTCTTCCATTTCGTACTCTTCGTCACTGTCAAATAACGAACCTATATTTTTGCCCTTTTTCTTAAAGGATTTTAGGACAAGTAAAACTATAAGAAGTATAAACAGTACCGCAAAAACGCAAATTAGCGCAACTACAGCCGTTTTATCAGCAGAAGTTACCGAAGGCTCTTTAACCTCTTGGTTCGCAAAGGCAAATTTAACAACTCTTTGAACCGTTTTTTCTCGTATATCGAAGTTATAGTAACCCAAATTTCCGTTGGGAGAAATCGCAGAAAATACCACGAAATCAGCAAGGTCTGCGTCTTCGTATTTATAGCAGACAACCTGTTTGCCGTTTAAATCATAGTTCGATTTATAAAGTCCCTTTGGTGCTTCTTCGGTTACGTCCTTTACTATATATGTAAAGTCGTAAGTAGAAATATATGCAACACTAACTATACTGCCGTTTTCATAAAGGAAAAAGTCTCCGTTTTCGCCGTCTTTTTCAATAAGATACAAAAGAACGGTTTTGCCCGAAAGGTCTTTATACGCAGTAACTTCATTTTCGCCGTACATTGCGGTAGCAAGACTAAAACCTGTCGGCGGTTCAAGGGTTGCATCCTGTTCTGCAATATAGTAATCCTTGCCGTCAACGTTTACTATAATATCCGAAACGTTACCGGACACGGTAATATCATTTCCATTTTCATCCAAACGGTTAAAGGTAACGGTATATCTTCTTATTTCACCGGTAGTTGCCACTACAACTATGGTACGGGTATTGTTACCTACTTTAAGTTGACGGTCACCCTCTACACTAATAGAAGCCTTCGGGTCTACACTGTCGCAAGAAAGTACGCCGTCGGTTTGAGAATAAGGCACCACAACGGTGTATTCGGTAATTTCGCTGTTAAAAACAGGGCTTAAAGTGCCTGTTGCCACAGTAATAGAAGTAAGCGCCGCTTTTTTTGTAGAATTTAAATCCTGAGCGCCGTTATTTTGGGATTCAGTTGTTTTAAAACGATTAGATGCACCCTCAACAGAAACTTCGCTTGTACCGTTTAAAGCAACTATATTTTTTGCGCGAATATAACAACTGCCCTCGGCAATAACTTCAAAATCAAACTTTTTAATAAATACGTCATCAGGTCCATTTACAGTAAAACCGATTGTTGAGCCCGAAACCGATGCGTCGCTTCCGGAAGACTCTAAAAATTTTAAAACAGAACTGTCAAATTCCAACTTACCGCTGACCTCATTTAACTGAGTATCAGAGGTTACCCTTAAAGTCACCTTTAAAGTTTCACCTACTTTAAGGTTGTTTCCCGAAAAAGCGATGGTGGTTTTAGTGGTAAGCGCACTTACCGACGGGCACATTATCAAAAAAAGGAAAACTGCCACAAAAGTTATTAAACCAATTTTTCTAATCAACTTTTTCATATTTTTTACTTCCCTTCAACCATTTTTTAATTATTCTATTCCCGCTAAAATCAACTTTAATTTTGCTAAATCTACCGCGTTTGCCAAACCGTCGCCGTTAATGTCGGCGCTTATTTCAAAACAGTCGGTAAGTTTATTTATTCCGGCAAGATATAATTTAATAATTGCCAAATCAGTCGAATTAACCATACCGTCACCGTTAAGGTCGGTTTCTACCGACAATGCGTAGGAATACCTTAATTCGTTGTTGCTGTCATAAAGTTCTATGGTGTCACCTGTACCTATACAGGTGGCGTTTTTATCAAATTTGATTATTTTTGCCGTTCCGTTTTTAATGTTAAAATTAGAAATTAAAGTATTTTTAATTGTAAGGGGTTTTATTCCCGTAACAATATTTGAATATATACTGTATGTCGACAATTCAAATTTGAATTCTTTATCTTCAGGTTCTTCCCTGAAAATATAAATATTATAGTCGTTTTCAAGACCGCTTGTTGAAGTTACCGTAACTGTAAAGTTATTACCGCCGTATTCAAGGTTTTTAACACCGTTGCCCGTAACCTTTGCGCCGCTGTCGTAGGTTTTTACCGTTATAACCACTTGGCTGTCGCTTGAAGGAACTATAAATTCATAATCATTTACGTATCTGTTAAAAGTAGGTGTAATTTTATAACTGTCTACCGTCAAACTTGAAATGTAACAGTTATTATTACCTGTTGTAGGTGGATAGGTTGAAACCGTTGCGGGCATATCTTTGTAAACGGGAACGTTAAATATAAGCGCCTCGTTCATAACAGCCTTATAACCTGCAGCAGTTTTTTTGGCTTCGCTTGCCGCACCCTCGATATTAGTCATATATTCGTGAGAAAAATAAGGTTTGCTTACTACGTTAAACTTTTTATAGTAAAGGGTATCCTGACCGCGATTAAGATAGTTTTCAGCATACCATACTGCGCCGCCTATAATTGAGTCCGCTCTGTTATTCCACGGACGGTAGTAGGTTTTTCTTGTTCCGTCTCCGCCCTTTGCATATAAAAGCCCGTACTGTACAGCGCTGTAACTACCGCTTCTGTAAGCACGTATATTATAAAAGTTATAATATCCCGTATATCCCGAAACGGTACCCGAAATGCATTTGCCTGTGCCGCTGTTTCCCTGCTCAACAAGTATCATTGAAGCAAGAGAAATAGGACTTACACCCGAATCTTTGGCAGCATCAATAAGTACGTCCACATACGTTTCGTAGGTTTTTTCGGGAAAATCTTTAGCAAGAAACGTTCCTGCTACCGACGCCTGTACCATTTCCTTTGTATGAAGTTCCTCATCATATTCCATTGAAATAAACTGAAAAACTCCCGACGAGTTAAGGAAATTTCTTGGGTCCAGATAATATCGAATAACACTTTGAGAGGCTTGAACCCATCCGCCCGAATCTATAGTTTCGTATTCCTTGTTACTCCAGTCATAGCAATCTTTTGCCATAGACATCCACGCTTCGGGACGTGACGGAGAAACCGCAGATCTTCCAAATCCCGATTCGCCTTTAACTGCTTCGTCAAAGGTCATCTCAAGATGGTCGGCTTTAAACTGCCAATTTGGATACAAAGCGTGAAGATTTCTAAGATAGGGTTTGTAACTTTCAGGGAAATTTTGATCGTTAAGTGCTTTTTCAAATTCAGGGTCTTCCACATATTCCGCCAAAATTTCAACGTTGGTTTCATAGGCGTAACCCGTCATATTTTCACCGTTATAAGTAAAGGTGATGTGATACCACATATCGCCGTCTCTGTCATCCTCGGTACCTATGGCAGTCACCTTTGTTCCTACGGGTAGTGTGGCTACCGCGCTGTTCCAGGTACCCGGAGCAGAACGAATTGTAGCATTTTTAACCGTATTGGCTTCGTAAACTTTATCACTACCTGTTACGGTAACGTAATCCGAATGAACGTAACCTGCAATATTGCCAGAAGAAGTATAGGCGGTAAGACTATACCAACGCACACCGTTTGCATCAAAACCAACACCGTTTATAAGAACCTTGGTATTATTTTCAAGTTTTCCAAGGGATTCATTATTTGTACCTGCGCCGTTACGTATATTAACGGCTTCATCATTTATGTAACCGTTTCGGTTATACATTGTAACTGCCGAAACATTTAGCGATATAACCAAAGAACTTATTAAAAGCGTTAAACTAAGTATAAGCGCTAAAATTTTTCGCATGTTTGTCATACTCTTTTTCCTTTCGGTCATAATAACCCATAATATATAATTATTATATATTTTTCGACAGTTAATGTCAACACAAAATAGACTCCCAAAATATTGAAAAAACAAAAAAACAAATCTCTAGCGAGATTTGTTTTTTAAAGTTCTCATAGCATTTAAAATCGCAATAACCGCAATACCTACGTCGGCAAATACCGCGCCTGCCATACCCGTAGCGCCAAAAGCACCCGTTAATAAAAACAAAAGTTTTACAGTAAGGCAAATAACAATATTTTGCGTTGCTATTTCGGTGGTTCTTTTAGCTATTTTTATTGAAAGAGGAATTTTTGTTAAGTTATCATCAGCAATAACAACGTCTGCTGTTTCTACCGCCGCGTCGCTTCCGAGATTACCCATAGAAAAGCCAACGTCTGCCCTTGCTATAACGGGCGCATCATTTATGCCATCCCCGACAAAAATAACCTTGCCTTCACTTTCATTTATTATCTTTTCTAAAACGTCAACCTTGTTTTCGGGAAGAAGATTGCTGAAATATTCATCTATTAAAAGAGGTTGAGCAACCTTATTTGCATTTTCCTTTTTATCTCCGGTAAGCATTACAACCTTTTCAATTTCACCGTTTTTCAGTTGTTTTATCGCCTCGTCCGCTTCTGCCTTAATAGTGTCGCATACCGTTATAACACCTGCAAATTTTCCGTCTATTGCAACGTAAACTGCAGTTTTTTCACAAGCGTCAACCGAAACGTCCAGTTCTTCCATAAGTTTAATATTACCGGCGGCCACTTCCCATTTTTCAACCTTTGCAATTACGCCTTTTCCGGCAACTTCCCTTACCTCTTGCACCTTAAAGCGTTTATAATCTTCATTTGATGCCTCTACTATACATTTTGCAATGGGGTGATTGCTTTGACTCTCGGCAGCGGCGCAAACCGCAAGAAGTACTCGCTGATTTATTTTTTCGCATTTAATTTCGTCAACGGCAAATTCGCCTTTAGTCAGAGTTCCCGTTTTATCAAAAACAACGGTGTCACACTTTGAAAGTGTTTCAAGTACGCCCGAACCTTTTATTAATATACCGTTTGCCGAAGCAGTACCAATACCGCCGAAAAAAGAAAGAGGCACCGATATTATAAGTGCGCACGGACAGGAAACAACCAAAAACGTTAATGCTCTGCGTATCCATTCCACACGGTTTTCATTTATAAAAAACTGTGGGATTATTGCAATTAACAGGGCTAAAACGACAACCATCGGCGTATAATATCGTGAAAATTTAGTTATAAAACGTTCGCTTTTCGATTTATTTTCAAAAGCCGTTTCGGTAAGTTCTAAAATTTTTGCAACCGAAGATTTGCTAAACGGCGTTGTAACCTTGACGGTTATGGTACCGTCCATATTTATACCGCCTGCAAATACGCTGTCACCTACACCTACGTCTTTAGGCAAACTTTCACCGGTTAAAAAAGAATTATTAACCGAACTTTCACCCTCGACAATTTCTCCGTCCAAAGCAATTCTTTCACCTGCAAAAATTTTTATTACTTCGCCAACGTTAACCTCTTCAGGTGAAACCGTCAAGATTTCTCCGTTTCGTACAACCCTTGCAACATCGGGACGGATATTGCTTATTTTTTCAATGCTTTTTCGGCTTTTATTTACCGCATAACTTTGAAAAAGTTCGCCGATTTGATAAAAAAGCATTATAGCAACGGCTTCAAAAAATTCTTTTAAAAAGACGGCGCCTACACTGGCTATTGACATCAGTAAATTTTCATCTATAAAATTTCTTTGTCGTATTCCCCAAACCGCTTTTATAATCACGTCGTATCCGACGGTAATAAAAGCGCAAAGATAAAGAGATGAACTGATTATTTGGGCAACACCGATTTTACTGAAAACAACCGCCATTATAAGCAAAAAGGCGCAACCGACTATTCTTAAAAAAATCCGCCTTTGTTTATAATTCATATTTTGCCTTCTTTCTAAAATTCAACGGTGCAGTCGGGTTCAACCTCGCTACAAACCTGAGCCGCTTTTTTTACTACTTCTTCAAATACCGCATCATCGGCTTCAATGGTGAGTTTTTGCGCAATAAAATTTACGTTAGCGTTTATAACACCCTTTATTTCCTTGATTTTTTCTTCCATTTTTGCCGCGCAATGCGCACAGTCAAGGTCGTTTATTTTAAATGTTTTTTTCATAATAATTTCCCCTTATTCTTCGATATGTTCCATACCGTTATTTAAAATTGTTTTTACGTGGTCGTCAGCAAGACTGTAAAAGACCGTTTTGCCGTCTTTTCTGAATTTAACCAAACTTGCCTGCTTTAAAATTTTTAACTGATGTGAAATTGCTGAAATTGTCATATTAAGAAGTTTAGCAATATCGCATACGCACATTTCACGTTTATAAAGCACGTATAATATTCTTACCCTTGTTTTATCGCCAAAAAGTTTATACAGTTCGCTTAGTTTATAAAGAGTATCATCATTTGGCATCTCTTTAAGCACAGCGGAAACAATATCTTCGTGAATATGCATATATTCGCAACTTGGTGTTTCGTTCATCAAACCACCCTCTCTTTCATTTGAACGGTTGTTCAAATATTCTAATAACATTATACTCATCGGCCATCTCATTGTCAACATTTATTTTGCTATTGAAGTAACCTTTTATTTTTGCTATACTAATACCTAAGCAAACACGAATAATCCGAGCCTGCCTAAAACGGCATAATTTCGGCGCTTTTCGGTTTGTCATCATTCTTAGGCCTAAGGAGCTGATAAATTTGAAATTAAATTACAAGCGTACTATACTTATCGGACTTGCGTTTATGTCCATACTTGCCTTTTGGCAGTTTTACGATCAGGTTATTCCTTATCTTCTTGAATACACCTTTAAACTGGGCACATTTGAAGCAAACGCAATTATGTCAATCGACAATATTCTTGCCATTTTTATGTTACCACTTTTTGGTGCAATATCCGATAAAACCAAAACCAAACTCGGCAAACGTACACCGTATATACTTTTCGGCACCATAATTTCTTCATTTCTTCTTGTATTTTTAGGAGTACTTGAAGAAAGCAAAAATTTTTGGGGCTTTATAATAGTTCTTATGGCTATTCTTGTTACAATGTCGGTTTACCGTACCCCTGCCGTTGCATATATGCCCGACGTTACCGAAAAACCGCTTAGAAGCAAAGCAAACGCCATTATAAATTTAGTTGGTTATATCGGCGGTATTTTTTCCACCGTCGTTATGATGTTTATGCTTAAAAGCGAAAAAAATGAACTCGGCGAAAGCGTTTATTCCGCATCGCAGTCATTTCTTCCGGTATTTATCGTTATAGCCGCATTTATGATTATAACCGTACTTATAATGGTATTTACGGTTAACGAAAATAAAATTTTAAAAGAAACAAATATAAAGGATGAAGACGAAAATACACCTGTATCGGGCGAAAAACTCCCCCGTCCCGTCCTTAAAAGCCTTATTTTTATTCTTCTTTCGGTATTTCTATGGTTTATGGCATATAATGCTGTTACCACCGCTTTTTCAAGATACTGCGTTAACGTATTAAAGGTTGACCTTTCAACCTCGTCAAGTTGGCTTCTTACCGCCACCATTTCGGCTATTATTGCTTTTGTTCCTCTAGGATTCCTTTCCTCTAAAGTAGGCAGAAAAGCAACCATTTTAATTGGTGTTGCGGTTATGACCGTTTGTTATCTCTGTGCATTCTTTATCCGTATTCCCACACCTCTTATGTACGTAGTTTTAGCCATAATCGGCATTGGTTGGGCTGCAATTAACGTTAACTCTTTCCCAATGGTTGTAGAAATGAGCAGTGGCGCAGACGTAGGCAAATATACGGGGATTTATTACACCTTTTCTATGGCGGCGCAAATCACAACGCCTCTTTTATCGGGGCTTATAATCGATAATTCTTCTTTCGGTTATTTAACCCTTTTCCCCTACGCCGTAATATTCTCCGCCCTTTCATTTATTACAATGCTCTTTGTGCGTCACGGCGATTCAAAACCCGAAAAGAAAAAGAGTTTACTTGAAAACTTTGATTCGGAGGACTAAAATGACCGCTTTAATAATTGTTTTATGCATATTGATTTTTTTGGCATTATTATTAATTTGGGCAATACTGCCCTGCCGAAGAAATCACAGTAAATTAAAATATTTAAAGGGGCTTCACATTGCACACCGCGGTTTGCACAATAACGACGCCGGTATTCCCGAAAACAGTTTATTGGCATTTAAAGAGGCTATAAACAACGGCTTTGCAATTGAAAACGATATACACTTAACCAAAGATAATCAAGTGGTAGTTTTTCACGACGACACCATCTCTCGTATGTGCGGAATAAATAAAAAAATAAAGGATATGACCCTTGATGAAATAAAAGAACTTCGTCTTTTAAATACAAGTGAAACCATTCCCACCCTAAAGGAATTTTTAGAACTGGTTGACGGTCAGGTTCCTTTACTTATTGAATTTAAGTACGAAGGCAACACAAATACCCTTTGCAGTAAGGCAAACGAAATTTTAGAAAACTATAAGGGACTTTACTTCGTTCAGTCCTTTCATCCGCAAATTCTTCATTGGTACAAAAAACACAACAAAAAAATATGCCGAGGTCAACTTTCGGCAAAATTCAAGGGTGAAGGCTTTGTAAAAAGAATTGCAGGACTGCTTATACTTAATTTCCTTTCTCGACCCGACTTTGTTTCATACGACCTAAAGGATAAAAACTATTTTCCATTTAAACTGGTTAAAAAATTAGGCGCCTTTCCTGTAGGCTGGACCTTCAGAAGTCAAAAAGAAGAGGACGGCTGTAAAGAAGATTTTAACACCTTTATTTTTGAAAACTACATACCATAAAAAAAGGTTCCGCTTGGGGCACCCTCCGCAAGGAAGGGGCCCCAAGCGGGGACTCTTGTATCTAAACTGAATAATTGATATGCATTTAGCGGTATAGCTATTGGCTATACTGTTTTTTGTTACACACCTTTTAAAGTGTGTAACCCACTATGACACTTTCACATTGTGCAAAGATGTCTGTGGGTAAATATATTAAAAAATCGTCACGCAACATCTAAAAGATGTAGATGACGATTTTTTATAGATAGCTAATTATATTCCTCTACCCGCTCGGCTTTGCGGTTCCGGTTCATGCGTTTTAGCATAGCGTGTAGCTTAGGTGTATTGTATCTAAGTGCAAGCGTTGGTAAGATATTCAAGAACAGATTAACCACCGCAACGGGAAATGCTATGGTCAATGCACACATATTTGGTATGAAAAGCATCGGTAGGAAGCCGATAGGATAAGATAGTCTATGGGTCAGAACACCCTTGTTACATTCGACAATAAACTTTTCTATGTACTCGGGGCTATTGGGGTTTGCTAAGTTTTTCTTGCTAAATCCACCAAGGCCACCAAGTTCCCATATTTTATCCTTCCAAGTGCGAACCTTTAATTTCTTGTAAAGTTCTTGTTCAAACTTTGACACATTGTATAACGGATTGTTTACCGCAAACAACCTATCAGGCATCTTGTTGATTATAATCGCAATAAGTCCATCAAAAGCAAATTGTGCTGCTGTGCATAGCACAACCGCTATAATTACATTAAACCAAGTTGCCGTATTAAAAATAATATTGATTGCAGAAATGATAGCCATCGCTATGCCAATCACATAAAGATATAATTTCATAATTCACCATACTTAAGGAGCTTGCCATAAAACTCTTCGTAAGTTTTAACCCAAGCCTCGTAATTCTTGTTTTTCATATCTTGTTTAGCATCTTTAAGGGAAAGATTTTCATCGGGATAAATTGCAGGCAAAATGTGCATAGTATATTCCTGCACAAAAAAGCCGTCCGGGTCTAAAACGTCGCTATCTTCCATTGTAATGAAAATCGGTACGATCGGGGTCTTGTTTCGAATAGCAAGTGAAAATGCACCATCCTGCATAGGACGAGGTTTACGATAATTCCACCACATACCTTGTTCGGGATAGATAAGTATGGTTTCGCCACGCTTAAGCAATTCGGCAAACGCTTTCATAAACTTAACCATTGTAGCTTTTTGGCTTGATAAAGGTAAGGTGTTACAATGGCGCATAAAAAGCCCAAAAGGCTTTGGCGGATTGGTATAGTTGCCTTCACGAATGACCTTGTAAAGCATTTTTCCGTCCATATGGTCACGAAGTGCCACCCAAACGGCATAGTTGTCGCTAATACTGAAATGGTTGCAGGTAACGATTTTTCCGCCCTTAACTGCAGTGAAATTTTCAATGCCACGAACCTCTTTTATGATAAGTTGCCTGTCCGCAATCATTTTATCAAAGAAACGAGCACCGAAAATATTTGCAATTTTATTTTTAATTTTATTAGAAAACTTCTCGTTAAGATAATCTACTTTATCCGGCATTAGCGGATAGGTTTCCGGATCATCTTCTACGTCGAGATGCCACAATTCTTGTTTTTCAAGTTCCGCTATTCTCTTGAGTAATTCTAATTTGTGCGCTGATTTTTCCATATGTTTATCCTCTTATGCCAAGCCTGTTCGCAAAGGTGTTACTCGACTTAACAATTTTATTTGCGTGTAAAATGATATCTGTTGCCATAGTGTTATTGGCAGCTTTTTCTTTTTCTCCGAAGTTTGATTTTCTCTCCAGTATTACATCATAAAACGGTGACTTCTTGGCATACTCCCAAAAACATTCACCCTCTATTACGTCATCATATTGCCACGGCTTTTTATAAAGATTATAGTGAACGATATTTTTATTGCCTTCACAAATAATATCTGCAGGAGCCTTGTTCCACCCGTTTGGTAAAAGCTGTATTTTACCATAGCAAAGATAATTAAGATACGCTTGGTCAGGATCAAGGAGGTCAAAATCATATTCAGTTATGAGATTTATAAATTTATTCTCAATATCGTTTTTCCTGAATTCTTCTAAATTTATCAGCAAAACGCCTGCATTAAAATATGTATCGGGATTAACACCGATTGCTTTTTCGGCATACAATCTGAATTCTGTTGTAGTAGTCACAAAATGGTCAACAACTGCGCCCAATATGTTTTCGCCAAGTTCTGTGTGATAAAGTTTTGAAATATCGCCTAAGACAACAAGGTCACAGTCGAGGTAGACTATTTTATCGTACTCAGGAAATAACGATGCAATGAAAAGTCGATAATAAGTAACAATAGAAAAGTGATAAACATTCTTAAAGCGAGACTTAATATTTTCAATTTGCTTCGATATATTCACAAAATCGATAACAAAACCGGGGCTTTCATTCAATTTTACCTTGGCAATGTTTTCTTCGCCAAGTCCGGTATTTAAAACGATAATTCTGTAGTTGTACTCCTTAGATGCATTGGCGATAAGGGATGCAATAGCCACATCAAGATACGGTATATAATTATCGTCAGTTGAAAAGAAAATCGGGATTTCTTTAGTTTTCATTTTGTACTCCTTTGCTGTTACACATATAAATTCCAAAATAATTATACTTGTATAACAAGGCACAGTACACCGATGTTTCAGAGATGACTCTCTACGTATTGGATTCTACGGCTCTCCGTTTCGGAGAGGCATATAAAAACGCTCCGTTTTCAAGGAAAAACAGAGCGTTCAGGTACTTATTTAATTTTTGGCTTGTTGATGTAAGAACACAAAATAATTACTATCTGTCCGGCAACACCTAAAAGATAAATCATTGAAACATTTACTTTGAAATATAGGAAAGTAATGTGTATTGCCACAAATATCGACCACATCAATGCCGATATAATAAGATAGTTGTGACGTGGGTTAAACCAAATTGAATTGAAAATCAATTTCACAATTAAAACAACCGGTAAGGCATATACAAAATACAACCATTGAAACGTCATTTGATTTGTAATTAAGGTTGTAACAATAAACGCAAAAATAGCGACAATCCAACCGCCACCCTCTGCAATGTATGAAACAGCTCGGCGATTAAAGCTTGCCTCTTTGGTCTTGCGTTCCACAACGGCTTCTTCGATATTTTCAGATTTCACAAGATAATCAAGTGTAACACCGAATAGATCCGCCATTTCAACCAGCGCAGACAGATCGGGAGAGGATTCGGCTCTTTCCCATTTGGATATTGTTTTGTCCGAATAATTTAATTTCTCGCCGAGCTCCATTTGTGTCATATTGTTTAGAATACGAAGTTCGGTTATATTTTTAGCAAGATTGCTTTTAATATCCTTCATCATAAATTCCCCTTGCTTAATCTGCTATCCAAGCATCATTTTTCCAACGTATCTTCCTTACCACGATACACAACAAACTTGCAGAACAGAAATTCCAAAACAAAATTTGAAAGCATTGTTATAATCAAAATGATAAAATCGTTTACACCAACGCCCTCAGCTAAACTTCCAAGATATGTAGATAGCGGTGTAAAAACCAAATAGAAACCAAAGACCTTCATCATTGCTACAGGTACATTTGCCGCAGACTTGAAAGTATATCTTCGATTAAGAGTAAAATTCCATAGAATTGAAAGCACAAGAGAAATTAAGTATGGAATCCAATAGTCTTTTATGAAAATTTCAAGTAATGCGAACGAACCAATTTGAATTACACCGGCAGATACAGAAAAAAGCGTAAATTTGATTGCCTGCCATAGTTGTTTCTTGTTATCTTTCATTTCACAACAACTCCAATATCTTACTGCTTGAAAAACGCCACAACCACAGCACCAGGGCCAGCGTGTGTTCCAATAACACTGCCGACAGTTGTATAACGCACTTCATCAAGATTACCTTCCCAAATATGACGGCTGTCCTCGATATATTTTAATAGAAGCGCATCGGAAATGCCGCTATAGCCAAGCAAAACAGGTTTGCTAAAGTCAATACCACCGGCTTTATCAATTTCCTGCACAAGCAAGTTGTTGCCCATCTTAGAGCCACGCGCTTTGCCGAGCATACCAATTTCACCGTCAATAACGGAAAGTACGGGTTTAATATTTAACACACCACCGGCAAAGGCAACAGCTTTAGAAATACGACCGCCCTTTTTGAGATACTCAAGGGTATCAACCAAGGCAACGATAACAATCTTTTTCTTTTCTTCTTCGAGTATTGCTGCAATTTCTTCTGCGCTCTTACCTTCATCCAAAAGTCTAAATGCTAATTCAACTAAGATACCGCTACCCATGGCCGCACTGGAACTATCAACAATGTAAATGTTTTCATAATCCGCTGCCGCAATCATAGCACTTTGACAGGTTCCGGAAAACTTCGATGCAAGCGTAATCACAACGGCTGCTTCACCTGCTTCTTTTGCCTTCTCAAACTCCTTCATAAAAGCATCGGGTGTTGCTTGGCTTGTGGTGGGGAGCACATCACTTTCTATAAGTTTTTCATAGAAAGTCTTATGATCTATGGTAACGCCATCAATATATTCTTCTGTCCCGAAATTAACGGTGAGAGGAACTGTATGCACACGTTCTTTATATTCGGGCATTAAATCTGCTGTGGAATCCACAATAATTCTTGTTTTCATATATATTTCTCCTTTAGCCGGGAATTCCTTCCCTGCTTAGCATTGTTAGATTTGACGTAATAGACTCAAGCGCCTTATAAAAAATATTTCTCGTTTCTTCATCAAGGTCTTTGCCTGCGAGTTCTACCGCTTTACTTGCACGAAGACTTACTTGCTCTGCAGCATTTTTTCCTTCCTCTGTAAGAACCCAAAGTCCACGATAAAGACTTCCGCCTACATCCTTTTTACACGCAAGTCCTTTTTCTTCGAGGATAGCAATCATACGTGATGCATCGGATTTGTCTTTGCCGCTAACATCACAAAGTTTAGGCACAGTGATACCATCAGGATATTTATACATAGTGGTAAGATATGTGGCGTGAGGGCTCTTCAATCCGTATTTTGCAAGTTCTTCCGAAGCTAACTTTCGCCAGCAACGGGAAATCTCAGCCAAAGCATAAGAAAAACGTTCGAATCTATCTAACATAAATAAATACTCCTTATAAAATCAAAAAGTTGAAATTACAACTTTTATAGCATATCACAAAGATGTTGAGATGTCAACTTGTTTGTGGTAAAAATGTAAAACCAAATTATACTTACAATTCAATCATTCCGGCTGACTACAAAAGCCGAAGGGAGACAACTTCCTTACGGAGTGTCTCCCTTGGAACCTTTTTTTATTTTAATTTTTATTGATTTTCTTTGCGGGGATTTGAGAAATGATTATAGCGCAGAACATTATAATGCAGCCTATAATTTCCTTTTTAGTCATTATATCGCCGAAAATTGCTCCGCCCACGGCAGCGAAAACCGATTCAAAACTCATGGCAATAGACGATACCGTAGAATTTTCGCATTGTTGCTGACCGATTATCTGCAGAGTATAGGCAACGCCGCTACTCATAATACCAAGATACAAAATAGGGCCTATTCCCTTTATAATATTTTCTATAGTGGGTGTTTCAAATATAAACATTAAAACGGTTGAAAGAACAGCGCAAACAAAAAACTGAATACAGGAAAGTTTTACTCCGTCAACGTTTTGTCCCAAAGTATCAACGCATATAATGTGAAGGGCAAAAGCAACTGCGCAAATAAGAACTATACTGTCACCGCCGTAAACTCCGCTTATTCCGTTTGCAAAACACAAGAAATAAAGGCCGACTATTGCTATAACAACGGCAACAAGCACCGTAAAAGAAGGACGTTTTTTTAGAAAAATACTAAAAATCGGAACAAAAAGAATATACATAGCAGTCAAAAATCCCGAACGCGCGCTTGCGGCGGCTTCTACAGGATAAGCGGCAATACCGAACTGCTGAAAGTTAGCGGCAATACACAAAAACGTACCGCATATAATACCGGTAACAATCAAGGTTTTTCTATCTTTTTTATTAGTGGGAATTAAAGGTTGCTTTTTGATTTTTGAAACCACAAAGGACAAAAGCAGAAGCGCAAAACCGCCCACGTATGAACGCATAGCGTTAAGGGTAAATGGTTGTACTATGTCAGAAACTTTATCTTGTGAAACAAAAGCAAATCCCCATATTACCGAAGCCAAAAGAAGTATAAGGCATCCCTTTAAGTTTTTAAATTTCATAATTTTCACTCACATTTTTATATACACTATTTTCTAAAAATATAGTATAGTTGTTATTTTTTAAAAAAGCAAGTAAAACAAATAATTTTTGTTAAAATCTTCTTTATATAAATTTTATTTGCTATTTTAAATATAGTGTGATACAATGTATAGGCTAAAGTTCGTTTTGAGGAGACAATAATAAAATGGACAAATTTAAAAGAAAGAAAAACCGCGCAAAAAAAGCACTAAAAAACAGTTCTAACCTTGCAGGATTTTATACTTTGTGTTTCGGATATTTATTTATCATTGCCGAAATAACCTATA
Source organism: Acutalibacteraceae bacterium (assembly GCA_045648445.1). GTDB lineage: Bacteria > Bacillota > Clostridia > Oscillospirales > Acutalibacteraceae > SIG607. The sequence continues at coordinate 54,899 of JAZRNY010000023.1, forward strand.
AAATAAAGGTTCTGCACGAGATTTGTACTTGGGAAGTTGTTTTCTTGTTCCTTATTCCCGCTGTTTACGGAATTTTCATTAAACTGTTTTCAAAAAGTGAAATTCCCCTTGATATGAAAGGTGAACCGTTGCCTATAGGGAATGACAAAAGCGACAAAAAACAGCGCAACAAATTCTATCGCTTAAATGCTTTTATTTACGCTCTTATATTTGCAATAGTTTTAGCAATAGGTTTTTTAAGCAGTTCACAGGTAAGCAACGTAAATATTGCTTCCGAACTTCTTTTTGATAAAGAACTACCAAATTTCCTTTTTGGTGTAATCTTTTCAGCAATTCTTTTCCCCATAGTGTATCTTGCAATTTATATGGTGGAATACGTATGGTACGAGTATAAAATTTCTCAGTACAAACTTTTAGTATTAATACGTCAAGAAGCCGCACAGGCAGAAAAAGAAAATTCTGACGAAACAGAAGAAATAACCATTTAAAAGAAAAAACTTGGAGTCGCCTCCAAGTTTTTTATTGTTCAACGTAATAAAGTTTTAATACAGTTTCAAAAAGACTTTCTTCATTCGGGTAAAATTCTGCGTAACCGCTTTCACCTTTTATTTGTTCGCCTTTAAGCGAAATAAACTGAAGTGAGGCGGTTTTTTTACTGCCTACTACACTTGTAGCAAGATAACCTATTTTACCTGCATCAAGATTTGTAACGGCATTTTTTTGCACTTTATTATAAAGTTTTACAGGGAAAGTAATATCGCCTTTGGTTTTTTCTATAACTGCGCGTGAATATTTACTAATATAATCAAGTTGTCGTTCCATACGATAATAACTTGCATCGGCAGTTTCCTGATTTCTTGTTTGCAAATACGAAAAAACGTTACTAGAGTAAAGGTTTACGGGAACATCCTTATAATAGGTTATACCGTTTACGGTTAAGGTTTCATTCGGCACAACCGTTACGGTGCCCACCGCATTATGCAATTTTGAAATCGCCTTTGAATCTATGGCAAAATAGGAATTAATAGGCATACCGTATAAAAGTTTTGAAACGCTGTTTACGGTATTTTCACAACTTTTTTCTTTACCGTCACCGTAAGCAAAAGCAAGGCAAATTTGCTTTTTTTGCATACCTACGTAACTTCCGTTTTTTGAATATACGTCAACGTCGGTATAGGTATCTCTCGGTATTCCTGCTACGCAAGTTTTGCCATTTTCAACGTCAATAGCCAAAAGGTAAATTGCATCAGCGTGACCTGCATTGCCTACAATAGCGGTTGAGCCCGACATTTTCTTTTCGTTGTCAATGCCCATACACAGTATTGCTGTTATATTTTCGTTATATTTATAAACCTTACCTTTATAAACAACGGTATTATCTTCGTTAATTACTGCTTCTACACCAATATCCGAAATAATTGCCCCGTCGTTTTTAAGCAACCCTTTCTTGCCCGAAAACCATAAATAACCCACAGTGCCGACGCTTATAAGAACTAAACTTAAAAAACAGCAAAGAATTATAACGCCTATTTTTCGAGATTTTTTATTTTGTGAGGGTGTCATCAGTTAATACCCCCTGAACAAGATACCTGTAATTATCATTGGTGATACAGGTGCTAAGAGTTATAATTTTATCATCAGCCGTTACGTTAACGTCTTTTCTGACGTTAACTATAGTCGATTTTGGATTTTTGGTCATTTCAATATAATCGGCAAAAACCTGTTTATCGCTGAAATCAAAGGAATAAAGAATATGACGGTTATCATATCGATATGCCGAGTAAATAGTATAGGTCAAAATATGTCCCGGTGTATAAATATAAATATACTGGTTTTCATTAAAAAAACTTGCTTTTCTGAAAGAATGAAGCGAAGCAAACATAGAACCGTTATTCATATTATGACCGTAAAGAATGGTGTTAGGGTCGGTAAAATCATCGGTGTTATACATTTGCGAATAAATAGAGCCTGCAAATTTATATTTGCCGTTTTCATCGTGATTAAGATAAAAATCTTCAGGTTTATCGTTACTTCTGAGTACGGGATAATCAACCTTTGTTCCCGGAACCTTTATCCACGCGTATATATCGGGATTATTTTCTTGAAGGGTTTTAAAATCAATAGGATTGTCAACCAATTCCGGTTCCGGTTGGCTTTCATTCAAATCAGTTTCAGGCTGACTGACAGTCGGCGGTTTATCATTACCGGAAAGCAGAGGAGGAATTACGTAAGCGCAAAAACTTATAGAAGCAATGGCAAAAATCACTATACATACTATAAGAACAGTTTTTTTGTTTTTCATAATAATCCTCCTTTGCTTTTAGTATATACAGTTTAACACATTTATATATCCATTGTCAAACAACAAAAAATACCTCCCGAAAATCGGGAGGTAAAGTTTTTAAAAATTAGTTAGCGCGTTTTGCAATCATAAGTGCAGATGCACCGGAAAGAACTGCAAGTGCAAGGAGAAGTCCTGCAACTGCCATGCTGAAGTCAGCAGTAGGAGGAGAAATGGGTTTGTCGGAACCGGGAACCTTGATTTCTACATCAACGCCATCATAAAGTTCAGAAACCATAACGCCGTCTTTAAGGGGTTTGATTTCAACCTTAAGATAATCGTTATTTACAGCAACAACTTTGCCGTTTTCAATTTTGTAATCAACGCCTTCTTTTGCTTCGCTGCCGTCAGGCTTTCTTACGCTTTCAATCTTAAAATCTTCGTCAACTTTAGCATTGGAACCATCTTTTTTGTAAAAGCCCCAACCTTCGAACTTGATTTCATCGTTTTCAACAGGAACAAGTTCGAGTGTGCCGTCTTCTTGAACGATAACCTTTTCGGCTACTTCGGAGTTTTCACCGGTATTGGTTCTGTTAACTATAACTTCATAGTAAACTGTTCCGTTAGGGCTCTTTAATGCTAAAGCAGAAACGGAAAAAGAAAGAACAAGAATTAATGTTAACATAATAGCGAGTATTTTTTTCATTATTTATTCCTCCAAAATGCTAGAGATATTCTTAGACATTAGTATTATATCACCAAAGTTTCAAATTGTAAAGTCTTTTTTTACTTTTTTATTTTTTTAAGTTGACTTATTTTCAGCATCGAATATAATTAAATCACAAAGGTGGTTAACTTATGGAAAACAAGTTGTTAAATATTTTAAACAAAGAGTTAAAATTTGACATAAACACGGTAATTTTAGAAGAAGTTTCTTCTACAAACGATTACTGCAAAGAACTTTCTAAAAGAACAAAAGAAGACGCTATTGTTATTGCCCTTTCTCAAACAAACGGCAAAGGCAGACTTGGCAGAAATTTCTTTTCGCCTAAAGACAGCGGAATATATATAAGTTTTTTGCTTCATCCTTCCCTTAATGCTGAGCAATGCGCAAAAATCACCACCGCCGCCGCTGTTGCCGCCAGTGAAAGTATTGACGCGGTTTCTAACAAAAAAACATATATAAAATGGGTAAACGACATTTACCTTGAAAACAAAAAGGTTGCAGGAATTTTAACCGAGGCCGGTTTTTCCGGCAACAATGAAAAGGTTGAATACGCAATAATGGGAATCGGCGTAAATCTTTTTGACCCAAAAGGCTATTTCCCCGACGATATTAAAGAAAAAGCGGGAAGCGTTTTCGGACAACTTTTACCGTCTGCCGAAATAACGGTGAAATTTATAAAAGAATTTGTTAAACGTTTTTTTGACATATACGCAATTTTACCCGACACTTTATATATGGCAAATTACAAAAGCCGTTCTATGTTAATAGGAAAAAATGTTTCGTTTATTAAAGATTCTCAAAAAATCAACGGTTTTGTTTTAGGAATAGACGACGATGCAGGACTTTTACTTGCCACCGACAAAGGCAGTATAACCTTAAAAGCGGGAGAAGTAAGCCTTAATATATAAAAAAAAGACGCTCAAGAAAAAACTTGAGCGTTATTTTTATATGTTTAAATTTTTGTAAAATGCTACTGCAAGAGCGTCGCAACGCTCATTTTCGGGATGTCCGTTGTGACCTTTAACCCAATTTATAGTTACCTCGTGCTTTTCAAAAAGTTCCAGAATTTCTTCCCATAAATCAACGTTTAAAGCAGGTTTTTTATCAGCCTTTCTCCAACCGTTTTTCTTCCAAGACTGCGCCCAACCAAGACCAATTCCGTCTGAAAGGTATTTTGAATCGGTGGTCAACACCACATTGCACGGTTCCTTTAAAGCGCGAAGTGCCATTATAGCGGCGGTAAGTTCCATTCGGTTATTGGTGGTTTCTTTTTCGCCGCCTGAAAGTTCCTTTTCCTTTCCGTTAAAGCGCAATATTGCCCCCCAACCACCGGGACCGGGATTTCCCGAACAGGCGCCGTCGGTAAAAATTTCAACTGTTTTCATAAAATAATCTCCAATTTTTCAGGACGTCTTAATATTTTCTGTAACTTCCTACAACCTTGCCGAGCACCGATGGGTTTTCGGGGTAAATGGGGTCAAAATCAGGATTTTCCGGCATAAAAATAATTTTGCCATCCTTTTTAAGAAGTCTTTTTACGGTAGCCTCGTCACCGTCCATACCGATAATTATATCACCGCTTTTATAGGCGGCATTTTTATCGGCAACCACTATATCACCGTCAAGAATTCCTGCATCTTTCATTGAAAGTCCGACTACGCGTAATGCGAAAAGCCCGTCGGAATTATCAGCAGGATAGAGAATATAATCTTCAATTTGTTCGATTGCCAAAATTGGCTGACCTGCCGTTACTCTGCCAACAAGCGGAACCCTTGCGGTAGATACGCTGTCGGCAATTCTTATGGCGCGTGACGAATGACTGTCACGTATGATATATCCGTTTTCTTCAAGGGCATCAAGCACCGCGTGAACGGTAGAGGTGGATTTAATTTGACAGGCTTTGCATATTTCTCTTACTGTAGGAGGCAGTCCGTTTGACATACTGGAAATCAGATAGCGATAAACCTTTTCCTGTCTTTCGTTAAGTTTAGCCTTTGCCATTGTTTTTCCTCCCGAACATTTATTCTTTATTCATCTTACCACATTTCTTTTTAACTTTCAAGAGTAAAACTTTAATAATTTCATAAGTCCCCAAACCAATAAGAATAATGGCAAATATTTTACCCAAAAGCCGTCCGCTGATAACAAGAGTTAAAAAATAACCTATAGCGGCGCCCACAACACCGAAAGCCGCTATGGGAAGTACCGTTTTCAACTCTATAATACCTTTTCTAAAATATATAATCACCGCTACAATACCTATTGGGATAAAAAACAAAAGATTTATTCCTTGGCTTAAAATCTGCGGTGTGTTTTCAAATACTCTTAAATATATAAGAAGCACTGCTCCGCCACCTAAACCCAAACCGCCTATTATGCCCGAAAGGAAACCTGCAACAAATTTTATAAACAGCATTATCTCATCAACATCCTTATTCCTGCCCAAATCATAAAACCGCCGAACACGGCGCGTAATAAAACAGGTGAAATCTTTTTAAGCAACCACGTTGCAAAAATCGTACCCAACACGCCAAAAGGCATAAAAATCAGTGCATCCTTTAAATTGACGTATCCTTTCAGCATATAAACAACTGCGCTGAAAAGTGTTATGGGCAAAATGACCGCTACTGCATTTGCGTGGGATTGTTTGGTATCAAGGCCGCATTTTTTCAGCAGCGGTACCGCTATCATACCGCCGCCCGCGCCCAAAAGTCCGTTTACCAATCCGCAAAGCAACCCCAAACTATAATAAAGATATTTTTTCTTTTTCATACTATCACCAAGCATAGTATTCCCATTTTATAAAAAAAAGCAGAGAAAACTTTGAAGTTTTCTCTGCTTTACTTTAGTTGTTTTTTGATAAATCGTACTGAATAGCCGCCTTTTGCGCGGGGGTTACATATACCGTTTGTACCGTTTTAATTTCGGGATTGGTAGGTTCGGGAAGCAACATTTTAACAGGAACAAGACCGGAATAATTATTTACGGAGACGGTATTGTTTTGAAGCGGTTGGTCAGCGTTTGGGTTTTGATACAAACTACTAACCGTCACATTTTGTTCATCAGGTGTTGATAAAGGCAAAACCTCCGGTTCTTTTTTTACGAGAGGGATAACCTCTAACATAGAACCGCAATTTTTGCAGTAAACAAATTGGTCTTCGTTTTCACACTTGCATATTTTACAAATTTTCATAACCTACACCTCTCGTTAAATAAAAGAAAATATTACCGACGGAATAAATGAAACCGCCATATAAGCAATAATAAAGGCAAACAGGTTTACTCCGCCTCTTTTTCGTATAAGTTGTTGTTTTTGTTCTTCATCGGTGGCTTTTTCTTTTATTTCTTTTAAGGTTTTTATTGTATGCTTATAATAAAGTTTATTGGCAAAAAGCGCGCCGAAAAGCCTTGCCGATACAGTTAGCACTACACCAATAACGCCCAGCAAAAAGTTAATCCACAGCGCCTTATCGTTACTCGAAAGCATAAACTGCGCCAAATCATAATAGGTTTTTACGTCGGCGCTTGCCATAAGTTGACCTAACGTGCTGTTAAGGGGAGCAAGAAGCAGATTTGCCGCAATCTCGACAGCGCCTGTTAAAAAAGCAAAAAAGTACATTTTGCGCATTGCAAAACTTGCCGTCGGGAAAAAGAGGTGCCAAATGCTGAACCATACTTTTCCGCCGTTTTTAAATTCCTTAAACTTAGGAATAAAACGGTTTGGCGCAACCATAACGAAATCCTTTGCTTCGTTGGCGGTAACACCTTCGCCTAAATCTTCATCGGGTTTAACACCGCCCAAAAAGTCAATCCTTATTGCAAAGGGGGCACCGTGACTTACGGGAGTACCACACTGATTGCAAAAAGCGTCAGCTTTCGGAAATTTATTATGGCAAGAAGGACATTCCTGCATTTGTTTCGTTTCTTGTGTTTTTTCTTGGTCGATTTCCGTTTTGTTTCTAACTTTATCATACTGCATATCAGTGCCATGGAATTCTTCCATTCCGCACTTACCTGCATTTACAAAGCACTCCCTATGGTGAGGCGCGGCGCATACGGGGCATACCGCAACGTCGTCTTCATCAAATAAATACGCCTTGCATATAGGACAGGTTTGTCCTTTAACCGAAAAACTCATTTCTATATTCCTTTGCAAATCTAAAAATCATATCAAAATATTCTTTACCGTAGTTGTGAAACAATCTTTCATCAACCATTTTTTTAAGGGTTTCTTCGTTTACCCATTTAGCCTCTGCAACCTCGCTGGACTGCAAATTCAAAGAAGATACGTCGGCATCACTGGTTGTGAACCAAATGTCAACAAAAGAATTTCTTTTTTTAATGCGTCCCATTTTTTTGCACAGACGCTGAGTGCAGTTAATTCCAAGTTCCTCTAAAAGTTCGCGCTGAGCGGCACAGTATGACGTTTCACCCGAAATTGCAGAACCACCCGTGGCAGCCCATTCACCCGGCATAAGTTTTTTATCGTCGCTTCTGCGTTGAATTAAAAGTTTACCATCTTTTGAAACAACCCATATATGCACCACCAAATGATATTCACCGGGACGCATAAAATAGTTGCCGCGTACAGCCGTTTTGCCGGTAACTTCACCGGAGGAATTTAATATATCCCATTTTTCCATTTTCGGCTTTTCCTTTACATAGTTTTTCCGTATTTTTCCGAAATTTTCGAAAATTCATAGATTTATTATATCAAAAAGTCCTCTATTATTCAACCTTTTATATTATGTTTTTATTTTTTATTAAAATTTTCTTGTAAAAGAACAAATAATAGTATATAATATGTTCAGTGTATTCGGGTGTGCGAATGGACGGGTCCTGTGCGACGGGATGCCATGAACCATGTCAGGCGGGGAACCGAGCAGCATTAAGTGGATTTTTCCGTGCGCCGCAGTAAATCGGTTCATTCGTACACCCGAGTACACTTTTTTAAGAAAGGAAGGTGCTTTATGGCTTATCAGGCTTTATACCGAAAATACCGTCCCCTGTCCTTTAGTGACGTAGTCGGACAAGAACATATTACCGAAACTTTAAAAAACCAACTTAGTTCCGGTAAAATTTTCCATGCCTATCTTTTTACGGGAACACGCGGAACAGGTAAAACCACCTGCGCTAAAATTCTTGCCCGTGCCGTTAACTGCCTTTCTATTGAAAATGGAAATCCCTGCGGAAAGTGCGAAGCCTGCAGACTTTCAGAAGCAGGTGAAAATACCGATATTGCCGAAATTGACGCAGCATCAAATAACGGCGTTGATAACATAAGGGAACTTCGCGACCAAATCAATTTTGCCCCCGCTTCTTCTAAATACAGGGTTTATATTATAGACGAGGTACATATGCTTACCGAATCAGCCTTCAACGCGTTACTTAAAACCCTTGAAGAACCCCCTGCTCATATAGTGTTTATACTTGCCACTACCGAGGTGCATAAACTCCCCGCAACCATTCTTTCACGCTGTCAGCGTTTTGATTTTCACAGAATCGACAGTTCCGTTATTGAAAGCCGTTTAAAATACGTTGCCGAGCAGGAAGGTCTTACCCTTACCGACGGCGGCGCAAATCTTATTGCCTCTGCCGCAGACGGCGGTATGCGTGACGCGTTAAGTCTTCTTGATATATGTGTATCAGGCGGAAACGTAATTGACGAGCAGGTTGTGTCTAACGCCTGCGGTATGGCGGGAAAAGAATATCTCTTAAAGATTGGCGATGCCGTAAATAATCTGGACGTATCAACCGCTCTTACACTGCTCGACAGCCTTTATGCCGCATCGGTAGATATGTTAAGACTGTTAAATGAACTAACCTCTCACTATCGTGACCTTATGATAGTTAAAACCGTTAAGGGAGATAAAAAGCCTATTGTTTGTTCGGCTTCACATCTTGAAGCGCTCACCGCTCAGGCTGAAAAGTATTCTCTTAAGGATATTATGCGTATTCTTCGCATATTAAAAGAAATTTTCCCATCTATGCAATCAGGCGACAGACGTCTTCAAATGGAAATGGCTCTTATTCGCCTTTGTTCTAAAGACGACAGTTTATCCGATACAAGCGACCTTTTGCGCAGAGTTTGCGCCATTGAAGAAGCCTTAAACAACGGCGGCTCAGTCATTAAAGCGCCCGTTAAAGATGTTTCTTTAAACGAAAACGAAGTTGCAAAAGCAGACCAAAAGGAAGAAACAATTACCGACGAAGTAATCGAAAAACAGGTAGCAAACGGCGAACTTGACTGTTGGCGCGACCTGCTTGAAACGGTTTATGAACTTTGCCCACCTGCAATGGGTGTGCTTAACGGTTCAAGGGCGTTTATCGACGGCGGATTTTTGCTTATCGACGCACCTAATCCAATGTTCCGTTCAATGATAAACAGCAACGAAATTATGCGAGAATCCATTAAAAAAGCCGCCCAAAAACATTTGGGTAAAGTATATAGGCTTGGTCCCTATAAAAAAACCGAATCCGCTAAAGGCGATAACGATATGTTGGCGGTTATAGCAAATAAATTAAAAGAAATCGAACAAGGTGGTAACTAAAATGAAAGTAAGAATACCAAATTCCGGTGGCCCCGGTAATATGAACGCAATGCTTAAACAGGCTCAAAAAATGCAAGAAGATATGGCTAATCTTCAGGCTGATTTAGAGCAACGAGAATACACCGGCACTTCCGGCGGCGGCGCAGTAAGCGTTACGGTTGATGGTAAACACAACATAACTAAACTTTCAATCGACCCCGAAATCATTGACCCCGAAGATGCCGAAATGCTTGAAGACCTTATTACCGTTGCAGTAAATGCCGCTATTAATGAGGCTGCTTCAACTGCAGAGGCTGAAATGGGCGCTATTACCGGCGGACTTAACATTCCGGGAATGTTTTAATAGTTATGGCTTATAACATCACTTCCCTTACCGACCTTGTGGCGCAGTTTGAAAAACTGCCCGGTATTGGCAAAAAAACGGCACAGCGACTTGCCTTTCACATTTTGGCTCAGCCACCCGAAAGGGCACAAAAATTTGCAAGCGCACTTATTACTGCGCGAGAAAAAATTCATTTTTGTTCTTGCTGTCAGGCACTTACCGATACCGATATTTGCCCCGTTTGCGCCGACAGTGAAAGGGATCACTCCACAATTTGCGTAGTTGAAGACCCAAAAGACGTTCTTGCCTTTGAAAAAACAAGGGAATACCGCGGTCTTTACCACGTGCTTCACGGCGCTTTTTCACCTCTTGACGGCGTAGGTCCTGAGCAACTCAAAATAAAAGAACTTATGGCAAGGCTTTCTAACACCGACGTTAAGGAACTTATTATGGCTACCAATCTTACGGTGGAGGGCGAAGCTACTGCAAGTTATATCTCCCGTCTGGCAAAACCGCTGGGAGTAAAGGTAACGCGCCTTGCCTACGGCATTCCCGTCGGCGGTGACCTTGAGTATGCAGACGAAAAAACTCTTACAAGAGCTTTGGAAGGAAGAAACGAAATATAATGGAACAAAGTAAAATCGACCGTATAAATTTTCTTGCAAGAAAAAGTAAAGCCGAAGGACTTAGCGAAGAAGAAAAGGCTGAACAGGCAGTTCTTCGCAGAGAATATATTGAAAGCTACAAAAGAAGCCTTGAAATTCAGCTTAACAATACCACTATTCTCTATCCCGACGGCAGTAAAAAGAAGGTAACAAAAAAAGACTCCTGAGAGAGACACTTCGTAAAGAAGTTGTCTCTCTCGGTTTTTATCTGCACAAAACAAATGACACTTTGCACATTGAATGTGAAAGTGTCATAGTGGGTTACATACTTTGAGAAAGGTAAATACTTGCTGAAAAAACAAAATTTCTTTTTCGTTTGGTTAAGTTATATTGCAAACTGTCGTTTGCAGTGATATTTTTGCCAAAAGGCAAAAGTGATATGAAAACCTTTCGGTTTTCGTGATATTATATTCGCCCTAAAACTGTCCGTAGGACAATATCACTATGCGAAGCATAATACCACTGCGAAGCAATATCACTCGCCGCAAGGCGAATATAACTGAGGCACCTTCCTTGCGGAGGGTGCCTCGACGGAGTCTTTTTTATATTTCGGGTAAAAAAGCGGGCATAAGTTTAAGTTTAAAGAGATTTGCCTTATGCTTTCTATCTATTATTTCTTTTTTGGCTTTATCTTCAATTTCGCCCGTACGGATATATTTATCAAGTTCAGCATAAGTAAAGCCCAAGTTTTCTTCATCGGTTTTTCCGCAAAGACCGTCGATTGGCACCTTATCAACCAAAACGTCGGGAAGTCCCAAAACTCTGCCGATTTCTTTAACTTCGGCAACCGTAAGATTACACATAGGAGAAAAATCACCTGCGGCGTCACCATAGCGTGTTGAATATCCTACCCAGTCTTCCGACAAATTACAGGTATTAACCACTCTGCCGTTAAAAGACTGACTTACTGCGTAAAGGGTAGTCATACGAATACGGGGAGAAATATTTATTTTGGTTTGTTCACTTACATCGATTTTTGAAGATATTTCACCCATAAGAGCGTTAAACGTATCTTCAATATTTATTTCTATTTGCTTTATTCCGAGATGCTTACACAAAAGATATGCCATATCAATATCGAACTGTTTTCCTTTTGGCATAAGTACGCCTATAACTCGGTCTTTTCCGAGTGCCTCTACGCAAAGGGCGGCGGCAACAGAACTGTCTTTACCACCCGAAATTCCTATTACTGCATTACAGCCCTTTCCGTTTTCTTCAAAAAAATTTTTTATCCAATTTACGCATTGATCTTTAACCTTTACTGCATCAAACATAACAACACCTTCTTTATTTTTATTATACCATAGCCGTATTATTTTTTCATCATTTTTTTACATAAAAATTTTATTCTTGTAAAAGCGCTATGTTTTGTGGTAAAATAAAAAGGATAAATTGCAAAGGAGAAAAATTTATGAGCAAAAAGAAACGTAAATGGTTAAAACTGCGCCATAAAATTATACGTAATTTAGCATATTACGTACTATATCCTTATGCACGACTAAAATACAACATAACAATACATAAATTTAAAGGACAGCAAAAACGTCCTTATCTTATTTTACTTAACCACCAAACACCCTTTGACCAGTTTTTTGTAGGAATGTCCTTTAAAGGCCCCATTTATTATCTTGCTACCGAAGATATTTTTTCTATGGGCTTTCTTTCCAAGGTCATTAAATATTTAGTTGCTCCCATACCTATTAAAAAGCAGACCACCGACGCTTCGGCGGTTATGAACTGTATAAGGATTACGCGTGAGGGCGGCACCATTGCCATAGCGCCCGAGGGCAACCGTACATATAGCGGAAAAACCGAATATATGAACCCCGCTATTGCGCCCCTTGCACGAAAATTAGGATTGCCTATCGTTTTATATAAAATAGAGGGCGGATACGGTGCAGAACCACGTTGGACCGACAAAGTAAGACGCGGTAAAATGGACGCCTTTGTAAGCGAGGTTATCTCTCCCGAAGAATACAAAGACCTTACAAACGAACAGTTAATGGAAAGAATTACAAACGGTCTTTACGTAAACGAAGCCAAAAGGGACTTTCTTTTTAAATCAAAAAAACGCGCCGAATATCTTGAACGCGCAATTTACGTTTGTCCTTTTTGCAAATTAAGCCGTTTTGAAAGTCATAAAAACGAAATGACCTGTCTTTCTTGCAACAAAACCGTAATTTATAACGAAGATAAAACTCTATCGGGCAAAGGGTTTGACTTGCCTTTCACCTTTGTTAACGATTGGTACGAATTCCAAAACGATTACGTAAACGGTCTTGACCTCGAACCTTTTTACAATAAACCTATGTATGAAGACGTAAGCGAACTTCGTCAGGTTATCGTTTATAAAAAGAAACTTCTTTTGCGAAAAAATGCCAACGTTAAATTATACGGCGACAAAATCGTAATAGATGAAAACGCTGAAAACCAACTTGTTTTACCTTTTGACCAAATAAGCGCCGCTTCAGTTTTAGGGCGAAACAAATTAAACGTTTATAACGGCGATACAATTTATCAGTTTAAGGGAAACAAACGTTTTAACGCTCTTAAATACGTAAATATTTATTTCAGATACAAAAATATTTCAAGAGGTGATACTGATGGAAAATTTTTGGGACTTTAAGGTTTGGGGATTTTTTTGCGTTATAGCCGTTCTTCTTATGAGTTTGCTGGTGGCTAACGTATTAAAAAAATCCATCAAGCTTTTAAGAATATCCCTTATACCAACTTCTGTTTTGGGCGGTGCTATTTTAATAGTAGTAGCCGGCATTTACAAATGGATTACAGGTGACATTATGTTCGATACCGCACTTTTCGGCGGTAACGGAACGGCTATGCTGGAGCTTATCACCTATCATACTCTCGCTTTAGGCTTTATAGCATCAGCCTTTAAATCTTCTAAAGGCAAATTAAACGGCAAACGTGCCGTTGAGATTTTCAACACAGGTGTAAACACCGTTTCTACCTATCTTTTACAGGCAGTATGCGGATTCGCCATTTCGCTTGTTGCAGTATATTTTGTAAAGGATTTCTTCCCCGCCGCAGGAGTGCTTCTTCCCTTTGGCTACGGTCAAGGTACCGGTCAGGCGCTTAACTACGGAACCATTTACGAAGGTATGGGCTTTACGGGTGGAAAGAGTTTTGGTCTTACCATTGCCGCTCTCGGCTTTATAAGTGCAAGTATAGGCGGTGTAATCCATCTTAACGTGCTTAGAAAAAAAGGCAAAATCGGAAATTCAAAATACGAAGAAGGAAAAATTTCTTCAGAACAAATTCAGTCTGAAAACGAAATTCCCATGCAGGAAAGCATTGATAAACTGACCGTTCAGATGGCGCTTATCTGCCTTGCCTATTTACTCGCCTTTGTGCTTATGTTATTGCTCGGAAAATTGCTTCCGGGTATGAAGGCTGTAATTTACGGCTTTAACTTCCTTTTAGGTGTAATTTCCGCCACCCTCGTAAAAGCAGCAATAAATCTTCTTAAGAAGAAAAAGGCAATCAAAAGGGACTACGTCAACGACTTCCTCATGACCAGAGTTTCTAATTTCTTCTTTGATATTATGGTTGTTGCAGGTATCGCCGCCATACGTCTTGGTGCTTTAAAAGACTATTGGGGCATCATTCTTATAATGGGCATTGTAGGTCTTGTCATTACCTATCTTTATAATTTACTTACTGCAAGAACTCTATTTAAGGACTATTCCGAAGAGCAGTTCCTGACTATGTACGGTATGCTGACGGGCACGGCAAGTACGGGTATCATACTTCTGCGTGAACTTGACGGCGACTTTAAAACCCCTGCCGCCGATAACCTTGTTTATCAGAACTTCCCCGCTATCGTATTCGGCTTCCCCCTTATGCTTCTTGCAACCTTAGCGCCACAGCGCCCATATTTAACCTTTATTATCTTAATTGCATTCTTCCTTTTAATGAACGTAATTCTATTCAGAAGTTTTATATTCAGAAAAAAGAATAAGAAAAAATAAAAGCAAAAACCGAGGCATTAAGAGTCATACTCTAAAGGACAGTAAAAAAGCTGTGTAGAATTTCTACACAGCTTTTAATTTTGTCTTTTGCCGTAACAAGCAGGACATTTAGGCGCCCAAATGTCCTGCTTGTTAGGAGAACCCAAAACCCTTTATTACATTTACAATAAAAATATAAATATAATATAAGAAACTTACCGTCAACAAATCCCGCTTCCAAAAAAATGACTTTTTATTCCAAAAAAATAACTATTTGATTGACCTCGCTATTAATAATTGATATAATTATAAGAACAAACGAAAGGGGTTATTTTATGAAAAAAATCAAAAATACTTTTGGTTATTCACCCAGCGAATATAAAAAATTCACTTTATGGGGTTGGCTTATGCTTTTAAGTTTCGGCCTACATACTTATTCTTTTATAACGGAAGACAAAACATAAATTTAGTTATGGCAGAAATGGCAGAACAACTTGGTTCTACCACCGCCGCCTTAGGCGTTGTGTCGTCAGCGCTTTTCTGGTGTTATGCATTCGGTCAGTTAATTAACGGAAGACTTGGCGCCTTTTTCGGCTATAAACGTTTTATGATGTTTGGGGTTTTGGCGTCGGCTATACTAAACGTTGTTATTTCTTTCCAAAGTTCTATACCCGTAATTGCTGTACTTTGGGGATTTAACGGTTTCTTTCAGTCTATGGTTTGGTCAAACGGACTAGGTGTATTAAACAAATGGTGGCCAAAGGAAAAGCGCGGTTTTGCTACCGGCCTTACCACTGCTTTTTCGGGACTTGCTCAGGTTGTTACCTATATGACCATACTTTTATGTCTTGGTTGGAATGAAGACTGGGGCTGGCGCGCAGCATTCCGTTATCCTATGATTCCTATGGTAGTTATGCTTATTGCCTTCTTCTTTTTCTTTAAAGAAAAACCTGAAGATATAGGTCTTAAAGCATTTGCCGAAGAAAGCGACGGTAAAGACGATGCCCTTGCAGCCGAAATCGAAAAACGCGGTTTCCTTTATCCCTATAAAGTTCTTTTCAGCGAACCAAAGGTTATTATATTTTGCCTTATTTCCGCTATTGCAGGTATCGGCAGATACGGTCTTATTACCTGGATACCTACCTATTTTATGGAAGAACTCGGTCTTTCTATAAAAGACGGTATTTTCTCGGCAATTCTTCTCCCCTTCGGTCAAGCCTGCGCAATGTTCGTATTCCCCCTTATTACCGATAAACTTTTAAAGGGCAAACGCGAACCAATGCTTATAATTGCTTCTCTTATTACCATTGGCGGTATGGTTGCTTTCCCATTTATAAAGAGTCAGCCTGCCGCTTCCGCAATGCTTTTTGTACTCGGTGTTTTTGCAATGGTAACGGGCGTTATTTGGGCGATTGCCGGTGATATAGGCGGCAGAGCATTTTCCTCTACCGTAGTCGGCGTATTTGACTGGGCGGTTTATATGGGCGCCGCAGTTCAGGCTATGATTTTCGGTTACGTAAAAGAAAAATTCGGTTGGAGTTCTATATTCATTATAATTGCAGTTTTATACATAATTCTTCTCGCGCTCACTTTAATCGCAAGAAAAATGAAAACTAAAAGAGTATAAGGTATAAGTTATGTTATTTTCTAATGAAAAATATACGGCAGAAATTGACGTTCTTGGCGCTTTTGTCAGTCTTTCAAGCGGCGGCAAACAGTTTATTAAAACAAGACTTCCTCTTTTTGCCTTTAGATTAAGGGATAAATATGAGACTTCTTATATCGAAAGTGATGAGGCGCAAAAGGTTCAGATAAGTGAAATTTCCGAAGGTATTTGTGCCGAATTTGTATTTGAAAAAATTACGTTTATAGTAAACATTAACTTTAAAGACAAAATATCTGCCAACTTTTCTTTTATAAACAATACCGGCAAATATGTTGAGTGGGTCGACTTTTTGCAGATTGCCGTATGCAGTGACCTTGTAAAACAGGGCGGCAGCGGTAAAATCGTAATGGATATAAACGAAGGCGTTTTATACGATGATATTGAACTTAAAGAGAAAAACGGAAATTCAAAATACAAGGATATTGAATATCCAAGCCTTGGACTTCACGCACTTTTCCCCGCAGTAGTCGAAAGTCAGTTTATTTCATATTACGACGATACTGCAGGTATTTACATTGCAAGTGAAGATTGCGGCAGAGGTCTTAAAGGCATTGACTGCCGTCCTATTGACAATGCCATTAAACTTCAGTTCAGACTTTTTATCGGTGAAGATAAAAATACCGTAAACTATACCCTACCCTTTAATCAGGTTATTGATTTCTTTAAGGGCGACTGGCACTGCGCCGCCGAACTTTACAGAAAATGGTTTTATGAAAATCTTCCCGAAGGTCTTGTGGCTGTCAAAGATAATGAAAACCTACCTGAGTGGTATGCCGACAGCCCCCTTATAGTAGCATATCCCCTTCAGGGCGTTCACGATATGGACCCGTCGGGACCAAATAAACTTTTCCCATATAACAACGCTTTGCCCTTTATTGACGAAATTGCAAGTAGCACCAACAGCAGAATAATGGCGCTTCTTATGCACTGGGAAGGTACTGCTCCTTGGGCTCCACCTTACGTTTGGCCTCCTTTGGGCGGTGAAAAACTTCTTACCGATTTTGCTGATGAAATCCACAAAAGAAATCATCTTTTGGGTCTTTATTGCAGTGGTATCAGTTATTCTCTTTACAGTAATATAAACGACTTTAATATGGAAGACGAATATAATAAAAAAGGTCTTTCAAAACATATGTGCGCTTCCCCTACTGGCGAAATCGTATCCAACACCTGTCAGCAGCAACGCAAAAGTTACGATATGTGCATAAGTGAAGATTTCACTAAAGACGTGATTTTAAAGGAAGCCGTAAAAATGAAGTCGGGCAAGGTAGATTACATACAAATTCTTGACCAGAACCACGGCGGTACCCCCTATCTTTGCTACAGTGATAAGCACTCCCACCCTGCCGTTCCCGGCAAATGGATGGTTGAGCATATGACCGATTTTCTCAAAAAATTAAAGGCATGTTTGGGTAAAGACATTCTCTTGGGTTGCGAATCTGCCGCGGCAGAAGCCTATATTCCCTATCTTAATTTAAGTGATAACCGCTTTAATCTTAACTATTCTGCGGCTAAGCCTATACCGATTTACGCTTATATCTATCATAAATATCTGCATAATTTTTCGGGCAATTCGGTTTGCTCAACCTTTTTCTTCGACGTTAATAAATCCCCCAATTTCCATATGCTCCGTCTTGCATATTCATTTATTATCGGTGACCTTTTAACCGTAGTTATAAATGAAGACGGCGAAATTATTTGGGCTTGGGGACAGCGTGATTTTTCAACTTTGCCCAATAGAACTCCCATTATGGAATTTATTAAAAATGCTACCGAAATGCGAAGAGGTGTCGGCAAAGAATTTTTGGTTTTCGGTGAAATGACCGCGCCAAAGCCTCTTAAATGCGAAGAGGAAAATATGTTCAAGCTTAAAACGGGTGATTACGAAACTTATCCCGCCGTGCTTACAAGCGCGTGGCTTAACAGCAAAGGCGAAAAGGCGCAGATACTCGCCACCTACACAAGCAAGGAAGAAACCTGCGAAATTGATTTAAACGGTACTCTCGGCGCAGATTTAATAAATTCTAAAGGTGAAATCATTAAAACGTTTAATGGTGAAAAGGTACAATTCGAAATCCCCTCAAACACCTGCTTAATGCTTAAATTCAAATAAAAAAATCGGAGTGAACGTTCACTCCGATTTTTTTATTGACTCTGCAATTTTTAAAAGTTCTTCTTTTGAAAGCACCTTGGCTAAAGTGAGGTTATCTTAAACAGTAAAACTGTTCAATTTTAATTACACACAAAAGAACTGCCGCCTTGTGTTATGTCTTATTTAATTCTGTTAAACTCCAGTTCTTCATATTTTCCGTTAAATAACTCATCATATTCTTTTAC